>RXIW01000041.1 GCA_003989065.1 Candidatus Competibacteraceae bacterium
ATCGGCGCCTGGGCCGACGCCTTGGCCAGCCAGCCCTGCGCCAAGTCGAAATTGCCGGCCTGATAGGCGGCCCAGGCCAATCGGTCGGCGTCCTCGACCGGCGCATCCACGGTCTTGAAGCTGTCCAGCCAGGCCGCCACCTTGGCATCACCCTTCAACAGACTGGCGGACACCAGGTAACCGGTTACCAGACGGCGCGCGGTCGGGTTCTGCGCGCAGGCGGTGCGGGCATTGGCATCGGCATCGGCGGCGGCATGGCGCGTTGCCAGCAACAGCGAAATCGGTGCAGCGGGATCGCCAGCCTCCAGTTGTACGCGGAACAGTTCCAGCGCCGGAGCGTAGTGACCCTGCTTGAGCGCCAGTTGGGCCTCCCAGCCGAGACTGGCGGCAGCCAGCCCAAGCGGATCGGGGAAACCCTGCTGCGCCAGTTCGCGAGTCTGCTGGAACCAGCGCAGCGCCTCGCTGGGGTTATCGCCGAGATAGCTGCGACCCAGCATGTAGGCGGCCCAGACCGATCGCTGCCGGCGTTGCTCGGGTGGCCGGTTTAGCAGATCTTGCCAGGCTTGCCGGGCTGCGGCGGTCTGTTTGCCGTGATAGGCAATAGCGCCGCGCAGATAATCGGCAAATTCGCCCGGCAACCCCTCGGGAACGGCCAGCGCTGCCGTCAATACGATTTCCGGTGGCCGCGTGGCGTCGGTCATGCCGCTCCACAGTTGTTCCTCCCGCGCTACCACCTTCTGGGCGTGCTCCGCCAGCGCTCGCCGCACCGCGCCATAGTCGGCCAGAATCTTGTCCCGCTTGGCGGGATCGGGCTGGATCGCCGTCAGCGCTTGAGTCAGCTGTTCCAGGTCGATGGCTTCGGTCTGCGCCACCTGGGCATTGCCCAGCGTATCGCCCTCAGTCATGGCCGGAGCGACAGCGCGGAATGGCGGCGGATACGGCGTCGGCACCCGTTTGGCTTCGTAGGCGAAGGTGGAGTAAGGCAGCTCGAGAAAGGCGGCATCGTTCTCGATCAGGATGCGGCTGGGTAGGAATGGACCACAGGCGAAAGCCACGGATAGGGGCGCGAGCGGAATCGTCATGCCCAGCAGGACGTGCAGACAGCGAAGTTGCGACATGGCCCGAAGTCTCCGAGGGTAAATGAGACATGGTAAATCAATAGTGGAAAAATTCTGGCAATCTGCTGGGGCTTTGTTGCACAAATCAGATGAAGGCCGCCCATCCCGTTTATCGTAGCGATCAACAGGCTTGGGTATCAAAGCAGCGATGATTCTCAGTTTATCGCCAAATAGGGTTTGGATTCGAAACATCGCCGTTTCGGCCAGACGGCGTCGAGGATACCCGCTGGCTTATTACTGGCGCTGCGGCCAATGTACCCAGGTATTTCCTAACCTCGACAGCTCAAGGTGCTGTAATCGGGCGCGCGCAGCAGCAAATGAAACACCGCGCGAATCGTCAGTACACACTGAATCGCCAAATTCGCGCACGTGTTTCGATGATCCCCATAGCCTGTCTTCTCCGCCTCATACCACTGCGTTAAGGCGATCTCATCAAACCACGCCGTCAATAACCCACACGCGGCCAGCGCCGCGTTATATTCGCGCCAGTTCCGTATTCGATAGCTTTGCTTTTACTTGCTCATGACCCACCATATGGGGTCAGACTCGCATTCATACAACAAAACCTAGGAAACCCATCGTGGTGGATTTGGCGACGCCCGTCGCGGTGGTGATGCCGGCTCGCTGGGCCGAAAATCACGTTTACAACGTGGACGATACTGTGGGCCGCTATTCTCGCCCAAGAAAACACAGCTTTCTGCGCCATTTGCGGGAACAACGGATGAATGCGGGACGCCTTCTCCCGGAGACAGCGAGGCGAGCGTTGCACTGATGCCACCCTGGGTCCATACCCTGATCCGTACCAGCCTGAGCCTCAGCATCGTGCTGGCGCTGGTTCTGCACGCCAGCGGCTATTTTCCGCTGACACCGGTGGGACGCTTGGAAGCATTCGCATACGATGTTCGTTTGCGGTTGCTGCTGCCAGGCGGCGTTGATCCGCGTATCGTCATCGTAGACATTGACGAATCCAGCTTGCTGGAAGAAGGGCAATGGCCGTGGCCGCGCCGGCGTTTGGCGCAACTGACGGAAACGCTGTTCAACGACTACCACATCCGTCTGCTGGCGTTCGATATCGTGTTCGCCGAAGCCGAACGCGATCCGACGCTCGCTGCGCTGGATGCATCGACACAAGACGCTTTGCGCGAAAACACCGCCTTTCAACAGAAATGGGCGGTGTTGCGTTCCGAGGTGTCGGGCGATGCGCGCTTAGCCGCCGCTTTGCGCAACCGCCCGACCGTACTGGGTTACGCCTTCGCCATGCCCGATCAGCAAGGCGCGGATTTACGCATCGGGCAACTGCCGCCGCCGGTCGCTTCCATCGCGGTATTGGCCGACACCCCTAATCCTTTCGCCACCGCCACCGGTTACAGCGCCAATCTGCCACTGCTGCAAAACAGCGCTCAAAGCGGCGGTTTTTTCAATAATCCACTGCTGGATCAAGACGGTCTGCTCCGCCGCGTGCCGCTGCTGCTGCGCTACGGCGACCAGCTTTATCCGCATCTGAGTTTGGCTGTGGTGCGAAGCTTGTTGGGAGAACCACCCCTCACTTTGATCACCGGCGCGGGTTATCACGCTGCGATGGGCGATCGGCGGGTGGAAGCGGTGCGGATCGGCGCTTTTGAAATCACCATCGACGACCAGGGCGCGGTGCTGGCGCCCTATCTGGGTCGACAGGGCAGCTTTCCCTATATCTCCGCTGGGGCCATTCTCAACCGACTGGCGGATCCGCATTTGCTGACCGGAGCCATCGTGCTGGTTGGGGCCACCGCCGCCGGCCTGATGGATTTGCGGGCAACACCGGTACAGAACGTTTATCCGGGCGTCGAAGTCAACGCTAATCTCATCGCTGGGATTCTCGATCAGCGACTTCACTACCGTCCAGCATTCAGTCGCGGGTTGGAAATCATCTTGCTGGTGTTGTTGGGCGGCTTGGGCATCGCTCTAGGTCGCTGGTCGCCGTTGGGAGCGTTGCTGGGAATGCTGACCTTGGCTGCCGCCGACGTGGCTTTGAACCTGTACGCTTGGCAAACGTGGCGAATGGTCATTCCGCTGGCCTCGACCCTGATCTTGCTGTTCCTGCTGTACGTATTGCAAAGCAGCTACGGTTATTTCGTGCAAACCCGGCGCGAACGACGTTTGGCACAACTGTTCGGCCAGTACGTGCCGCGCGAACTGGTGGCAGAGATGAGTCGACGCCCTGGTAGTTATGGGTTGGGCGGAGACAGTCGGGAAATGACGGTCCTGTTCAGCGACATTCAGGACTTTACGGCGATCTCCGAAAATCTGGACCCGCACCAACTGACCCGGCTGATGCAATTTATCCTGACACCGCTGACCCACGCCATTCACGAACAGCGTGGCACGGTGGATAAATACATCGGCGATGCCATCATGGCGTTTTGGGGTGCGCCGCTGCCCGATTCGGATCACGCCCGTCATGCGGTAGCAGCGGCTTTAGCAATGAAAGCGCGACTGGCGGCGTTGAAACCGGACTTGCTCGCTCACGGCTGGCCACCGCTGCGCATCCGTATCGGCGTCAACAGCGGAACCATGAATGTCGGCAACATGGGTTCGGAATTTCGCGTCGCCTACACGGTGCTGGGCGATGCGGTCAATCTGGCGTCACGCTTGGAAAGCGCAGCCAGACAGTACGGCGCGACCATCGTCATCAGCGAAACCACCCGCGCCGCCGTACCGGACATCGTTTGTCGGGAACTGGACCGGGTGCGAGTCAAAGGCCGCTCGCAGCCAGTGACCTTGTTCGAGCCATTGGGTCCGGCAGAGACATCGCTCGCAGCCATCCACGAAGAATCGACGAGGTATGGGCAGGCGCTCGCTGCGTACCGTGCTCGCGATTGGGCGCAGGCGACCGTTCTATTTCAGCAGCTTGCGGCCTGTTACCCCGATCAGGCGTTGTATACACTTTATGTGAAGCGGGTTGCGGCGTTAAGCGCTGATCCACCTGCCGCCGACTGGGACGGCGTGTACACCTTGACGGAAAAATGACTCCGGGGATCGAACGTGAATCTGCGCATCAAAAACTTTTTCGTCGCCTTCGCAATATCTACATTCGCTGTTCTCATGGTCGGGCAGGTGGAATCGGCGCCGGACGCGGTGGGCTACGTCACCCGGATTCAGGGCGAAGCCACCGTTGTGACCGCGACCGAACGCCGCGTTTTGGCGCTAGGCCATGCCCTCCACCTCGGCGACCGCATCGTGACCGGAGCCGCCGCCCGCTTGGAAGCCCGATTGCAGGACGGGACCGTTTTCACTCTGGGTGAACACGCCGAATTTACCGTGCAACAGGTACGTGGCGCGACGCCCGACAGTGACGGCTCGACCTTCGAACTGCTCAAGGGCGTATTCCGGGCGGTGACTACGCACACCGATTCCGGGCAGCCGCAACCATCATCGCCGTGGCAGGTGAAAACCCCGGTGGCGACCATCGGCATTCGTGGCACGGAATTATGGGGCGGCTTCAATCTGCTCGATGCCGGATCGAACACGCTAGACGTGGTGATGTTGCAAGGCAAAGGGGTTTACGTCGAAAGCAACGGCCAACGAGTGGAATTGAATCAGGCGGGCTACGGCACCACAGTGAAAAGCGCCGACGCGGCCCCTACGCCAAGCAAGGCTTGGGCTGAGAAGAAACTTCAAGCGGCGCGGCAAACGGTGGCGTGGTGATGCGTCGCCGCCATGGCCGATTCCCGTAAAATCCTCGAACCTACGTCAATACCAGGCGCGCCAACTTTTCCTTGGTCCACTGCAACTGACCGATCGCCAATTCCAGTTCGTTGACCACATCATCCTGCCCGGCGCTGCGCTGTTGTTGGGCCAGTTTATTGCGGGCCACCTCCAATTCCTCGGTAGCGCTGGCCAATGCCGTGGTCGTCCGCATCAGCCGGTCGGCGACCACTTGCGCCACGAACCGGTACAGCAAGGCATGGCAGGCATCCCGATCGGCCCGAGGCAGTTTTTGCAACAGACTCGGATTGAGTTCCAGACAATAGCTGGGATCGACCGCGTACACCGAAGCACTGCGGGTCGCCTGGCCGAACATCGCCAGTTCGCCAAAGATCTCCCCCACCTGATCCAACACCGCCACCGGCTTCCGATTCTTCACCACCCGCGCCTTGCCCTTGAGCAGCACATACCAGCACTCGCCGGTCGTTCCCTCGGTGATGATCGGTTCATCCGCCCCATAGAGCATCATCGAACTGGCGGTCAGAATCCGCTCGAGTACAATCCCATCGAACACTTGCAGGAGTGGCAGTCGCTTGAACTGATCGATCAATTCCAGCAGTTCGGGACCTTCTTTGTAGACTTGCATGACAGGGCTCCTACCAAAGTTTGGCGCGTTGATCGGGGTCACCCGTCCGTTCCGCGCCCGCGCGATCGACTGGGCGGAGGCTGGGTCTCGCTGATTCCACACCCTTCATTATCACAGGAAAATTCATGGGGAGATCGGTTTCTTCCCGGCATCGCAGACCAGGGCTTTTTGCAGCATATCGATGAAGGCGCGGGTCTTGGCTGGCATTAGGCGACGACCGGGAAACACCGCCCAAGCCGGACCCGGCGGCAGATGCCAATCCGGCAGCACCCGACGCAGTTCTCCACGGTGGACTCTGGGCGTCGCAAAACAATCCGGGGCGGCGGCGATACCGGCTCCAGCCCGCGCCAGACGCAGCAACAACTCTGGAGAATTGGCCTTGACCCGTCCCGGTGGCGCGCCTTCCCAGCGCTGCGCACCCTGGCTCAGCGTCCAACCGATCACCTCGCCATCGCGTCCCAATAGATGTACGGCATCGTGGTGCATCAGATCGTCCGGCGAGGTCGGATCGCCGCGTTCGGCCAAATAATTCGGCGAGGCGTAGAGACCGCTCGGCAACACGGCGATGCGCCGCGCAGCCAGCAGCGCATCGTCGGGCAAATCCCCCATGCGCACGGCGATATCGAAATTTTCTCCCAGCAAATCCACCCGCCGCGGCGACAGATCCAGCTCCAATATCACCGCCGGATGCAAGGCAGCGAACGCCGCCAGCATATCCACCAGCATCAGATTGGCGAAATCGCTCGGCATCGACACCCGTAAGCGACCACTCGGGCGGGCCTGGCGACACTCGGCCAACGCCTGCGCCGCATCGACCTCTACCACGATCTGTCGGGCATGCTCCAACAACCGCTCGCCGAACTCGGTGAGGGCCAGGCGACGAGTGGTGCGCAACATCAGGCGCTCGCCCAGTTGCTCTTCGAACTGGGTCATGCGGCGCGATACCGTGGATTTGGGCAAGCCCATCCGCTCGGCGGCCCGGCTGAAGCTGCCGGCCTCGGCGACACGGGCGAAGATCAACAAATCATTGGGGTCGAATTGTTCCATATACGGAATGATATTATCCGATTTAACGGCTTCTATCCCACCAACAACACTAATAAAGTACGCCTCAGTTCAACGATCACTCTGAGGAAAAACCATGAACATCCTGCAAATCAACGGTAGCGCTCGCCATGAAGGCGCCAACTCCACCCGCATCGCCAACGCCATCACCGCGCGACTGCAAGCGCAGCACCCGGAAGCGCGACTGACCCTGCGCGACCTGGCGCTCCAGCCTCATCCGGTGCTCGACGAAACGGCGCTAGGCGCTTTGTTCACGCCGGCCGAGCAACGTACACCGGCCCAGGCGGCCCGAGTGGCACTCGACGATGCCCTGATCGCCGAAGTTCAGGCGACCGACATCCTGGTGCTGGGCGTGCCGATGTACAACTTCAGCATATCGGTGCAGCTCAAGAACTGGATCGACGCCATTTCCCGCGCCGGCGTCACCTTCCGCTACACCGCTCAGGGACCGGAAGGCTTGCTCAAGGGCAAGACCGTCTACATCGCATTGGCCCGTGGCGGTCGCCATCGCGGCACTGCTGCCGACACCCAAGCGCCGTACCTGAAAACCGTGCTGGGTTTTCTGGGCATGACCGATGTGCATTTCATCTATGCCGAAGGTCTGAACATGGGTCCGGAAGCGGCCACGCAGGGCTTTGCCGAGGCGGAAGCGGATCTCGACGCGGCGCTGCCGCAAACATGAATCAGGCGTTCAACTTCACTATCAGGAGCGCAGCCATGACGAATACCTTCTTGCCATCCGAAGCGATCCAGCATCCCCGCCCCATAGAGCGCTTGGTCGTCGGTACGGCCACCTCCGACGGCGCTGGGGTGAAATTGACCCGCGTGGTGGCGCAATCGCTGCAACGGCGGCTCGATCCCTTCCTGATGCTGGACGCCTTCGGCAGCCAGAACCCGGATGATTACATCGCCGGCTTTCCCGATCACCCGCACCGCGGTTTCGAGACCATCACCTACATGCTCGCTGGCCGGATGCGGCATCGCGACAGCGCCGGTCACGAAGGTTTACTCGAAAACGGCGGGGTGCAGTGGATGACGGCGGGGCGCGGGGTGATCCATTCCGAGATTCCCCAACAGGAAAAAGGCGTAATGGAGGGCTTCCAGCTTTGGCTGAATCTGCCCGCCCGCGATAAAATGAGCGCCCCTTGGTACCGTGATTTCACGGCGGCCGAACTGCCGGGCTTCGTGACCGAGGCCGGCGTAGCGGTCACGGTGATTGCCGGCGCGAGCCATGGCGTCACCGGCGCGGTGACCCGCGCGACGACCGCTCCGCTGTACCTGGACCTGCATCTGCCGGCCGGGAGCCGCTTCACTCAGACGCTGCCGGTCGGACACAATGCGTTCGTCTATGTATATCGCGGCGCGGTCGAAATCGCCGGACGTTCGGTCTCGACCCAGCATCTGGCCATTCTCGCCAATGACGAGCAGGCCGACGGCGTGGTCATCGAGGCCACTTCGGATGCGAAGGTATTGTTGATCGCCGGCCAGCCCTTGAATGAGCCGATCGCGCAGTACGGTCCGTTCGTGATGAACACGGAACAGGAGATCTACCAGGCCCTGAACGACTTTCGCGAGGGCCGCCTAGTCACCTGACGCCAAGGGATCAACCGTTTCCCTACCACCACTCGGTCATACGAGTTTGCAAGAGTATCCATGAAACTGATCGAAACCATCATCGAGCGCATCATCTTGCTCAGCCGCTGGCTACTGGCCCCGCTGTACATGGCGCTGATCACCGTCCTTATCCTGTTTGCGATCAAGGCCGGCCAGGAGGTCATTCATCTCTACGCCATCATCACCACCGCCACTGAAGTCGACCTGGTGTTGTCGGTGCTGGCGTTGATCGATATGGTGCTGGTAGCCAACTTGCTGGTGATGGTGATCCTGAGTAGCTACGAAACGTTCGTGTCCAGGCTCGATACGGCCGAAGGGCAGGAAAAACCGGACTGGCTGGGCAAGATCGATGCGGCGACCATCAAGGTCAAGCTGGCGGTCGCTATCGTCGCCATCTCGTCCATTCACCTGCTCAAGGCGTTCATGACCGCCCCGCCCCAGGACAACGCACAGCCTTTGTGGAACAACCAGCTGTTCTGGCTGGTGATCATCCATCTGACTTTCGTGATATCGGCGCTACTGATGGCGGTGATCGACAAGATCGCCTTCGCCCACCACCGCAACCACTGACGGCAACCGCCGCGACCGGACGGTCAGAGACCGTACCGACCCACCCAGTCGCGGGCAAATTGCCAGGCCACCCGACCGCTGCGCGAACCGCGTTGCAGCGCCCATTGCAGGGCTTGTTGGCGGGTGGCCTCGTCCAGACCCTCCGCCCAGCCCAGCTGCTCCAGCCAGCAGACGACGATGGTGAGATAGTCGTCCTGGCTGAACGGATGGAAGGACAGCCACAGGCCGAAACGCTCCGATAGCGAGATCTTTTCCTCGACCGCCTCGCCGTGATGCAATTCACCCTCGACGATGCGGGCTTCCTGGTTTTCCTTCTGGTACTCGGGCAGCAGGTGGCGACGGTTGGAGGTGGCGCACAGCAACACGTTATCCGGCGCAGCGCTGATCGAGCCATCCAGCATGGCCTTGAGCGCCTTATAGCTGGGTTCGTTGGCCTCGAACGACAGATCGTCGCAATACAGCATGAAGCGTTCCGGCCGTTCGAACAGCGGTTCGACGATTTCCGGCAAGTCGAGCAGATCCTGCTTATCCACCTCGATCAAGCGTAGACCCTGCTCGGCGTATTCATTGAGCAGGGCCTTGACCAGCGAGGATTTACCGGTGCCACGCGCCCCCCACAGCAGGACGTTGTTGTAGGGGCGTCCGGCCAGAAATTGCCGCACGTTCAAATCCATGGCGGCTTTCTGGCGGTCGATCCGATACAGGTTGGCCAATCGTAGCTGATGCGGATGCCGCACCGGCTGGAGATGGCCGCGCGGCCCCAGCCGCCGCCAGCGGAAGGCCCGATAACGGTCCCAGTCGATCGGCTCAGGCGGCGCCGGAGTCAGGAACTCCAGGCGCGAGTCCAGCCGTTCGAGCGCAGTGGTCAACCGTTCGAGGGTTTGCTCCATCGTCAGGTGGGTCACCGCCATGGCTAGCGCTGCATCACCAGCGCGCTGGCTTCGCCGCCTGCGCCGGACAACACCGCCAGGTCGGCGACGATGCGGGCGCTCTCTTCCAGCGCCATATCGGGAATCGCGCTGTCCTTGCCCTCCGGCACTTCGTCATCGGGCTTCAGCGGCGGCAGATGCTTGGCGGCACGATAACGGTTCTCGCGTTCCCGCTGCCAGACCTCGATGTGCTCCCGCTCGACCCGGCGCTGGCTTTCCAGCAAGGACACTTCGGTCTTGTCCCGCTGCTGTTTGGCAAAATCGAGATCGCTCAGAAACGCCTTATAGTCCGGATCGCGGGCGATGCGGGTCTGATGCCGCTGCATCAGTTCCGGCATCAGTGTCGTCCAGTGCTGATCGCTGCGATAGCGGGTAGCGGCGATCTCATCCCAAGGCAGCGCGTTCTTCTGGGCGCTCTCGCCGATCTCCTCACTGTCGACCACCGAGGGAACGGCGATGTCCGGCCGCACGCCCTTGTGCTGGGTGCTGCTGCCGTTGATCCGGTAGAACTTGGCGATGGTCAGCTTCAATTGTCCCTGCGGATCCTTGGCTCGGGTCAGACGATTCAGATCGACCAGGGTCTGCACCGTGCCTTTGCCGAAGGTCGGATCGCCGATGATGATGCCGCGACCGTAATCCTGGATGGCGCCGGCGAAGATTTCCGAGGCCGAGGCGCTGGCGTGATCCACCAGCACCGCCAAGGGACCGTCGTAGCCAGGCTTGGGTTCGCCGTCCTTCTCGACGTCCACATCCCCGTCGGAGTGTTTGACCTGCACCACCGGTCCAGACCCGACGAACAAGCCGGTCATATCCACCGCCTCTTGCAGGGAGCCACCGCCGTTCTCGCGCAGATCCAATACCAGACCGTCGATCTTGCCGTTCAGATCCTTCAACAGGCGGCGGACATCGCGGGTGGTGCTGCGGTAATTGGGATCGCCGCGGCGGGCGGCGTCGAAATCGCTGTAGAAAGCCGGAACGGTGATCACCCCGATCCGTACCTCGCGACCATCGGCGCTCTTGATGGTCTTGATCTCACTCTTGGCCGCCTGTTTTTCCAACTGGATGGTGTCGCGCACCAGGCGTACGGTCTTTTCCGTGGCGGTGGCGCTAGCCTTGCCCGGCACGATCTTCAGGCGCACCACCGTCCCGCGTTGGCCGCGAATCTTGTCCACCACATCGTCGAGCCGCCACCCCACCACGTCCACCCAGGGACCGTTGTCGCCCTGCGCCACCGCGACGATCCGGTCATTGGGCTTGATCTGTTTGCTGAGATCGGCCGGACCGCCGGTGACCAGTTCGACCACGGTGACCTGCTCCTCTTCCATGCGCAGCACGCACCCGATGCCCTCCAGCGATAACCGCATCTGAATGTTGAAGTTTTCGGTATTGCGCGGTGAGAAATAGGCGGTATGCGGATCGAAGGATTGGGCGACCGCGTTCATGTACAGCTGGAACACGTCGTCGCTGTTGGACTGCAGCGCCTGCCGCAGGCGATTGTCGTAGCGCTTGCTCAGCAGATCGCGAGCCGCAGCCTGATCCTTGCCGGACAGCATCAGGGTCAAGATTTCGTTCTTCAAGCGCTTGCGCCAGATCTCGTCCAGCTCGGCCGAGGTCTTGGCCCAGGACGCATTCTTGCGGTCTACCTCAACCGATTCATCCACATCGAAACGGAAATCCTGCTTGAGCTGGGTCTGGATGCGGGCGGTCCGCTCCGCCAGCCGGCGCAGATAGGTGTTGTAGATATCGTAGGCCGGTTGCAGATTGGCGCTCTTGAGCGCGTCATCCAGGGTGTTGCGATACTTTTCGAAGCCGGCGATATCACCGGCCAGGAAATAGGAACGGCTGAAGTCGAGTTCTTCGAGATATAGATCGAGAATGAGCGAGGACAGGCGATCGTCCAGCTTGCTCTGGCGGTAATGGTGCTGCGACAGCAAGCCGGAGATGGTCTGATCCAGGGAGGTCTGCCGGGAAGTCGGCGCCAACGGCTTGACATCGACGATGGCGGTCGGGTCGGTGGCATTGGCGAATACCCCCGGCGCGCTCAAGGCCAGAATCAGGAGAAACAGGGCAGAGAACTTCGAGATTTGAATATTACGCATGGTGCTTCTCAATTAAAGAACGGACCTCGATCATCTCGCCGTTCGGAACCGTGTCAGGACGATGATGGATGAACCAGGGCGATATCGGTGGCAACCGGCTGCTTGCCATTGGGCTCGGCCAGGGTGAACTCGAAAATATGATTGCGGGACGGTAGTTTCATGACATTGAAACCATCCGGCAAGCTGGAATCGTGAAAGAACGCCGTCCGATACGGGGAGTCGTGATCACGTGAATCGGTCTTCCACAGATAGGGCGACAACTTGACCAGAAACCGCATGAAACCAAAACTCTTGTTATCGTCGTGATGATAGCAGTAACCACGCACTCGCGAACCCATCGCTCCCCAGATCGGCGCAAAGTAATCGTCACCGCGCGTCGGCAACAAACCCGGCACCAGATAGCCGGACAAGAACATATCCGACTCCCGCCGCAGTTCCTCGGACACATTGTCGAACGCCAGGGTTTCGACTCGACAGCCCTTGTTCTGCAAGGCCCGCACCACCTGGACGAAGTCGCCGTCGCCCGTCACCAACAACACCCGGTCCAGATTTTCCGACTGCAACAATACGTCGACCGCCATGTCGAGATCGGCGTTGGCCTTGCCGAAGCGGTTGCCCGCCTCATCCTGGAACCACTTGACCCGTTTTTCAATGACCTTATAACCCAGTTCGCGCAGCGCCGATTGATACGCGCGAGCCTTGTCACGATAGACCGTGTTCATTTCGGCGCGTTCCTCGTCGTAGGACAGATAAACGTTCAGGCGCAACGGTTCGGCATGATCACGGCAGGCGAACTCACGCAACACGTCATACTGCATGCGTTGTCCGCCATTGCGGGAGATATTGGCAGCGTCTACGTAAACACCGACCTTGGCATGGGATTTCACATCGTTTGTCATATAGGTTTTTAATTCGCCAAATGAGCTCAATGAATTGACATATCGTAATTGATACTGATGAAAGCAGGGCCTGTGTCGTATGGTCATCACGGGCCCCGCCTCGAATTATCCTATTCTAGCAACTAAAAATGCCACCGGCGCAGTAAGGTATCAGGATGGTCCTGGCGCAGTTCGATCCGGTTCGGCGTCCGGCACACGCCCGGTTCCCGATGGGTGAGAACGACCGGTTGCGGGATTCCGCTCGGCGCTTTCCGCGTACAGCAGCGGTTTGAACAGATCCAGCGGCACCGGAAACACTACCGTGGTATTGTTCTGGATGCCGATGTCGTTCAGCGTCTGCAGATAACGCAACTGCAGCGCCTGTGGCTGGGAGGCGATGATCTCGGCCGCCTGGCGAATCCGCTCGGCCGCCTGGAACTCGCCTTCGGCGTTGATGACCTTGGCCCGTCGCTCGCGCTCGGCTTCGGCCTGGCGGGCGATAGCGCGAATCATGCTTTCGTCGAGATCGACGCGCTTGATCTCGACATTGGACACCTTGATTCCCCAAATGTCGGTCTCGGCGTCCAGGATATTCTGGATGTCCCGATTCAATTCATCCCGCCCCGCCAGCATCTCGTCCAGTTCGTGCTGGCCCAGCACCGAACGCAGCGTGGTCTGCGCCAGCTGGCTGGTGGCGCTGTAGTAATCCTCGACCTGTAGGATGGCCCGTTCGGGCTCGACCACCCGGCAATAGACCACGGCATCGACCTTGACCGAAACGTTGTCGCGGGAAATCACATCCTGGCTGGGCACGTCCATGACCACGGTCCGCAGATCCACCCGCCGCATCTGCTGGATCAGCGGGATGATCACGATCAGCCCCGGTCCGGCGACCGTCTGGAAGCGCCCGAGCAGAAACACCACGCCGCGTTCGTACTCGTACAAAATCTTGATGGAGGCGAACAGCAACAGCAGCAGGATCAACAAGGTCAGCACGATCGGATTGAAGAACATACGGGATTTCCTCCTGATCGAGATTCGGCGTTTGCGCAAACGGCAGCAACGCACGCCCAGGACGGGCGCGACGGGTTGCGATCCGCCGGGCGATGGAACGGACGGGAAAATCGGAACAACGATGGGATGTCGCCGCCCGTCGGCGGCGACATCAAACGGAGATCGCGCCAATCCAGGCGCTACCCGATCGGACGTTGCCGGGCAAGACCCGATCGGCATGGGACGCAGCTGCGTCCCACAGTCTTACAACTCGATGCGGGTGCCCAGCAACTTGAGGAACTGGCTCAGCCAGGCCGGATGGGCGGGCCAGGCCGGCGCGGTGACCAGAAAACTGTCGGTGTGCGCGTCATCCAGACCGATGTTGGCATAACGACCGCCAGCACCCTCCACATCGGGACCGACCGCCGGATAGGCGGAGCAGCTCAATCCTTCCAGGACGCCGGCCGCGGTCAACACCTGGGCGCCATGGCAGATGGCGGCAATCGGTTTGCGGTTGGCAGCGAAGTGCCGCACGATCTCGATCACCCGCGGATTGAGCCGGATGTATTCCGGCGCGCGGCCGCCGGGAATGACCAGAGCATCGTAAGCCTCGGCCTGGATCTCGGCGAAAGTGGCGTTGAGGGTGAAGTTATGGCCAGGCTTCTCGCTGTAGGTCTGCGCCCCATCGAAGTCGTGAACCGCCGTGCGCACCTGCTCTCCCGCCTGCTTGTCCGGACACACCGCATGGACGGTATGGCCGACCATCTGCAACGCCTGGAATGGCACCATCACTTCGTAATCTTCTACGTAATCGCCGACCAGCATCAGAATGTTCTTGGCGCTCATGACTGACCTCGTGCACGGTTGGGGGTGTTCGTTAGACGCTATTGAACGACGAATTGCGCCACTGCCGCTTCGGAAAACGGCAGCGACGAGCGAGCGGCCCGATCAGGACGTCAGGGCCGCCTGGATCTGCGCCGCCAGCGCGGCCAGTTCCTGGGGTTTGGCGCGCTCCCGGCCATGGATCGCGACCCGCTGTCCTTCCCACGCCGGAATCAGGTGGACATGGTAATGGAACACGGTCTGGCCGGCCGCTGCGCCGTTGAGCTGGGCGATGCGCAGACCATCGGGGGCCAGCGCCTTCGTGATCGCCCGCGCAATGCGCTGCGTGGTCGCTGCCGCCGCCAGCAGATCGGGCTCGGCCAGCTCCAGCAGATTGGCGGCGTGCGCCTTGGAAATCACCAGGGTATGGCCATGACTGGCCGGCTGAATATCCATGAAGGCCAGCGTCCGCTCGTCTTCGTAAACCTTGGTCGCCGGCAATGCGCCGCGGACGATCTGGCAGAAGACACAAGAGTCGGCATCGGACATGACGAACAGTTCTCCGTTATGGGGTTTGGGATCTTGGCGCAGGGATGGTGGCCATCGCCCGTCTCACTTCCATTTCTGATGGATCTCGACCAGCTTCGCCTCTTCGCCCATCACCATCATCAGATCGTCCTGCAACAATACGTAATCCGCCGTGGGCACGAAAGGGGCGGTCTTGGCGGCGGCCTGCCTGATCGCGATCACCTGCACCCGATGGCGCTCCAGCATGTCCAGATCGCCCAGTCGTCGCCCCACCAGGCTGGCGGGCACCTGCACGGTGATGGCGAAATAACCGTCACCAAGCGCCACCGTATCCAACAGCTTCAGGCGGGAATAGTGGATCAGGTGGGCGGTCTTGACCGCGATCTCCCGTTCCGGCTGCACCACATCGCTGGCCCCGATCATGGTCAGGATCTTACCCTGATCCTCGTTGGCGACCTTGACCAGGATGCGGGGAATGCCCAGCTCCTGCAGATAATGGGTCAACAGCACGCTGATTTCGAAGCGTTCACCGACATCGACCGCGACCACATCCATGCCGCGGATACCGAGATCCTTGAGCGCCTCGCGGTCGGCCACATCGGCCACCACCGCCTTGTTGACGTGGCGCATGATCTCCTGCACCCGGCTCTCGTCCCGGTCCACGGCCATAATGTCGTCGCCCAGCTGGCTGAGCGTACAGGCTAGATGAAAGCCAAAATCCTCCAGTCCCAATACCGCAATGTGCATGCCGCATCTCCCCTTCGGTCTAGCCGATCATGACCTGCTCTTCCGCATACGATACCGCTGGCCGCGGTTTTTGCTGGGCGATAGCGATAGCGATGGTCAACGGCCCCAGCCGGCCGATGAACATCAACAGCATGAGCAGGATCTTGCTAGCCTCGTTCAGGTGCGGCGTGATGCCGGTCGACAATCCGACCGTACTCAAGGCGGATACCACCTCGAACAACAGCCCCAGCGACCATTCGACCGTGCGCGGATGAAACGAACCGCTCACCTGCAAAGCCGACAGTAGGATCACACTCAGCGTCATCAGCACGAACGCCAGCGACACCACCGAGGTGGCCTTGGTGACGTTGGCTTCGGGCACGCAGCGGTTGAACAGCCGGACCCCACGTTCACCGCGAATGCGCGCCCGCGCCACGGCCAGCAACACCGCCAGGGTCGTGGCCTTGAACCCGCCGGCGGTCGAACCGGGACAGCCGCCGATTTGCATCAACACGATGGTGAAGAACAGGGTGGCAGCGGTCACCTGGCCATAATCGATGGTGTTGAACCCGGCGGTGCGGGGCGTGACCGAGGCGAACCAGCTGGCCAGCAAGGCATCGCGCCAGTCCATTCCGCCCAGTAGATTCTCACGCTCCAGCACCATGAACCCCACCATGCCCACTGCCAGCAGCGCCGCCGTCATGGTCAAGGCCACCTTGGTGTGCAGGCTGAGAAAGGCGCGTTGGCCCCGCCAGCGCCGCGACGCCCAATAGGCCAATTCCGCCAGCACCGCGAAACCCAGGCCACCGAGAATGATCAGCAGCGAGATCGGCAACACGATCCCAGCAACGGCGCGATCCGCCATCAGATTGTCGGGGCGCAGGGCGAAACCGGCGTTACAGAACGCGCTGACGGCATGGAACACCGAGACCCAGAGGGCCTGACCCAGCGGCAGGCGCTGGCTTTCGGTCAGGAACAGGATCACTGCGCCCAGCGCCTCGATGGTCAATGCCCACAGCAACACCTGCCGCAGCAGCGAACCGAGACCGACCCGCTGGTTGAGGGTGAAGCTGCCCTGCACCGCATCCTGGCTGGAAAAGGACACTTCCTGCCCCACCAACAACAGCAGGGTGGTCGACAGCGTGGTGATGCCCAAGCCGCCGATCTGCACCAGACCGAGCAAGACCCCCTGGCCAAAACCGTTGAACACCCCGCCGGGGTCCAGCACGGCCAGCCCGGTGACGCACACCGCGCTGGTCGCCATGAACAGCGCGTCGATGACGCCGATGGAGCGGCCGTCCCAGGTTGCCACCGGCAATGCCAACAACGTTCCGCCGATCAAGATGGTAGCGGCGAAACCGACAACCAGCAGCCGAGCCGGATGCGCCAGCAGGCGACTCACGCAGCCGGGGCGATTCATGCCGCTGCCACCGACTGGACTGGATCGGCGCTCATGGGTCAGGGCTTGCGTTCGACCGCGCGAAGGTCCATGCGCACCTCTTCCTTACCATTCTTCTCCTGGACGATGCGCACCAACAGATATTGCAGCTCGGGCGCGACCCAGAAGGTCGTCATACGGGTCTTGCCCGGCGTGTATTGATTGATGCGCCGAGTCTTCAAGCGACCGAGCGAGGTATCGAGCATTTCCTCGCCCTGGTCGCGAATCTGATAGGTCTTGATCTCGACCTTATCGATCAGGGAATACTGCGTGGGCACATGTCCGCGCTTCAGATCGCCCATCACCAACAACTGCAGGCTGAGCGGATCGACCGTGCCGGGCGACAGCGGCAACACCGCCTGATCGGAACCGTTCCGGGCCTGGACTTGGCCGGTTGCCCAATCGAACTGCAGCTGCATTTCGGTCGATTTCCGACCGGTATTCAACAGCCGCTCGTACCGGCTGGGCTGGATGGCGCCTTTGTCGATCGCGCCATCGACCTGTTCGCGGATCTTGCCGGAGGCCAGCAGCGCCACCAATCCGTTGGGGGTGACATCGGAGGTCATCCGATAGTCGCCCGGTCCTGGACTGGTCAGGGTCACCACTGCATCCCCGACCGAAAAGCCGGACGCGTACACCTCGTAATGGGCCTGGTAGGGCGTAACGGGCAAGTCGTCGGCAGCGGCGGCCGCGACCGCATTCAAGGCGAATACACCGGCCATCGCGAACACTCGAAATAGGCGTTTCATGCGGCGCTGTATCCTCGCCGACCGGACGGCCGGCTATGGGAGTTGATGATTCGAAACGCTTCAGAGAGTCCGAAAGCGCATCGACAAATCGACCGCCCGCACATCCTTGGTCAGGCCGCCGATGGAAATATAGTCCACGCCGGTTTCGGCGATCTGGCGAACGGTGGCGAAATTGACATTGCCCGACGCTTCCAGTTTGACCTGCTTGGCGGTGATTTTCACCGCTTCGGCCATGGTCGCCAGATCGAAATTGTCCAGCATGACGATGTCGGGCCGGGCCGCCAGCGCCTCGGCCAGCTCGGCCAGATTTTCCACTTCCACTTCGACGGTGACGCCGGGATGCAAGCGGCGGGCGGTCGCAATGGCGTTGCCGATCGAACCGGCCGCCATGATGTGATTTTCCTTGATCAGCACCGCATCGAACAGGCCGATGCGATGGTTCCGGCAACCGCCGCACTGGACTGCGTATTTCTGCGCCAGGCGCAATCCGGGTAGAGTCTTGCGGGTATCGAGGATGGTCGCACCGGTGCCGGCCACAGTGTCAGCGAATCGGCGAGCCAGCGTGGCGGTGCTGGACAGCATCTGCAGGAAATTCAGCGCGGTGCGTTCGCCGCTCAGCAGGGCGCGGGCCGGGCCATGCAGCGTGCACAACAACTGATTGGGTTCGATGCGGTCGCCGTCGGCCACCTGCCAGTCGATGCTCACCCGCGGGTCGATCTGGCGAAAAACGGCGTCGAACCAGGCGATGCCGCATAGGACGGCGCTTTCGCGGCTGATCACGGTGGCCTCGGCCTGGGTCTGTTCCGGAATCAGTGCAGCGGTCAGGTCACCGCTACCGATATCCTCGGCCAGGGCCAGAGCGACGGTGGGATTGGGGTCGGGCAGCTTCATGACGATTCCTCGGAATTTGGGATGGCTCGCGCTCACGATTGTCCTATCGTACCGCGCAACAGGATGGTCAGTCATGCGCGCCAAAATTTCCTTTCAGCCCTCGACCACCGCCCCATGATCGGAGCAACGATCCTGCAAGGCGGCGACAAAAGCGGTCAGAAGCGGTCGATCGGCAAACCGATACAGATGGGCGGGACAACGGCAGTCGGAAGCACCGAACCGGAAAGGGGGTAACACGCCGCCGAGTTCCTGGGCCAGCACCGTCGCCCACAGGCATTCGCGCCGCAACGGATCATGGCTGAACCAGACCGCCTCCAGCGCGCCGTACGGCCGCAGATAGTCGATATGCCAGTGAGGTCGAGCCGACGAATGCCGATGATGGGCCACGCGGGCGGCGACACCGCCCGGCCCGAAGGCGCTGCCGACATAGACCAGCCAGCCGGGCGTCAAAACCAGCCGATCGCGCCGACCGATCGCTATCGTTCCGGTCGAATCGACGCGCAGCCACAAGGCATAGGTGCCCGATCGGCGATCGGGCGTCATGGCGGATGGCGAATCCATGGGCCGGCCACGTAGCCCGCCACCCAACCGGATTCAATCATCGCCGGCCGCGATCACACGTGCTCGTGCAGACCGCACTCGCGCTTGAGGCCAAAGAAACGGGTATCCTCCGGACTCATGCCATCGACCAGACGATGAGTGGTGTGGACATCGCCGATCGACACATAGCCCTGTTCCCACAGTGGGTGATAGGGCAGCCCGTGCTTGCTCAGATAGCGGTAAACGTCGCGGTCGGTCCAGTCGATGATCGGATGCACCTTGCAGCGCCCGTTGCGCCACAACAGCACATCAAGGTGTTGGCGACTCTTGGCCTGTTGCCGCCGCAGCCCGGAAATCCAGGCCGCCGCCGCCAGTTCGCGCAGCGCCCGCTGCATCGGTTCGACCTTGTTGAGCTGGTTATAGCGCTCGATCCCATCCAGGCCCTGCTCCCAGAGCTTGCCGTAGCGCGCTTCCTGCCAGGCCGGGCTGTGCGGAGCGCGATAGACCTGCAGATTGAGGGACAGGCGCTCGGACAACTCGTCGATGAAACGATAGGTTTCCGGGAACAGGTAACCGGTATCGACCAGCACCACCGGAATATCGGGCTGCTGTTGCGTGACGAGGTGCAGGCTGACCGCCGCCTGAGCGCCGAAGCTGGAGGTCAAAACGATGCGGCCCGGAAAATTCTCCAGCGCCCATGCCACCCGTTGCTCGGGCGACTGCTGCGCCAGGGCCTGATTCATCTCGGCCAAGTCGAACCACGGTTGCGCGTCGTTCTCGGCCTTCACCTCTATTGGAGTCATCGCCTAATACCCTGATCATCGAATGGGTCGATTGCAAATGCCGGCTTGAATCTTGTGGTTGATCACATTAGCAATGAACTTATAAATCCAAAAGAAATAAATATCTATATGTTTATTTCTTTATATTATCGATAATCGGTCATGCTCAACCCCGGAATCCAATAGCCTTGCAATGCGCCGCCCCTGCCCCGTCCTCGCTTCCTATTCTGCCGCTGACGGTCACTCTACGCGCCGCCCGCCTGGTCTACGGCGGTTTGACGCTGTTCGACGGCCTGGATCTGGAGTTGACCAGCGGGTGCTTCACTTGTCTGCTCGGTCCCAGCGGCATCGGCAAGAGCAGCCTGCTGCGCCTGCTGGCCGGCCTGACCACCCGCGGCATCAGCGGCGAATTGCGCGGCGGCGACGGCCTGCCCCTGACCGGCCGGGTCGCCTACATGGCGCAGGAAGATTTGCTGCTACCCTGGCTGAACGTGCTGGACAACGTCACCCTGGGCAGCCGGCTGCGCGGTGAGCGGCCGGATCGCGAGCGCGCCTTGCAGCTGTTGGCCCAGGTCGATCTGGCGGACTACGCCCTGGCGCGACCGGAAACCTTGTCCGGCGGCATGCGCCAGCGGGTAGCCCTGGCGCGGACCCTGATGGAAAACCGCCCGGTCGTGTTGATGGACGAACCCTTCTCCGGCCTCGACGCTCTGACCCGGCTGCGCCTGCAGGCCCTGGCCGCCGAGCTACTGGCCGACCGCACCGTCCTGCTGGTCACCCACGATCCGCTGGAAGCCTTGCGGCTGGGCGATCAGGTGTGGGTGATGAACGGGCGACCGGCGACCCTGTTCCCTCTGGCCGAGCTGCCCGGCGCGCCGCTGCGCGATCCCGGCGAACCGGCGGTGCAAACGGCCTATCGGGCCATCCTGCATCTGCTGGGGGCGGGATGAAGGGCTTGTGGCGCGGCCTGCTGACCCTGGCGGGCCTGTTGTCGCTCTGGCAGGTCGTGGTGATCCTCGGCCGGCTGCCGCCGTATCTCCTGCCCGGACCCTGGGCGGTCGCGACCAGTCTTTGGCGTCATACCGGCCTGTTGCTGGCCCACGCCAGCGTCACCGCGCTGGAAATCGTGCTGGGCATGCTGCTGGGGGTCCTGCTGGGCAGCGCCAGCGCGCTGGCGCTGGGCTATTCCCGCCGGGCGCGGCGCTGGTTGTTGCCGGTGCTGATCGCCTCCCAGGCCATCCCGGTCTTCGCCATCGCGCCCTTGCTGGTATTGTGGCTGGGTTACGGCTTAGGCTCCAAGATCGCCATGGCCACGTTGATCATCTACTTTCCGGTGACCGCTAATTTTTACGATGGGCTGCGCCATACTCCGCGCGGCTGGCTGGATCTGGCGCGGGTGATGCTGCCCACGCCCCGGCCCTGGGCGGTGCTGCGCCACATCGCCATTCCCGCCGCGTTGCCGGCGTTGGCTTCCGGGTTGCGGGTGGCGGCCGCCATCGCACCCATCGGCGCGGTGCTGGGCGAATGGGTCGGCTCCAGCGCCGGCCTGGGCTACCTGATGTTGCACGCCAACAGCCGGATGCAGATCGACCTGATGTTCGCAGCTTTGTTGGTGTTGGCCACGCTGGCGGTCGGTTTGTATTTCACCGTGGATGCCGGACTCCGACGGCTCTTGCCATGGCAACCCCGTCACCCCGAAACTGTCGAACCAGACTGAAACCCCGAATCCGCAACGAAAAATGGAATGAACCATGATGTCGAAGCTATCGCGCGCATTTCTGATCCTGCTGAGCTGGGCCGTGCTGACGCCGGGCGTCTGGGCCGACGATGCCCCTGTCGCCGCCAAGGACAAGAAGGACAAACCCCTCATCGTCATGCTCGACTGGTTCGTGAATCCCGATCACGCCGCCCTGATCGTGGCCCAGGAAAAGGGCTTCTTCGCCGCCCAGAACGTAGCGGTCGAGCTGCAGACCCCGGCCGATCCCAACGATCCGCCCAAGCTGGTCGGGGCCGGTCAGGCGGATCTGGCGGTCAGCTATCAACCGCAGCTGCACATCCAGGTCAACGCTGGCCTGCCGATCAAGCGCATCGGCACCCTGGTCGCCACCCCGCTCAATTCGCTGGTGGTGCTCCAGGGCGGCCCGGTGAAATCCCTGGCCGATCTCAAAGGCCAGAAGATCGGCTATTCGGTCGGCGGATTCGAGGAGGCTCTGCTCAAGACCATGCTGGGCAAGGCCGGGCTCAAGCTGGAAGACGTCACCCTGGTCAACGTCAACTTCTCGCTATCGCCTGCCCTGCTGTCGAAGCAGGTGGACGCGGCCATCGGCGCTTTTCGCAACTTCGAGCTGAATCAGCTGGAGCTGGCCAAGAAACCGGGCCTGGCGTTCTTCCCGGAAGAAGAAGGCGTGCCCCCCTATGACGAACTGGTGCTGGTGGCGAATCGCGACAAACTCAACGATCCGCGCCTGGGACGATTCCTGGCCGCGCTGGAACAAGCCACGCTGTACATCATCAACCATCCCGACGATGCCTGGAAAGCGTTCATCGCCAAGCATCCGGATCTGGACGACGAATTGAACCGCCGCGCCTGGCGCGACACCCTGCCGCGCCTGGCGCGCCGTCCGGCCGCGCTGGACGAAGCCCGCTACAAGCGGTTCGCCCAGTTCCTCGCCAAGCAGGGCGTGATCACCGTGGCCCTGCCGGTGTCCAACTACGCCGTACAGCTCCCCTTGCCCGAATGAGCGGCCCGAACACCATGCGCTACCCGGAACCTTTCGATGTGATCGTCATCGGCGGCGGCCACGCCGGCGCCGAAGCCTGCATGGCCGCGGCGCGCATGGGCCTGCGCACCCTGCTGCTGACCCATACCATCGAAACCGTGGGCGCGATGAGTTGCAATCCGGCCATCGGCGGCATCGGCAAGGGCCATCTGGTCAAGGAAGTCGACGCGCTCGGTGGAATCATGGCCCGCGCCGCCGACCAGGCTGGCATCCAGTTCCGCATGCTCAACAGCCGCAAGGGACCGGCAGTGCGCGCCACCCGCTGCCAGGCCGATCGGGCGCTGTATCGGGCGGCGGTGCGGACCCTGATCGAGAACCAAACCTGCCTGCAGGTGTTCCAGCAGGCGGCGGCCGATCTGGTCGTCGAGGGCGAACGGGTGACCGGCGTGGTGACCCAGACCGGGGTGCAGTTCTCCGCCGGCGCTGTGGTGCTGACTGCCGGCACCTTCCTGGCCGGACGCATTCACGTCGGGCTGTCCCACTACGAAGGTGGCCGCGCTGGCGATCCACCGGCCAATGCCCTGGCCGCCCGCCTGCGGGAACTGCCGCTGCGAGTGGGACGGCTCAAGACCGGCACCCCGCCCCGACTGGATGGCCGCAGCATCGATTTCACCCAGCTGACCGAGCAGCCGGGCGACGACCCTTGCCCGGTGTTTTCCTATCTGGGCTCGGTCGCCGAACATCCGCCGCAGGTCTCCTGCTGGATCACCCACACCAACGATCGCACCCATGACATCATCCGCGGCGGCCTGGATCGCTCGCCGATGTACACCGGGGTGATCGAAGGGGTTGGCCCGCGCTACTGCCCGTCGATCGAGGACAAGATCCATCGTTTCGCCGACAAGCATTCCCACCAGATTTTCCTGGAACCGGAGGGGCTGCACACCCACGAGTTCTACCCCAACGGCATTTCCACCAGCTTGCCGTTCGACATCCAACTGGCTCTGGTGCGGTCGATGCGCGGCTTGGAGCAGGCGCATATCACCCGGCCCGGCTACGCCATCGAATACGATTTCTTCGATCCGCGCGACCTGGGCTATTCCCTGCAAACCCGGCCCATCCAAGGCTTGTTCTTCGCCGGCCAGATCAACGGTACCACCGGCTACGAAGAAGCAGCGGCGCAAGGACTGCTGGCCGGACTCAATGCCGGTCTGCTGGTGCGGGGCGAGGCGCCGTGGTGGCCACAGCGCGACGAAGCCTATCTCGGCGTGTTGATCGACGATCTCATCACTCGCGGCACCAGCGAACCGTACCGCATGTTCACCAGCCGGGCCGAACACCGCCTGCTGCTGCGCGAAGACAATGCCGACCTGCGTTTGACCGAGATCGGCCGACGCCTGGGACTGGTGGATGACGAACGCTGGCGCGTCTTCGAAAGCAAGCGCGAAGCAATCGAACGGGAAAGCCAGCGGCTGCGCGATGTTTGGGTGCGGCCGGGCGCATTGAACGCGGTCGAAACCGAACGGGTGCTGCAGGGTCCGCTGGCGCGGGAAAGCCGGGCCAGCGAGCTGCTGCGCCGCCCCGAGGTCAGCTACGCCGGACTGATGAGCCTACCCGGCGTCGGACCGGGCGAAACCGATCCGCAGGTCGCCGAACAGGTGGAGATCCAGATCAAGTACGCCGGTTACATCGAACGGCAGCGCGAGGAGATCGAACGGCAGCGCCGCCACGAACAACTGATCCTGCCGGCGAACCTCGACTATACCGAAGTGCACGGCCTGTCCCGCGAAGTGCGGGAAAAGCTCAGTCGCCACCAGCCGCAAACCCTGGGACAGGCCAGCCGCATTCCAGGCATGACGCCCGCGGCGGTTTCGCTGTTGCTGATCCACCTCAAACGCAGCCGGCCTCGCCAGCACACCGCCTGAACCGACCGGTCCGGCTGGCGCTACGCCGCGCGAACCGTGGCCACGCCCCGCACCGCCGCGCACACCCGCACCGCCTGCATCGTTTCCCGCACATCGTGGGCGCGGACGACGCAGGCGCCCTGCCAAACGGCAATGACCGCCGCCGCCAGACTGCCGCTCAGCCGTTCGCCAACCGGTACATCCAGCAGTGCACCGATCATGCTCTTGCGTGACATCCCCGCCAGTACACCGGCGGCTAGATCGGCGAACCGGTTCAAATGGCGCAGCAGGGTCAGATTGTGCTCCAGAGTCTTGCCGAAGCCGAAGCCGGGATCGACCAGGATGCGCTGGCGCGGAATGCCGGCCGCTTCGCAGACGCCAACCCGTTCCGCCAGGAAGGCATGCACCTCGCCCACCACATCGTCATAGCGAGGCTGATACTGCATGGTCGCCGGCGCGCCCTGCATGTGCATCAGGCATACCGCCAGACCGCTGGCGGCGGCAGCTTCCAGCGCGCCGGGCAGGGTCAGCGCCCGGATGTCGTTGATCAGCCCGGCCCCGGCCCGCGCCACTTCGCGTATGACCTCGGGCTTGCTGGTATCGACCGAAATGATGGCGTCCGGCAACTCCCGCGCCAGGCGCTCGACGACGGGCACGACTCGGTCCAACTCCTCCTGCACCGAAACCGCCGGTGCGCCCGGTCGGGTCGACTCGCCGCCGACATCGATCAGAGTCGCACCCTCGCTGGCCATGGCCACGGCATGGCGCACGGCCGCATCCAATTGCCGATAGCGGCCGCCATCGGAAAACGAATCGGGCGTTACGTTCAACACACCCATGATCGCCGGCTGGCGCAGATCCAGCTTCTTGCCTGCACAATCCATCCACATCGCCGTACGCTCCCACAATAAAAACCCCTCCCCCGCTGGCCAGCGAGAGAGGGGTCGATGGAGAAAACCCCGTTGTCAGTGCTGCTGAGCCGGACCACCGATCGGTGGCTGTTCGCCGCGCCGATCCTTGTCGAGGCTGACCGGGGAGCCCGCCGACGGCGGTTCCGAATCGGCGTTGGCGCTGGCCGGCTCGCGCGGCGGCTTTCCGGCCATGATGTCGTCGATCTGATCCGAATCGATGGTTTCGTACTTGATCAGCGCATCAGCCATGGCGTGCAGCTTGTCGAGATGCTCCCGCAGCAGCTGCTCGGACCGATAGTAGTTACGGTCGATGATCAGGCGGATTTCCTCGTCGATGACGTGGGCGGTCTCGTCCGAGACGTTCTTGTGCCGGGTCACGCTGCGGCCGAGGAAGACTTCGCCGTCTTCTTCGCTGTAGGTCAACGGCCCCAGCCGTTCGGATAGCCCCCACTTGGTCACCATGTTGCGGGCGATGTCGGTGGCGCGCTCGATGTCGTTCTGCGCGCCGGTGGTGACGAACTCCGAGCCGAAGATCAAGGACTCGGCGATCCGGCCGCCGAACAGACTGGAAATCTGGCTTTCCAGCCGCTGTTTGCTGAAGCTGTAGCGATCACCTTCCGGCAGGAACATGGTCACGCCCAGCGCCCGTCCACGCGGGATGATGCTGACCTTGTAGACCGGGTCGTGGGCCGGCACCAGCCGCCCAACGATGGCGTGGCCGGCTTCGTGATAGGCGGTGAGCTTCTTTTCCTCCTCGTTCATGACCATCGACTTGCGCTCGGCGCCCATCATGATCTTGTCCTTGGCCTTTTCGAAGTCGTCCATATCGACGTCGCGCTTGTTGGCGCGGGCGGCGAACAGGGCAGCTTCGTTGACCAAGTTGGCCAGATCGGCCCCGGAGAAACCCGGCGTGCCGCGAGCGATCACCGAGGGCTTGACGTTGTCGGACACCGGGATCTTGCGCATGTGGACCTTGAGGATTTGCTCGCGGCCGCGCACGTCGGGCAATGGCACCACCACCTGCCGGTCGAAACGACCAGGCCGCAGCAATGCCGGATCGAGCACGTCGGGACGGTTGGTGGCGGCGATGACGATGATGCCTTCGTTGCCTTCGAAACCGTCCATCTCGACCAGCAGCTGGTTCAGGGTCTGCTCGCGCTCGTCGTGACCGCCGCCCAGGCCGGCGCCGCGATGGCGACCGACCGCGTCGATTTCGTCGATGAAGATGATGCAGGGCGCATGTTTCTTGGCCTGCTCGAACATATCGCGCACCCGAGACGCGCCGACGCCGACGAACATCTCCACGAAATCGGAACCGGAGATCGAGAAGAACGGCACCTTGGCCTCGCCGGCGATGGCCTTGGCCAGCAGGGTCTTGCCGGTGCCCGGCGAACCGACCATCAGCACACCGCGCGGAATCTTGCCGCCCAGCTTCTGGAACTTGCCGGGATCGCGCAGGAATTCCACCAGTTCGGCCACTTCCTCCTTAGCCTCGTCGACCCCCGCCACATCGGCGAAGGTGACCTTGATCTGGTCCTCGCTCATCATCCGGGCGCGCGACTTGCCAAACGACATCGCTCCTCGGCCGGCTCCGCCGCCTTGCATCTGGCGCAGGAAGAACACCCAGATGCCGATCAGCAACAACATCGGGAACCAGGAGATGAAGATCTGCATCAGCAGACCCTGCTTCTCGGGCGGTTGCCCTTCGATATCCACGTTGTGATTGAGCAGCTCGCCAATCATCGCGCTGTTATCGGTTTCCGGACTGTAGGTGGTGAAACGCTCTCCACTGTTGGACCGGCCCTGAATGGCGCGACCGTCGATGGTCACCTGCGCGATCCGCCCCTGTTTGGCATCCTGCAGGAACTGCGAGTAGGACATTTGCGCAGAGGGCGCGACTTTCGGCCCAAAGCTGTTGAAAACGGACATCAGGACGACGGCAATGACCACCCACAGGAGAATATTTTTGACCATGTCATTCAAGGCAGATACCTCAACGAGCCAAGACTTAGTAATGGTTTAGTAATAATAATGCTGAAGATCTGGGGACGAATAATTGGATTTCCAGTGCAATGTATGAAAACGCCACGATTTTTTAGACTCGCTTACCCGCGATAGTTTCGAGCCAACAGGTATCGTTCGGCACTGCGGGCGCGCGAAGCAGCTGGCTTACGCGGTGCGACGGTGGCGAAAGCTAGCCGTAACTCCTTGAGAAAACTGTCGAAACCTTCGCCTTGAAACACCTTGACCAGGAAGTCACCACCGGGCCGCAGGCACTGTCGGACGAAATCCAGCGCCAGCTCGGCCAGATACATCCCGCGTGGCTGATCCACCGCCTTGATGCCGCTGGTGTTGGGCGCCATATCGGACAGCACCAGATCGACGGCGCGGCCCTGCAATACGGTCAGCAGCTGCTCCAGCACCACTGCCTCGCGAAAATCGCCCTGAATGAACTCCACATCGGCCAGCGGTTCCATCGGCAGGATATCCAGAGCGATCACAGCGCCCCGCCCGCCGATATGTCGGGCCGCCAGTTGCGACCAGCCGCCCGGCGCGGCGCCGAGATCGACCACGGTCAAGCCAGGGCGCAGCAGATGATCCTTGTCGTGAATCTCCAGCAGCTTGTAGACCGCGCGCGAACGATAGCCTTCCTGCTGGGCGCGCTTGACGTACTCGTCGGTGAAATGTTCCCGCAACCAGCGGGCGCTGCTCTTACTGCGCGCCATGCAGGCTTTGGTCCCGTTCGCGCGCCAGGCGGGCAATGACCCGGCGGGTGCGCACCACGATCCAGATCAGCCCCAGCAACCCGTAACTCGCCAGCAGCAACAATTGCAGCGACAAGCTGTCCACCACCCGCCCCTGCACCAGCAGCAGCAACACCCCGACGACCAGGATCACCCCCAAATCCAGTTTGACTTCGTTCAGGGGACTGGGCGCTACCGACAGGCTCTTGCGACCGGTTACACTGTGTGCTTCTCTAGCCATGTTGCGGTCTTCTCCCGTGTTTACCCTTACCCATCCGCAGAAACGTCAGCTCAAGGCGCTGGCCCACCACCTCAAGCCCGTGGTCATCATCGGCGACAACGGCCTCACCCCGGCGGTCATGTACGAAATCGTCCAGGCGCTCGACCGTCACGAACTGGTCAAGCTTCGGGTCAATGCCGACGATCGAGAGGCGCGCGCCCAGATGATTGCGGAAATCTGCGCGGAAACCACCGCGGTGCTCGTCCAGCGCTTGGGCCATGTCGCCACGCTGTTTCGCCGCAACCCCGAGGCTCCGCGCATCGAGTTGCCCTGAGCGGGCAGCCCGTTCAGCCAGCGACCACCTTGGCGATGCGCTCCAGCGCCTTGGTGAGATTGGACATGCCGGTGGCGAAGGAGATCCGCGCGCAGCCTTCCGCCCCGAAGGCCGAACCGGGCACCAGAGCCACCCCGGCTTCGTTGAGCAGCAGTTCGGCGAACGCGATGTCGTTGGCCAGGCCCAGTCGCTCGATCACCGGTTGGAAGCTGGGGAAGATGTAGAACGTGCCATCGGCCGGCGCTACCCCGACCCCGTCCATGGCCTGCAATGCGGCATAGACGTAATCGTGCCGCTCCCTGAACGCCTGGTTCATCACTCCGATGCAGGACTGATCGCCATTCAAACCGGCTTCCGCCGCCACCTGGGAAATCGAGGTCGGGTTGGAGGTGCTCTGCGACTGGATGTTGGTCATCGCCTCGATCAAATCCTTCGCCCCGCCGCAGTAGCCGATCCGCCAGCCGGTCATCGAATAGACCTTCGACACGCCGTTCAGCACCACGGTGCGGTCATACAGATCCGGGCAGACGGTGAGGATGTTGCTGAACTTCTCCTCGGTCCACAGGATGTGTTCGTAGATATCGTCGGTGGCGATGTAAACCTGTGGATAGCGGCGCAGCACTTCGCCCAGGGCGGCCAGTTCGGCGGCGCTGTAGGCCACACCGGTCGGATTGGACGGGCTGTTGATCACCACCAGCTTGGTGCGCGAGGTGATGGCCGCTTCCAGTTGGGCCGGGGTGATCTTGAAATGCTGGTCGATGCCGGCGCTGACGATGACCGGCGCACCATCGGCCAGCAACACCATATCGGGATACGACACCCAGTACGGCGCGGGGATGATGACCTCGTCGCCAGGATTCAGCAGTGCCTGGGCCAGGTTGTAGAAGCTCTGCTTACCACCGCAGGACACCAGGATCTGGCTGGGTTCGTAGCTCAGACCGTTGTCGCGCTGGAACTTGGCGATGATAGCCTTCTTCAGGCTGACCGTGCCGCCGACCGGAGTGTATTTGGTGAAGCCGGCGTTGATAGCCTTGATCGCCGCTTCCTTGATGAAATCTGGAGTATCGAAATCCGGCTCGCCGGCGCCCAGGCCGATCACGTCCTTGCCCGCAGCTTTCAGGGCATTGGCCTTGGCGGTGACCGCCAACGTCGGAGAGGGCTTGATGCGCTGCACACGTTCGGAGAGAGGGGTACTCACGGGAACTCCTGGGATACTCAGTAAAAAGTTGAACGTCTAGGGTTTTCGAGCTGACGGATCATACTGGAAATTTTCCCCAGTCAAAACATTCTATGCCCAGAGGCCAATCCTTCACGCTTGGTTCAACAAGAAATTTTCCCGACAATGCGGTGGAATCTTTCGCCTTCTGCGACAACCACCAACCAAGAAGCCTACACACCAGCATCCGATATCGAACCTATCAGAAATTCGCTCTCCGTGCTGAAATGGAGGCCCACCTGAACTTCGAGGTGGTCCACTCCGTAGCCAACATAGTCTCGTGAGATTTGACTGATATAGATCAATACCATTGATGTAAAGGCTGTAAGCTCAGTAGTAGCGGTTCTTGATAATAAAATGGGCCAAATTGGCTTGTTTCTATACTGACTTCTTCAACTTGATTTTTGATCAAGTCACTCATCTTCCCAGTAGTTAATAGAGCAAAATCAGCGCAATTATTAATATAAGGAGACAACAAAAAACCTTCACTAGCCATCTCAGGAATCAGACGATGAAGTTTGATTTCACCATTACGCAACTTCACCCGAATAAATACTGGAGCAGGTTTAAATAACAGCTTGGCCAATTTACCAAAAACAGATTGTTTTATAAAAATTTTAGCAAAAACAGGGGCTTGGTCATTTAAAAAAAACGGTTTATCAAACTGGAGCGTATAGTTTGCCATTGCATTATCATTCAACAAATCGCCTAGTGGTTGGGTTCGCCGTTTCAACAATATCAGATCATCTTGTACCATACGATCCAATTGATAGCGACTCAGTATATCTGGCCATATCGCTCCTTCTGTGGAAGATGGATAGCGATTATCAATAGCGCCAAGACTGAAAAACAAATATTCTGGAGCCCGCTCGCTCTGAAAAAATTCACGATTTGCAGCAATCAATTGTGGGGTATAGTCAACATAATCTTGAAATATTGGGCGAGGACGATAATCGTAACCATAAGCAAGAATCACGGATTGCATGGAAGGAATAATATCCACCGACCCTTGCAACTGTGGCATTGGATGTCTATCACGAATATGAGCCAACGCGATATCCTTCTGATATTGAATCCGTGCGGTCCATGCTTCAGGTGACTTAAGCCATTCACGAAAATTCTTCCATTCACGATATGGCTTTTCATATGACGTTATCCTAACCAGAGAAACGACTGTCTGGTTTCCATCAAGCTGCAATCGAAAAAGTCCTAGAAATGCGGAACAAATCGCAATAACCAACAGTCCGACCATCAGCTTATTACCTGTTGATTGCGGTAACCATAGTGTGGCTGTTACTGCAGCAAACAGCGCCGCCATGCCTCCCCAAGCGGCTAGCGTATGCAAATCATGCCGTACAAAACCTTGTTTAAAAGTGATCAACCAGAAAAGACCAAGCACCAGAAATAACGCTAGAATATGTCCATAGCTGGAGTGAGGATCCAAGTGGCGACTTTCCAATTGATGCCAGATCAACAGCAGCCAAGCTATTCCACTCAATCCAAGAAAGGCTGCCAATTCCTGCCATGGCCCAGGAATAGCCATAGCTGAGCTGTGCCCAGCGACAATCTCTAGAGAGAGCTTTAAAAAATTTTGAAAATAGCTGAGACTTTGCCCAGACAATAGATAGAGAAAGAAAAATACTATTAACATAACTGGCGTATAAACTGGCCAGCGCCGGTTAAATAGACGATGAGCATCAACGATAAATAGAACAATAAGACTGATCATACCATAGGTTAATTTAATCATACTCCCTATTCCAGCAGCAATCACCAATGGCAAAAGCGCTCGGGTAGATACAGGAGTTGGAAAGCGAAAATAACCCAATGCGATCAGTAAACACGGCAGAAAGTAAGAACCATCCCAAGAGATCAAAAGACCTAGGGCAATTGCGCTATAGGCAATCAACGCTACCACTAGCGGCAAGGGCGATAACAACCGAGCGACTCCCCACGATAGGCAAGCTGCCCACAATAATTGCAGCCCCAATGTAGCAAAAACCAAGTGTTCGTCAAATTGACGAATCCAGAGAAACCCAAACGGTCCATAATTGAATACAATATCCTTTCCCCATTGCCAGCCATGACTCGCCGCATGAGTGAGAACCGCGACCCATGAAGGGTCCAGTCCATCTGCTGGCATGGTAAATCCCCAATTCATCAAGAATAAAAAAAAATGACAAAAAATGAGCATTCCCAATATAAATGACTGTATCTTTCTCCACTGAAATCCCGCAAAAAAAGCCGGTTTCTTATACAATTTATTTATATAATTCATAGCCTTTAAAAATACCAGATCGCAGTTGTAGTCATAATACAACTCACACAGCATGCGAGTCGCCCCATAAATCACACCATTCATTTAGCCATAAAACCAACCAATTTCTGCTCATCTATCAGCTTCAAAACCGTTGGTAGATTTTCTAGCTCAACATGAACTCAACCAACCGAAAGTCGAAACACTAATAGCCATAACAAGTATTTCCGCTGGTTTATCTAGCGCATTTACCATCTCAAACTACTGAATAATTCAATAGCCATAGCTAAAGATGATTTATGCTCAAGGCTGCGGATATTTCGTATTTCCTACCATACTCGATAAATCTACCTGTGCCCAATCAAAACAATTTACATCTCTTATCTTCCTTCCAAGAAATTCGCTATGACAATAGAGACCACTGATAGGTTTATTTTTCAAATACTCATCTGCTAACGAAGAAAACCTACCAACAATTGGGTTTGACATGCCCGCCTCCACACATTCAAACCCAAGAGCCTCTGAAAAAATAACTTTTAATGCCATGTCGCTAAACTGAAAGAAATGCCATGGTCTTTCATGAGATGAAAATGAAAAATGCGTTTCTACAAAAACAAATCCACCAACTTTAAGCAGTTTTGTTATTTCAAGCGCGACAACCCAAGGCATCGCAAAATGCTCAAAACAAGCACTTGAATAGATCAGATCAAACTGTTCTCCATCACTAAAATACGAAGATAGCTTATGAACATCACCCACGATATCCACATTATTTCCTGGATAATAGTCAAACCCAACATATTCTGCTTTGGAAAATCCTCTCCTAGCACTCGACACCCCAGTAACCTCACGACTGCCTATTTCCAGGATTTTCATTCCATGTTTGTTGCCTATTTCATATAGGTATTTCTGCCATTGCTGATGACTGACAGTCTTTGCAAGAGGAACATCTGGCGCTAAAAATTCTCTATCAAATCTCGATTCTATTAGCAAGGGCAATTTTCGCAACTTCAGAAATGCTTTTTTCAGTAGTTTATTCATAAAACCGCTTCGCTATATCGATAAGCTGGTGATTGATAAGCCGCCATCGCGAAGAAACTGAAAGCCTTGATAGCTAATCGGTCATTGTCGCAGGCGTAAGAGGCTGTATAAAAATCAATGACTAAAGAAATTCCAAATTTAATTCTAAATTTCCTCTTGCTATTTCTGCTACAGAGACGGTTTTTTTGCAAAGCTGTCGTAACATCAAGCGACCCGAAGTCACATAAACCATGCTAGCACTCGAAGCCGGGTTT
>RXIW01000042.1 GCA_003989065.1 Candidatus Competibacteraceae bacterium
CCGCTTCGACTATCAGCGCTGCGACGATCGCAACCGCAATATCCTGGCGATGAATCTGCCTTGAATCTGCCTTGAATGGTGACCGCTACACCATGTTCAGTTCCAGCTTGGCCCGCATCGACATCATGTCCGGGGTCCAGGGCGGTTCCCACACCAATTCGATGTTGACCGATTCCACCCCGGCGTTGTGGCGCACCGCGTTCTCCACCCATTCCGGCATCGAGCCAGCGACCGGGCAACCGGGCGCGGTCAGCGTCATCTGAATATCGGCGTGGTTGGCCATGGGGTCCACATTCAAGTGGTAGACCAGGCCCAGTTCGTAGATATCGACCGGAATCTCGGGGTCATAGACGGTCTTCAAGGCCGCGATGACCCTGGATTCCATCTCGCCGACGTCGGGAAGGTCGGTGCTGCTCATGCGTCGCCTCCAGGAATGTGGCTATGATGATTCTGTTGCGCTGCGAAGAGGGAACGGAGCCTCGGGATCACTCGGTCGCCACTGGATCCTTGTGTTGCTCCAGCGCCGCGCGCACGGCGTGCCAGGCCAAAGTGGCGCACTTGACCCGGCTGGGGTAGTCGCGCACCCCGGCCAGCACGTTGAGCTTGCCCAGGTTCTTGGGGCATTCGCCGTCGTTGGTCACGACGGTGTGAAAGGCGTCGACCAGGTATTCGACTTCGGACACTGGCTTGCCCTTCAGGGCTTCGGTCATCAGCGAGGCCGAGGCGCTGGAGATCGCGCAGCCGGCGCCCTGAAAGGAAATGTCCTGAATCACGCCATCCTTGACGTCCAGATATACGCTGATCCGATCTCCGCACAACGGATTGAGGCCATCGGCGTGGTGAGTGGGTTGCGGGATGATGCGGAAATTGCGAGGCCGCTTGTTGTGATCCATGATCACTTCTTGGTAGAGATCGCGCAGGTCGCTCATAGCTCGAACATCTCCTTGACTTTCCAGAGGGCTTTGATCAGAGCATCGATTTCGTCGTGAGTGTTGTAGACGGCGAACGAGGCTCGGGCGGTGGCGGGAACGCCGTAATGTTGCATGACCGGCTGGGCGCAGTGATGGCCGGCGCGGATGGCGACGCCTTCCCGATCCAGGATGGTGCCGATATCGTGGGGGTGAGCGCCTTGCAGGGTGAACGCCACCAGTGCGGCTTTATCGCGGGCCGTGCCCATGATGCGCAGGCCGGGAATTTCGCGCAGTTGACGGGTGGCGTGCTCCAGCAGGGCGTGCTCATGGGCGGCGACCTGGTCGAGACCGATGGCCGTCAGCCAGTCCAGCGCCACCCCCAATCCGATCACGTCGGCGATGTTGGGCGTGCCGGCTTCGAACTTGTTCGGTAGGTCGGCGTATTCGGTCTTTTCGAAGGTCACTACCGAGATCATGTCGCCACCGCCCTGGTAGGGCGGCATCGCCTGCAGCAGCGCTTTCTTGCCGTACAACACGCCGACACCACTCGGTCCATACACCTTGTGGCTGGAGAAGGCGTAGAAATCGCAGTCCAGCGCCTGCACGTCCACCGCCAGATGAGGAACCGACTGGGCACCGTCGATCAGCACCGGGATGCCGCGGGCATGGGCCAGTTCGGTCATGCGCTTGACCGGATTGACCGTGCCGAGGGCATTGGAGATATGGACGAAGGCAGCGAGCTTGACCCGCCCGCTGTCCAGCAGGCGCTCGTATTCCTCCAGGATCAATTCGCCGGTTTCAGTGAACGGCGCGACCTTCAGCGTGGCCCCGGTCCGCTGACACAGCAGCTGCCAGGGTACGATGTTGGAGTGATGCTCCATGCCGGTGATTACGACCTCGTCACCAGGCTTGAAGTCGCTGCCGAAGCTGCTGGCCACCAGGTTGATGCTCTCGGTGGCGTTGCGGGTGAAGATGATTTCCTGGGTGCTGGCGGCGTTCAGGAAGGCCCGCACCTTTTCGCGCGTCCCTTCGTAGGCGAGGGTCGATCGTTCCGACAGCAGATGGACGCCACGATGGATGTTGGCGTAGTAGCCGGTGTAGCACTCGCTGATGGCGTCGATCACCGCCTTGGGTTTCTGGACCGAGGCGGCGTTGTCCAGATAGACCAGCGGTTTGTCGTGCACCTTGCGGCGCAGGATCGGGAATTCGGCGCGGATGCGGGCGATGTCCAGGGTCGAACGGGTCGTCGCTGATGTCAATGGCGTCAGCGGCAGCGGGGCGGTTGCGGAATGCAGGCTCATCGGGCGTCTCCATCGAGCAGGGCCAGACGATCGGCCAACACCTGACCGAGCCGCTCGCGCAGCGGCGTCAGGCCGATGCGATTCAGGTTGTCGTTGGCGAAGGCATAGACCAGCAGGGCGCGGGCGGCGGAGGCTGGAATACCGCGCGCGCGCAGGTAGAACTCGGCGTCGGGATCGAGGAAGCCGGTGCTGGAGCCGTGGCCGCATTTGACGTCATCGGCCAGGATTTCCAGCCGTGGGATGGAATGGGCCTGGGCTTGCCGGGACAGCAGCAGATTGCGGCTGAGCTGGCGTGCGTCGGACTTCTGGGCGTGGGGGCGGACATGGATCATGCCGTCGAACATCGCCTGGGCCTTGCCGTCCAGCACGCTCTTGAACAGCTGCTCGCTGGTCCCGTGCGGGTAGGCGTGCTCGACCCGCACGTGAAAGTCGCCGTACTGGCTGTCGTGCCCCAGGGTCAGGCCGTCGAGCGCGCAATGAGCGCCTTCACCATCGAGCAGCGCCGTCAGGTCGGTGCGGGTCACCTGTCCGCCATCGGCGAACAGGTGCGCCTGAGCCTGACTGTCGCGTCCCTGCCGCAGGCCGATGGCGCCGAGATGGAAGGCTTGCGGAGATTCGTCCTGAATCTGGTGGTAGTGCAGCACGGCCCCATCGCCGATGGTCAGTTCGGCGACCGGCGCGTTCAGATAGCGCCCTTGACCCCGGTATTCGACCACCACCGTCGCCTGCGCGCCGTCTTCCAGCACTGCCAGCAGGCGGGGATGGATGAGGGCGTCGTGGCCGGTGGCGACGAAGATCAGGTGAATCGGGGTTTCCAGCACAGCGCCGCGCGGCAGATGGACGAAAGCGCCATCTTCCCAGAACGCAGCGTTGAGCGCGGCGAACGGGTGTCGATCCAGACCCGGTGCCTGGTCCAGAGACGACTCGACTAGGGTGGTCTGGCTGGCGGCCGCTTGGCTGAGGCGGGTCACCGTTACGCCGTCCGGCAACGCCGGCCCTTGCGACAGGGCGGGCGCGTAGCGACCGTTGACGAAGACCAGTCGATGAGCAGCTTGACCCAGATCGGGCAGAGAGCCCACCTCGACCGGCGCGGTGGTTGGCAGGTTCCAGGCGACAGCCTGGAGCGGGCCGAGGTCGGTCGAGCGCCAGGCTTCCTGCCGACGGGTCGGTAGCCCCAGGCTTTCGAAGCGGGCGAAGGCGGCGCGGCGCAGGCCGGTCAGGCTGTCCGGTTCGCGCCGGTTGGCCAGGAATTCGGCGAAGCGCTGGCGGTAGGGATCGGCAATCGATGGCGCGGTGGCGGTCATGATGCGGATCTCTCAGGCTGCGGCCCGGCGCGCCCGGCCCGGTTCCTCGTTGTACAGCGCGTAACCCTGCTCCTCCAGCTCCAGCGCCAGCTCCTTGCTGCCGGAACGGGCGATCCTGCCGTTGACCAGCACGTGGACCACATCCGGGACGATGTAGTCCAGCAGACGTTGGTAATGGGTGATGACCAGAAAACCGCGCTCGGCGTTGCGCAGGGCGTTGACGCCGTCAGCCACTACTTTCAGGGCGTCGATGTCCAGCCCGGAATCGGTCTCGTCCAGCACGGCGAAATACGGTTGCAGGACCGCCATCTGGAACACTTCGTTGCGCTTTTTTTCGCCGCCGGAGAAGCCTTCGTTGACCGAACGCTTGAGCATGGATTCGTCCATCTTCACCAGCTCCATGCGCTCGTGGATCAGATCCCAGAAATCCATGGCGTCCACCGGCGGTTCGCCGCGGTATTTGCGCACGGCGTTGACCGCCGCCTTGAGGAAATACAGATTGGCGACGCCGGGAATTTCCACCGGATACTGGAAGGCGAGAAACAGCCCTTCGCAGGCGCGGACTTCCGGTGGCATCTCCAGCAGGTTCTTGCCCTGGAACAGGACCTCGCCGGCGGTGACGGTATAACCCTCGCGGCCAGCGATGACATTGGCCAGCGTGCTCTTGCCCGAGCCGTTCGGTCCCATGATGGCGTGCACTTCGCCCGGACCGATGGTGAGGTCGATGCCCTGGAGGATTTCCCGGCCCTCGACCGTAACGTGCAGATTGCGGATTTCCAGCATGTTGAGATTCCCCGAAACCTTATGAAATCGAAATCTTGCGTGATCTTGTCAGCCGACGCTGCCTTCCAGCTTCAATTCGATCAGCTTCTGCGCCTCGACGGCGAATTCCATCGGCAATTCCTTGAACACGTCCTTGCAGAAGCCGTTGACGATCAGGCTCACGGCATCTTCCGCGCCGATGCCGCGCTGCTTGCAGTAAAAAAGTTGCTCTTCGCTGATCTTGGAGGTGCTGGCCTCGTGCGCGATCTGGGCGCTGGGGTTGTGCACGTCGATGTAAGGGAAAGTGTGGGCACCGCACTGGTCCCCCATCAGCAGCGAGTCGCACTGAGAGTAGTTGCGGGCGTTTTCGGCGGTCGGCAGGATCTTCACCAGCCCGCGGTAGGCATTCTGGCCATGGCCGGCGGAAATGCCCTTGGAGACGATGGTGCTGCGGGTATTCTTGCCGATGTGGATCATCTTGGTGCCGGTGTCGGCCTGCTGATAATCACGGGTCAGGGCCACCGAGTAGAACTCGCCCACCGAATTTTCGCCGCGTAGGATGCAACTGGGATATTTCCAGGTGATGGCCGAGCCGGTTTCGACTTGGGTCCAGGAGATCTTGGAATCCCGACCCTGGCACAACCCGCGCTTGGTCACGAAGTTGTAGATGCCGCCCTTACCCTCGGCGTCGCCGGGATACCAGTTCTGCACCGTGGAATATTTGATCGAGGCGTTGTCCAGCGCCACCAGCTCGACCACCGCGGCATGCAGTTGATTTTCATCGCGCTGTGGAGCGGTGCAGCCTTCGAGGTAGGACACGTAGGCCCCGGCGTCGGCGACGATCAGCGTCCGCTCGAATTGTCCGGTGTTGCTGGCGTTGATGCGGAAATAGGTGGACAGCTCCATCGGGCAGCGAACGCCCGGCGGGATGTAGACGAAAGAGCCATCGGAGAACACCGCCGAATTGAGGGTGGCGTAGTAATTGTCGCGGTAGGACACCACCGTTCCCAGGTACTTGCGCACCAGTTCGGGATATTCGCGCACTGCTTCCGAGAAGGAGCAGAAGATGATGCCCTTTTCCGCCAATTTGCCCTTGTAGCTGGTGGCGACTGAGACCGAATCGAATACGGCGTCGACCGCCACGCCAGCCAGGACGGCCTGTTCCGCCAACGGGATGCCGAGCTTGTCGTAGGTGCGGCGCAGCTCCGGGTCGATCTCATCGAGGCTCTTGGGGCCATCGCCCTTTTGCTTGGGCGCGGAGTAGTAGGAGATGGACTGGTAGTCGACCGGCGGGAAGTGCACCCGCGCCCAGGTCGGTTCGGTCATGGTCAGCCAGTGGCGATAGGCGTTCAGCCGCCACTCCAGCAACCAGTCCGGTTCCTGCTTCTTGGCCGAGATCAGACGGATGACGTCCTCGTTCAGACCCGGTGGTACGGTGTCTTGCTCGATGTCGGTCACGAAACCGTACTTGTAGTCGCTGTTAGCGAGGGTTTCCAGCGTTTGGGAACTGTCGGTCATGGCAGGATTCCTGATACAGAAGGCATCTCAGACCGGTCGCTCGACGATGCTGGCGGTCATTGCCCGATGGAGAGAATGGAAGCGCACCGGTCGCGACGGGTCGGGACGGCTCATGGCTTCCAGGCTGATACTTTGCAACGCGGTGTAGATGGCGTGATTGATCCGCGGCCAGTGGCTGCTGACCTCGCAATAATCTTGCCGAGAACAACCGTCGTGCGCATCGGTCAGGCATTCGGTGATGGCGATGGGACCATCCAGGGCGCTGATGATATCGGCAGCCGAAATTTCCGCCGATGCACGGGCCAGGCTATAGCCGCCCTGTGCACCACGCTGTGAGATCAACAGACCTGCCCGCGCCAGGGTCTTGAGGATCTTGCTGACCATCGGTAGCGGCAGGCGGCGCTGCTCCGCCAGGGTGGCAGCGCTGCGCGGCTGACCGTTGGCCTGGGCCAGGATGGTCATCAGCAAGATGCCGTAGTCGGCTTCCCGGGTGATGCGAATCATAGGCGCTCCGCGTCGAGGGAGTAATCAGTACCATATTGGTGCTATATACAGCAAGAATAGTTCCAAATGCCGTGCTTGCCAAGAAGGAATCGCCCGCCGCCGACTGACGGTGGCGGGGGAGGGAATCAGCGCGGGAGGGTTGAATTCAGAAAATTATTTATTTTCAGATCATTAACGCAGTTGCATCCGCTTCCCGCGACCGGATGCGTTCAATCGGAACCGGCGCTCTTGAGCGCTTCCTGACCGGTTGCGGCCAGCACGGCGTGCCAGGCCGGGCCATTCAGATCCAGGCGTTTTTTGCGGCTTACCAACAATTCGATCGGAACATGGATGAAATTGTCGTGTAACAGACCAATCACCAGCCCGGTCTTGCCCGCCATGGCAGCGTGGACGGCGTTGCGGGCGAAAAAGTCGCAGAGGATGGCGTCCTCGGCGTCGGCGGGAACGCTGCGGATCAGATAGCTAGGGTCGAAATAGCGCAGCGTGACCGGTATGCCCTCCGCCTTGAAATAACGCTCGATCCGCTCGCGCAGGAACAGACCGATATCGTGTAGCTTGACGTTACCCGAGGCATCGCGTTCTTCGGCCTCGCCGGCCAGCAACTCCTGGCCTGCGCCCTCGGCCACCACGATCACCGCGTGCGCTCGGCGCTGGATGCGCTGCTTCAGGGCAGCAAGAAAGCCATCCGCACCATCGAGTTGCAGCGGCGCTTCCGGCACGAAGGCGAAATTCACATCCTGGCTGGCGATGGCGGCGCCGGCGGCGATGAAGCCGGCGTGGCGACCCATCAGCTTCACCAGGGCAATGCCGTTGTGAACGCTGTGCGCTTCGATGTGGGCGCAGTCCAGCACCTTGGCGGCTTCTTCGACCGCAGTCAGATAGCCGAAGGTGCGCGAGACGAAGGCCACATCGTTGTCGATGGTCTTGGGGATGCCGACCACCGCCAGCGGATGACCGCGGCGCTGGGCTTCCTGAAACAGAGCGTTGCCGCCACGTTGGGTCCCGTCACCGCCGATGGTGAACAGGATGTTCACCCCGCGCCGGATCAGGTTGTCGACCGCCATTTCGACATCGACCGGGCCGCGCGAAGTGCCCAGCACGGTGCCGCCGGTATTCTGGATGTCGCGGACGACATCCGAGCTGAGCGCCAGCGGTTCCGGCCCGCGGGTGGGATCGAGCCCCTGATAGCCTCCGCGAAAGCCGAGCACTTCTCGCACCCCGTAGCCATGATGCAGCTCCAGATACAGCGAGCGGATCACGTTGTTCATGCCGGGACACAGACCACCGCAGGTGACGATGCCGGCGCGAGTCTGCTGCGGGTCGAAAAACAGCCGGTCGCGCGGCCCAGCCAGTTCGAACAGCAGCTCCTCCGCCGGTGGCCCGTCCGGTGACTGGACGATATGGGCGGGGATGCGGGCCAGGTCGCTGACCGTGCGGCGGAAGGGGGAAGCGAACCGGGGTTCGCCCAGGGTCGTGGTCGTCATGGGGATCTCCTCAAGAAACGCTTCCCGCCGTGGGGATCGGGTGGATTGTCGTTCAGCCGGCGAGTCGGCCCGGCAACACGGTCTTCAATTTGGCGTGAGCTTCGCGCAACATCTTTTCGGTGGTGTCCCAGTCCACGCAGGCGTCGGTGATCGAGACGCCGTATTTGATCTGGCTGCGGTCGGCCGGAATGGACTGATTGCCCCAGCCGATGTTGCTCTCGATCATCAGCCCGACGATCGATTGGTTGCCTTCGATGATCTGATGGACGCAATCGCGCATGACCAGCGGTTGCATGGCCGGATCCTTGAAGGAATTGGCGTGGCTGCAATCGACCACGATGTTGACGGGCAGCTTCTTGTCGCGCAGCGCCTTTTCGCACAGGGCGATCGACACCGAATCGTAGTTGGGCCGATCGCCGCCGCGCAGGACTACATGACCGTAGCGGTTGCCCAGGGTGCGGATCACCGCCGACTGACCCAGCTGATTGATACCGAGGAAGCTATGCGAGCGGGCGGCCGACTGCAGGGCGTTGATCGCCACTTCCAGGCTGCCGTTGGTGCCGTTCTTGAACCCGACCGGCGTGGACAGGCCACTGGCGATTTCGCGGTGGGTCTGGGATTCGGTGGTGCGGGCGCCGATGGCGGTCCAGGTGATCAGATCGGAAATGTACTGCGGGATGATCGGGTCCAGCGCCTCGGTGCCGGATGGCAGGCCCATGTCGGCCAGTTCCAGCAACAGGCCGCGGGCGACCTGCAGACCTTCGCCGATATCGAAAGTGTCGTCCATGCGCGGATCGTTGATCAGTCCTTTCCAGCCGACCGTGGTGCGCGGTTTCTCGAAATAGACCCGCATGATGACCAGCATGGTGTCCTGCACTTCGTCGGCCAACGCCTTCAGGCGTCGGGCGTAATCGCGGGCGGCGTCGAGATCGTGGATCGAGCAGGGGCCGACCACGACGAACAGGCGGGAATCCTGGCGGTCGAGGATGCGTTGCACGGTCTGGCGGCCGTTGAGGACCGTGGCTTCAGCCGTTGCGCTCAACGGCAGGCGCTGTTTGATATCGTCGGGGGTCAGCAGCACATCCTGCGCGGAGACGTTGATATTGTTGATCTGATTCGATGGCATGGTGATTCCTGCAGATTCATGAAGCCCTGTCGGGTCGATTGGATGGTGGAGTGGGTGATCGATCGGGAGCAACCTAAGGGAAACGGTCGGTAGGTGCAAGCCACCGCGGGGTCCCAGGTCCGACGGTCGCGGGGCGCACTATGCCGCCGCCGTCTCGCGCAGGCTGATGATCGGCCAACCTCGGGCCTGGGCCTGTTCATGCAGGATCGGATCGGGGTCTACCACTACCGGATGGGTAACTTGGCCCAGCAAGGGCAGGTCGTTGTGGGAATCGCTGTAGAACCAGCTGTCGGCGAGGTCGTGGCCGGTTTCCGCCAGCCAGGCGTTCAGCCGTTCTACCTTGCCCTGCTGGAAACAGGGGATACCGAGCGGCCGACCGGTGTAACGACCGTCGACGAATTCCACCTCGGTCGCCAACAGATGGGCGACGCCCAGGCGTTCGGCGATGGGGGCGGTGATGAAACGGTTGGTGGCGGTGATGATCAGCAGGGTGTCGCCGGCGGTCCGGTGCCGTTCCAGCAAGGCTACCGCCTTGGGCAACAGGATCGGCTCGATCTTCTCGGCCAGGAAACGTTCCCGCCAAGCCAGCAGCTGTTCCAGCGGGTGTTCCGCCAGCGGCTGGAGCATGAACGCCAAAAACTGGTAGATATCCAGCACGCCGTTGCGGTACTCGTCGTAAAAGCGCTGATTCTCGCGTTCGTAGTATTCGCCGTCGACGATGCCCTGCTCGATCAGAAACCGGCCCCACAGATAATCGCTGTCTCCCTCCAGCAGGGTATTATCGAGATCGAAAAGCGCCAGACTCATATCCTCGTTCCTCGTAGCCTGCAAGCGAAATGGGGTCATGGCGTCGATTCAGCCGAGACCGTACTGGCGTAGTTTCTTGCGCAGCGTGCCCCGGTTGATGCCGAGGATCAGGGCCGCCCGGCTCTGGTTGCCTTGGGTGAATTTCATCACGCTTTCCAACAGCGGCGGCTCCACTTCCTGCAACACCAGATCGTACAGGTTGCTGGGTGCCTGGCCGCCAAGATTGTGGAAGTAGATGCGCAAGGTCTCCTGAACGTGATCGCGCAGGGGCGTGGCGGGCAGCAGATCGATCGGCGGGTCCTGATGATAAATGCTCATGCGGCTAACGGTTCCTTATGCGCCAGATGTTCGAAAAAGGCCCGGGCCAGCGCGAATTGCCCGAGGGAGTGGTCGATCAGGTTCACCTGTGCCCGGAATGCAGCCCCTTCGCGCCAGGGCTGGCTGTACCAGGCCAGATGTTTGCGGGCGATGCGGACGCCGGCGGTCTCGCCGTAAAACGCGTACAGACTTTCCAGGTGCGCCGCGACCCACTGGCCGATGTCCGTCGGCGAGGGCGGGGGTAGCTGTTCACCGGTGGCCAGATAATGGGCGATTTCGCGGAAAATCCAGGGCCGGCCCTGTGCGCCGCGGCCGATCATCACCGCCGCCGCCCCGGTCTCGTCCAGCACTCGGCGGGCCTGTTCGGGACGGGTAATGTCGCCGTTGGCGATGACCGGAATGGCGACCGCCTGCCGGATGGCGCGGATGCCAGCGTAATCGACCGGACCGGTATAACCGCTGTCCCGGGTGCGGCCATGGACTGCCAGCGCCTGGATGCCGGCCTGTTCGGCGATGCGGGCGATGGTGACGCCGTTGCGGTGCGCGGCATCCCAGCCAAGCCGGATCTTCAGAGTGACCGGGACGGTTGCCGCTTTGACCACCGTGTCGAGGATGCGGCCGACCAGGGCTTCGTCGCGCAACAGCGCCGCTCCGGCCAGCGCACCGCACACCTTCTTGGCGGGACAGCCCATGTTGATGTCGATGATCTGAGCGCCATGCTCGACGTTCAGCCGGGCGGCTTCGGCCATGGTCTGCGGGTCGGTCCCGAGCAGCTGCACGCTGCGCGGACCCGGTTCGCCGCTGTGATCCAGGCGCAGGCGAGTCTTGCGGCTATCCCACAACCGTCGGTTGGTACTCACCATCTCCGAGACCGTCAATCCTGCACCCAGCCGCCGACACAATTGCCGAAACGGCCGATCGCTGACGCCGGCCATTGGCGCCAGAAACACGGGCGGAAACAAGGCGTAGGGGCCGATCTGCATGGGGACCAGTGACCTGGGAAAAGGGGCAATATTGTACCGGAATGCCGTCCGGGGATGAAGCGAACGAGGCGGCTCCAGCAGTGGGACAGCTAGGGACTGCGCCGCACCCCGTCCAGCAGAACCCAGTCCTCGCGTTGTTGCAGCGGGCCGAAGGCAAAATCGTGGGCGAACGCCATCTGCACCGCATCGGCGTGTTGTGCGAGGATGCCGGACAGTACCAGATGACCGCCCGGCTTGACCCGTCGCGCCAGTTCCGGGGCCAGCCGCACCAGCACCCCGGCCAGGATATTGGCGACCAGGATATCGACGGTCAGCGCGCCGGGCAGTTCGGTCGGATGACTCAGTTCGATATGATCTTCGACCTCGTTTTCCGCGGCGTTGGCGTCGCTGGCCAGCAGAGCCTGGGGATCGATGTCGACCGCCCATACCCGTCGCGCCCCCAGTTTGGCGGCGGCGATGGCCAGAATACCGGAGCCGCAGCCGTAATCCAGCACGGTGCGATTGGCCAACTCGCGGCCCTCCAGCCATTCCAGGCAGAGCGCTGTGGTCGGATGGGTGCCGGTGCCGAAGGCCAGGCCGGGGTCCAGCCGGATGTGGATGCCGGTCGGATCGGGCGGTGTCTGGCAGGTTGGGCAGATCCACAGCCGTTGACCGAAGCGCATCGGATGGAAATTGTCCATCCAGGCCCGCACCCAGTCCCGTTCCTCCAGAGTCGTTAGCCGGCATTCCGGCAGGATGGGGGCGTGTAGGAACCGCTGCAACTGTTTCTTGGTGACCTCGATGTCGGTATGGGCGTCGAACAGTCCGGTCACCCGGGTTTGGCTCCAGAGCGGGGTTTCGCCCGGTCCTGGCTCCAGCACCGGCTGGTCGCCGGCATCCTCCAGCGTGACGGCCAGCGCCCCCGCCTGCAGCAGAGCGTCTTCCAGTTGTTCGGGACTGTGGTCGATGGCTTCGAGAGTCAGTTGCAGCCAGGGTGCGGTCGCATCGTCGCTCATGGGGATCGTGGCCTTTACCGGTTCCAGTGAATAAAGCCTAGCGCATCGCATCCTGCCCTGCCCAATCCGGGCGCGCGCGCTGTCAGCGGCTTTCGAGTAACTGCTTTTCCAGATAGTGGATATCGGTGCCGCCGGTGATGAAGCGGGCGTCGCTCAGGATGCGCCGGTGCAGGGGGGCGTTGGTCTTGATCCCCTCGATCACCAGTTCGGCCAGAGCGTTGCGCATCCGGGCGATGGCCGCCTGGCGAGTTTCGCCATGCGCGATCAGCTTGCCGATCATCGAATCGTAGTTGGGAGGAACCCGATAGCCGTTGTAAAGATGGGAATCCACTCGGATGCCCGGTCCGCCCGGCGGGTGATACTGGACCACTGTACCGGGCGAAGGCACGAATTTATCCGGGTCTTCGGCGTTCAGCCGGCATTCGATGGCGTGGCCTTGGATGCGGATCTGGTCTTGCCGGTAACCGAGTTCTTCCCCGGCTGCGATGCGTAATTGCGCCTTGACGATGTCCACCCCGGTAATCAGCTCGGTCACCGGGTGTTCGACCTGCACCCGGGTGTTCATCTCGATGAAGTAGAACTGGTCATCCTGGTACAGGAACTCGAAGGTACCCGCGCCCCGGTAACCGATGCGTTGGCAGGCTTCCACGCAAATCTGGCCAATGCGCTGGCGTTGCTCGGCACTGATGCCGGGGGCCGGCGCTTCCTCGATGACTTTCTGATGGCGGCGCTGCATCGAACAGTCGCGCTCGCCCAGATGGATGGCGTTGCCGAGGGTGTCGGCCAGTACCTGGATTTCCACGTGACGGGGGTGGTCCAGGTATTTTTCCATGTACACCGTCGGGTTGCCGAAGGCGGCGTTGGCTTCGCTACGGGTCAGATCGAGCGTGGTGAGCAGCGCGGCTTCGCCGTTGACCACCCGCATGCCACGTCCACCGCCACCACCGGCGGCTTTGATGATGATCGGATAGCCGATCTGGTGGGCGATGCGCAGATTTTCCTGGTCATCGTCACCCAGCGGTCCGTCCGAACCGGGCACGCAGGGAACGCCGGCCTCCTTCATGGTGCGGATGGCGGACACCTTGTCGCCCATCAGGCGGATGGTCTCCGGACGGGGGCCGATGAAGATGAAGCCGCTCTGTTCGACTCGCTCGGCGAAATCGGCGTTTTCCGACAGGAAGCCGTAGCCGGGATGGATCGCCACGGCATCGGTGACCTCGGCAGCGCTGATGATCGCTGGCATGTTCAGATAGCTGTCGGCGGCGGGCGGTGGGCCGATGCAGACGGTTTCGTCGGCCAGACGCACATGCTTGAGGTCGCGATCGACGGTGGAATGCACCGCGACCGTACGAATGCCCAGTTCCCGACAGGCACGCAGGATGCGCAGGGCGATTTCCCCGCGATTGGCAATGACGACTTTTTCCAGCATGGCGGGCGGACTATTCGATCACCAGCAGCGGCTGGTCGTATTCAACCGGCTGACCGTTCTCGGCCAGGATGCGGGTGATCGTGCCGGCGTGATCGGCCTCGATCTGATTGAACATCTTCATGGCTTCGATGATGCAGACCGGGTCGCCGACATTGACGTGCTGGCCGATTTCGACGAATGGCTTGGAACCGGGCGAGGCCGAACGGTAGAAGGTGCCCACCATTGGCGAGCGCAACACATTGCCCTTGAGGGGCTCCGCCGCGGGTTCCGCAGCTGTAGGGGGTGGCGTTGGTATCGCAGGAGCCTGGGTGGACAGTGCGGGTGGCAAGCCATAGGCGGGCGCGGCCCACAGGGCTTGTGGCGACATGACGGCCGGAGCGCCGCCACCGGGGTGGCGACTGATTCGGACCGAATCCTCGCCCTCCTTGATTTCGATTTCGGCGACGCCCGAACTTTCGAGCAATTCGATCAGTTTCTTGATCTTGCGGATATCCATCGGCATGGCGGTCACCGGCGTGGCGTAGCGAGGTAATGGTCGGCGGCGCGCAGCGCCAGCTCGTAGCCGTGCGCGCCCAAGCCGCTGATGACGCCAACGGCAATATCGGACAGATAGGAATGATGGCGGAACGGTTCGCGGGCGAACACGTTGGACAGGTGGATCTCGATGAATGGAATGCGCACCCCGAGCAAGGCGTCCCGCAGCGCCACGCTGGTATGGGTGAAGGCGGCTGGGTTGATGAGGATGAAGGCGACTTCGTCCTCGCGCGCCGCGTGGATGCGTTCGATCAGGGCGTGCTCGGCGTTGCTCTGGAAACAGGCCAGCTGGTGCGATCCCAGGGTTTGCGCCAGTTCCTGGCAGCGTCGTTCGATGCTGGCGAGGGTGTCGGCACCATAGATGCCCGGTTCGCGGGTGCCCAGCAGGTTGAGATTCGGGCCGTTGAGTAACAGCAGTTTTGCCATGGGTGAAGCGGAGATCCTTACCATTTGAAGGGCGCGATTCTGCATCATGCCCGGTTGGGTGTCCAGCGACATGAAACCGCAAAATTCCCGCCGATAGCCGCATGTTGGCGGCAGATGTCGACCAAAGTGTCTTGGTCGCCCGTTCAATTTTTTCCTGCCGGCAGGGTGCGCAGATGGGCGGCGAACGGCGCGGCTTCCACGAAACCGACCACTCGATGTCCGCTGCGTTCCCGACCATCGGGGCCGAAGAACAGAATGGCCGGTGGACCGATGAGGCCGAAGCGCTTGAGCAGGGTCTGGTCGGCGGCGTCGTTGGCGGTCACGTCGGCGCGTAGGGTGACCATGTCGGCTAGCGCCGCCTGGACGGTGGGATCGGCGAAGGTATAGCGCTCCATTTCCTTGCAGCTCACGCACCAGTCGGCATAGAAATCCAGCATCACCGGCCGGCCGTTGGCCGCGCCCACCGCCTGTTCCACCTCGGCTACGGTCTTGACGGTTCGGAAGCGGGGTTGCTGGGTTGCGTTGGAGGCTTGGGCGACCAGGCCGATCCCGCGTAGCGGTTGCCAGGGATCGCGTCCGCCGGCCGCTACGCCCACCAGCAGCAAGATGCCGTAGATCAGCAACACCAGCCCCAGACCCTTGATCAGCGTGCGCCAGGCTGGCGCGCCGTGCACTGCCGGTTGCAGCGCGCCCATGTAGGTGGCAGTCACGATCAGCAGAGTCGCCCACAACACCATGGTCAGGGCCGCTGGCAGGATGCGTTCCAGCAACCACAGCGCCACCCCCAGCAACAGTACCCCGAAGACCGACTTGGTGCGCTCCATCCAGTGGCCGGCGCGTGGCAGCCAGTGGCCGGCCGAAGCGCCGATGATCAGCAGGGGCGCGCCCATGCCCAGGCTCAGGGCGAACAGCGCTGCCGCGCCCAGCGTCACATTGCCGGTGACGGCGATGAAGCTCAGCGCGCCGATCAGCGGCGGTGCGACGCAGGGACCGACGATCAACGCCGACAACAGGCCCATCACCGCCACCCCGGCATGATGGCCGCCGCGCTGGCGGTTGCTCCAGGCCACCAGCCGATTCTGCAGTGCGCCCGGCAATTGCAGGTCGTACAGCCCGAACATCGACAAGGCCAGCAGGAGGAAGAGACCGCTGAACGCGCCGATCACCCAGGGATTTTGGAACCATGCCTGGACGTTTTGCCCCAACAACGCCGCCAGCACGCCAGCGATGGTATAGGTTACCGCCATGGCCAGTACGTAGGTCAGCGACAGCAGGATCGCCCGGCGGCGGGTCAGGTTGGCGCCCTGTCCGGCGATCAGGCTGGACAGGATCGGGATCATCGGGAAGATGCAGGGAGTAAAGGCCAACAACAGACCGAAACCGAAGAAGGCGGGAATGGCCAGGAAGCGCTGTTCGTCCAGCAGCCGGGCCAGCCGATCCTGCTCGGCGTCGCCGCCGGCCGGTTTCGGTGTCGCCGTCGCTTGGGTAGCGTCGACTGCCGGGGATGCGGTGGGTGGCGTGGAGGCCGTAGAGGCGGCGGCGAGCGCCGGCAGGCTGACGGTGACGGTCTGACTCAGCGGCGGATAGCACACCCCGACTTCGGCGCAGCCTTGGTAATCGGCCTTGACGCTGATGTCCTGCGCGCCGGCGCTGGCCGCATCGCGTTGCAGATGGGCCACCAGCACGGCTTCGTTGTGATAGATTTCCTGGCGGCCGAAGTGGGGGTCATCCTTGGGCTCGCCGGCGGCGATGTCGGTGCCGACGATCTGGATGCCCGGTGCGTTCGGGATGCTCAGCTGGAATTTATCGCGATAGAGGTAATAGCCGGGCGCAATCAGCCAGCGGGCTTCGAGCGTCTGTGGGTCGGTTGCGCTGAGGGTCAATTGGAAGGCTTGGTCGGCTTCCAGAATCTTGTCTCGCGGCGAACCGCCCAACCGGTCGAACAGGCCAGCCATCGCCGGCATGGCGACCAGCACCAGCCACAACAGTCCAAACTCGGCGCGGACGAGATGTTTCATCGAGAGGTTTCCGTGTTGGCGGCAAGCCAGTTCAGATAGGGCGCCGCCCCCGCCTGAATGGGCAGGGCAATGATTTCGGGCGTCTCGTAGGGATGCAGTTCTTGCAGGCGAGTTTCCAGCAGGGGATAGATGACCTGCCGCGTCTTGATGATCAGCAGGCACTCGCTATCGCGTTGCACTTGGCCTTCCCAGCGGTAGATCGAGGTGATGCCCGCCACCAGGTTGACGCAGGCGGCGAGGCGCTCGTCGACCAGAGCGGCGGCAAGGCGCTCGGCCACCGCCTGATCCGGGCAGGTGCAAAAGACCACCAGCGATGGACTGTCCACGATCGTTCCTCTTTTAGCCATGCGGATTGTCAAGCAAGGCCCGCATCGAAGGGGCGGGCCGCTACGCAGCTACATAGACCCTGTTCCGTCCGTTTTTCTTCGTCGCTCCCTCTTGAAAATTTTCCGGCCCACCCCACCTCTTGGCCAACCTCTTGACAAGGGGTTTTCGCTGGCTATTATTGGCACTCAATTAGGGTGAGTGCTAACAAAAGCAGGCGCCAACTTCTCTGGTCACTGAATACAAGCCATTAGCTTTTAAGGAGATGATCGATGAACATTCGACCCCTGCATGATCGGGTGCTGGTCAAGCGCGTTGAAGAAGAAACCAAGAGCCCCGGCGGCATCGTCCTGCCCGGCAGCGCCGCCGAGAAGCCGTCGCGCGGCACCGTCCAGGCGGTGGGACGCGGTAAGTTGCTGGATAACGGCGACGTGCGTCCCCTGGACGTCAAGGCCGGCGATCACATCCTGTTCGGCAAGTATTCGGGCAGCGAAGTCAAGGTGGACGGCGAAGAGCTGATCATCATGCGCGAAGACGAAATCATGGCGGTTATCGAGAAGTAAGCCCGTCATTCATTCGCACCGCTGATCCGACTATTTCAAATTCGTAGAGGAATTCCCCCATGGCTGCAAAAGATGTCAAATTTGGTGATGACGCCCGTTCGCGCATGGTGCGCGGCATCAACGTTCTGGCCAACGCCGTCAAGGTGACCCTCGGTCCCAAGGGCCGCAACGTGTTGCTGGACAAAGCCTTCGGCGCGCCCACCGTCACCAAGGACGGCGTCAGCGTCGCCAAGGAGATCGAGCTGGAAGACAAGTTCGAGAACATGGGCGCGCAGATGGTCAAGGAAGTCGCTTCCAAGACCTCCGACGTCGCCGGCGACGGCACCACCACCGCCACCGTGCTGGCCCAGGCCATCGTCCGTGAGGGCATGAAGGCCATCGCTGCCGGCATGAACCCGATGGATCTGAAGCGCGGCATCGACAAGGCGGTGACCGCCACTATCGAAGAGCTGCGCAAGCTGTCCACCCCCTGCACCGATGACAAGTCGATCGCCCAGGTCGGCACCATTTCCGCCAACGCCGACGAGGCCATCGGCCGGATCATCGCCGACGCCATGAAGAAGGTCGGCAAGGAAGGCGTGATCACCGTCGAGGAAGGCAAGGGCCTGGAGAACGAGCTGGATGTCGTCGAAGGCATGCAGTTCGACCGCGGCTACATTTCGCCCTATTTCATCAACAACCAGCAGAGCATGTGCGCCGAGCTGGAAGCCCCGTACATCCTGCTGTACGACAAGAAGATCTCCAACGTTCGCGACTTGCTGCCGGTGCTGGAAGGCGTCGCCAAGGCCAGCCGTCCGCTGCTGATCATCGCCGAGGACGTCGAAGGCGAGGCGCTGGCCACCCTGGTGGTCAACACCATTCGCGGCATCGTCAAGGTCGCGGCGGTCAAGGCGCCGGGCTTCGGTGACCGGCGCAAGGCCATGCTGCAGGATATCGCCATTCTGACCGGCGGCCAGGTGGTTTCCGAGGAAGTGGGCCTGACCCTGGAAAAGACCACGCTGGCCGATCTGGGCTCCGCCCGCAAGATCGTGGTCGCCAAGGAAAACACCACCGTCATCGACGGCGCGGGCCGGGTCGATGAGATCAAGAGCCGGGTCGAGCAGATCCGTCGCCAGATCGAGGAAGCCACCTCCGATTACGACCGCGAGAAACTGCAGGAGCGCGTTGCCAAGTTGGCCGGCGGTGTGGCGGTCATCAAGGTCGGCGCTGCGACCGAAGTCGAGATGAAAGAGAAGAAGGCCCGCGTCGAAGATGCGTTGCACGCGACCCGTGCGGCGGTCGAGGAAGGCGTGGTGGCCGGCGGCGGCGTGGCCTTGATCCGCGCGCTGCAGACCGTCAAGGATCTGAAAGGCATCAACGAAGATCAGAGCCATGGCATCGCCATCGCCTTGCGCGCCATGGAAGCGCCGCTGCGCGAGATCGTTTCCAATGCCGGCGAAGAGCCCTCCGTGATCATGAACAAGGTGTTGGAGAACAGCGGCAACTATGGCTACAACGCCGCGACTGGCGAGTACGGCGACATGGTCGAGATGGGCATCCTGGACCCGACCAAGGTAACGCGTTCCGCGCTGCAGAACGCCGCTTCCGTGGCCGGCTTGCTGATCACCACCGAAGCGATGGTGGCTGAGCTGCCCAAGAAGAACGAGCCCGCCATGCCGGGCGGCATGGGCGGCATGGGCGGCATGGGCGACATGATGTAATCGCGTCTCCCCGTCGCGCTGTCCGACAAGAAGCCCTACTTCGGTAGGGCTTTTTCGTTGCGGCACGGACAATTCCGACTACGCTGTGTGGAAAGGGCGACGCATTTCCACTCGTCTCGCCACTGGACCGCTGACGCGGAGCGGAGACATGGCGGTTGGATCTGCCGACCGTTCGGCTATCATGGTATGTTACTCGGGATCAGGCGCGCAGCCTGGATCCCCCGTTCGGATTCCCAGTCCGATCCCCTGACGGTTTACTGCCGTTGGCCATCGTCAAAGCAAAGCTCCGGTTGATATTTCCAAGGACAATACGCATGAAAAAACTGGTCGGTGCGTTGGTAATCATTCTCGTGGTGGCGGCAGCCGGCCTGGCGGGCGCGGCATACTGGTCGGGTCGACAGGCGGAACATTGGTATCAGGAATCGCTGGCGGCAGCAGCCAAGAACCCCAACATCAAATTCAGCACGACCTATTACCACCGTGGGGTGTTCTCGTCGCAGGCGGTGACCCGCGTTCAGTTCGTGATGCCGGAGGACCAGGGTTCCGAGACGCCCGATCCGTCCTTCTCGGTGCGACAGGACATCTATCATGGCCCGTTGCCGCTGGCCGGCTGGGGCGTACCCGGCGTGGCGATGGGCTGGACCGGCGGAGTGGTGCGCGTCACGCTGGATCCGGACAGCAGCGCCTGGACCCGCGCCCTGGCCAAATGGTATGGCCATCAGGAGCCGCTGGTGATCGTTTCACAGATCGGCTTCGATGGCGCCAGCGATACCCGCATCACCATGCCGCCGCTGACTGTGAGCGATGTCGAGGATTTGCAAAGCCTGCAGTTCTCGGGCCTGCAGGGTCAGTTCCAGGTCACGGCGGGCAACGCGGCGGCCCAGGGCAGCCTGAAGATGGATAGCCTGGATGCGGTCGGCAAGCCGGTGGCGGCAACCGAGGGTCAGCCCGCCAGCGGCGGAGCGCAGATCAAGCTGCGCGATCTGGCCATGACGGCCAAGCAGCACAAGGGCGCTTTCGATCTGCAGTTCGGCGATTCCAATTTCACCCTCGGCCAGCTGAGCGTGCATGAGCCGGGGATCGAAACGCCGCTCGTCGTCGAAAACCTGAATGTCACCGGTTCGGTCAGCCAGCAGAGCCCGCAGCAGGTTGGCGGCGAGGTGATGATGAAGGCCGGCAAGGTCACGGTGGAAGGGCAAAGCGGCACCGGCAGCCTCAAGCTGGCGTTGCGCAATCTGGACGGCGCTACGGTGAACCAGTTGGAGCAGTGGCAGCAGAAAGCGGCCGGCAACACCGATGATCCGCAGATGCTGGATGAGTTGTTGAAGCTGGTGCACGTCTTGTTGCGCGGCAAACCGGAATTCGTGCTCGATAGCCAGGCGACGCTGAGCAACGGCGAGTGGCAGGGCAAGCTCAGCCTGAATTTCCAGGATTTCGGCGATGTCAATCTGTTGCAGAGCCCGATCGGACTGCTGGGCGCGCTGGAAAAAGGCTTGGCCGAACTAGCGATTTCCAAGGGCTTGCTGGAAACCGCGCTGACCGATGCGATCAAGGAGGAGTTGAAGGGGCAGCTGACCGAACAGGGCCAGGAAGCGAGCGATCAGGCTGTGCAGACCCTAGCGGCGCAGCAAGCCACCGCACAGCTGAAAAGCGTGACGGACCTGGGCTTCGTCCGGCTGGAAGGGGATCGCTATCGCTCTACCGCCAAATTCGAAGGCGGCAAACTGTATGTGAACGACAAGGAAATTCCGTTGACGGCGACGGTGGGCGAACAAGATCTCGGCGGGGATGAGACGACGCTGGAAGAGAGCGGGGTCGATGGCGGCGAAGACGCCGACGCCGGGGATGCGGCAACGCCCAAACCATGATCGACGGAAGGAGCGGGAAGCAGCATTGATGACCGCGTTCGAAAAGGAACTGAATCGCCTGCCGCAAGCCTTGCGAAGCGAGGTGGCCCGGTACTGGCAGGCGTTTGGCGAGGCGGTTGGCGCCGGAAACCGGGAAATGCCGCCGGATGCTCTGTTGGCTCAACTGGTTCCGGTATGGGGAGGCAGCGAGTTTGTCGCCCGCGCCTGTATCCGCGAACCGGCGCTGCTGACGGATCTGACCGTCAGCAGCGATCTGGCCACCGTGAATGGCCCCGGTGACTGCGCCGCGCGGTTGGCGCAGCGCCTGATCGATGTTGGCGACGAAGGCCGGCTGATGACGGCGCTGCGCCAGTTCCGCCGCCGGGAGATGGTCCGCATCGCCTGGCGCGATCTGGCGGGATTGGCGGGATTGGTGGAAACACTGGGCGATCTGAGCGATCTGGCGGATGTCGCGGTCGGCGCGGCGCTGGATCGTTTGTACGCCTGGCAATGCCAGCGCTACGGAGCGCCGCGTGGCGCTGACGGCCAGCCGCAGCGCATGGTGGTGCTGGGTATGGGCAAGCTCGGTGGACGCGAGCTCAATTTCTCCTCCGACATCGATCTGATCTTCGCCTATCCCAGCCAGGGCGAAACCGACGGCGCGCGCGCCATCAGCAACGAAGAATTTTTCCGCCGTCTCGGCCAGCGGTTGGGCAAGGTCCTGGCGGAGACGACCGCCGACGGTTTCGTGTTTCGCGTCGATTTGCGCCTGCGGCCGTTCGGCGAGTCCGGACCGCTGGTGATGTCCTTCGCTGCGTTCGAGGATTATTACCAGCATCATGGGCGCGACTGGGAACGCTACGCCATGATCAAGGCGCGCGCCATTGCCGGCGATCTGGAGGCCGGCGAGCGCCTGCTGAACGAGTTGCGGCCCTTCATCTATCGGCGTTATCTGGACTACGGCGCTTTTACCGCGTTGCGCGAGATGAAGACGCTGATCGCCCGGGAAGTCGAACGCAAGGGCATGCAGCGCAATGTCAAGTTGGGGCCGGGCGGCATTCGCGAAGTCGAATTCATCGGCCAGGCTTTTCAGCTGGTCTACGGTGGTCGCGAACCGGCGCTGCGCGAACGCGGCATCCTGCAGGTGCTCGACACCCTGGGAGCCAGCGGGCGCTTACCGCAGACAGCCGTGCAAGGGCTGAAGCACGCCTACGAGTTCCTGCGCCGGACCGAAAACCGGCTGCAAGCCTGGGCCGATCAGCAAACTCACCATCTGCCCGAGGACGATCTGGCCCGGCTGCGGCTGGCCTTCGCGATGGGGTATGGGAGCTGGGCGACCTTCAGCCAGGAACTGGCGCGGCATGTCGAAGTCGTGAGCCAGCAATTCGCCCAAGTCTTCGGCGCTGCGGCCGAGCCGGAGCCCGACCCCGGTCGGGAAGGCTTGGCGGCATTGTGGCGGGGCGAGCCCAGCGAGGAAAGCGCTCTGCGCCTGCTGGCCCGCCATGGTTTCGACGACCCGCCGCTGGCCTGGAGCCGCCTGCAGTCCTTGAAGAATGGCTTCAGCTATCGGGCGATGAGTCCGCGTGGGCGCGAGCGGCTGGATCATCTGGTGCCGCGGGTGCTGGACGCCGTCGTCGCCACCCCCCAGCCGGCGGTGACCCTGGAACGGGTGCTCAGGCTGTTGGAAGCGGTCGCGCGCCGCTCGGTGTATCTGGCGCTGTTGGCCGACCATCCTCAGGTTCTGGCGCAACTGATCAAGCTGTTCGCGGCCAGCGGCTGGATCGCGCAGCATCTGGTGCGCTATCCGCTGTTGCTGGACGATTTGTTGAATCCGGGCGTCTTGTACGCGCCCCTGGATCGCGAGAAGCTGGCCCTGGAGCTGGACCGCCATCTGGCGAAAGTGCCGGCGGGCGATCCCGAAGAGCTGTTGAACGCCTTGCGCTATTTCAAGCAGACCAACGTGTTGCGGGTTGCCGCCGCCGATGTCAGCGGCGTCATGCCGTTGATGGTCGTCAGCGACCATCTGACCGAGATCGCCGAGGTGCTGCTGCGCAAGGTGCTGGACCTGGCTTGGGCTGACCTACTGCCGAAATTTGGCCGACCCCGCTGTGTGGTCGATGGGGAGGCGCGGGACGCGTGTTTCGCCATCGTCGCCTACGGCAAGTTGGGCGGGATCGAGCTGAACTACGGCTCCGATCTGGATCTGGTGTTCCTGCACGACAGCGCCGGCGATCGCCAGGTCACCGATGGACCGCGTCAGATCGATAATCCCACCTTCTTCGCCAAGCTGACGCAGCGCATCATCCATCTGATCACCACCCGCACCGGGGCCGGCGATCTGTACGAAGTGGATACCCGGTTGCGGCCCAGTGGACGCGCTGGCCTGTTGGTCAGCTCATTCGATGCGTTTGTCGAATACCAGCACCATCACGCCTGGACCTGGGAACATCAGTCCTTGGTGCGCAGTCGGGTGGTGGCGGGACCGGTCGAGCTGGCCGAGCGCTATCGAATGATTCGTCAGACGGTCTTGCAACAGCCGCGCGATCCGGTCGCGCTGCGCCAGGAAGTGCGCGAGATGCGCGAACGGATGCGCACCGAGCTGGATGCCAGCACGGCGGAACTGTTCGATCTCAAGCAGGGCCAAGGTGGTATCGCCGATATCGAATTTATGGTGCAATATGAAATTTTAGCGAACGCCTACCGCTACCCGGATCTGTTGGCTTTCACCGACAATATCCGCCAGCTGGATGGTCTGGAACGGCATGGCATCCTACCCGTTGCCGACGCCGCCCGGCTGCGCAATGCCTATCGCGGGCTGCGCCGACGCATTCACCGACTGAGGTTGCAAGAGCGACCTGCGCGCGCGCCCGTGGAGGAAACGCGGGAGGCGCGGGAAAGCGTCGTCCGGATCTGGCGGCGTCGGATGGAAGATGGTTGAACCGATATGGCGCGGGATGCGGAAGCCGCCGATGTAGGCATGAGAATGAGTTGGAGATTCAAACGATGACGATGGCCGACCGTGATGGTCTGATCTGGTACGATGGCAAACTGGTGCCTTGGCGCGACGCCAAGACCCATGTGCTGACCCATACCTTGCACTATGGCATGGGCGTCTTCGAAGGGGTCCGTGCTTACGCCACCGACAGGGGCGCTGCGATCTTTCGGCTCGAGGCTCACACCGATCGGTTGTTCCGTTCGGCGCACATCGTCGGTATGCCGATGCCCTTCACCAAGGCCGAGATCAACGAAGCTTGCCGGCAAGCGGTCCGTGCCAACGATCTCGCCAGCGCCTACATCCGTCCGATGTGTTTTTACGGCCCGGAAGGAATGGGGATTCGCGCCGACAACCTCAAGGTGCATGTGATCGTCGCGGCTTGGGAGTGGGGGGCCTATCTGGGCGCGGAGAACCTGGAGCGCGGCATTCGTATCCGCACGTCCTCGTTCAGCCGTCACCACGTCAACATCATCATGTGCAAGGCCAAGGCCAACGGCAATTACATGAATTCCATGCTGGCTCTGGCGGAAGCCGTGCGTGACGGCTACGACGAAGCCATGTTGCTGGATACCGAGGGCTATGTCGCCGAAGGCAGCGGCGAGAACATCTTCGTCGTCCGCGATGGGGTGCTCTATACCCCCGATCTGACCTCGGCGCTGGAAGGCATCACCCGCGACACCATCATCCGCTTCGCTACCGAACTTGGCATCGTGGTCAAGGAAAAGCGCATCACCCGCGACGAGGTCTATATCGCCGACGAAGCGTTCTTCACCGGTACTGCGGCCGAAGTGACGCCGATTCGCGAAGTGGATGGCCGGGCCATCGGCACCGGTCGGCGCGGTCCGATCACTCAGCGTTTGCAGGAACTCTACTTCGACCAGGTGCATGGCCGCCGCGATGAATATCCCGAGTGGCTGACGCCGGCCTGAGCGCTCGTTCGCAACGCCATGCCGCGCGCCTGGCGTTCGAGCTGTTACCCCCATTGCTGGACCTACCAACGCATACAACGAAATAGAACGAGGAGAATGACGCCATGGCTGTTGCTTCCGCCGCCGTTTCCGCCAAGGCCATGCCCAATGCCCAGAAGGTCTATGAAGTCAGCCGCCGCGATTTGCCGGTATCCTGCCCGATGCCGGACATGATGCTGTGGAATTCCCATCCCAAGGTCTATCTGCCGCTCGAAACTACTGGCAAAGCCAAGTGCCCGTATTGCGGCGCCGATTTCGTCCTGGTGGATTGATCTTCCGCGCCGGGCGCGGACGGAACCGCGGGTGAGCTCGCTCGTCATCTGGCGGTTCAGCGACGGCAAGGCCGGCCATGACAACCAGAGCCGCGGCTTGTGCGAGGCGCTGGCGCGGTTGCGGCCGGTCGATGTCGTCACCCTGGCGCCGTTGCCGTCTGGCGCGGCGCTGTTGACGTTGCTGCGTGGTCGGGTATCCGCTTGGCGAGATCTGCCCGCACCCGATCTGCTATTGGGCACCGGCCACGGTACCCATCTTTCGTTGCTGGCTGCCCGCCGCAGCCAGGGCGGTAGAGCCGTGGTGTTGATGCGACCGAGCCTACCGCTGCGCTGTTTCGATCTCTGTCTGATTCCGGAACACGATGCGCCGCCACGGCGACCGGGCGTGCTCGTCACCCGTGGCGTGCTCAATCGGATTCAACCTTCCGCCGCACTGGAGCCCGATCGGGGTTTGTTGCTGATCGGAGGGCCGTCCAGCCATTTCGATTGGGACGATGTCGGGTTGCAACGGCAAATCACACGCATCGTCGCCGCCGACCCGACCACCCGCTGGGTCTTGACTACATCCCGCCGCACCCCGCCAAGCTTTCTGGAGACCTTGACCGTGTCAGCGGAACCGGGTCTGACCGTCGTGCCGGTGACGGAGACCGGTCCGGACTGGTTGCCGGCGCAATTGGCGCGGGCGAGTCGGGTCTGGGCGAGCGCCGACAGCGTATCCATGGTCTACGAGGCGCTGACCGCCGGCGCAGCCGTGGGGGTGTTGGATGTGCCGTCCAAGCATCCCAGCCGGGTAGGCTGGGGTCTCCGGCAATTGGCGGTGCAAGGTTGGGTCACGCCGTTTACCGACTGGCAACGAAGCCAACGGCTGTCCCGGCCTGACGTTGTCTTCAACGAAGCAGAACGTTGCGCGCGTTGGATGAGCGAGCAATGGTTCGTCTGAGTGTGGCGCAACTGCTGCCGGCGTTGAACGGCGGCGGTGTGGAACGCGGCACCCTGGAAGTGGCCCGGGAACTGGTTCGGCATGGGCACCGCTCGGTGGTGATTTCCGCTGGCGGGCGCCTGGTTTCGGAGCTGGTGGAGAGTGGAAGCGAGCATCTGGCCTGGCCGTTGGGGGGCAAGTCGCCGCTGACCCTGCGTTGGGTTCGGCCTTTGCGGCGCTGGCTGACTGAACAGAATATCGATATTTTGCACGCGCGCTCGCGCCTGCCGGCCTGGCTGGCCTGGCTGGCATGGCGCGGCATGGATCCCGCGACTCGGCCGCATTTCGTCACCACGGTGCACGGGCTGTATTCGGTTTCCCGCTACAGTGCCATCATGACCCGCGGCGAACGGGTGATCGCGGTGTCCGAAACGGTGCGCCAGTATTTGCAGCGTCATTATCCCGAATTGCCGGCAGAGCGCATCCAGGTGATCGCGCGCGGCGTCGATCCCGCCGCTTTCCCTTATGGCTATCGCCCGACGGCGGATTGGCTGGCCGATTGGCGTCGATGCTATCCCCAGTTGCAGGATGATCCGATCCTGACCCTGCCGGCGCGCTTAAGCCGACTCAAGGGTCATGAGGACTTCATCGAGCTGATCGCACGGCTACGAACCCATGGCGTGCCGGTGCGCGGCTTGATCGTCGGCGGGGCCGAACCGCGCCGTCGCCGTTATGCCGATGCATTGCAGGAAAAGGTTCGGGCGCGGAAACTGGACGATGTCATCCTGTTCACCGGTCATCGTAGCGATATCCGCGAGATCGATGCGGTTTCCAGCCTGGTGCTGTCGTTGTCGGTGCAGCCGGAGTCGTTCGGGCGCACGGTGTTGGAGGCGCTGAGTTTGGGAACGCCAGTGGTCGGCTATGATCACGGCGGGGTCGGCGAGATCCTGGCCCGGATCTATCCGGTTGGCCGGGTTCCGGTCGGCGATCTGGATACGTTGACCGCCAAGGTCATGGCCGTGCTGGCCGATGCCCCGCCGGTGCCGGCGGAACCGGTCTTTCCCTTGCAACGGATGCTGGATGAGACCCTGGCGCTCTATCAAACCCTGTGCCGGACTTCGGAGCGCAGGCCGTGAGACTGGCTTCTTCCAGTCGGACCCTGATCGTGCAGCCGCTGCCTGGTATCGGCGACATGGTCTGGCATTTACCGCATATCCACGCCATCGCCGCCACCACCCACAGTGGCCGAGTCGATCTATTGACCAAACCGCGCTCGCAGGCCGATCGGTTGCTACGGGCCGATCCCACGGTCGAGCGGGTGCTATGGTTGGAGCGAGAAGCGGGCCGCCATGCCGGCTGGCGTGGACTGTGGCGATTGGTAGGATTGCTGCGCCAAGCGGCCTACCAGCGGGTGTGGATTCTGCACGGTAGCGCCCGCTATGCCTTGGCGTCCCGGCTGGCTGGAATTCCGGAACGGATCGGTTACGGAGTGGGGCTGCAATCCCTGTTGCTCAGCGTGCCGGTGCGGTTGCCGTCGGAGCGTCGCCATGCCCATCCGATTCTGCGGGCCGATGCCTTGTTGGAGTGGCTCGATATCCCTTGCCCCGAGCCGGAACCGCAACTGACGCTCGCTGCGGAGGATGCTCAGGCCGTCGCGACGCGTTTTGCCGCCTGGCCGACGCCATGGATCGCCCTGGGAATCGGTAGCAGCGAACCGTGGAAACAATGGGGTGCGGTGCGCTTCGCCGAGCTGGCGCTGACGCTGGAGCGCCGGCAGGCCGGTTCGGTCTTCATCGTGGGCGGTCCAGCCGAGCGAGCCCTGGCCGATGAGATCCTGGCCCTGATCGCCGCTGACCAGGGTCAGGCGGTCGATGCCGTAGCCTTGCCCTTGGAACAAACCGCCGCCTTGCTGGCGCGTTGCCATTGCTATATCGGTAACGACACCGGTGTGTTGAACATGGCGGCGGCCTTGAGCGTGCCCGCCATCGGCCTGTTCGGCGGCTCCCAGCCCTTGTGGCATTCCCGCTTCATCCATCCGTTGTCGCCGCCATCCGGTGAACATGGCATGGCGGCGATCACCGTGCCTCAGGTGTTCGAGGCGTTCTTGCGACAAAGCTGACCCCATGCGAATCGCTGCTTTCGGCAAGCCGCTTCAGACCGCCTTTTTCCAATGGGGCTGGCTCGTGGTCGCTGTCCTGCCGCTGGCGCAGATCGGCGGCCGGGCGCTGTATACCGTGCTGGTCAGCCTCTACGCGCTGTGGGGACTGCCGGGCCTGTGGAGCCGGCGGGATCGGTTGGATCGCGCGACGACCGGGCTCTACCTGTTGCTGTTGGGCGTGGCGCTATATGGCTTGTCGGGATCGGTCGATCCGGAAGGCGGCTTACGAGTTTGGGTGCAATTCGCGCTGCAAAGCATGACCTTGTTGTTGCTGCAGGTAGCGCTATGGGAATCGTCCGCGCAACCGGATCGGCTGTTCGCCGCCTTTGCCCTTTGCGGCACGATTCATCTTCTCATCATGTACGCGCAACTGCCCTATTACGCCCTGGGCTGGTCCGGTGAGCCCTTCGATCCAAGCTCGCAGCTGCGGGAGGACAACTTACCGTTTTTGCTCATGTTCCAGCTGGGATGGCTCTGGTGGCGCGGTGGCCGGCGCTGGCGCTATGCAGCGATGGCGGCGGTGACCGTGGCGGTGTTGGTCTATGTGGTGCTGTCCGAAGGACGAGCGGCCCTGCTCGGGATGAGCGTAGGGTTGGCGGTGTTCGGCTGGGTGGTGCTCGGCTGGCGGTTGCGGTGGGTGATTCCTGTGGTGGCGTTGATCGGGGCGATCGCGATCGCCGCCAATGTCGGTGCATTCCAAAAGATGGCGTCGGGATTCGCCAATCCCCTGGATGCGTTTACCACGGGCCGCAGCATCCTGTGGCGACAGGCTTTGGAGCATCCACCGGTTCGACCCTGGCTGGGTGTCGGGATGGGTAATGAAAGCCATATGGTCGAGATGCTGAGTTTTACCGTCGGTGGGGTGCCGGTGCAGGTCAAGCATCTGCACAACTTCCTGCTGGATGCCTGGTACGAGACGGGGATTTTGGGCAGCGGCCTGCTGGTGATTCTGATCGCTACGGCGCTGGGCCGTTTGCTGTGGATCTGGCAGCGGTTGACGACCGAGGATCGCCAGCGTTCGGGGGTGTTGCTGGCGGCGACGCTGGCGCTGATGACGTCCGGCCTGCTGAGTTTTTCCTATACCTCACGGCAATTGGCGTGTTATTTGTTCGTGTGTCTGGCCGGTCTGATCGCCTTTAGCGGGTCGCCAGCAAATGGTCGTACAGATCCAGGTAGGCGTTGACGATGGTTTCCTCGCCGTGTCGCGTCAGCAGGGTGTGTTGGCCGTTGGTGGCCAGTTCGCGGCGCAGGGCTTCGTCCCGCAACAGCAGATCCATCGCGGCTGTCAGCGCCGGAGGATCGTTCACCGGCGTCAACCAGCCGTTTTCGCGGTCGGTGATGATGTTTTGCAAGCCCTTGGCGCGGGTGGAGAGCACAGCCCGGCCGCGAGCCCAGGCTTCCAGAATGACGTTGCCCACGCCTTCCTGCACCGATGAACAGACACAGAGATCGGCCAGCTCCTGGAAGGATCCAGCGTCGTCGCGCCAGCCGGGCCAGTGAATGCGGTTGTCGATGCCCAGTTGTGCGGCATAATGTCGAAGTGGCGCAGCCAACGGGCCATCGCCGACGATGACCAGATGAACCGGTCGCGCGTGAATATGACTCGGGAGTGCGGCAAACGCCTTGAGCAGATCATCGAAGCCCTTGATCGGGTGCAGGCGTCCGACCGCCACGACGATCAATCCGTCGGCAGGGATGGCCAGTTCCTGGCGCAGCCGTTGCAAGGTAGCGGTGGAACTGGGGGTGCAGGGCGCGACGAAGTTGCTGATGAGAAAGATCCGGTTCGGAGGAAAGCCGTGCTGAATGAGATGATCGCGGATGCCGGGGCTGTTGGCGACCCAGGCATGGGCGTGGCGGTAACCATGCGGCGCGTAATACCCGCCCAGACGGGCGATGTGGATCGGTCGGCGGCCCAGGGGCAGGTGGGTCAGGCGCGTAGCCCGGCCCATGTAGGTTTGTACGATGTCGAGCTGGCGCTGGCGAACGATTCGATCGATGCGCCAGCGCGATAACAGGTCCCAGATCCCCCACATGGCGACATGATGCTGGGCCGTTTCCGCTGGCAAGCGCGCGGCGATCTGGCTACCGGCCACATTGATGGCCAGCACCGGATGATGGCGCGCCTGCAAGGCGGTCACCAATCGGACATAGAATAGCTCGGCTCCGCCCAGCGCATTGCCGCCGATGATGTGAGCCGACGCGATCATGAACGCCTGCCGGGCATGGCTGCGATCTCCCATCGATGGCATTCTTGACGAACGTTATGGCGCATACTGCTACTGTAAATGAAAATTTTGTGGTCGATAGGCTGATTCATGACAGACCGAACCCGGCTTTCGGTATTCATCACCACCTACAATAATGGCCGTACTTTGACGGCCTGCCTGGAAAGCATCAAGTGGGCCGATGAAATCATCCTGCTGGATTCGTTCAGCACCGATGATACTCTGGCTATCGCCCAGCGTTATGGGGCCAGGGTCAGCCAGCACAAGTTCATGGGATACGGGCCGCAAAAGCGGATGGCGTTGGCGGCGACTACCCATCACTGGGTTTTGCTGCTGGATGCCGACGAGGCGCTGTCCCCGATGCTGCAGACCGAGATCCGCCAATTGCTGGAACGTGGACCAGCGGCGGACGGCTATGAAATTCCCCGCCAGGAACAGATGTTCTGGCGCATGTACAATCCGGCGACTCGCATGAACCACTACCTGCGCCTGTTCGACAAGCGCAAGGGCGAAATCGACCAGATGCCGATCCACGCCGCTCCCAAGGTGCATGGCGCCATTGTCCGGCTGAAAGCGCCGCTCTACCACTACGGCGAAACCGACATCCATACCAAGGTCGAAAAGATCAACGCCTATTCGACCGGTCTGGTGATGGACAAACTCAAGCGGCAGCGTTGGGGCATTCCGCTGATCATGCTGCTGTATCCGCCGCTGTTCTTCGTTCGCAGCTATCTATTCAAGCGCAATTTCTTGAACGGCTGGGCCGGCTTCATCAATTCGGCCATCGCGGCGTTCTATGTCTTTCTCAAATACGCCAAGCTGTACGAGCACCACCAGTTTGCCAAGTACGGGACCCGGTTGTTGCCGGACAATGCGCCGCCCCTGCCCAGCGACCATCAAGCGCGTCCCGTCGATCCCCCCTGATCCGGCGTGACGGTGGCGGCGGTCTCGTCGCGCGGCGGATCGAGCCAGCCGCGCAGCTGTTGCAACACCAGCGGCGGCGTCAGCAGCGCCATGCAGCTGTGATGGGAGCAGGTCTTGCGATAGCAGTTGATGCAGGGCAGATCGGCTTGCAGGGTGCGGACGTTGTCGCCCAGCGGCTTGACCCGGCGCGGATCGGTGGGGCCGCACAACACCAGCATCGGGGTCGGGGTGACGGACGCCAGATGGGCGGTGCCGGTGTCGTTGGCAACGATGAAGCGCGCCGACTGGCACAAGGGCGGGATGTCGAGGATCGCCGTCTGTCCGCACAAATTCACCAGCCAGGCATCGCAGGCTTGGGCGATGCGCTGGCATTCGTCCACTTCGTCCGGTCCGCCGATCAATACGATCCGCTCCAGCCCTTCCGCATGCAGCAATTTGGCCAGCGCGGCGTAGCGAGCGGCTCCCCAGCGCTTCAGATGACCATTGGCATTGCAGCCAGGCAGAAAAATCGCGTAATGGTCGGGCGTCAGGCCATACGTTGTTTGTAGTTCCCGTGCGCGGGCGCGATGGCGATCCGGAATGTGCAACACCGGTCGAGGCGTGGTGGCCGGAATACCTCCGGATTGCAGCGCCGCCCGGCCGAGCGTGATGGTGTGTATCGGTCTCGGCAGCGTCGCCGGCGCGATGTTATAGGGAAACTGTCGTTTATTGCCAAGGCGATAGGGAATCCGCTGGCCGGTCAGGCCCAGCAAGCCGATCAGCAGGCGCGATCGGTCATTGCACTGCAGGTCGATGACGAGGTCATAGCGCCCTGCCCGAACCTGTCGGAGCCATTCCAGCGCTGAGCGGATTCGGCGTCGGCGGTCGCGCAGGTCCACCATGAGCAGGCGCTGGAAGCGCGGATCCTGTTCGAACAGGATCCGCCAGGCCGGCAGGGTGTTGAGATGAATTTCCCGACCTGGAAAAGCGCGGGCGATGTCCTCGAACAAGGCAGTGGCGATGATCACATCGCCCATCGCGCTCCACTTCAGCACCAGGATACGGCGGATGGCGGGATCGGCAGGCAAATCGCGGCAATAGCGCATCGGAACCGGATCGGATTTAGAGCGGGTAGACATTGGGGCTGCCCGGCGGCCGGGTCTTGAAGCGGCGATGGACCCAAAGATATTGTTCGGGAACCTGGCGGATATGGGTTTCCAACAGTGCGTTGATGCGTTGGGTGTCGGCCAGCACATCTCCACTGGGAAAGTGATCCAGCGCAGGGAGAATATCCACTACGTAGCCGGCCGCGCCTGGCAATCGTCGGGGAAAATACGGCACGACTGCCGCCCCGCTCAGCGCCGCCAGCCGCGAGGTAGCGGTGATGGTGCAGGTGGGAATGCCGAAGAACGGGACGAATGCGCTATTGCGCAACCCATGGTTCTGGTCGGGCGCGTACCAGACGGCCTGGCCTTTTCTGAAGGCGCGCAACAGGCCACGCAGATCATCGTGCGGCAGCGGCGGGAGCCGTGATCGGCGTTCGCGTTCGCGGCGCATGACGGTTTCGTAGAGCGGATTCTTGTGCGGCCGATACATGGCGTGAAGCGGTTGTCGCCAGGTGATGAAGCGAGCACCCAGCTCCAGCGTGGTAAAATGTCCGGTCAGAAGGATCACGCCCTTGCCGCGAGCCAGAGCCTCTTCCAGATGTTCCGCGCCTTTGATTTCGGCCAGATCGTGCAACTGCTCGTCCGGTGCCCACCATGCCATGGCCGTTTCGAACAGGCCGATGCCTAGTGCGGTGAAGTGCTGGTCCAGCAGCTCGGCCCGTTCCGCTGGCGACCGTTCCGGGAAACACAGCGCCAGGTTGGCAGCGGCAATTTTGCGGCGGCGGCGACCGATGCGGCCCAGCAGGCGGCCGATTTGTCCGCCTGCCGTCAGTTGCCATCGAAACGGCAGCGCCGCCATGACTTTCATCAGCCCTAGTCCCAGCCAGATGGGCCAATAGCGCGGAGCTAGAAAACGCCAATTCCAAAGGCGGGTGGGCGGGTTCGCAACGGTAGGATGCTTCATGGGATTGCCATTGTAAGCAAGCCCGACTTGACGCGCACCTTGCCTGCTGCCCTGGAGCGGACGCTTACCGATTTGTTCCAGGGCAATCGCGCTATGTAGTCGCTGGGGTTGGCGTACCCAAGAGGAGGTTCAACCGATAGTTATCATTGAGCGCG
>RXIW01000043.1 GCA_003989065.1 Candidatus Competibacteraceae bacterium
CCTGGTCGCCGACGGCGACATTGAGGATCAGGGCGGCCCCGGCGTCGCTTCCGGCACAACGAGCATTCCCACCCTGGGCGAGTGGGCGCTAATTCTGTTCAGCATCCTGCTCGGCGGCTTGGTGTGGCGGTGGAGGACAGCGTTCTAGGATTTATGAATCAATGAGTTTTCCCGTGGAGACTACAAGTTAGCGCATCTTCAAAGCTCTGCTCCACACCCCTGCATCTTGTGGTAACCACGGGAACTCTCTTGGAGCCCGAAAGGCCAGCACAGTCAACATCCCCCGGCAAAATCGGGGGATTTTTATCTCTCGAAACACGCTTTGCATCAGTCCGACGGCTATCATGAACTGAACCTATTCATCCTCTTGCGAAGCCATGACCGCCGCCAGCGACGCCAAGCAACAATTCAAGAACCGGCTATCCCAAAACGCCGTCGTGCAACTGGCCGCCAAGCTGTTGTACATGCTCAGCCGGCTCGGGCTACCGCCGATTATCCTCAGCTACGTCAGCCTGGAGGAATACGGCATCTGGGCCACCTGCTTCATCGTCATCAGCTACCTGGGTATGAGCACTTTCGGCATCGCCAACGTCTACATCCGCTACACCGCCGAATATCACGCCCGCCACGATGTCGCAGCGATCAACCGCCTGTTGACCACCGGCCTAGCCATCACCTTGCCACTGTGCCTGGGCCTGCTGGCACTGCTGGCGTTGGGGATGCCGCTGCTGCTGGATGCGTTCAAGGTAGCGCCCCACCTGCGCGAAACCGCCGCCATCCTGATCTTCGTCACCGCCGCCGCCATGATGCTCGATCTCAGCTTCGGCGCGTTCAGTCATGTGCTGGGCGGCTTGCAACTGATGGTGCAACAGACCGGTATCTGGGTGGCCAGCTTCCTGCTGGAAACCGCGCTGATCGTCGCATTGCTGCTGGGTGGGTTTGGGGTATATGCCCTGCTGTGGGCCTTCGTCATCCGCTATCTGCTGGCCACTTGGCTGAGCGCCCGCGCCTGTTACCAGGCATTGCCGGGCCTGACCCTCAGCCCGCGCCATTTCGATCGCAGCCTGTTGCCACTGTTCTACCGCTTCGGCGGCGTGGTGCAGATCTCCGGGTTGCTGAGCATGGTGCTGTATTCCATCGAAAAGGTGATCGCCGGCGCTTTCATCGGGGTGCGCGCCACCGGCCTGTTCGACCTTGGCGAAAAACTGCCGGTCATGTCCAGCCAGACCACCTCGGCCCTGAACGCAGTGTTCCTGCCAGCGGTGACCCATCTGTACAGCCTCGGCCAGATGGAAGAACTGGGCAAGCTGTACCTGAAAGGCGCGCGCTACATCAGTCTATTGACCGGGCTGATCATGGGCTTTCTGGCCGGTTTCGCCGCGCCGATCATGACCGCCTGGCTGGGACCGAGCGAAGAATTCCGCATCACCGCCTTGATCATGGCCTGGTTCACCCTGCCGTTTCACACCCACGTCACCACCGGCCCCTGCACTGCATTGCATTACGGGGCCAACCAACCTGCCCGCACCTTGTTCTATCCGCTGAGCCAGGCGGCACTGGTCGCAATTCTGGTCGGCGGCGCGTTCCTGATCTTCGGGACCACCATTCCCGCTATCACCTATGGCGTTGCCGCCGCCATGACCCTAAGCGGCTGGGCCTACATGGCTTGGTCCAACCGCTTCCTGCAGGTCCAACCCAGCGCTTTCATCAGGCGGGTGATCATTCCCGGCCTGATTCCCTACGGTTTCGGGCTGGCGCTGGCGTACCTGACCGCACCCTGGTTCACCGCAGCTGGCAGCGATCGCTGGAGCCTGCTGGGACTATTGGCCGTCTGCGGCCTGCTCTATAGCGTGGTGACGACGGCTTTTCTGTATCGGGTGATGTGCGACTGGGGCGAACGGGAATATCTGCGCCGGCAATTGGCGCACACTCTGGGCGGATTCATCGGCAAGGCGATTGGGAGGAAAGCCGGATGAAAGGCTTATTGCGACGCATCCTGCGCTATCTGGCCTTCGAACGCGGTCAGGCGGTGGGCTGGTACAAGCGCTTCTGCAATCCCGGCGGCGAGGAATGGGCGGCTTGGCTCAAGCGCCGGGGGATATTGCATGCTATCGGCGAACACTGCTCGATCCAGACCAACGTCACCTTTACCGATCCGGCCTATACCCGGCTGGGCCACAATGTGCGGCTGACCGGCTGCACTCTGTTCGGTCACGATGGCTCGGTCAACATGCTGAATCGGGCTTACGGTCTCAAGCTGGATCGGGTCGGCAAGATCGACATCCGCGACAACGTATTCGTCGGCCATGGCGCGATCCTGTTGCCGGGCGTCACCGTCGGCCCCAATGCCATCGTCGCTGCCGGGTCGGTGGTCAATCGCGACGTGCCGCCCAACAGCATCGTCGCCGGGGTGCCGGCGCGGGTGGTCGGCGAACTGGATCGACTGGTCACCCGGCTGCGGGACGAGACCGAGCGGCTGCCGTGGGCGGCACTGCTGGCCCAGCGCAGCGGTTCCTTCGATCCGGTGTTGCAGGTGGAGCTGGACCGCATCCGCATCCAGCACTTCTTCGGCGACTCCGACTGATCCCGCCATTCGGGGCTTGCACCATGACCTGTTCCCGTTGGCCTGGCCTCGGCAGCAGCATCGCTCTGGGCCTGTTGTTGTGGGGCAGTCTGGCGACGACGACCATGGCGCAATCCGCCGCCGGCAACAGCGCCAATGCCCGCTCGCCGCTCGGCATCAATATCGCCGCGCTCAATTACTGGAGCACGGAATGGCCACTGCTGGACGCGATGAAGCAATCCGGCGACTGGTTGACCCAATGCGATCGCCATACGTCCAGTAACTGCAGCTTGCCAGCGCCGGCCAGCGAATGGGATACCCGCGAGCAGTCCCGGCTGGATCTCGACTCGGAGGGTTGGGTGCGCGCCCTGCCGAAGGCCGACGATGTCGGCGTTCACTACCGCAGCGTCGCCACGATGCTGTTCGGCGGCAATGGCGGGGCCTATCCGTCCGGCCAGTACACGGTGCTGTACGATGGCGAGGGCACCCTCGAATACGGACTCGACGCGGTCAAGGACGCCGCTGGCTCCCAGCCGGGCCGCGATGTCGTCAATGTGCGGGCCAGCGATGCCGGAATGCTGTTACGGATCACCGCCACCGATCCCCGCCATGTTGGCGCTTATCTGCGCCATATCCGGGTCATTCCACCCGGTGGCGTTTGCAACGACGATCCGTTCGTCTATGCCGAAAATGCCGCCGCCTGTCAGGGTCGCTATACCCCGTTTATCGCCCTGGACGGGATGGAGCGCTTTCGCTTTCACCCGCTGTTCCTGCACAACCTGCGCCCTTATCGAGCCATTCGTTTCATGGATTTGTTCCGGATCAACACCAATGCCGGGGTGGCATGGGCCGAGCGGCCCCGGTTGACCGATGCCCGTTGGAGCAGCCGCAACGGCGCGCCGGTGGAATTGGCATTGGAGCTGGCGACGACGCTGCAGGCCGATCCCTGGCTCAACGTTCCGGTGCAGGCCAATGACGATTACGTGGTGCAATTTGCTCGGCTGGCGCGATTCCAGTTGCCGGCGGATCGGCGCGTCTATGTCGAATACGCCAACGAAATCTGGAACGACCAGTTCAGCGCCGGAGCCTGGCTGCAACAACAGGCCGTGCAACGCTGGCCCGACCGGCCTGGCGGCCCTTCGCCTTTCACCCGCCGCATCAACGCCTATGGCCAGCGCGCGGCCGAGATCTGCGCGCTGTGGAAACGGGAGTGGGGCGATGCGCGGGATCGGGTGGTCTGCGTTCTGGGCGGCATGAGCGCCAATCCCTGGGTGGCCGAACAGGCTTTGCAATGTCCGCTGTGGGCGGCGGAAAATGGTGGCCATGCCTGCGCCGAAGCGCTGGATGCCCTGGCCATCGCGCCCTATTTCGGATCTCATCTGGGCGCATCCCGCTGGGCCAACAGCGTCGTCGCCTGGACCGGCCAGCCCGATGGCGGTCTGACCCTGCTGTTCCAGGAACTCACCTCAGGTGAAATTCTGGACGATCCCAAGGCGTTGGCGTTGCCGGCGGTGTACCGGCAAATCGCCGCCCATCGCGCGCTGGCCGATCGCTATCATCTGGATCTGCTTGCTTACGAAGGTGGCCAACATCTGGTCGGGATCGGGCCGGCCCAGAATAACCCGCGGCTGGAGCAGCTGTTCCTGGCCGCTAACCGTTCCGCCGCCATGGGCGCGCTGTACGACGTCTATCTGGATGGCTGGCGGCAACAGGGCGGTCAATTGTTCATGCATTTCAACAGCGTGAGCCGCTATAGCCGCTACGGCAGTTGGGGGGCCAAGGAAGCGCAGAATCAGGCCAGCACGCCCAAGTCCGATGCACTCATGCGTTTCATCGCCGCCCATCCCTGCTGGTGGAGCACTTGTCGCTGAACGGCAGCGACCTCAGGAATAGCTGGCCCGATACAGCTTCAGGAACAGATAGCCGCTGACCGTGGCGAACAGCGCCAGGGCCGCCGCCATGGCCAGCGCGCCGGGCAGGCCATAGGAACTCAGCACCGCTTTCAGCGGGATGACCATCTCGTGCAATACGAACAGGGGAAAGGCCAGCATTCCGGTCACGGCGGCGAATTGCAGCGCAAAGCGACCAGCCGGCCCCATATGCTCGTACTGTCGCAGCAAGGCTTCCATCCAGGCCAGCAGCAGCATGACCAACCCGACATACACCAGCCAACGCCAGATATTGTTGGTCGCGACCGGCCAACTGAACCAGTTGCCCGCATCCGGCTGATGCAGCGACACGATGATGCCCGCCAAGAGCACGAAGACTCCGGCCAGATTCAGCACGTTCAAGGATTCACCCTGAGAAAACCAGCGCTGGATAGCGATGCCGATCGCCATGCCCATCAAACTGCCCGACAGCATTTGGAAATAGGCGTATTTGGCGGTGAGCAGCAGCTTGGCGAATTCCACCAGACCTTCAGCTTGGTAATGGGCGATTTGGCCGAGCCATAGATAATCGATGGCATAGGCGCACATCGACAACACCAGCGCCAGCAATATCGGATAGCGGCTTTTGCTCAGCAACCCGAAAAGGGGATAAAGAGTGGCGGTCACCAGGAGATAATAGGTGAGTACCGAATAGAACGAATTGGTGAAGTCGGTGAAGGTCAGTCCCGCATGTTCGCGCCATTTGGCCCAGAAAATGGCCGCGCCCAACAAGAGAATGCCGGTCAACAGCACGCCGAAGGTTTTTTGCAGAATGCCTCTCAGCCGCTTCTGGTCGCTGGCGAACAGCGGAAACAGCGCATAACCCGCGCCGACGCCATAGATGACGGCGAAACCCGGCGTGCCCATGGCGAAGAATGGGGCGAACGCCGCAGTGATCCAGGTGGAACTGCCCAGCAGGCGCTCGAACAGTCCCTGATGCCAATGGGCGATGATGACCGACAGCACCATCAGGCCACGCACCACGTTGATCGTCATGCTGTTGCGCATGACCGGACTGCGCACCTGATGCTTCTGTCGGCTGTGCCCGGCATCCGACTGCATGCGCTGGGCGATTTCCCGAATGCTCAGTCCTTGCAACAAGCCTCGGGAAATATCGGCCGGCACGCCACGGCGTTCCATTTCGATCAGCGCGGTCAACGCCGACAGGGAATCGCCGCCCATGTCGTAGAAATTGTCCTCGACGCGGAGATGCTCGGTTTGCAAGACGCTCTGCCAGATTGCCAGGATCGTTTGCTCGGCATCGGACCGGTTCGCTATCGGAACGGATGGCATCGCGCTGGCCGTGACCGGATCGGCCACCTTGCCTGGCTCTGCATACTGTTGCGCCAGGATCTTGCGCTGCACCTTGCCGGTGGCGGTGGCTGGAAACTCGTCCAGGGTCAAGCGCTTGATCGCCCGCTTATTTTGGATGCCGAAAGCCTGCAGTACTTCACTGGCGGCGTGCATCAGCGCGGTTTCGTCGATGTCCTGATGGCGCAGCGTGGCAATCAGCACCGCATGGCCGATCAGCGGATCGTTGACCGCCGCGACCGCCAGCCCTGCGCCGAGCGGCAACCGCTCACGCAACTCGCGCTCCAACGCATCCGGCGACAGCTTGATGCCACCGCAGTTGATCAGATCGTCGGCCCGGCCTTCGTAGTACAGATAGCCCTGGTCCAGATGACCCAGATCGCTGGTCTGCAACCAACCCTGTTCGTCGACGTTGCTGACAGAGTCGCCGTTCTTCAACAACTGCCGGGCCACATGCGGGCCACGGATACAGATGCGGCCCGTGTCGGAGATGCGGACTTCGGTCTGGCCATAGGCGCGACCGACCGATTCCAGGGCTTCGCCATCGGTCTGGTCGATGCGCAGGAAAGTGGTCCGCGATGCTTCAGTCAATCCGTAATGCTGCACGATGATGGCATTGGGAAACAGCGCTTTCAGCCGCTCTTTTTCATCGCGGCTCATGTATTGGCTACCGATCTCGATCCATTTCAGCGCAGCGGCTTCGGCACCGAACAGCCGATGGTTTTCCAGAAGAATCCGCCATAGACTGGGCACGGCCGACACTGCATTGATTGCACCCGCCTGCAGGAGCTCTCTGATTTCCAGCGGATCGAAACCATGGGCCGGGAGAAAACAAGCGCCGCCCGCCGCGGCCACGGCGCGAAAACGGCCCAGACCGAAGGAGAAATGGGCCGGCACACCCACGTATTCCCGAATGGTGCTATCGACCTCCATCACCTGATTCAATCGCTCGGTGACATCGGTCAATGTCTGATAAGTCAGCAACACCCCTTTCGGTTCGCTCTCGGTGCCGGAAGTGAAGGCGATCTGCGCCAGCGCGTCGTCCTGCGGCCATTGCGTCGTCTCGTTGAACCAGCCTTTCTCATCATCCGGCTCAATGACTCGGGTCACTCCGGTCTGCTGGATTCTGCTATCCTCATTGTGACGCAACAGAATGACGACCTGCCGATTTCGATAGCACTCGAACAGGGTACGCACATAGCCAATGGAATTCTTGGCCACCACTCCGATTTTTTGCCGAGGGCTCACGATCAATCTCCCTGATTCAGCAAGCGCTATGGCTTCAGCTATTGATGCAACGGTGAGCGGGATTGAATCCGCCGGAAACCGGCGCTGATTATGGCATACATCAAACGGGGTATCCGCAGACCCATCGGGCAGTGGCTACGATCCACAGTGCGTCAAGGCCCGTGGAATTTCCTGCTGTTATTGTTCGGCATCGTGGCCGGGAGCGGTGCCCTTTATCTGCAACTGGCGGCGGCCAACGACTGGGAGCCGGCCATTGCCGCTTTCGAAGCACAGGACCGTCGGCAACCACCTCCGCCCGATCAGGTGCTGTTCGTCGGTGGTTCCAGCATCCGCCTGTGGGACAATCTGGCCACCGACATGGCCCCGGTGCCGGTGCTCAAGCGCGGGATCAGCGGTGCGCAGCTGCGCGATCTACTGTATTACGCCGATCGCTGGATCACACCCTACCGGCCACGGGCGGTGGTGATCTACGCCGGGGAGAACGATCTGGCGTCCTGGTGGGTCTGGCCGGGACTGGTGGAGGACCGGTTCCAGCGCCTGGTCGAATATCTGCGCCAGCGCGATCCGACCCTACCGATCCTGATGCTGGCCATCAAGCCATCGCCTCGCTTCGCCGCCCGACTGGAGCGGCAGCAGGAAGCCAATCGGCGACTGCGGGCCTATTGCGCGGCCACGCCGGATCTATACTTCGTCGATGTCGCTAGCCCCCTGCTCGATGCCCAGGGCCGGATGCGGCCCGAGTTGTATCGGGATGGCTTGCATCTCAATGGCGCAGGTTATGCGATATGGCGGGCGCAGTTGCGGCCGGCGCTGCTGACAGCGCTGGGCCACCACGCCGGTTGATAGTTTGGTAGGGTTGCCCTGCCGAGCCGAATCAAGTTCCGCAGAAGGTTCGATAGCGGGCGGTCTGCTCGGAATTCGGGTCAGGTCGAAGACCGACCCGCGAGCAGGGGCCGGAGGTCGAGCACCATCCGACAGGGGAAATCGTCGCCCAACGGCGCCAGGCCAAAATAGTGATAGAACCGCGCGGCTTCGGTGTCGAGGGCGTCGGTGACGAACAACCGGAAAGCCACCGGGCCGGTCTGGGCGAGCTGAAGTGTCAATCCCAGCGCCGTTTCAAACAGGTAGCGGCCTAACCCCTGGCCTCGGACGCGGGTATCGACGGCGAGGCGCGCGAGCAGAATGCCCGGAATCGGAAAGCGCGGTAGTCGGTCCAGTTCGGGTTGCCGGGCGACCGACGCCCGTTCGACGCTGACTGTCGCCAGGCTGAAGTACCCGGCGAGTCGTGGTGTCCCCACGCTCGCGTCAAGGGCCAGATAGGTTCGGGCCAGGAGATCCTTCTCGGCGTGGCGCAAGGCGTACCGCTGGAGATATTCGACCAGCGACGCCTGAGGGTTTTGGAAGTCGGCCAGTAGGGGGCGATGGGACCGGTTCAGTGGTTCGAGGCGTAGCGCCATGGTTTACGCCGCCGGTGGCCAATGCAGCGGCGGGGGCTGGCGATCCGCCCGCGCCAGGTTCGCCAGCGCCGTGCGTAGGGCTGGGGGGGGATCGAAACCGCCATCGAGTATGGCGGCCAGGCGGCGGATTTCGGCGTCGCTCAGCGCCAGCCGTGCGCCGACCGGTTGCTCGACCGGGGTTCGCAGTCGCTCCAGGGCTGGATGCACCAGTGGTTCGCTTTCGCCGTCGCGGCGCGCTTCGATGGTCCGCCCGAGCTCGGCCTGGCGCGCGACCCAGCCAGCGATGGCCGCCATCTCGCGCAGCAGCTCGGCTTTCTGGTTCGGTTCGAGGCCGAGCCGTACGCGCAGCCGGTCGAGTTCAGCGTCGAGCACAGCGTTGGTCAGGGCTTGAAAACGAGACATGGGGCACCTCCTATTGAGTAAAACATTACTCAATAGAGAGGGGGCTGGCAAGCCGGGCGCGCTCCGGTCGAAGGAGAACAGCCGGTTCAGTCGCCGTGCGTGTCCAGTCCAGTGCCCTAGTTGGTGAAAGGCTGTCCCATAGCAGGCTGCGGCGCTGGGCCGCCACGCCGGTTCATCATTTGGTAGGGCCGCCCTGCCGAGCCGAATCAAGTTCCGCAGAAGGTTCGATAGCGGGCGGTCTGTTCAGCCGGGGCCGGTACGGTAAATGCCGCATCCTCGGCGCGCTCCCGATACGGGTCGGAGATCACCGCCAGCAGCCGTTCGAAAGGGGCATAATCGCCTTGATCGCTGGCCGCCGCGAGGGCCGCCTCGACCAGATGATTGCGGGGAATGTAGAGCGGATTGACCCGATCCATCTGTGTGGCCACCGTCTCATTCGAACCGGCGCTCGCGGCAAGACGACTCCGCCAATGCGCCAACCAGTCCTGAGCCTCCGGTCGAGCAGCGTCGAACAGTCCGAGCCAGCGTTGCTCCTCGCTGCGCAGCGCGGTCGAGAGGCGACGGAATCCAAGGGTGAAATCGACCCGGTCGCGTGCCAACAGAGCCAACAGCGCATCGATCAACGCCCGGTCGGCCGCATCGGCATCGGTATCGGCGTCGACCGGCTCCGGCAAGCCCAGCTTGGCGCGCATCACCGCCAGCCAGGCTCGGTCGTAGTAGCCGGCGAACGCGTCGATCACCGTAGTGGCGCGTTCAACCGCCCGCGCGCCGTCGTCGTCGATCAGCGGAATCAGACAATCGGCCAGCCGGGCCAGATTCCATTGGGCGATGCCGGGTTGGTTGCGATAGGCGTAGCGGCCATAGGTATCGATGGAGCTGAACACGGTCGCCGGGTCGTAACCTTCCATGAAGGCGCAAGGCCCGTAATCGATGGTCTCGCCGGACAGGGCCATGTTGTCGGTGTTCATCACTCCGTGAATGAACCCCACCCCCATCCATTGCGCCACCAGCTCAGCCTGACGTTGCGCCACTCCGCGCAACAATTCGAGCGTGCGATCCGGATGGCCGATCCATTGCGGATCGTGACGCGCAATCGTGTAATCGATCAGGCGGCGCAGCAGATCCCAATCCTGGCGCACGGCGAAGAATTCGAAAGTGCCCACCCGAATATGGCTGGACGCCACCCGGACCAGCACCGCGCCGGGCAGTGGCTGTTCGCGCTGCACCATATCACCGGTGGTGACGGCAGCCAGCGCCTGCGTGGTGGGAATGCCCAGCGCCTGCATAGCCTCGGCCACCAGATACTCGCGCAGAACCGGTCCGAGCGCAGCCCGCCCATCACCCCGGCGCGAGAACGGGGTCTGGCCCGAACCTTTGAGGGCAATGTCACGCCGCCGTCCCTGGCGGTCGATCACTTCGCCCAACAACAACGCCCGTCCGTCGCCCAGTTGCGGCGACAGGTGACCGAACTGATGACCGGCATAGGCTTGCGCCAAGGGCTGCGCCCCCTCGGGCACCGTGTTGCCGGCCAGGATAGCCACGCCAGCCGGAGTGGCCAGCGCCGCCGCCGGTAAGCCTAGTTCCTCGGCCAGCGCCTGGTTCAAGCGCACCAACTGCGGTTGCGGCCAAGCCTGCGGTTTCCAGGGCGCGTAGGTGCCCGCCAAGTCGCGCGCATAGCTGTTGTCGAATACCAGGCGAGAAAACGCCTCGTCACTGCTTTCAATCCCGATGTTTACGGTCGATGTCATGGATAGCGTTTTCGTGGCTGCATGGTAGTGGTTCATATGAGACGTGTCGCATCTGGAAGGAGTTGCACGTCGATGGGGTCATGATGCTCGATGAGGCGATCGGCGCCGAACCTCAGCTCAGAATCCGCCGGAAACGATAGCGCGTTGCCGGCTCCGGTGAGGTCGGTGCAGTCTCCATCGTCTGCTCCCGATCGGCTTGCAGATAACCCTCGGCCCAGCCGGTGATCAGGAACAACAGCGCCACGGTCTGGTTGCCCATGTAGACCGTGGCGACCGACACCAGATAGACGACGTAGATCCCGGCCAGGGTGAAGGCCAGCGAACTGCCCAGCGGTTGCGGATTGGGCCGGGTCATGGCCCGCTGGATCAGCCGCACGATCATCCCTAGCAGAATGGTCAGGAACAGGGCCAGGGCGATCAGGCCGTGCATCAGGAATAGCAGCAGATAGTAATTGTCGATCGACGGCTGGCCCGGCACCTTGGGCCATTTGGTCAGACCCCAGCCCCACACCGCCTGTTTCTTGGCGATATCCATGTAATTGGTGACCAGCTCCAGCCGATAGGCGGCGGTTTCCTGGTTATCGGACTTGGCGTGCTGCCGACCCACGCCGGCCCATTGCAAGAAGCCGATGAAGGCCGGTAGACAGACCCCGAACAGGAAGATCAGCAAGATGGCGACGCCGATCCAGCGATTGCGCATCCGCCCGACGAACACCACCACTGCCGCGACGATGCCAGCCAGCCAGGGTCCCTTGACCAGGGTGATGAGCGCGCCGCCCAGCATCCCCAGGGTGTAGATCTGCGCCTCGCTCAGCTTGGGCCAGGGCAGCCACCGAAACCAGGGATGGTGTGGTTCGGTCCAGGCGCCGCTCCATTCCAGCCAGCGCTGGATCCGGTAACCGGCCACCATCATGATGCCGGCCAGGATGGCGTGACCATAGGGACCGGCGGTGCGGGCCAGGCCCCAGCGAAAGGTGATGATCCAGCCGAGGCCCTGGCCGGGGAAGAACGGGCTCAGGATCTTCTGCCAGGGATTGACCCCGAAGCGCGCCTCGTACAGGCAGATGAGGGCGACGATGAACAAGCAGACCACGATCTTTTTGGCGAAGATCACCCGCCCGCCCAGCGGCTCCACCAGACTCTTGGCCAGCACGTAGGGCAGGACGATCGAGGCCAGCATGGTGAACATCAGATTCTGGGCATCGTTGTAGCCGGAAGCCCGAAATTCGGAATAGGCCACCACCCCGGCGAAACCGTACACCACCAGATCGAAGGGGCTGAAGCGGTAACCGGGCGCGCCGCGGATGACGAAGACCGCGAACACCACCAGGATCGTTGCCTGGTTGGCGGTCGGATCGGGCAGGCCGGGCAGGACCCAGCGGTAGTAGTCCGGGAACAACAGCAGCGTGGGCAGATAGACGCTGAAAAAAGCGAACTGGGGCGAGCGCGTCAGCGCGAAATAGAGCGCGAGCAGCGCCGGGATCGCCACGATGCTCGCCATGGATCAGTCCCGCCGCTGGCTAGCGGGAACTCGACACGGGTCGCGCCGGTATCCCGACCACCACGCTGCCCGGCGCGACGTCGCGGGTCACCACTGCATTCGCCCCGATCACCGCGCCGTCGCCGATGGTCACACCCGGCAGCACCATGACCCCGCGTCCGATCCATACATTGCGTCCGATCCGGATCGGCGCGGCATCGTGCCCGGAGTCGCGGACCGTTTGGCCGTCGCCGAAACGGTGGTTGGCGTCGCGCAGGCTGGCGTATTCGCCGATCAGGGTGCCGGCGCCGATTTCGATGGCCGTGAATGCGACGACATGCACGCCACGCGACATCACCACCTCATCGCCGATGACGATCCGGCCCTGCGCCTGAGTTTCCAGATACAGACCAGGATAGAGAAACAGGTTACGGCCCAGCTCGACCCGGCCGGTGCCGCGCAGCTCGGCCACGCCCAGAATCACCACCGACGGGTCGACCGGACCGGCGATGCTGGCTCGCAGTCGGGCATGCGCCCAGACCCGTCGCCAGGATTCGCCCACCGTCGCCGCCAGCTTGGCCCATGGGGTCAGCACACCCACCAGCACCCGTTTTGCCAATCCGCTCATGGTCCGCCTCGACGCACTGGTGTTCGACTCATTTGTATTCAATCAGGCCGCGCCGCTGGCCGCGCCAGCGATCCCAGTGATATCCCATCTGTCCGACCAGAATCGGGATCTGTTGCAAGTGGGAATGGAGGCCATAGAGAAATCGGGTCCAGGGATCGCGACTCTTCCAGCCGACCTTGATGGCAGTGCGCAGCGCCAGCGCCAGCCAGCCGGCGGCGACCAGCAGGGGGATGGCCAGCGATCCGCAGAGCGCGCCGCCGATGGCCAGCAGCAGCGACAGCAGCAAGATCCCGCCACGGATCAGATTGCGCCGCGCATCGACCTGCCACAGCGGGGTGGCCGTGCCGCGAAACCGTGCCGCCATCTCGGCATAGGCATGACCGGCCCGCACCGCCCGTCGCCAGTATTGCCGCCACTGGGTCATCGCCAGATCGTGCCCGGTCATCGGCCGATCGACATGCAGAATCCGATAACCGCGCGCCCGCAGCCGCTGACACAGTTCCGGTTCCTCGCCAGCGATCAGGCCGGCGTCGAAGCCATCCACTTCGCTCAAAGCCGCCCGGCGCATGATGGCATCACCGCCGCAGAATTCGGTGATTCCCGGCGGATAGATCCAGTCCAGATCCAAGGCCCGGTTGTACCAGGATGCCTCCGGGTGGATTTCCCGGCGATGACCCCAGACCACGGCGATGGTGGAATCCTGCAATTCGGGCAATGCCTCGACCACGAAGCGGGGATGCAGGATGGTATCGCCGTCCAGAAACAGCACGAACGGCGCCTGCGCCGCCCGCCAGCCGGCATTGCGGCCCAGCGCCGCCGACGGTCGTTCCGGCCGCACCGTCAGCACCTGCGCGCCCAACGCTGCCGCCCGTTGCGGACTGCCGTCGGTGGAGGCTGAATCGACGTAGATCACTTCGACCGGTCCGCCCGGATCGGCCATGGTTCGGACCGACTCCAGGCAGCGCACCAGCCGCTCGCCTTCGTTGCGACCGATGATCACCACCGCCAGAATCGGCAGCGTTTGCGCCACGGCGGCGGGCGCGGACCCTGATTCAATCATGCTCCACCTCCGCCAGCAGACCTTGGTAATCGGCCAGCCGCTCGGTTTGGGAAAAGCGGGTAGCCAGCGCCCGATCGCCGCCTGCTACCCAGCGATTCAGCACTTCGGCCGGTGCCTGGCGCAATTCCCGCAACCGGGCCGTCAGCGCCTCGGCGTCGTCCGCCCGGAACCGACCGCCCGAGACCCCATCCTCCACCAGCAAGGCCGCGCCGCCGCTGTCCGGCACCAGCACCGGCACACCCGCTGCCATTGCCTCCAGGATCGCCAGCCCGAACGGTTCGCTCGGGCACAGATGTAGCAGCAGATCGGCGGCGGCCAGCTCTTCGGCCACCGCTTCAGTGAAACCGAGAAAATGGACATGGGGATGACGCTCGGCGGCGCGGGCGCGCAGCTTGTCCAATTCCCAGCCCGAACCCAGAATCCGAAACGAGAGTTCAGCCAGATCCGGCGCACGGTCCAGCGCATCCAGCAGCAAATCGACCCGCTTGATCGGATCGATCCGCGAAATGACGACGATGTTGCGAATCCCGGCGGCGGTGAACGCCGGGCGACGTGGGGCGCTGTCCACCCGCTCATCGGTCAGGAAATTCTCGATCACCGTGATCTTGGCCGGCGTGACCCCGTGGGCGATGAGCCGCTCGCGCACGAAGCCGGACACCGCCACCAGCTTGACCGCGGTGGGATTGAGCAGCCGCTTGCGGCCATAGCTCAAGCGCTCGTCGGTCCCACCGTGCACCAGGTGGAGATGGACCGCCTTGCGCCGGTACCAGGCGTTCAGAGCCAGAAAGATCAGCGAATGGGCGACGCCGGTGGCGACGAAGGCCACGCGGCGATGCTGGGCCAACCATGGCCGCAGACGCTGGGCGAATTGGCGGGGATGAGCGAACGACGCACCGGGAATGCCCAGCCGAGCGGCTTCCACCAGTGCCGGACCGGGTGGCGCCAGCAACACCGGCTCGAAATGTTGGCGCAGACCTGCCAGGGTGGCCAGCGCCATCCGCTCGGTGCCGTACAGATTGCCGCTGTGCAGGGCGTAAACCAGGGGAATGGTCATGGCGATATCGTTAGGTTTTCGACGGAGTGGTGGGATTGGTGATCAGGCGCTGGCGGCGGGGGGAGCCGGTGGGCGCTTGGGCCAGCGCCAGAACCGTCGCCCGGGCGATGGCGAAGCTGCTGTCGCGTTGGAGGCCGGTTCCGCTCCGCTCCGAAGTTCATCCAGCTGGGCCTGGAGCAGGCGGCGGGCGGCGGCTTCGCTCTCCTGGTATTTCTTGACCGTATCGGCGTAGTAACCACCCCCCGGATAAACCTGCAAGCGATTGACGATGACCCCGAATACTCGGGGATCGGCCTTCTCCAGCAGGCGGGCTGCCCGTTGCAACTCGCCGGGCAGGGTCATCCCGGCTCCGACCAGCAGCAGCATGACGTCGGCATAGCGGGCCAGGAACTCGGTGTCGGCCGACAGCAGCACCGGCGGCGTATCCAGCAGAATCACGTCGTAGCGTTCCAGCAGCGGGTCCAGGGTGGGTGGAAAGCGATCGTAGAACGGCAGATGGCATTGCAGGGCGAGTCCGACCGGAATGCGGTCCGGCAGCAGGCCCTGCGCTGGCACGATCACCTGATCGAGATCGACCGCACCGTTCAACAGATCGATCAGGCCCGGAGCCAGCGGACTCGACAGGTAGCGATCATCCGGTTTCAGGGCGTTGGCTTCGACCGCGATCACCCGCAGGCCATCGAGCGCGAATTCCCGCGCCAGATCCAGGATCAGATCGGTGACTCCGCTGCCGGCCCGGACCGCAGTCAGGGCGATTCGGCAGGCGCCGTTCTGGCGTCTCTCTCGGCTCAGGGTCAGCATCAGCCGGCGCAGCTGATTGCTCGAGACCAGTCGGTTTTCCGCCGCCTGCTTGTCGAGCAGGGCGACCACCGGGGCGAAACCGAGCAGACGATGCACTTGGGCCGCGGTCTTGATGCGTCGGTCCAGCAGATCCAAGCCGATCGGTGCGATCAGGCCCAGAACCAGGCCAGCTGCCACGGCCACCGCCATCATGGCCTTGGGTCCGCTGATCGGGTATTCCGGCGGTAGGGCCATCGACTGCAGGCGCAGGAAGCCCGGCGCTTCGGCTTCCAGGGTCAGGAAATCGATGCGCTCGTTCACCGCGTCCAGCTGCGTGCGTATGCGCTTGAGATCCTGGCTCAGAGCCAAACCTTCATTGTAGCTGCCGATGAAGCCGTTGGCGCGCTCCTGGGTCTTGCGCAAGTCGGTGGCTAAGGTTTGCTCAACCTGCTGGGCCTCGCGCAAGGCGGTCCGACGCTGCTCCAGCAACTGGGTGCGGGTGTTGTTGGTCAGGTTTTCGGCGTAGACCCGGACATCCTCGTTCAGATCCTGCAGCTTGCGCTCGGCCACGGCGCGCAGCGGGTGCTGTGGCGACAGGCCGCTGATCTCGTTGAGCAGATCGCCCCGTTTGGCCCACAGGTGGTATTTGAGGCTGTTGAGGCCGCTGTCGTTAGCCACGATCTGTGCCACCGCCGCATCCAGCGCCGCTTTCGAGGTCGGCCCCTTGGCCGGATTGTAGACATCGAACGCGGCCTGGGCTTCGGCCAGTTTGCGCTGGGCGGCATTCAAGGCGACGCCGTTTTCCTGCAGCAGGCGCTCGTAGGGGTTGTTCTGCGCGCCTTCGTCGAAGGTGGCGATGCTCAGTTGCTCGGCCAGTTCGGCGCGGCGGCGGGCTTTTTCCTCCGCTTCCTGAGTCAGCTCGCTCTGGCGGGTCCGCAGATTGGCCAGCCGCTCGTCGCTGGCGTACAAGTCTTCCTTCTTGGCGACTTCCAGGTAGACCCGCAAAAAGGTGTTGAGCGTTTCCGCCAGGCCGGCAGCCTGGCCGCCGTCGAGGGCCACGGCGATCAGATAGGTGTTCTTGACGGCGTGGGCGGCGATGGCGCGTTTCAGGCGCAGGGCCGCCTGATGCTCGCTAACACCCGGCGGTTGCCAGAGGGTCCGATACGCGCCCAGCTGGCGCAGAGCCTCCAGCGCGATGTCGTAGCGGCCGATGTTGCGAACCTGCTGTTCGACGTACTGCAGATACTGGGAATTGGACTGGAATTCCAGCTCCTGGTCGCTTTTCAGGACCTTGGCGAAACGCGGCGCGACATAGACCGTGGCTTCCACCTCGTAGACCCGTTTCTTCTTGAGCCAGGCCAGCGTAGCCCCGCCGGTCGCGACCGTCACCATCAGAAACAGCGCCAGCCACTTGTGCCGACGCAGACTGACCAGCGGCATGAAGACGCCGCTGGGCGGCAGGGGTTGCGCCGGGGCTGGCTCTGTCACCGTCAATTGCCCACGTTGGCTGCGACGGCCTGGATGCTGAGCAGGAGGGTGAAGGGATTGATCTGGCTGAGCCAGAACCCGACCGTGGCGATGCCGCTGCGCGGCACGTACACCACATCGCCTTCTTCCAGCGCGACATTCAAGGTGCGATCCGGGGCCAGCACGTCGTCCAGCGCGACTTGCTGGTTCAGACCCTGACTGGGACGGATGATGCGAATCTGGCCGGTGTCAGCCCGGATGGACGGTCCGCCGGCCTGGCCCAGGGCGTCCAGGAACGACATCTTCGGCGTCAGTCGGTAGACGCCGGGCTTGTTGACCTCGCCCAGTACGTAGACCGAGGTGTCGTAGGCGTCGGGGATGTAGACGGTGTCGTTGCGCTTGAGCGGGATGTTCAGGGACAGATCGCCGTTCAACAGGCGTTTGAGGTCCAGCCACAGAATCTTGTCGCCGCGCAGCACCGCGCAGCGGGTCAATACCTGCTCCGGCCGCAGGATCGGGAAACCGCCGGCCCGCGCCAGCACTTCGACCAAAGTGGGGTTGTTCTCGAAATGCACCACGCCGGGATGCTCGACCCGCCCCAGCACCACCACCCGGTTGCTGGTGTATTCGTCGATCCGCACCGTGACGTAGATCGACAGATAGTAGGTGGACAGGGCGTGTTTGATGATGTCGGCGGCCTGATCGCGGTTGGTGTCGAGGATGCTGACTGTGCCGGCGAACGGCAGGGTGATGTTGCCGTCGGGGCCGACGGTGTGCTGACCGGACAGTTCGGGTCGCCCGGCCACGATGACGGTGATCTTGTCGCCTGGCCCGATCAGGTACTGCTTGGGGGTCTCGGACTCGAATTCGCGCACCAGGGCGTCGCTGGAGAAGGTGGCTCGCTTTTCGGGAATCTCGAACTGCGTCGGCGCTTCCTGAGTTGCGGGCTTGGCGTCGGGCGCTACGGTCTTGGGCGCAGCGCACCCCGCCAGCATCAGCATCAGCATCAGCATCAGCGCCAGCGTCGCCCTCCGCTTCATCCGTGCGCCCGCCGCGCGTTTCAGCTCGACAACCGGGTCAGCGCCGCCGCTTCGTCGTCGAAGATGGCGAAGATCTGCTGCAGGCGAGTCAATTCGATCAGGGAGCGCACGGTGGGATTCAGATGCAGCAGGGCGACATCGCCATTCTTGGCGCGCGCGGCCTTGAACGCCGACACCAGCACCGACAGGCCGCTGGAATCCATGAAGTTGACTTCGGCCAGATCCAGGATCAGCTTGCCGTTGCCCTGTTCGACCGTCGCCAGCAACTTCTGGCGGACCTCGGGCACGTCGGCGATGACCAGCCGTCCCGACAAGGCGATGATGTCGATGCCATGGTGATTGCGATGCGTCAAGATCATGGAAAGTGCTCTCAGTGGTGCCGATGAAAACCCCGGATGGACGGGGCCTAGGCCGATGGGTCGTTCGCCAGTCGCCGGTTCATGGCCAGGATGTTCACGCCATCGCGCGTCTCGTACCGCACCTCATCCATGCAGTTGCGGATGATGAACAGGCCCCGGCTGCGCATGCTCCAGGTGGCCGGATCGGCCGGATCGGGCTCGATCAGTTCCGCTTCCAGATGGTGCGGGTCCATGGGTTGGCCGCGATCGCACACCCGCACGCGGAGGTGGTCCGAAGCCAGTTCGAGTTCCACCCAGACCGGATGGCCCGGCTCGCCGCGATAGGCGTGTTCGACCGCATTGTTGACGGCTTCCACCATGGCCAGGTTGATGCGATCGATCTCGGTGGCAGGCAGCCGTCGGCAGACGCCGCACAGTGCGTCGCTCAGCAATTCGATGCATTCCGGCCGGCTGTCGATTTCCAGGCGAATGACGCGGGTCATGGCTGATGCTCGCGTTCCAGGATCAGCAGGGTGATGTCGTCCTGATGTTGGTCGTCGCCCTTCCATTCTCGCAGGGTCTGGCCGAGCTGCGCGGCGACTGCGGCGATCGACAGACCGGCGGTTTCTTCCAGCAGCCGCAGCAGGCGCTCTTCGGAAAACGCCTCGCCGTGTGGATTGGCGCATTCGGTGACGCCATCCGAGTACAGGAACAGTCGGTCGCCGGGGGCTAGATCGAAGGCGATCGCGTCGTATTCGAGCTCGGGCAGCATCCCCACCGGAAAGCCGCCGCCGCCCATCAGTTCGCTGCGCTGCTCGGCCCGATGTAGCCAGATCGGCCGAGGATGACCGGCCTGGGTCAGGATCACCTGCCCGGTCTGGCAATCCAGATGACCGTAGATCAAGGTGAAGTAGAGCAGCGGGTCGATGCCGGACTGGAAGCGCCGATTCAGCGCCGCCACCATCTGCGGCAGCATGACCATGGCTTCCTGATCGGACTGCGGCTGGCTCAGGCGTTGTTCCTCGGCGCCTCGCGCCAGCACCTGATGCAGGGTGAAGGATAGCAGCGCCGCCGGCACGCCGTGACCAGCCACGTCCAGTTGATAGAAACTCAGCTGGCGCTGGCCGAGGACGAAATAGTCGAACATGTCGCCCGCCACGAAGGCGCTGGGCTGGAACAACCAGTCCACCGCCACTCCCGGCAGGCGCAGCGGCGACGGCAACAGCGCCTTTTGCATGACCGCCGCCGATTCCAGGTCGTGGCGAATGGTGGCGTAGGCGTCGGACAGGGTTTGGTTGATCTCGCTCAGATGGCGGTTGCGCTCTTCCAGCTGCCACTCCAGCTGCAGGATGCGTTCGCCGGCGCGGATCCGTACCCGCAATTCCTCGCGATGGACCGGCTTGACCAGGAAGTCGTCGGCCCCGGCTTCCATCCCCTCGACCAGCGACAGCTTGTCCTCGCGGCCGGTCAACAAGATCAGGTAGACGTACTTGGCGAAGCTGACGGCGCGGATCTGCCGGCACAACTCCGGTCCGGTCAGGCCCGGCATCATCCAGTCGCTGATGACGAAGCGGATGTCCTGGCGCTGCAGGATTTCCCAGGCTTCCAGCCCGTCGCGGGCCAGGATGACGTCGTAATCCCAGCGTCGCAGCATCGCAGCGATGATCCGCAGGACGTTGGCGTCGTCGTCGGCCACCAGGATCGGCATCCGCTCAGTGCTCATGCGTCGGTGCTCCGCCTGCCATCAGTCCTGGCCGGCCCGATCGCCCGGCGGTGCGGCCTGCAGGATGACGCGCAGTCCAGCTACGGTGTCATCGGCTGTCGCCTGCGCCTGCGCCAGCAGCGTGGCGGCGCTGTCCAGGGTTGCCTGCCGGCCGGCCTGTTCCAGTTGGCGGACGAGTTCGGCCAGACGCGGCGCGCCGAGGCTGCCGCAACTGGACTTGAGCTTGTGGGCGAGGCGGTAGAGACCGTCGGCGTTGCCTTGGTCGAGCGCGGTTTGCATCAACTCCAGCTGGATCGGCACATCGTCGACGAAATCCTGGACCAGATCGCCGAATTCCTCTTGCAGGATATCCCGCAGTTCGGCGATCACGTCGTCATCGATCAGCAACAGCAGATCAAGATCGCTGTGGGGCATGCGGATAGTCTCCATTGGCGTTGGCGGACAGACCAACCCTGGCGAAGCGAAATCGCCGCGCGCGAATATCCCTGGCCATGTCGTTTTCATCGCGCTGGCGGCTCTCCCAGCCACTTGCGCAACAGCGCCCGCAGGTGCTCCAGTCCGTAGGGCTTGCTCTGATAGTCGTCCATGCCCTCGGCCAGGAACGACTCGCGATCGCCTTCCATGGCGTTGGCGGTCATGGCCACGATCACCGAACGCCTGCCACTGTTGGCCTGCGCGGCTCGAATGCGCCGCGTCGCCTCGATTCCGTCCATGACCGGCATCTGTACGTCCATCAGGATGAGCGGGTAATGCTGGGCCAGCGCCTTTTCGACCGCTATCTGGCCATTCTCGGCTATTTCGGCAGTGTAGCCTAGCTTGCGCAACTGGTTGAGCGCCAGTTTTTGGTTGATGGGATTGTCTTCGGCCAACAGGATCATGCTGCCGCTGGCGATGGATACGGGTTCGACGGCGGCGGCCGGTTTCTCCGGCGGTGCGACGCCCGGCGCCGGAACGCGATCGGACAGCTTGACCAGCAGGTCGAACAAGCGCGATTGATTGATCGGCTTGGTCAGGTAGGCGCTGAATCCCAGCGCCTTGGCGCGGGCGCTCAGATCCTTCTGGTTGAGATCGGCCAGCAGCAGGCGCGGGATGGCGGCCGAGGCTGGGTTTTGCGCTAGCCCGGTCAGTAGTCGCTGGCATTCGTCGCCAGCCGGATCCAGGCCGACGATCATCGTCTTGAAGGGTTCGTCCTCGGCTTGGCTCAGCCAATCCAGTGCCTCGGCAGCCGTGGTCGCCACGGTCGGCTGCATCCGCCAAGCCTGGAGATAGGTACAGAGCAGCTCCCGGATGGGAGCGCTGTTCTCCACCACCAGGATGCGCGAGCCGCCATGCTCCCGCACCAGGGTCGAGTGATCCGACTTGAACTCGACCACTTCGAGCGGGGCTACGAACCAGAAGGTGGAGCCGACGCCTTCCTGGCTGTCCAGGCCGATTTCGCCGCCCATCAGTTCGATCAACCGCTTGCTGATGCTCAAACCCAGGCCGGTGCCGCCGAAGCGGCGCTTGGCCGATTCGTCCAGCTGGGTGAAGGGCTGGAACAGCCGCTTGCGCGCCTCGGGGCCGATACCGATGCCAGTGTCGGTCACCGCGAAGCGCAGCCAGGCGTGACGCCCGGTTTGGCGCTCCAGTTCGCAGCGCACCGTGATTTCCCCATGCTCGGTGAACTTGACCGCATTGCCCAGCAGATTCAGCAGGATCTGCCGCAGGCGTCCCTCGTCGCCGCTGACCATGCGTGGCACGTGTGGCGCCACGAAGGTCATCAATTCCAGTTGCTTCTCGTGGGCCTTGGGCGCCAGCACATTGGCGATGCCCCCGATCAGGGTCAAGGGGGAAAAGAGGGTCGACATCAGGGTGATCTTGCCGGCTTCGATCTTGGAAAAGTCGAGGATGTCGTTGATGATGTGCAGCAGGGCCTGGCCGGATTCGCGCCCGGCCTGGGCGAATTCCCGTTGCTGGGCTTCCAGTGGGGTATCCAGCAGCAGGTCGAGCATGCCCAGAATGCCGTTCATCGGGGTGCGGATCTCATGACTGGCCGCCGCCAGGAAGCCCGACTTGAGCTGTGACGCAGCCAGCGCAGCATCGCGGGTCTGTTCGGCTTCCTGCTGGCTTTGCCGCAGACCCTGATTGGCAGCCTCGGTGTCCTGTTGGCTTTGTCGCAGCCCCTGATTGATCGCGCCGAGCTGCTGACTCATGGCGATCAGCCTGGCCATACTTCGTTGCAGTTCGCGCACCCGCAGCGGCGGCGCTTCCTGCGGGAAGTCGCCCCGGCCGATCCGTTCGAGCATGGCGTCGATCGTCGCCAGCGGATCGGCGATGAGACGGGCCATGGCGCGGGCGCGTTGGCGCAGAATGAGCGCGAAGAGAATCGAGAACAGCCCCAGACCGCCCAGCAGCCAAGTAGCGTTGGCGCTGAACGGACGGCTGAGGGCCATGGTCTGGGCGTCGATCGCAGCCTCCCGCGTCAGCACCACCAGCTTCCAGCCGGTTTCGGGAATGGTGACCCAGGCTGCCAGTTGCGCGCCATTGAAATCCACGGTGGCTGCGCCGTCGGCCTGATCGCGCAGCGGGGCAAACTCCGCCCGTCGATAGAGGTTGAATTCCTCCTGCCGGAAACCGTCCTGACGGATCAGTTCGCTGTAGGCATGGCGGATCGACCCCGGCAAGCGCCAGTCTTCCTCGCCGGCTTGCGGCAAGGCCAGCAGCGCGCCGGTTCGGCCAATCAGCATGCCATAACCACTCCAGGGCGTCGTGAGTTTCGGCAGAGCGGCGGTGATGGCGTCCAGCCTGACATGCAGGCCGACCACGCCTTCGAGGAAATCGTCGCGGTAGACCGGCGCGAGGCAGAACACCATCCAGCCCCGTCCGGCCGGGCCCAGAGAGACATCGGTCCACACGACCGCGCGGCTGGGGTTGTGGGCGGCGTCCGCTGGATAGTAGAAGTCGTAGTTGGGGATGTTCATGCGGGGCGCATACTGGCTCAACGCCTCGAAGTACGGGTAACTGCGACTGAGCGAATCGAAGGCATTGAAATCGACCCGCGCCACCGCCGGGTCGGTCTGCTGGATATCTCGCATCAGCGGGTCCAGCCCGGCGGTCCGCCAGGCTTTTTCGCGCTGCTCCGGTCCGACCGTTACGATGCCGCTGTAGAACAGCGCGCTGCCGCCGTTGTCGCGCAGGGTGTAGTACACGCCTTCGGGCGAATAGACATAGCGGCTCCGCTCGTCCGATCCGGGATCGAACGGTGTGGCCAGCATGCGGGCGGCCTGGCGGCGGAGCAGCTCGGCAACTTGGGCGATGGCCGTCAGCTGCTGCTGGATTACCGCCGATTCGCGCTGGGCGATTTGGCGCAGCTCGTCGCTGGCGGCGACGCGGGCCGTCACGAGGCTTTCCTGGATGGCCAGATGGTCAGCGATCGACCAGCCGACGATGAGCGTCAGGATCGCTAGCAGCACCGGAAGCAACGCGGCGCGAAAGTACCCGCGCCCTATCCACTGATTCAAGGATTTGACGTCGCTACTCACAGGCAGATGGTCAGCTGACATCCGTATTTGCCGTTGATCGAATCAGTCGTGCGCATGCGTCGATGGTTGCAGGGCATCGTGTTCGGCGCGGGGGTTGACGCTGATCGGGGGATCGAGCCGGACGATGGGCAGCGTCGTGATCTATAGGATAGCTGAGTTGTCGCTTAGGTGTAGCCTTGCCAGGGTGAAAGCTCCATCCAATGATGAATGATCACTTTTAATGGATTGCTTATATGGCAATAATAATGCCTAAAACATGGACATTGCGATCATCGAGCCATGAACGGGATGGGCTTGGTCATGCCGCCGTATGACGAGTCTCCACGGTCCTTAAGGTCATCTTAAGAATTGCCTGGAACAATGGCCTGCAACGAGAGACCGGAACGGGTCCGGTCTCCATGAGACATTGATGTTGCAAGAGAGATGACGACCATGCAGGTTCCCAGCAAGCTCAAGACACTCACGATGGCTGTAGCGATGGTCGCCGGTAGCACGCTACTGGCGACGGGCGTCATGTCGCCGGCGCTGGCGGTCGATGCGACGCCCCAGGTCCGAGTCGACATGACCGTGCCCGACTTCAGCGCCCTGGTCCAGCAAAACGCCGCGGCGGTGGTGAACGTGACCGTGACCGGCAAAGGTCAGCCGGCGATGGCCATGGGCAACGTTCCGGATCAGGATGACGACAATAACCCGTTCGGCGAACTGTTCAAGCGCGCGCCGATACCGCCGGGCGGTCGGAACATGCCCAGCCACGGTCTGGGTTCCGGCTTCATCGTTTCCTCCGATGGCTACGTCATCACCAATCATCATGTGGTCGAAGACGCCGACAAGATCACCGTCAAACTGAACGACAAGCGCGAATTCCAGGCCAAGGTGATCGGCAGCGATCCGCAATCCGATATCGCTCTGTTGAAGATCGACGCCAGCGGCTTGCCGACCGTGACCATCGGCGACGCCGAAAACCTCAAAGTCGGCCAGTGGGTGTTCGCCATCGGCGCACCGTTCGGACTGGAGCGCACCGCCACCAAGGGCATCGTCAGCGCGTTGGGTCGGTCGCTGCCGAATGACACCTACGTGCCATTCATCCAGACCGACGTGCCGATCAACCCCGGCAATTCCGGCGGACCGCTGTTCGATCTAACCGGCAAGGTGGTCGGGATCAATTCCCAGATCTTCAGCCGCAGCGGCGGTTACATGGGCTTGTCGTTCGCCATTCCGGCCAATGTGGCGATGGATGTGGTGGCCCAGCTCAAGGCCGATGGTCATGTGACCCGTGGCTGGTTGGGGGTGAGTCTGCAGGAAGTGACCCAGGATCTGGCCCGTTCCTTCAATCTGGAGCAGCCGCGCGGCGCGCTGGTGGCCGATGTGAGCACCGACAGTCCGGCGGCCAAGGCCGGCCTGAAAACGGGCGACATCATCGTGGCCTATGCCGGCAAGCCGGTGAACGACAGCGCCGATCTGCCGCCGTTGGTAGGCGTGACCAAACCGGGTAGCAATCGCACCCTGACCGTGATCCGCGATGGCCGCCAGCAGGACATTGCCGTCACCCTGGGTCAGCTGCCGAGCAAGGATCAGAACGAGCTGGCCGCGAACGGCGCTCCCGCCGACGATGGTCCGCGCTTGAATGTGATGGTGGCCGATCTGCCACCGGATCAGCTGGGCAAGGCGGGGGTCGACGGCGGCGTGCTAGTGCGGCAGGTAGGTCCGGGCGTTGCGTCCGAAGCGGGCGTGCGGCCGGGCGATGTTCTGGTCAGCCTGAACAATCAAAAGATCAAGGATGCGGCGCACCTGCGGCAGCTGGTGCGGGAGTTGCCGCGCGGCAAGCGGGTGCCCTTGCTGGTGAAGCGCGACAAGGGCGCGATGTATCTGGCGGTGGAAATTCCCGACAACGGCAAACAGCCGGGCTAAATACGCGTCTGCAGTCCGAAGGGGGATCGTCCGAAGGGGCGATCCCCCTTTTTCGTGGGCCTGGTCCAAGTGGATCGATCGTTCGTCCAGGACGAAAATATTGACATGCAGCGAGATATATACTATGTATTAATACCGTATATACAAGATCGTAACCTATTGCATGGGTAAAAGAAAAAAGCAGAAGTCCGATAAGTCGGACCAAAATGAAGACGTGAAGTTGGTGGTTCGAATCGAGGCGGGGTTGCGCGATGCGTTCATCGATGCCTGCCAGGAGAGAGACACCACAGCTTCCAGGGAAGTCCGGCGGTTCATCCGCGATTTCCTGGAGCGCTTGGACAAGGATGCCTAAGGTCTTGCGGAAGGCGCAACTATCGAGATTCACTGAAATTCTACTCTCGAGCGAGGAGAGCCGTCATGATGTATCAATATCAGTCCCCCGCGAGTGTCGCCGCCCAGGAAAAGACCCAGGCGGCGCTGGAAGCCATGCGCGCCTATTTCGCCGCGACGGCGCGATCCCGACCCCAGCGGGAGCGGCAGCAGCTGGCCTATGAATGGTTGGCGGCGATTCGCCGCTTGCGGACCACGACACGGTGATCCTTGCGGCTGGCCGTGCTGGCGGTCGGCTGCCTTGTCTCACGGCCCACCCGGTGCGGAACCGGCTGGCGGTTCCAGGACATCATCCGCATGAGTTCCATCCGCCGACGTCTGCTCGTTGGCCTGCTCGCCGGTCTGCTTCTGGTGCTGACCGCTTCCGGTTATGCGACCTACCGCCAGGCCCGCGTCGAAATCAACGATCTGTTCGACTACCAGCTACAGCAGGCGGCCTTGGCGTTGCGCAACCAGAATCTGCTGACCTTGGCCCTGGCTAGCGAGGACAGCGAAAGCGATTTGCTGATCCAGATCTGGGATCGGGCTAGAGGGTTGTTGTACGTGTCGCGTCGGCAACAGGAGCTGCCTTTCGCCACCCAGACTGGCTTCACCGATCTGCAGTGGCAGAATGAACGTTGGCGGCTGTTCGCCTTGCAAGCCGGCGAGCGGGTGGTGCAGGTGGCGCAACCGTTGCGGGTGCGGTCGCGGATGAGCGCCGATATCGCTCTGCGCAATATGGCGCCGTTTCTGCTGTTGCTGCCTGGCATGGGTTTGGTGGTGTGGTTCGGCGTCGGCGCCGGCCTGCGGCCGTTGGACCGGATCGCCGCCGATATCCAGCGTCGCCGCACTGGAGCGCTGGAGCCGGTCGCAACCGAACGCCTGCCGGCGGAAATCACCCCGCTGGTTCGGGCCTTGAACGATCTATTGGGCCGGCTGGCGCACCTGTTCGACACCCAGCGCCAGTTCATTGCCGACGCCGCCCACGAACTGCGCACGCCGTTGACCGCCGTACGCTTGCAGGCCGAATGGGCGCAACAGGCCCCCGATGCCGAACAACGGGCCGAGGCGCTGCGCGATTTGCGCACTGGTCTGGAACGCGCCTCCCATCTAGTCGAACAATTGCTGGCCATGGCCCGTCTGGACGCCGCGCCCAGCGCCGCCCGGGTCGAACCAGTGGATTTGCTGGCTCTGGCCAAGACCGTGATCGCCGAACAGGCTGCCATCGCCGATGCGCGTGGGATTGATATCGGCCTGCTGCCGGGCGACGCCGTCACCGTGGCCGGCGACCCGATCGAATTGCGCGCGCTGTTCGGTAATCTGGTCGACAACGCCCTGCGCTATACCCCCGCTGGAGGACAGGTGGATGTCGCTGTGCGCCAGGCGAGCGGGGCAGCGGTGCTGGAAGTGCGCGATACCGGCCCAGGCATTCCAGTGACGGAGCGGGAGCGAGTGTTCGATCGCTTCTATCGCGGCAGTGGAACCACCGCCCCCGGCAGTGGATTGGGCTTGGCTATCGTCAAACAGGTAGCCGACCGTCATCGCGCCCGCGTGTGCTTGGGTGAACCCACAGACGGTCCGGGTTTGCGGATTCGAGTAAACTTCCCACTTTCCTAGGCCGGCCGTCTGGCCGAGAGAGTTGCGACCCTAGTCGCGCTTTGCCCAATCGTTTGCGAAGCGGTTCGGAAGCCGCAATTTTCCTGTTTTCTCATAAAAATTGACGAGGATTTTCATGGTCGATCTGTTGCGCTATGAACACGGCATCCATGCGGTGGATGCCGGCTATCTCCGACCTGGCCTGGCGGCCATTCATCTGATCGTCGAGAATGGCCGGGTCGCCGTGGTGGATACCGCCAGCAATGCCTGTTTACCGCGGGTGCTGGATGCCTTGCGGACTTTGGAGTTGATGCCGGCCAGCGTCGATTACGTCGTGTTGACCCATGTGCACCTGGATCATGCCGGTGGAGCCGGGGCGATGATGGCGGCGTTTCCGAATGCGCGTCTGGTGGTGCATCCGCGTGGATTGCGGCATATGGCCGATCCTACCAAGCTGTTTGCTGCGGTGCAGGCGGTGTACGGCGTGGAGGAAGCCCATCGCATGTACGGCGAGTTGGTACCGGTGCCGATCGAACGGATTCTCAGCGCCGATGATGGTTTCCAGTTTGAGCTGGCCGGTCGAACCTTGACCTGTCTGGATACGCCCGGCCACGCCCGTCACCATCTGAGCCTGCTCGATAGCCGCAGTGGCTGCCTGTTCACCGGCGATATCTTCGGGCTGTCGTTCCGCGAGCTGGACGTGGATGGGCGGCCGTCGGTCATTCCCACCAGTACGCCGACCCAGTTTGAGCCGGAGGTCATGCATGCCTCGGTGAACCGCATCGTGGGCCACCAACCGGATGCGCTGTATCTGACCCATTTTTCTCGGGTCGAGGATGTCCCGCGGCTGGCCGGCGACCTGCATCGACTGATCGATGCCTATGTCGATCTCGCCGAGCGCGAGCGCCACAGCGGGCCGGAGCGGGAGACGCGAATTCTGGCGGGGTTGTGGGCGCTGATGGAGGCCGAGGCGGAGCGGCAAGGTTGGCGCTTGCCGGCGGAGCAGTGGCGTGAGGTGTTGCGCCTCGATATCGAACTCAATGCCCAGGGGCTGGATTATTGGGTGGGTCAGGACGCAGCGCGAGCTTGACCCGGTACCGCCTCCAGCCCATGGAGGGTTGGAGGCGGTGCGATTGCCTCACATGCTGTGACGGGTGCGATAGCGCTCCAGGAAGCGGGCGAAACGCCCGATCGCATCGGTGAGATCGTCCTCGTGGGGTAGGAACACGATGCGTAGATGGTCGGGGTGGGGCCAGTTGAAGCCGGTGCCCTGTACCAGCAGCACCTTTTCCTCCAGCAACAGTTCGAGTACGAACTGCTGGTCGTCGGCGATCGGGTAGTAGCGCGGATCGAGCCGGGGGAACAGATACAGGGCAGCCTGTGGTTTGACGCAACTGACTCCCGGAATCGCCGTCAGCAGTTCGAATGCCAGGTTGCGCTGTTTGCCCAGCCGTCCGGTCGGAAGCACCAGATCGTGGATGCTCTGGTGACCGCCGAGCGCGGTCTGGATGGCGTGCTGGGCCGGCACGTTGGCGCACAGCCGCATCGAAGCCAGAATGTTGAGTCCCTCGATGTAATCCTGGGCGTGGCTTTTTTCGCCCGACACCACGACCCAGCCGGCCCGGTAGCCGCAGGCCCGATAGTTTTTCGACAGCCCGTTGAAGGTCAGGCACAGCACATCGTCCGCCAGTGAGGCGATCGAGGTGTGCTGAGCGCCATCGTAGAGAATCTTGTCGTAGATTTCGTCGGCGTAGATGATGAGCTGATGCTGGCGGGCGATCTCCACGATGGCCTGCAGCAGCTCGACCGGATACAGCGCGCCGGTGGGATTGTTGGGATTGATGAGGACGATGGCACGGGTATGGGGCGTGATCTTGCCGCGGATGTCATCCAGATCCGGCAGCCAGTCGGATTGTTCATCGCAGTGATAATGGCGCGGGATGCCGCCGGACAAGCTGACCGCCGCCGTCCACAGCGGGTAGTCCGGGGCCGGGATCAACACTTCGTCGCCGTTGTCCAGCAGCGCCTGCAGGACCATGACGATCAGTTCGGAGACGCCGTTGCCGATGTAGATGTCCTCGACCTGCACCCCGCGAATCTGCTTCTGCTGGGTATAGTGCATGATGGCTTTGCGCGCGGCGAACAAGCCCTTCGAGTCGCAATAACCGGAGGCATTCGGCAGGTTATAGATTACATCCTGCACCAGTTCGTCCGGAGCCAGGAAGCCAAACGGAGCTGGATTGCCGATATTGAGTTTGGTGATCCGCTGCCCTTCATCTTCCATCTGCTTGGCGTGGGCCAGGACCGGTCCGCGGATGTCGTAGCAGACATTGGCCAACTTGGCGGATTTCAAAACGGGTTGCATCGAACGTTCATCCTTACATTATGCGGAAGCCGTCTCGGTCGGCGGCGACGAGATATGGCCGATGATCTCGCGTTGGAGGTCATCGCCATCGAACCATTCCAGGACCACGATCTTCCGATCGGATCGCCAGCCACAGATGGCTACGGTGATATCAGTTCCACCGGCGTCGAGGATCTGGTCGGCGCGATGATCGATCGTTTCTTTTAGGTCATCCAGCGAGTCAGCTGTCATGAGGGTCACTTCCAAGGATATGCGAGCTGTGCGTGAAGACTATCGATGATGGATCGGCGATGGGCGGGAATGTTCCCTGACGCGGCGATTCGGGTTGCGCTTGACGGACGCAACCCTATCAACGCGGCGGGCGGTTCTCGCCCAGGCGCTCCATCCAGCGCCGAACGTCGTTGTCCATGCCGGTCAAGGTGAAGAGCTGGCCGGCCATGTAGTCGCCGAAAGTCCCCATGCGCGAATTCTGGTGGGCCAGGAGCGCTCCTGCGCGTGGATTCTGTCGAACGAGGTGCGCGATCGCCCGAGTCGCTTCGATGGCCGTTTGCAATGCCGTCTGCAAATCGGTCAGTTGTCGCTGCAGGTCGGCCAGAGAAGGAGGATCAGCTTCGGACAAGTTCGTTCCTGATGGCTTGGGTAGGGGAGCGCGCCAATTTCACATGTCTTGATGATGGGATAGCGATATAGCTTGACGATACCCGGATCAGTTTACTCGGATGAAGCGGGGCAAACCAGAAAGACAAATTATGATGCGAAAATATATCATCATCTAACTATCACTTCCCAGCACAATCCTCAGAATCCCCACAGCACCCCCAAAAACCAGTTGCCGCGATGGTTCATCACTTGCATGAATCAATGCGTTCCCGATGCCACTGGACCCGAATCATGCGCCACTGCGACCGCCTTGCCATCCTACCCCATCGTCCTCACAGCGCCCCGGAGGATGCGGCATGAAAACCTTTCTCGACTGGTCGGCCTACCAGGATGCAGGCATGGGTGATGCCTATGCCGACATTCCCAAGCACGGCGGCCACTTCGCCAAGGCTGTGGCGGTCTGCATCAACAGTCGCCAATGCGAGACTGCCGGCAAGCAAGTCATGTGCCCCAGCTTCCAGGTCAGCGGCAATCCCAACCTGTCCACTGGTGGACGAGTCAGGTTGCTCAAAGCCGCTCTGTCCAATGACCTGACGCAAGAAGCCCTGTGCGATCCCACCCTGACCGAGGCCATGGAGCTGTGCGTATCCTGCAAGGGCTGCAAGCGTGAGTGCGAAGCCAATGTCGATATGGCCTTGATCAAGGTCGAATATCGGGCTCAGCAGGTCGCACGGGAAGGCGTGCGGCTGCGCGAACGGCTGTTGGCCCACATGCCGCGCTGGTTGCACCGATCACCCTGGCTCAAGCCGCTGATTCGCTGGCGCAATCGCAGTCCGCTGTTGGCCCGCTTGAGCGAGCACTGGATCGGCATCAGCGCCCAACGACAACTCCCGGAGCCGGCCCCTAAGCCGTTCACCCTTCCCGACGCATCGCCCCCGTCGCCCGGCGTTTCCGCCGATGGACGGCCCGAAGTGGTGCTGTTGGTCGATACCTTCACCCATCATTTCGAACCCGAGATTGCCGAAGCCACCCTCGCGGTGCTCCAGGCCGGTGGCTATGCGGTGCAAGTAGCCAGGCCAGCGACTTCCGATCCAGAACCGACTCGCCCTTTGTGCTGCGGGCGCACCTATCTGGTTCAAGGGATGTTGGATGAGGCCCGTGCGGAAGTCCGGCGCTTGGTCGATGTCCTCCTGCCGCATGTGCAAGCCGGACGGGCCGTGGTCGGGTTGGAAGCATCCTGCGTGGTCAATCTGCGCGAAGATGGGCAAGCCCTGGGACTTGGCGACGCAGTCGCGACGGTGGGCGACAAGATCCTGCTGTTCGAGGAATTCCTGGCGCGGGAGAGCATGGCCAAACGTCTGAGTCTACCTCTGCGCCCCCTGCAGGAAACCGAAACGCTGGTACACGGCCACTGCCATCAGAAAGCGGTCGGGGCTATGAAAGCCATGCGCCGGGTGCTCAAGCTCATCCCCGGTCACGATTTCTCGATGATCGAAGCCGGCTGTTGTGGCATGGCCGGAAGCTTCGGTCTGGAGGCGGAACACGCCGAGATGGCCTCGGCCATGGCCGAACGGGATCTGATGCCTGCCTTGCGCGATAAACCCAAGGCCCAAATCATCGCCAACGGATTTTCCTGCCGCCAGCAGATGTGCCTGCATGGCGATACCCGCTCACGTCACCTGGCGATACTGCTGCGCGAGGCGCTGGTCGGGACATCATGTCGCAGCTTGTCAAGTAACTCGGCACGATTGTGAACTTCGAGCTTGGCGTATAGACGGCGCACGTAAGTCATCACGGTCTGGATGCTAACGTTCAACCGCGCCGCGATGGTCGCTTGCGAAAGACCTTCGGCCAGAGCCAAACCGACTTCTTGCTCGCGGGGCGATAGGCGCCAAACTTGCAGTTTGCGCTGGAGTTGCAAGCGTAGCGGTTCCTGATGCTCAATGACGACGCCGATCAAGCCATCTTCGCCTGGAGAATAACCTTGAGTTTCCGGCTCCAGATAAACCGTGGGCGATTGCAACCAGTACGCGCGAAACACAAAGCGACCGCTGCCGTTGGTATGGGAAAAGCTCGGCGGAGGTGCTTCCCAGCCCTGAAAAATGCCGTCGAGATTGGCGCAAAGCTGCCGCAATACTGGGGGTATCGTAATAGCCAAGTTGACACGTCCAAATCCTGCCGGGTTAGCGCCATGAGTGGCCAGGAACAGTAAAGTTCTAGCTGAATCATCAATATGTAAGACAGATCCTTTGCGCGTCAAGATCATCAAGCCGCTCCTTCCAGTATCTACATAGTCCATAGTCGCTTCGTCACGTAATCTCTAAATATTTACATGCAAATGTACTATGTGCATGGGACAGCATTTATAAAATTTGGCTCAATGTGGATTCCGGACAGTTCGCTTGGTTACGCCACCAGTAACTCCAAAAGGGATCTGAGTAGGCCTTTGCCCCGAACACGCGCGTTATGCACGAACTGAAAGAAACCCAAGTAGAGCGGCAGTTTTTCTTGCGAAATGCCGCGATGGGGCCGCAACCAGGAGCGCAACAGCGACCAGAAGCCTTCGGCGGTGTTGACGTGGACCTCATGGAAGCCATCACCATCGTCGTCGCGGGCATATTCGCCTCGGCCGTGGCATACGGCGTGGTGGTCGAAACCCCATTCCGGCAACCGGTGGTAAATGTCATATTCGTCGGTGTACACCCGGGTTCCGGGCGCGACGCACTGCGTGACCAGCGGCCGGATCGTTGCTTGTTGGACGTTCTCCAGCATCCGGATCACGACCGCCCCGCCCCGCTGGATCATGCCGAAGATCGGCGGCTTTTCGCTTTCCAGAGTCCCGCGTCCCCGCGCCCCTTTCAGGCGTCGGCGCCGGCCTTTCCGCCCCTTTTTTTCACCGCCTCCGGATGCCCCTT
>RXIW01000044.1 GCA_003989065.1 Candidatus Competibacteraceae bacterium
GCTTCCGATGCCTTCTTCCCGTTCCGGGACGGCCTCGATCTGGCCGCCGAATACGGCATCACCGCCGTCATCCAGCCCGGCGGCTCGATGCGCGACAATGAGGTCATCGCCGCCGCCGATGAACATGGCATCGCCATGGTGTTCACCGGCATGCGGCATTTCCGGCACTAAGGAGATTCATGATGCTCGACTCGCTCTTTGTTCAAAACTTCCGACTGTTCAAGAAGCTTGAGATCGAACGATTGAGTCGGGTAAATCTTATCGTCGGTAAAAACAACTCAGGGAAGAGTTGTTTGTTGGAAGCGATTCGTGTTTACCTCAGCGATGCTTCAGTGCGCGTATTGTTAGAATTGATTTCTCAGCGCAATGAATCATGGGAATTTGATATTCAAGATGAAGAACAAGATTTTTTTGATTATCAGATTCCCTTACGATATTTATTCCACGGTTACCATTTGCCTAGAGTGGACAACGAAGGAATAAGCATTGGTTTATTAAAAAATAATAAACCACCCCTTAGTCTTCGAACCCGATTTTACCGATATTCTCAATCTGAAGAAGGTCCACGCATTAAGCTCATACCGCATGGAGAAATCATTAGCATTGAAAATATCTTATATAATGAAGTCGCCTTAGAAGTATCTAAAGGCGAAACAATACGTCTACTCCCAATAGAGGACTTTAACAAGCCATCAAGAATGCGCAAAAGTCACCTTCTATCATACCCTATCGAAATCAAAGAAAACATTCAGAATGTACCAGCAGGAGGCATGAGTGAATCTCGAACTTCATTATTGTGGGACAATATCAATTTAACCGATCTTGAAGATGAAGTTGTTGATTGCTTAAAATTAATAAACAACCATGTCAAAGGTGTCGCACTCGTTGGCAATGATAACCATCTTACCAAAGACAGAATTCCAATCATAAGGCTTGAAAAATCTTCAGAGCGTTTCCCACTTAAAAGCATGGGCGACGGCATGACTCATCTTTTTCACCTAATACTCGCGCTTGCTAATGCTAAGGATGGTACACTTTTGGTCGATGAATTCGAGAATGGATTACATTGGTCGGTACTACCAAAGGTATGGAATACAGTTTTCGCTTTAGCAGAAAGATTGAATGTTCAAATATTTGCCACTACCCATAGCCGAGATTGCATACAGGGGTTTAAGCAAGCCTGGGAGAAAAATGAATCAATAGGTAGTTTCTATCGTCTTGACCCAGATCTAGAAAACGGCGCAAAGCCTACTTGCTATTCCCTCGAAACGCTTACCGATGCTTTAGATATGGACGTCGAGGTGCGCTGAGTGAGCCGTATAGACCATTGTCAACATCAAGGGAAGTCTGTTCTATTAGTGGAAGGCAGCGATGATTGCCATGTAATCTTAGCGCTATGCCAGCTTTTCAGCATACCCGAGAACTTTGGACTCTACCAATGTGGTGGTTATACTAATTTATTGAAACGCCTGAATGCTTTAATTTTGCAGGCAAATGGCCCGGAAATTATTGGCATCGTAGTTGATGCTGATTCGCAAGACATAATGAGCCGTTGGCAACAGATTAAGGAAAAACCAGAACTAAAATCATATCATTTCCCACACATCCCCACACCAGAAGGCACTGTCATTACTGGAGAGAACAATAAGCCCAAGCTGGGGATTTGGTTGATGCCAGACAATAAAAACCCAGGAATGTTGGAAGATTTCTTGATTGATCTAGCGCCACAGGATGGAATAAAAGCGGCTAGAAACTGTGTTGCCAATGCACAGAATCAAGAATTAACCTCCTTTAAGGAACCTCATCTCAGCAAAGCTGTGATTCACACTTATTTGGCGTGGCAAGATGAGCCAGGCAAGCCATTAGGCCAAGCCGTGACGGCCCAAGTGCTACAACCCAGTACACAAACCGCCAAGGCTTTTATCGATTGGCTAAAGAGACTATTCAATCCATGAACATCCTCATCATCGGCGGCGGCGGCCGCGAACACGCCCTGGCCTGGAAGGCCGCGCAATCCAGCCGGGTCAGCAACGTGTACGTCGCGCCCGGCAACGCCGGCACGGCCCGCGAGCCCAAGGTCACCAACATCGCCATCACCGCCGATGATCCACCGGATCTGCTCAAGTTCGCCCTCGGTCACCACATCGATCTGACCATCGTCGGCCCGGAAGTGCCGCTGGTGCTGGGCATCACCGACCTGTTCGCCAACGCTGGTCTGCGCTGTTTCGGCCCCAGCAAAGCGGCGGCGCAACTGGAGGGCTCCAAGGCGTTCGCCAAGGATTTTCTGGCCCGCCACCACATCCCGACCGCCCGCTATCAGAGCTTCATCGACCCAGATGCAGCCGAAACCTATATCCGCGCGATGGGCGCGCCGGTCGTGGTCAAGGCCGACGGTCTGGCAGCCGGCAAGGGCGTCATCCTGGCGCAGAGCGTGGACGAAGCCATCGCCGCCGCGCGCGGCATGTTGAGCGGCGCGGATTTCGGGGCTGCCGGACACCGGGTGGTGGTGGAGGAATTCCTGTGCGGCGAGGAAGCCAGCTTCATCGTCATGACCGACGGCGAACACATCCTGCCGTTCGCCTCCTCCCAGGATCACAAGGCCCGCGACAATGGCGACCGTGGTCCCAACACCGGCGGCATGGGAGCCTATTCGCCAGCGCCGGTGGTGACGCCGGAACTGCACGACCGGGTCATGGCCGAGGTCATCGAACCGACAGTGCGCGGCCTGGCGGCGGAAGGCTGTCGCTATGTCGGTTTCCTGTACGCCGGGTTGATGATCACCGCCGACGGCCCCAAGGTGCTGGAATACAACTGCCGGCTGGGCGATCCGGAAACCCAGCCGTTGCTGATGCGTTTGCGCTCCGATCTGGTGGAGTTGTGCAAAGGGGCGCTGGACGGCTGCCTGGACCAGATTCCTATCGACTGGGACCCGCGTCCTGCGCTGGGCGTGGTCATGGTGGCCGGCGGCTATCCCGGTCGCTACCGTCAGGGCGATATCATTCAGGGCCTGCCTGCCCACGACGACGAACTGGGCGACGAGGTCAAGCTATTTCACGCCGGAACCGCCGAAGCGAAGGATGGCCATGTCGTCACCCACGGCGGGCGCGTCCTGTGCGCCACCGCGCTCGGCAGTACGGTCGCCGAGGCGCAAAACCTGGCCTATAACTTGGTCAAACGGGTGCACTGGGACGGAGTCCATTATCGAACCGATATCGGCTATCGAGCCATCGCCCGGGAGCGTGGCACCTAAGAGGACCGTTGTTTGTCGGACACGCCTTCCAACCGAAAACGACCACCGTGGAGAACTCTCATGGCGCAGCGCATTTCCGCCATTCTCGCCTGGCCTGGCCTGTTGCGGCTGGTTGGCGTCTCGGTACTGACGCTGGGTCTGCAGCTCAACGGCTACGGCGCGGATGAATCGCTCCTCGACTATGCCGCAACCATTGCCGACGGCCGCGCCGCCGTGCGGCAGGCGATGACCGATACCCATACCCCGTCGGCCTCAGTGGCGTTGATCGACGGCGAGCGCATCGTCTGGAGCGAAACCTTCGGTTACATCGACCAGGCAACGCAGACCGCACCCGGCCCAACCACGATGTTCGGCATCGGTTCGGTCAGCAAGGTGTTCGCGGCGATGGCGGTCATGAAACTGGTCGATCAGGGCAAGATCGACCTCGATACCCCGCTTGTGCACTATCTGCCGGATTTCCGCATGGCCGTGCCGGAATACTCGCAAATCACTGTCCGCATGCTGCTCGATCATTCGGCCGGCTTCAGCGGCGCCGACTATCGCAACGCCTTCACCACCGCGCCGATCCTCGACTATGCGGCGCAGGTGCAACGCTCGCTGGCGACCCAGCGACTCAAACACCTGCCGGGTGAAATGGCGATCTATTGCAACGACTGCCTCACCATGGTCGAGCCGCTGGTCGCCGCAGTATCAGGTCGTTCCTATCCCCAGTTCGTAGCCGACGAGATCCTGACTCCCCTGGCCATGACCCACAGTCGTTTTGCGCTGGAACCGTTCGCGGCCGGGTCCTTCGCGCCGGGCTACAGCGGAGACCGGGCCGATCCGCAGGAATTCACCAACGGTTACGCCACCGGCGGGCTCTATTCGACCCCCAGCGACATGGCCCACCTGGCCATGATGTTCTTCAACGGCGGCCGCTATGGCGATGTCCAGGTTCTGTCGGAAGCCTCGGTGGCCGAGATGGGCCACGATCAGACCCTGGATCTGCGCTTCAATCCCATTCCCACCCTGCGCTGGGGCTTGGGCTGGGACGGCGTGGCGCAATCGGGTTTGGCCGCCGTGGGGGTGATCGCCTGGCACAAGAACGGCGGAACCCTGACCTACGGCTCCGAATTCTTCGTAGCACCGACGGAAAAGCTGGCGATCATGATTACCGGCGCTTCGGTGAAGTTCAGCGTGGGGCCATTGGCCGAGCGGATCATGCTGCACGCCCTGGCCGAACGTGGCCGCATTCCGGCCGTCCCCACTCCCCTGCCCGACACGCCGCAACCCGAACAGCCGGCTACCGCCGCCGATCTGGCGGCCATCGTCGGCGATTACGCCCAATCGGAAACCTTGCTGCGAATCGAGAGCGCGCCGGATCGAACCTTGACAGTTTCCACCCTCCACGATGGCGCCTGGACCGAAATCGCCAGTGGGCTAAAGCGGCGCAGTGACGGCAGTTTTTCCAGCGATGCCGCACCGACCGTAGCCTACTGGGCGTTCGAGGGCCAAGGCCGACGCTACCTGGCCGCCCGCCGACCAGGCGGATTTGGGCATTACCTGACGGCGATCCCCTTCGGCCAGCGGGTCGAACCAGCATCGGCCGCTGCCGCCTGGCAAGGGCTGGTAGGCCAGCGTCATCGATCGACCACGTCCTCCGCTGGCGAGGAATGGGCAGCGCCGCTGTCGCCGGCCTGGCAAGCGCGCGTCGGTCGACGCTGGCTGGCGGTCAACGAAGACGCCAGTTCCATTCCATTGGTGCAAGGAACGCCGCCGCAATTCAGCCTGGACGCGATCGATGGCCTGCCCGGTTATCTGCTCGCCTCGGCCATCTCCACCACCTCGCAAATCGTCAATCCAACCGGCAACGACAGTCTGGCGCGGATGTTTCTCAAGGTTCCAGTGAATTTTGGCCGGGATCTGAGTGACGTGGTCATCGAAACTCGCGACGGCGAGGAGTGGGTACGTTACGGCAGCACCCTGTTTCGTCCCAGGGCCAGCACACCGCTACTCCCCACGGGGGCCAGCACGATCGTCATCGGCAACGACGGTTTCGCCGAGTGGCGGCGCTTGCCAACGGGGGGCACGGTGACCATCACCGGTGCCAGCGCCTGGAAACTGTACGATGCCGATCTCAAGCTATTGGCGTCCGGCGCGGGCGACAACAGCGCCGGTGTCGCTCCGGCCGGCGCTTATCTTCTGATATACGGCGCGCCGCATAGCGCGATCGCGTTGACCCTGGCGACTCCTGGCTAACCCGCGCGCCCTCGACCTCACCCAAGCCTTGGTGGAACATTTTTCTCCATGTCTACTCCTGCATCCAACTCATCCCAACCGCTGGAGCTGGTCTGTCCGGCCGGCAATCTGCCATCGCTGAAGACCGCGATCGAGCACGGTGCCGATTCGGTCTACATCGGCTTCCGCGACGACACCAACGCCCGCCATTTTCCGGGCTTGAACTTCGACACCAAGACCGCAGCGCAAGGCGTGCAATATGCCCACGCCAAGGGCCGACGGGTGTTCGTCGCCCTGAACACCTTTCCGCAACCGGCCGGCTGGGAACGCTGGCAACGGGCGGTGGATCAGGCGGTGGAACTGGGCGTGGATGCGGTGATCGCCGCCGACATCAGCGTGCTGGATTACGCCAGCCAGCGACATCCCCAACTGCCGCTGCATCTGTCGGTGCAGGGTTCCGCCACCAACTACGAAGCCATTCGCTTCTACCACGAGCGTTTCGGCATCCGCCGGGTGGTGCTGCCACGGGTGCTGTCCCTGCCGCAAGTCAAACACGTGTTGGACCATAGCCCGGTCGGCATCGAAGTCTTCGGCTTCGGCGGCCTGTGCATCATGGTCGAAGGCCGCTGCCTGCTGTCGTCCTACGTCACCGGCGAGTCGCCCAATATGTGCGGGGTCTGCTCGCCGGCCAAGGCGGTGCGCTGGGAAGAAACGGCCAATGGCCTGGAAACCCGCTTGGGCGGCTTGTTGATCGATCGCTATGGACCGGGCGAACCGGCCGGCTATCCGACCCTGTGCAAGGGCCGCTTCACCGTCGCCGGGCAGACCTCCTATGCCATCGAAGAGCCGACCAGCCTCAACACCTTGGCGCTACTACCGGACTTGCAGCAAATGGGCATCGCTGCGATCAAGATCGAAGGTCGCCAGCGCAGTCCGGCTTACGTGACCCAGGTCACTAAAGTTTGGCGCGCGGCTATCGACGCCTGCCGCCGTAATCCGGCCACTTATGCCCCGAAACCGGAATGGCTGCGGGAATTGGGCAAGGTGTCGGAAGGCCAGCAAACCACGCTGGGCGCTTATCATCGCACCTGGCAATGACCGAGAGAACTGCAACATGACGGAATCGATTCCGAAACTCGCTCTGGGACCGGTACTGTACTACTGGACGAAAGAAACTCTGCTGGCGTTCTATGAGCGGATGAGCGCTACAGCGGTCGACATCATCTATCTGGGTGAGACGGTCTGCTCCAAGCGTCGCGCCTTGCATTTCGAAGAATGGCTGGAACTGGCCGAACGGTTGCAGGCTGCCGGCAAGGAAGTGGTGCTATCCACCCTGGCGCTGCTGGAGGCCGAATCGGAGATCAAGAGCTTGCGCCGTCTGTGCGAAAACGATCGCTTTACCGTGGAAGCCAACGACATGGGCGCGGTGCGCCTACTGTCCGAACGGAACGTGCCGTTCGTGCTGGGGACCGGTATCAATGTCTACAGCAACCGCACCTTGAGCTTTCTGGTTGGGCTGAACGCCAAACGCTGGGTGATGCCGGTGGAGCTGTCGCGGCACACCCTGGCCTCGATTCAGGCTCAGCGCCCCGCCGATGTGGAAACCGAGGTGTTCGCCTATGGCCGCTTGCCGCTGGCCTACTCCGCCCGCTGTTTCACCGCCCGCCACCACAACCTGCCCAAGGACGACTGCCAGTTTCGCTGCCTCCAGTATCCGGAAGGCTTGCCGTTGAGCACCCGCGAAGGACAGACTTTCCTGGCGATCAATGGCATCCAGACCCAATCGGCCCAGACCTACAACCTGCTGTCGGAGTTGGCGGAATTGCGGGAATTGCAGGTCGACGTGCTACGCATCAGCCCCCAGGCCGAAGGCACCGATACGGTGGTCGAAGCCTTCGCCGCCTGCCTGCACGGAGAACGCGATCCGGTCAAAGCCGCCCAAACGATCAATGCCACCTTGCCCTACGGCAGCTGCGATGGCTATTGGCGGGGACAACCGGGATTGCAGGAGATGATGGAGGTGGCGTGACGCTGCGCCGATCCAACGACGCCAAACGGGAGGACGAAGGCCATGAAACCAATGAAAGCAGGCGGCGGCTGGCCGGTCATTCGCTACGCTTGGCGCAAAGCGATCGAAGGAGGACCGTTACGCCTGTTCCGCGCCATGCGCAGCAAGAATGCCTGCAAGAGTTGCGCACTCGGCATGGGCGGTCAGAAAGGCGGCATGGTCAACGAAACCGGCCAATTTCCGCAAGTCTGCATCAAATCGTTGCAGGCGATGGTGGGCGATCTGCAGGACGCGATCCCTGCCGCATTCTGGTCCGAGCACGCCGTCTCCGAGTTGCAAAACTGGACCTCGCATCGCTTGGAGCACAGCGGACGCTTGGTACAACCGTTGTTGCTGCGCAGCGGTGATACTCATTTCCAACCCATCAGCTGGACCGAGGCGCTCGACCGAATCATCGCCAAGCTGCGCGCGATCTCACCGGCGGAGACTTTCTGGTATTTCAGCGGTCGCAGCTCCAACGAAGCCAGTTTTCTGCTGCAATTGTTGGCCCGCTTCTACGGCAGCAACCACGTCAACAACGTCAGCTATTACTGTCATCAGGCCAGCGGGGTTGGCCTAACCAGCGTCACCGGCAGCGGAACCGCGACCCTCAGCCTCGACGATCTGCAACACGCCGATGTGGTCTTCCTGGTGGGGGGCAATCCGGCCAGCAATCATCCTCGCTTGATGCATGTGTTGATGCACGTTCGCCAGCGTGGTGGCCAGGTCGTGGTCATCAACCCCGTGCGCGAAACCGGGCTGGTGAATTTCCGCTCGCCCAGCGAGCTGAAAAGCCTGCTGTTCGGCACCGAGATCGCCAGCCTGTATCTGCAACCCGATATCGGCGGCGATTTGGCGCTGCTGAGCGCCATCGCCAAGCGCATCGATGAAATCGGTGCGAGCGACGAAGCGTTCCTGACCGATCATTGTAACGGCTGGCCCGAATTGCGCGCCCAACTCCAGCGCTTCGACTGGCCGGAACTCTGCGCCCGCAGCGGTGTGGCGCGCGAACAGATCGATCAAGCCGCGCAACTGTATGCCAAGGGTCGCAACGTGGTGTTCGCCTGGACCATGGGCATCACTCATCATCAATATGGGGTTGAGAACGTCCAGGCGATCGCGAATTTGGCGTTGATGCGCGGCATGGTGGGACGGCCACAGGCCGGCCTGCTACCGATCCGCGGTCATTCCAATGTGCAAGGCATGGGTTCGGTCGGCGTCACCCCTAAACTCAAAGAGGCCATTGTCGCACGGCTGGAATCCCATTTCGGACTCCGCGTGCCGACCACGCCGGGACTCGACACCCTCGCCTGTCTGGAAGCGGCCCATGCCGGACGGATGCGAGCGGCGCTGTGCCTCGGAGGCAATCTCTATGGCGCTTCCCCCGACTCGGCCTTCACCCGCGAGGCGCTGGCCCGACTCGACCTGCTCGTCCATCTCAGCACCAAACTCAATACCGGCCATGTGCAGGGTTTGGCTCAAGAGACGCTGATCCTTCCCGTCCTGGCACGGGACGAGGAACCGCAAGCGACCACCCAGGAATCGATGTTCAACTACATCCGCCTAAGCGATGGCGGTCCGACCCGGCATGCAGGGCCACGCAGCGAAGTCCAGGTGATCGCCACGCTGGCAGCGGAGGTGTTGCACGGTAGAGGGACAACGCTCGATTGGCAGGCCATGGCCAGTACCGGGCGCATTCGGGAAGCGATCGCGGCGGTCATTCCCGGTTTCGAGCCAATGGCCACGCTTGATGCCACCCGCGAGGAGTTTCATGTGCAAGGGCGTCTATTTCACGCGCCCCGTTTCGCCACGGCTGATGGCCGGGCGCAGCTACATGTGCACAGCCTCCCCACGCTCGATTGCGAAGAGGGCCGCTTGCGGCTGATGACCGTCCGCAGCGAAGGACAATTCAATACCGTAGTCTACGAGGAAGAGGATCTTTATCGGGGCGTGGTCGGACGCGATGTGATCCTCCTGCACCCGGAGGATATCCAGCAGCAGGGACTCGCCGCGAATCAGCGGGTCACCGTGCGCAGCTCGACCGGAGCCTTGCCCGACATTCGCATCATCCCTTTCGAATCGATCAAGGCCGGCAACGCCTTGATGTATTATCCCGAGGCGAATGTGCTGGTCGGACGTGCTGTCGATCCTCAATCGCATACCCCGGCTTACAAGAATATCGCGATTACCCTCGACCCCACGCCCCATTGCCGTTGACCCTCGCCCGGCCGCGCGCGGAATACTGACTTATCCGCTCAAGCGCTCGTAGGTCGCCATCAGGCCATTGGCGGCGCGCAGCAACGATGGCAAGGGTCCGCCCAAGGCATCGGGGTCCATGGCGTCCAACAGATTCTTGAGTTCCAGCCCCAGGGCGGTATCGCCTTCCATCACCACCCGCCGATTGAAGAACAGCGTGTCGGAATCCTCGCGGCGGGTGATTAGCGCCAGGAAATCGTACAGCGTGCCGTTGATAGTCAGATCTGGCGCCTGCGCTCTCGAAACAGGCGCAAAGCCAGCGGGTCCGGTCAAGCGGAAGCGATACTCTACCTGGGCATCGCGGACCTTGACCGCCAACAACCGATCTTGCAGAAAATCGAATTCGCCCGCGCGAATACCGGCGGCAAACAGCACATTCAGCGCGGTGGTCAGCGCAGTCGAGTGCATCGACCCCGGAATCCAGCGCAGCGGCAAGGCCAATGGCGCAGGCAGCGTCGGACGCGGCGGTAGTTTGAACATGGCGGTGGGGTTGATCATATGGATTGCAGATTGAGGAAGAATCGCCAGTGCAGGCCCGGTTTCAGCGCTTCATCGACTCGAAGAAATCCTTGTTGGTCCTGGTGTTCTTGAGCCGCTCCAGCAAGAATTCCATCGCCTGCAGTTCGTCCATCGGGTGCAGCAGCTTACGCAGAATCCACATCTTCTGCAGATCGTCCGGATCGGCCAGCAACTCTTCGCGGCGAGTGCCGGAACGGTTGATGTCGATGGCCGGGAAGACTCGCTTCTCGGAAATACGCCGATCCAGGTGGATTTCCATGTTACCGGTGCCCTTGAATTCCTCGTAGATCACATCGTCCATGCGCGAACCGGTGTCGATCAGGGTGGTGGCGATGATGGTCAGCGAGCCGCCTTCTTCGATGTTGCGGGCTGCACCAAAGAAACGCTTGGGCTTTTGCAGGGCGTTGGCATCCACACCGCCGGTCAACACCTTGCCCGAGGCCGGCACTACCGTGTTGTAGGCTCGCGCCAGCCGGGTGATCGAATCGAGCAGGATCACCACGTCGCGCTTGTGCTCGACCAGTCGCTTGGCCTTGTCGTTCACCATCTCCGCCACCTGGGTATGGCGAGTGGCCGGCTCGTCGAAGGTGCTGGCAATCACCTCGCCGCGCACCGAACGCTGCATCTCGGTCACTTCCTCTGGTCGCTCGTCGATCAGCAGCACGATCAGATAGCATTCGGGATGGTTGGCGGCGATGCTCTGGGCGATGTTCTGCAGCATCATGGTCTTACCGGCCTTGGGCGGTGACACGATCAGGCCGCGCTGGCCCTTGCCGATCGGCGCGATCAGGTCGATCACCCGCGCCGTGATGTCCTCGGTGCTGCCATTGCCACGCTCCAGGGTCAGCCGCTCGTCGGCATGAAGCGGGGTCAGGTTCTCGAACAGCACCTTGTTCTTGGAAGCTTCCGGCGGTTCGAAATTGATGTCGCCCACCTTGAGCAGGGCGAAATAGCGCTCGCCTTCCTTGGGAGGGCGGATCTTGCCGCTGACCGTATCGCCGGTACGCAGGTTGAAGCGGCGAATCTGGCTGGGTGAAACATAGATGTCGTCCGGGCCGGCCAGATACGAGCTGTCGGCGGAACGTAGAAAGCCAAAACCGTCTTGCAGGATTTCCAGCACGCCATCGCCGGAAATATCCTCGCCGTTCTTGGCCAGCGCCTTGAGGATGGCGAAAATCACATCCTGTTTGCGAGATCGCGCCATACCTTCGAGCTTCAGTTCCTGGGCGATGGCGATCAAATCGGCAGCGGATTTCTTTTTGAGTTCGGTCAGATTCATGGAGGCTGGATATTCGAGGCGCTGACAGGGCGCGCGGGGAGGGAAACGGGTGCTTGCGTATCGGGGAATGGGCCGGGCGGAGGCCAGGCGTGCGGAATGAGGATACAGTATGACCGCAGTGTGTCAGACTAAACTAGCATGGCAATTCGGCGGCGTCTACCCGAAAGCAGACGCCGCATCGACAACTCAGCCGAGGCTACTGTCGAGGAAGGCGGTCAATTGCGATTTGGATAGAGCACCGACCTTGGTCGCTTCGACTTCGCCATTGCGGAACAGCATCAGCGTGGGAATGCCGCGAATGCCGTATCGGGGAGGCGTGTTCTGGTTCTCGTCCACATTCAGCTTGCAAACCTTGAGCCGGTCGGCGTAGTCCGCCGCGATCTCATCCAGAATCGGCGCGATCATCCGGCAAGGACCGCACCACTCGGCCCAATAATCGACCAGGACCGGCGACTCGGACTGGAGTACCTCGGCTTCAAAAGTATCATCGGTAACATGCACGATTTGCTCGCTCACGGAATATTTCTCCGAATTCGGAATGATGAAGATGGGATGACCAATCGTCCGCAGGGCGACAGGCGGCACCGGACAGACGGCGCAATTCGCTGAAATGGACTCTGGAATGGACTCTGACCAGATACCGCCGCTGAGCGGGCAACCACGAAAATCGGTGGTGTGCGGCGTCGTTCGGCGATATTGTGGCAAAATAACGGGTCGGGGCACAAATTTCTTTATTCATTTCAGCCCAAACCGGGCGCTCGTGCAAGCCCCCAAACCCTGCTGACTCGGGATCGTCGCCAAACCTTATGCAAAAAGATCATCTGACTCATGTCCCGTTTTCCTCGCTCGGCCTGAACGATGCCCTGCTGGAAAGCCTGGAGGACGCCGGTTTTACCTATTGTACGCCGATTCAGGCCGCCACTCTGCCTCTGGCGCTGCAGGGCCAGGACATCGCCGGCCAGGCCCAGACCGGCACCGGCAAGACCGCCGCCTTTCTGCTAGCGGCGTTGCACCACCTGATGGAAACGCCGGTTCCGGAAGATCGGGTCGGCCCCTGGACCATAGTCATCGCCCCGACCCGCGAACTGGCGGTGCAGATCCACCGGGACGCCGAGCTACTCGGGCGCTACACCGGGCTCAAGTTCGCCGCCGTCTATGGCGGAACCGGCTACGACAATCAGCGTCGGCAGCTCGAAGGCGGAGTGGACGTGCTGATCGGCACGCCTGGCCGTCTGATCGATTACTACAAACAGGGCGTCTATAAGCTGAACAACATCGAGGTCGTGGTGCTGGACGAGGCCGACCGCATGTTCGACCTCGGCTTCATCGCCGACATCCGCTATCTGCTGCGCAAGATGCCGCCGCCGGGCCAACGCATCAACATGCTGTTCTCGGCCACCCTGAGCAACCGGGTCATGGAGCTGGCCTACGAGCACATGAACAGCCCGCAGGTGACCCGGATCGAAGCCGAGCACGTCACCGCCGACAACGTCCGCCAGGTGCTGTACCATGTTTCCGCGCACGACAAGATTGCGCTACTGTTGGGCGTGCTGCGCCAACAGGACCCCAAACGCACCATGATCTTCGTCAACACCAAGCGGGCGGCGGATCGGGTGACCGGATATCTGCTGGGCAACGGCTACGAAGCCGAAGTCCTGTCCGGCGACATTCCCCAGAACAAGCGGTTGCGGCTGCTGGAATCGTTCCAGCGCGGGGAACTACCGATCATGGTGGCGACCGACGTCGCGGCACGCGGCCTGCATATTCCCGACGTAACCCACGTCATCAACTTCGATCTGCCCCAGGATCGGGAGGATTATGTTCACCGCATCGGCCGGACCGCCCGCATCGGCGCCAGCGGCGAGGCCATCAGCTTCGCCTGCGAGGAATACGTCTATTCGTTGCCGGATATCGAAGATTTCATCGGCCAGAAGCTCCCGGTGCTGCCGATCGGCGAAGAACTGCTGCCGGAATTCAAGCCGCCCAAGCGCCTGGAGCGGCGGCGGCCCCCGCTGGCCAGCAACGAACATCGCGGTCGAGGTCGCGCGCCGCACCGGCGACCGCCGGCCAACCGCGCTTGACCCCCTCTCCGACAGGTAACGTGCGATGACCATGCAAAACCCAGCCTTGCAAGGCGGCGTGGCGAGCGGCCACCCACAGGTGACCGAAGCGGCCGGCGCCATTCTGCGAGCGGGCGGCAATGCCTTCGATGCGGTGGTAGCAGCCGGTTTCGCCTCCGCCGTGGTCGAACCGGCGCTGACCAGTCTGGGCGGCGGCGGGTTTTTACTGGCGCGGACCGCCTGGGGCCAGGCGATCCTGTTCGATTTCTTCGTGGACACGCCGGGACAGGGTCTGCAACCCCACGCCCTGGAGCCGCATTTCCTACCGGTCACGGTCCAGTTTCCCGGCAGCGAGCAGATCTTCAACATTGGACTGGGATCGGCGGCGGTGCCTGGGGTCCTGCGCGGCTATCTGCACATCCACCGGCGGCTGGGCCGCCTGCCGCTGCCGGAAATCCTGGCCCCGGCCATCCATCTGGCGCGCGAAGGCGTGGCGCTCAATGCCAAGCAGGCTTATTTTCTCCAACTGCTGACCCCGATCATGACCCTGACCGCCACCGGTCGAGACTTGTTCATGCTGCAGGGCCGCACCCCGATCGAGGGTGACGTGCTCCACAATCAGGACCTGGCGGCATTTCTGGAAACGCTGCCGTTCGACGGCGAACGAGAATTCTACGAGGGTGGGCTGGCCCAGCGGATCGCGGCCGACATGCGCGACAATGGCGGGCTGCTGACCAGTGCCGATCTGGCCGCCTGCCGGGTGATCGAACGCGCACCGCTGCCGGTCGACTATCGCGGTCATCGGCTGCTGACCAATCCGCCGCCTTCGTTCGGCGGTTCGCTGTTGGCGCTGTCGCTCCGGCTACTGGAAGCGCGCGAAGTGGCCGCGCTGGGCTTCGGCTCGCCGGCCCATCTGGCCCTGTTGGCCGCCGTCATGCAGGAAGTCGACCATCGGCGGGCCGAGGGCTATCTGAGTCCAGCCGATCTGGGCCAGCCCGGCCTGAGCCAAAGCCTGGAACGGGTCCGCACCGCTTCCGGCGGCACCACCCATATCAGCGTCTGCGACAACGAAGGCAATGCCGCCAGCATGACGACCTCCAACGGCGAGGGTTCCGGCTATTTCGTTCCCAGCACGGGCATCATGTTGAACAACATGATGGGCGAAGACGACCTGCATCCGGAGGGCTTCCACGTCAGCCCGCCGGGACTGCGGGTGTCCTCGATGATGTCGCCGTCGCTGCTGTTGGCCGGCGATCGCCTGCGGCTGGCGCTCGGCAGCGGCGGTAGCAAGCGCATCCGCACCGCCCTGCTGCAGGTGATCAGCCATGTGGCCGACTTCGACATGAGCCCACAGGCGGCGGTCGAAGCGCCACGGCTACACTGGGATGGAAGCGACCTCCAGATCGAGCCGGGCTTTCCCGACGCCACGCTGGCAGCACTGGCCTCACGTTGGCCGATCAACGTTTGGACCGAGAAAAACGTGTACTTCGGCGGGGTACACGCCGTGGCTCCCACCGGTGACGGAGCCGGCGATCCGCGCCGAGGCGGCTCCGCCGCGACCATCGGCTAGGAGAACATTCGACATGACACAAGACAACGCGCTTGGCGACCCCTCGTCGGAACTGGCCATCGCGCCCTGGATCCAGGGCCTGATCTTCGACTGCGACGGTACCCTAGTCGACACCCTGCCCTTGCACTACGCCGCTTGGCGGGAGACGTTCACGGCCTGGAACCTGCCGTTTTCGCTGGAGTTTCTGCTCCGCCACAACGGCAAGCCGACCGATCAGATCGTAGCCCTCTACAATGCCGAGTTCAGCCAACTGGTCGATGTCGCCCAGTTCACGGCGGACAAGGAACAGCGGGTTCACGCTCTGTTGGGCCAGGCCCGACCGCTGGAGCCGGTGGCCGCGTTGGCGCGACGCTATCACAGCCGCCTGCCCATGGCCGTGGTGTCAGGCAGCAACCGGGACAACGTGGAACGAGCGCTGCAGGCGGCCGGACTGTACGCCCTGTTCGCGGTCATTCTGACTGCCGATGATGGTCTGCCAGCCAAACCCGCGCCGGATCTGTTCCTGGCGGCGGCCCGCCGCCTGGGCGTGGAAGCCCACCGCTGCCAAGTGTTCGAGGATGCCGACAACGGCCTGGAAGCCGCCCGTCGCGCCGGGATGCTGGCCACCGATGTGCGCCCCTTCGGCGGCGGCTACCGGCCCGAAGCGCTGAACACCCGCTAAACGGCGCCCGATCCAGTCATGACACGCCCCTGACCCCAGAATCGGGGTCAAGGGGCGATAGCGTCAGGCCGCGATGCCGTTGGCACGCAACAACGGCTCGATCTGCGGCTCCCGCCCGCGAAACTCGACGAAACTGCTGAGCGCCGGCCGCGAACCGCCAACTTCCAGGATGCTGCCCCGAAACCGCGCACCGGTCGCCGCATCGAAAATACCGTTCTCCTCGAAGGCGCTGAAAGCATCTGCCGACAGCACTTCCGCCCACTTGTAGCTGTAATAGCCGGCTGCGTAGCCTCCGGCGAAAATATGGGTGAAGGCATGGGCAAAGCGGTTGCTGGGCGGCGGCACGATGACCGCCACCTGTTGGCGCACGGTCTCCAACACCTCCTGCACCCGCCCACCGCGCGCTGGATCGTATTCCCGATGCAGCCGGAAATCGAACAACCCGAACTCCAGCTGCCGCACCATGAAGATGCCGGCCTGGAAATGCTTGGCTGCCAGCATGCGCTGGTACAGTTCTTCCGGCAGCGGCTCGCCAGTACGGTAGTGTTCGGCCAACAGGGCCAGCGCCTCTCGCGACCAGCACCAGTTCTCCAGGAACTGGCTCGGCAATTCCACCGCGTCCCATTCCACCCCATGCACGCCCGCCACCGGCGAATAGTTCACCTGCGTCAGCAGATGATGCAGGCCATGGCCGAACTCATGGAACATCGTCAGCACTTCGCTATGGGTCAGCAGCGCCGGATCGTCGCCGACCGGCGGGGTGAAGTTACACACTAAATAGGCGGCGGGCAGTCGTACCCCAGCCGGGGTCCAGCGCCGCGCCAGACAGCCGTCCATCCAGGCGCCGCCCCGTTTGTGCTGGCGGGCGAACAGATCCAGATAAAACTGGCCGCGCTGGCTGCCGGCCGCATCGACGATCTGGTAAACCCGCACATCGGGATGCCAGACCTCCACACCCTCCACGGGTCGGATGGTCACCCCGAACAACCGCTGCGCCACCGCGAACAAACCGGACAGCACGCGATTGACCGGGAAATAGGGCCGCAACTCTTCCTGCGACAACTGGTAGCGATGCTGGCGCAACTTTTCCGAGTAGTAGCCGATGTCCCAGACTTCCAGCTGCTCGACGCCGAACTGCTCGCGGGCGAAGTCCCGCAACTCGTCCAGCTCCCGTTGCGCCTGCGGTCGAGCGCGCCGGGCCAGGTCGCTCAGGAAATCGAGCACCTGTTGGGGCGAATCGGCCATCTTGGTCGCCAGGGAGTATTCGGTATAGTCGCGAAAGCCCAGTAGCTGGGCCAATTCGTGCCGCAGCGCCAGAATGCGCTCCATCACCGGGCCGTTGTCCCACCGACCGGCGTTCGGCCCCTGGTCGGAGGCGCGGGTACAGTAGGCGTCATACAGCTCCCGCCGCAACTCGCGGTGGTCGGCATAGTTCAGCACCGGCAGATAGGAGGGCAACTCCAGGGTCAGCAGCCAACCGGACAGCTCGCGCTGCTGGGCGGCCTGCCGGGCCAGCGCCCGCGCCGACTCCGGCAAACCGGCCAGCTGGGCTTCGTCACTGATGGGCTTGGTCCATGCCTGGGTGGCGTCCAGCACATTTTCCGAAAACTTGGCGTTGAGCTGCGACAACTCCTGCTGAATGGCCTGGAATCGGGCCTGTTGCTCGGCCGGCAGGGCGATGCCGGACAGCCGGAAATCGCGCAGGGCATCGTCGATCACCTTGCGTTGAGCCGCATCGAGCCGGTCATATTCCGGCCCGGTAGCGATCTGATGGTAAGCCCGATACAGGCCCTGATGCTGACCGAGCGCGGTGTAGTAGGCGCTGAGTTTGGGCAGACAGGCGTTGTAGGCGGTGCGCAGCTCTTCGGAATCCTGCACCGAATGCAGATGGTTCACCGGCGACCACGCCTTGCTCAACCGATCCTCCAGATCCTCCAGCGGACGAATCAGATTCTCCCAGCTGTAATCGGTGTTGGCCGCCAGCAACCGCTCGATGGCAGCGCGATTTTCCGCCAGGAGCCGATCGATGGCCGGTTCGACATGTTCCGCCCGGATGGCGGCATAGCTAGGCAGATCGGCAGTGGCGAGCAAGGGATTGGTCATGCGGTCGGAATCCTGTCGGTAAGGAAGAAAGGCTTATGAGATAGAACCGACCAGCATGTCAAGGTTCACCCCGTGGTGGGGAATGGTCATCCGCCACGCCGAACGCCGTATAATTCAAGCGCCGACGGCGCGGCGCGCCCCGCTACTTAGACGGCCAGATGATCGTCCGACCCAGCGGGATTGGAATCGGGATCGTCAGGCGCAATCGATCGAAGGAGTTTGACATGTCGTTCTGGCTTAAAGGGGTGCTGATCGGATTCGCCATTGCGGCGCCGGTGGGACCGATCGGCCTGTTGTGCATCCAGCGCACGCTGGCCCATGGGCGCTGGTCGGGCATCTTGTCCGGACTGGGCGCAGCCAGCGCCGATGCGCTCTATGGTTGCATCGCTGGATTCGGACTGGCGTCGCTCGCCGGCCTGCTGCTGGCCTGGCAAGTTGAACTGCGGCTGGTGGGCGGCTTGTTTCTGCTGTATCTCGGCTGGCGGACCTGGCGGACGCCACCTGCTACCGAACAGGCGCAGGCCCGGCCAGGCCATATCGGGCTACTGGGCGATTATCTGTCCACCCTGGCGTTGACCGTGACCAACCCGGTGACGATCCTGGCTTTTCTCGGTATTTTCGCCGGTCTCGGCCTGGCGGCCGAAGGAGGGGATTTCGCCGCCGCCGGCTGGCTGGTGCTGGGAGTGTTCAGCGGATCGCTGGCATGGTGGCTACTGCTGGCGGGCGGAGTGGGCTTGTTGCGCGGACGGTTGACCCCGCCGGTGCTGATCTGGATCAACCGCCTCTCGGGGCTGGCGATCGGCGGATTTGGCCTGTGGGCGCTGGCCCAGAATGCCCTTGCCGCCTGAGCGCTCCTCCCCACCATGGACAGGGCCGATCGCGAACCCTGTCCATGCTCGATCGGCCGCTTAGGCGGCCACCACCGGAATCTTGCCGATCTTGGCCTGCCATTCCTTCGGCCCGGTCTTATGGGCGCTATTGCCCTGCGAATCGACTGCCACCGTCACCGGCATGTCCTTGACGTCGAATTCGTAGATCGCTTCCATACCGAGATCCGCGAACGCCAGCACCTTGGAGGATTTGATCGCCTTGGACACCAGATAGGCCGCGCCACCAACCGCCATCAGATACACGGCGCGATTGTCCTGGATGGCGTCGATAGCAATCTGGCCGCGCTCGGCCTTGCCGATCATGCCCAGCAGGCCGGTTTGTTCCAGCATCTGGCGGGTGAACTTGTCCATGCGGGTCGCGGTGGTGGGGCCGGCCGGGCCGACCACTTCGCCTTCGATCGGATCGACCGGGCCAACGTAGTAGATGAAGCGGTTGGTAAAGTCGACCGGCAATTGCTGGCCGGCTTTCAGCATGTCGGTCATGCGCTTGTGGGCGGCGTCGCGGCCGGTCAGGATCTTACCGTTGAGCAGCAGCACCTCGCCGGTCTTCCAGGACATCACGTCTTCGCGGGTCACCGTGGCGAGATCGACCCGGCGGGCATTGGTCGGAGCGTAGGTCAGCTTCGGCCAGTCTTCGAGACTCGGCGGCTCCAGCTTGGCCGGACCGGTCCCATCCAGGTGGAAATGCACATGACGGGTGGCGGCGCAGTTCGGCACCATGGCGATGGGCAAATTAGCGGCATGGGTCGGATAGTCGAGCACCTTCACGTCCAACACGGTGGTCAGACCGCCCAGCCCTTGCGCGCCGATGCCGAGGGCATTGACCTTGTCGTACAGCTCGATCCGCAATTCCTCGGCGCGATTGCTCGGCCCGCGGGCGATCAGTTCCTGGATGTCGACCGGAGCCATCAACGATTCCTTGGCCAGCAGCAGCGCCTTCTCCGGAGTGCCGCCGATGCCGATGCCCAGGATGCCGGGTGGACACCAGCCCGCGCCCATGGTCGGCACGGTCTTCAGCACCCAATCGACCAGATCGTCGGACGGATTCAGCATGGCGAACTTGGACTTGGCTTCCGAACCGCCGCCCTTGGCCGCGCAAATCACTTCCACATGATGGCCGGGCACGATCTCGTAATGGATCACGGCCGGGGTGTTATCCTTCGAATTCACCCGCTTGCCGGCCGGATCGCGCAACACCGAAGCGCGCAGTTTGTTGTCGGGATCGAGATAGGCGCGGCGCACGCCTTCGTTCACCATCTCCTGCACCGACATTTGCGCATCCCAGTGCACCTCCATGCCGACTTTCAGAAACACCAGCGCGATGCCGGTGTCCTGACAGATCGGCCGATGACCTTCGGCGCACATGCGGGAATTGATCAGAATCTGGGCGATGGCATCCTTGGCCGCCGGGCTCTCCTCGCGCTCGTAGGCAGCAGCCAGCGCCTTGATGTAATCGACCGGATGATAGTAGCTGATGTACTGAAAAGCGTCGGCGATGGACTGGATGAAGTCGTCTTGACGGATGGTGGTCATGATGTGCTCCCACAGGAGGAATATGGGGCGCGGGGCCGCGCCCGGCGATAATATTGGCGCGGCTATTTTAGCAGCATCCGACCCGAGCGGTGACCGACGCCGAAGCAGTCCCGGTCGCCGCTCGCCGCACGACTGCAAGCGTCAGTCGTGGCCGTGGTCAGCGATGGGCTTGGTGGTAAAGAGATAATCCTTCAGCTCTTTATCGAAAGTGGGATCTTGCCGCCGAATCCACTCCAGGATCATGGCAGCGTGCTCCTTCTCCTCGTCCCGGTTGTGCGCAAGGATGCCCTTGAGCACCGGGTCCTTGCAGGTATCCACGCGTTGGTTGTACCAATCGACTGCTTCAAGTTCCTCCATCAGGGATACGATCGCTTGATGCATGTCGCGCGTTTCGGTGGACAGCTCACCGATCGGCTCGTGATAACCTTCATGCGCCATTGACACATCTCCTCGTTTTTAAGGTTGCTGGACATTGATCAGTCAGGCTGGGCTAGCATAACCCATCGTCACGCTATCCTGGCGATTTCTCGACACCGCTGGCCCCTGCCGCTCCCGGTCCACCCGCAGCGCGACGCGAAAACACCATCGCGCTCGCTCATCTCGGCGGCATCGCCTTCTATTTCCACTTCGACGCTTCCCATCACTGGGATTTCGGCGCGATGATTAGCGCGCTGGCGGCCCGTACGCCCACCATAAGTTTTCAGCTGGCCTTACGCGCTTTTTTGACTACTTTTGTTTTTGACCCGCAAGCGGTCTTTTCACCACCATCGAGGAATGCATTGAACCATGGCTGACGATCTCAACGAACGCGCCCTGCGCTACCATCGTACCCCCCCCTACGGCAAGATCGAAGTAGCGCCGACCAAGCCGCTGGCCAACCAGATCGACCTGGCGCTGGCCTATTCCCCCGGCGTCGCCGCCGCCTGCGAAGTCATCGTCGAAGACCCTCGGGAAGTGTCCACCGTCACCGCCCGCGGCAACCTGGTGGCGGTCATCACCAACGGCACCGCCGTGCTCGGTCTGGGCGACATCGGTCCGCTGGCGGCAAAACCGGTCATGGAAGGCAAGGGCGTGTTGTTCAAGAAGTTCGCCGGCATCGACGTGTTCGACATCGAGGTCAACGAGCGCGACCCCGACAAACTGGTGGAAATCATCGCCAGCCTGGAGCCGAGCTTCGGCGGGATCAATCTGGAGGACATCAAGGCCCCGGAATGCTTCGAGATCGAGCACAAGCTGCACGAGCGGATGAAAATCCCGGTCTTCCACGACGACCAGCACGGCACCGCCATCATCACCGCCGCCGCCGTGCTCAACGCCCTGTCGCTGGTCGGCAAGGACATCTCCGAAGTGAAGGTGGTCACTTCCGGCGCTGGCGCGGCCGGCATCGCCTGTCTCGACCTGCTGGTCGGTCTGGGGTTGACGCGCAAGAACGTCACCGTCTGCGACAGCCGCGGGGTGATCTACCAGGGTCGCGGCCCGCTCGACCCGGCCAAGGCTGCCTACGCCGCCGACACCTCGGCTCGCACTCTGGCCGAAGCCATGGTTGGCGCGGATGTCTTCCTGGGCCTGTCCAAGGCTGGGGTGCTGACCGGGGCCATGGTGAAAACTATGGCCGACAAGCCCCTGATTCTGGCCCTGGCCAATCCCACCCCGGAAATCATGCCGGAAGAGGCCAAAGCCGCCCGGCCCGACGCCATCATCGCCACCGGCCGCTCCGACTATCCCAACCAAGTCAACAACGTCCTCTGTTTCCCCTACATCTTCCGGGGCGCGCTGGATGTCGGCGCCACCACCATCAATCAGGAGATGCAGCTGGCCTGCGTGCGGGCCCTGGCCGAACTGGCGCGTGAGCCGCATTCCCAGGAGGAAACCGCCGCCTACGGCGACCAGCCGATCAACTTCGGGCCGGAATACCTGATTCCCAAACCGTTCGAACCGCGCCTGCTGCTCACCCTGCCACTGGCGGTCGCCAAAGCCGCGATGGACAGCGGCGTCGCTACCCGGCCGATTCGCGATTTTGCCGCCTATCACGCCCAACTGAGTCAACGGGTCTATCGGTCCGGCCTGGTCATGCGCCCGGTGTTCAACCACGCCAGGGCCGACCTCCAGCGGGTGATCTACGCCCAGGGCGAGGAAGAGCGCATGCTGTGGGCGGCGCAGACCGTGATCGAGGACGGGCTGGCCAAACCCGTCCTGATCGGGCGGCGCTGGCGCGTCGAACAACGCATCGCCGAACTGGGACTGCGCATCCGCCCCGAGAGCGATTTCGAGCTGATCGATCCGCAGAACAACCCCTACTACGACGAGTGCTGGCAGGAATATCACCGCCTGCGCGGCCGCTTCGGGGTCGATCCCCACAAGGCGCGGGTCCGGGTCAACACCCGTGTCACCCTGATCGGCGCATTGCTGCTGCGGCTCGGCTACGCCGACGCCCTGCTGTGCGGCCTGATCGGCAGCTATCCCGACCACCTGGAATACGTGCTGGACATCGTCGGCCTGCGCGAAGGCGTCAAAACCCCGGCGGCGATGAACATGCTGATCACCTCGCATGGCCCGCTGTTCTTCTGCGACACCGACATCAATGCCGATCCCACCGCCGAGGAAATCGCCGACATCACCCTGCTGGCGGCGGAGGAAGTGGGTCGCTTCGTAGCGCCCAAGATAGCCCTGCTGTCCCAATCCAGCTTCGGCTCCCACAAGTCGCGCCAGGCCCGTAAAATGGCGGAAGCGTTGCAGATCATCCACCAGCGCGCGCCAGACCTGGAAGTAGATGGCGAAATGCGCGGCGATGCGGCGCTGTCCGAGGAGCTGCGCAACCGAGTCTTCCTGCATTCGCGGCTCAAGGGCTCGGCCAATCTGCTGATCATGCCGACCGCCGATGCGGCCAATATCTCGCACAATCTGGTGCAGCACATCACCAGCAGCGTTTCGGTCGGCCCGATCACTCTGGGTCTGGCCAAGCCAGCGCATATCCTGACCCGCTCGGCCACGGCGCGGCGGATCATCAACATGACCGCCATCGCCGCCGTGGACGCTCAGGAACTTGCGGTGCGCAAGCGCGTCGGACGTAGATAATCGGTCGCCTGGTCGGTGGCATCGATCCACTGATGGCGCCGGCCAGGCTATCGCCCCATTTCGGCGCTTATCGGCGTCTCCTTGCCCAATTTTTGGGCATCCCCCCTCCTTTATGCCCCAGTCACCGCCGCCGATGCCGTCGCCCAGCGGCTGGCAGGCGTCTTTACCGTACTGGACCTGCCAGTTATCGCCCTGAAGTCATTGTCATTTTTGAACCGATCCATCAATGCGCACTCTAAAATTCGTTTTGACTGCGCTCGATTGGCAACAAATGGTATGCAATTTGTTTTTGTCACTTTCCATAAATTCCCCCGAGTGAAATCAATCATGCAGCAGACGCGCAACCCCACCGGCCTGTACCGGTCCGAATTCGAAAAAGACAATTGCGGTTTCGGCCTGATCGCCCAGATGGACAACCAGCCGAGCCACTGGCTGGTCCAAACCTCCGTCAATGCCCTGGCCCGCCTGACCCATCGCGGCGCGGTCGCCGCCGATGGCAAATCCGGCGACGGTTGCGGCCTGCTGATGCGCAAGCCCGACGCCTTCCTGCGCCGGGTCGCCGCCGAGGCCGGCATCCCGCTGGGCGAGCATTACGGGGTGGGCATGGTGTTCCTCAACCGCGACCCCGATCTGGCCGAAGCGGCGCGCGCCGATCTGGCCGAGGAACTGGCGCGGGAGGGCCTGCAGGTCGCCGGTTGGCGCGTGGTGCCGACCAATCCCGACGCCTGCGGCGTCGAAGCGCTCAAGACCCTGCCCCGGATCGAACAGGTGTTCGTCACGCCGGTGGTGGCCATGCTGCCGGAAGCGATGGAGCGCCATCTGTTCGTGGCCCGCCGCCGCGCCACCCTGCGCATCCGCCCGCGCGATCCGATGTACTACATACTGTCGCTGTCGGGACGGGTCATCAGTTTCAAGGGCCTGGTGATGCCGGCCAATCTGCCGGTGTTCTACCCCGATCTCAACGATGCGCGGCTGGAATCGTCCATCTGCCTGTTCCATCAGCGTTTCTCCACCAATACCCTGCCGCAGTGGTGGCTGGCCCAGCCCTTCCGCTATCTGGCCCACAACGGCGAGATCAACACCATTCGCGGCAACCGCAACTGGGCCGAGGCGCGCAGCTACACCTTCTCCAGCCCGCTGTTGCCCGACATGGCCGAAATCCGGCCGCTGGTCGGCATGCACGGCTCCGATTCCAGCAGTCTGGACAACATGTTGGAAGTGCTGGTCATGGGCGGCATGGACATCTTCCGCGCCATGCGCCTGCTGATTCCGCCGGCCTGGCAGAACGTCGAGCACATGGATCCGGATCTGCGCGCCTTCTACGAATACAATTCGATGCACATGGAGCCGTGGGACGGCCCGGCCGGCATCGTCCTCACCGACGGTCGCTATGCCGGTTGCGTGCTGGACCGCAACGGTCTGCGCCCGGCCCGCTATGTCATCACCGACGATCGCCACCTCACCATCGCCTCGGAAATCGGCGTCTACGACTACAAGCCCGAGCAGGTCGTGGCCAAAGGCCGGATGAAGCCGGGCGAGATGCTGGCGGTCGACGTCGAAACCGGCCATCTGCTGACCCCGCAGGACATCGACAACGATCTGAAGAACCGTCATCCCTACCGGCGCTGGCTGCGCGGTCACGTCCAGCGCCTGCGCTCCCTGTACAAGGACGAGGTGGAACCGACTCCGCTGGCGTCGGAAATCCTCAACACCTATCAGAAACTGTTCGGCGTGTCGTTCGAAGAACGCGACCAGGTTCTGCGGATCCTGGCCGAAGCCGGCCAGGAAGCGATCGGTTCGATGGGCGACGACACCCCGTTCGCGGTGTTGTCCGAGCAACCCCGTTCGCTGTACGACTACTTCCGCCAACAGTTCGCCCAGGTCACCAACCCGCCGATCGACCCGCTGCGCGAAGCGGTGGTGATGTCGCTGGAAACCTGCCTCGGCGCCGAATGCAACATGTTCGAGGAAAGCCCGAACTACGCGCCGCGGCTGACCGCCAATTCACCGGTGCTGACCGAAAGCCGATTCCAAGCATTGCTGCGCAATCCCGACGGCCGCTACCCGCACCACCGGATCGAACTGTACTACCCGGTCGGCGAAGGACTGCGCTCCGCCATCGAGCGGGTCTGCGACGAAGCGGTGGCGGCAGTGCGCAACGGCGCCACCCAGCTGGTATTGTCCGACCGCGCCATTTCGCCCGACACCCTGCCGATCCACGCCTTGCTGGCAACCGGCGCGGTCCATCACCGTCTGGTGAAAGTGGGTCTGCGTTGCGACGCCAACCTGGTGGTGGAAACCGCCACCGCCCGCGATCCACATCATTTCGCGGTGCTGATCGGCTATGGCGCCACCCTGGTTCATCCCTGGATGGCCTACGAAGTGATCCGCGACCTGGTGCGGAGCAAGGAAATCCCCAGCGGCGATATCGCCAAGCTGGTCGAGAACTACCGCAAGGGCATCGACAAGGGGCTGTACAAGATCATCTCCAAGATGGGCATCTCCACCATCAACAGCTACCGCGGCTCGCAGCTGTTCGAAATCGTCGGCCTGCACGACGAGGTGGTGGACCTGTGCTTCAAGGACACCGTCAGTCGCATCCAGGGCGCGAGCTTCACCGATCTGGAAGCCGAGCAGATCCAGCTGGCCAAGCGCGCCTGGCGGCGGCGTCAGCCCATCGAGCCCGGCGGCTTGCTCAAGTACATCCATGGCGGCGAATACCACGCCTACAACCCGGATGTGGTCGGCGCTCTGCAACAGGCCGTCGCCAGCGGCGACTACGCCGACTATCAGCGCTACGCTGCGCTGGTCAACGATCGTCCGGTCGCCACCTTCCGCGACCTGTTCCAGGTCAAACCCCTCGGCCAGCCGATCCCGCTGGAGGAGGTGGAGCCGATCGAAGCGATCCTGCCGCGTTTCGATTCGGCTGGGATGTCGCTGGGCGCGTTGTCGCCGGAAGCCCACGAGGCGCTGGCCACAGCCATGAACCGTCTGGGCGGGCGCTCCAATTCCGGCGAAGGCGGCGAAGACCCGTCCCGCTACGGCACCGAGAAAAGCTCCAAGATCAAACAGGTGGCTTCCGGCCGCTTCGGCGTCACCCCAGCCTATCTGGTCAATGCCGAGGTGCTGCAGATCAAGGTCGCCCAGGGCGCCAAACCCGGTGAAGGCGGGCAGCTGCCTGGCGACAAGGTCAACGCCACCATCGCCGAGTTGCGTTTCTCCAAGCCCGGCGTGGCGCTGATCTCGCCGCCGCCGCACCACGACATCTATTCCATCGAAGACCTGGCGCAGCTGATCTTCGACCTCAAGCAGGTCAATCCTCAGGCGTTGGTCTCGGTCAAGCTGGTGGCGGAAGCCGGAGTCGGCACCATCGCCGCTGGCGTGGCCAAAGCCTACGCCGACTTGATCACCATCTCCGGCTACGACGGCGGCACCGGCGCCAGTCCGCTGACCAGCGTCAAGTACGCTGGCAGTCCGTGGGAACTGGGCCTGAGCGAAACCCACCAGACCCTGCGCATCAACAATCTGCGCGAAAAGGTCCGGCTGCAGACCGACGGCGGCCTGAAGACCGGCCTGGACGTGATCAAGGCCGCCATGCTGGGCGCGGAAAGCTTCGGTTTCGGCACCGCGCCGATGGTGGCGCTCGGCTGCAAGTACCTGCGCATCTGCCACCTCAACAACTGCGCCACCGGCGTCGCCACCCAGAACAACGTGCTGCGGCTCAACCATTTCCGCGGCACAGCGGAAAAGGTCATGAATTACTTCCGCTTCGTGGCCCTGGAAACGCGAGAGATCATGGCCCGCCTCGGGGTTCGCAAGTTCGAGGAGATGATCGGTCGCACCGATCTGCTGGAAACCCTGCCGGGCGCGACCAACAAACACGGCAACCTCGATCTGTCGCCGATCCTGTCCGGCGCCGGCATGCTGCTGGAGCAGCCGCAGTTCTGCATCGAACCGCGCAACGAACCGTTCGACAAGGGCGAGCTGGCCGAGCAGATGGTGCGCGACACTCTGTCGGCGATCGAAGCCAAACTGGGCGGCGAATTCCGCTACGAGGTCAAGAATATCCATCGCTCCATCGGCGCGCGGCTGTCGGGCGAGATCGCCCGTCGCCATGGCAACCTGGGGATGGAGGACACGCCCATCACCCTGCGCCTGACCGGAACCGCTGGCCAGAGCTTCGGGGTGTGGAACGCCGGCGGCCTGCATCTCTATCTGGAAGGCGACGCCAACGACTATGTCGGCAAGGGCATGGCCGGCGGCAAGCTGGTGCTGTATCCGCCCAAGAACAGCCGCTTCGCCAGCCAGCGGACACCCATCATCGGCAACACCTGTCTGTACGGCGCCACCGGCGGCGCCCTGTACGCGGCTGGCACGGCCGGCGAGCGTTTCGCGGTGCGCAACTCCGGCGCACTGGCCATCGTCGAGGGCGTCGGCGATCACGGCTGCGAGTATATGACCGGCGGGGTGGTCGTGGTGCTGGGAGAAACCGGGGTGAACTTCGGGGCGGGTATGACTGGCGGTTTCGCCTTCGTGCTGGACGAGCACAACGCCTTCGTGGACCGCTACAACCATGAACTGATCGACATCCACCGCATCGCGACGGAAAACATGGAACTGCAACGCAACTATCTGCTGGGGTTGCTGGAGGACTACGTGGTCGAAACGGGCAGCGACTGGGGCCAGGCCATCCTGGATGACTTCCGCTATTACTCCAGCCGGTTCTGGCTGGTCAAGCCCAAGGCAGCCGATCTCAAGTCGCTGCTCGGCGCACTGCGCGAAGCCGCCTGAGCTCACTCCCTACCGCTTGCCGCTGGATAGATACTCTCATGTCAAAAGCCAAACCCCTGTTGTTCATCGAAACGCCGCGCCAGGATCCGACCAAAGTGCCGGCCCGCGAGCGGGTCCTGCAGTTCAAGGAAATCTACGGTCAGTTCGATCCCCTCGCGGCCACGACCCAAGCCGGACGCTGTCTGCATTGCGGCAATCCCTATTGCGAGTGGAAATGCCCGGTTCACAACTACATCCCCAACTGGTTGCAGTTGATCAACGAGGGCAACCTGTTCGCCGCCGCCGAGTTGTCCCACCGGACCAACTCGCTGCCGGAAGTCTGTGGCCGGGTCTGCCCGCAGGATCGGCTGTGCGAAGGCGACTGTACTTTGAATGACGGCTTCGGCGCAGTCACCATCGGCGCAATCGAAAAATACATCACCGACGAGGCGTTGAAAGCCGGTTGGCGACCCGATCTGTCCAAGGTGGCGCCGACCGGCAAGCGGGTCGCCGTCATCGGTGCCGGACCGGCCGGGCTCGGTTGCGCCGACATCCTGGTCCGCAACGGGGTCAAGCCGGTGGTCTTCGACCGCTATCCGCAGATCGGTGGCCTGCTGACCTTCGGCATTCCGCCATTCAAGCTGGAAAAGGAAGTCCTCCAGACCCGACGCGAGATCATGGAAGGCATGGGCGTGGAATTCGTGCTGAACACCGAGATCGGCCACGACCTGCCCTTCCAGACTCTGTTGGACGACTATGACGCCGTCTTCCTCGGCATGGGCACCTACAGCTACATGAAGGGTGGCTTCCCCGGCGAAGATCTGCCGGGCGTATACGAGGCCCTGCCCTATCTGATCGCCAACATCAACCGGCTACTGACGCTGGAAAAGGACCCCGCCGACTTCATCGACATGCACGGCCAGCGGGTGGTGGTGCTGGGCGGCGGCGACACCGCGATGGACTGCAACCGCACCGCGATCCGCCAGGGCGCGGCCAGCGTGACCTGCGCCTACCGCCGCGACGAGGCCAACATGCCCGGTTCCCGGCGCGAAGTATCCAACGCCAAGGAAGAAGGGGTGCAGTTCCTGTGGAATCGCCAACCGCTGGCCATCGTCGGTGACGGCAAGGTCGAGGGCGTCAAGGTCTGTGCGACCCGGCTCGGCGCACCGGACGCGCGCGGTCGCCGCACCCCGGAAGTGATTCCCGGCTCCGAGGAGATTCTGCCAGCCGATCGGGTCATCATCGCTTTCGGTTTCCAGCCCAATCCCGCCTCCTGGTTCGACCAGTTCGGGATCGCTGTGGACGGGCGCGGACGGGTGCAGGCGTCGCCCGTCGGGGAATTCAAGTTCCAGACCCAAAACCCCAAGGTGTTTGCTGGCGGCGACATGGTGCGAGGCTCCGATCTGGTGGTCACGGCCGTGTTCGAAGGCCGTCAGGCGGCCGAAGGCATCCTGGATTACCTGGGCGTGTAACGCCGCGCCATCGCCTCTCGCCCCCTCTCCACCCGAGAGGGGGTTGTTCCAGCTGCTCCCGCCCAATCAAATCTTCGCATTTCGCCAGCCGCCGTTGTAAGCTTTCATGATTGCAGCCAGTTCCCAAGCGGACTGCGGCTGCATCGTCCACTCGTCGGCGGGTCGTCGATCGTCTGCACTTCCTGCAACGCCCCTCCCAAGGAGCGCCCTCCGCATTCCGGTTTGCCGACGCCAGTGGACGGCGGTCGAAAGCAACGCGCCGACGCCCTTATCCGTTCATGGACGCCATCGCGTAACCTTGGCACACTTAGCCAGATGTGTCGTCGATGATTTGACCAAGCGATTCGGGCATCCATGACCCCTACTCTTCACAACGACCGCCTGTTGCGCGCGCTGCTGCGGCAACCGGTGGATGTCACTCCCGTCTGGTTGATGCGCCAAGCCGGGCGCTATCTGCCGGAATACCGCGCCACCCGGGCGCGGGCCGGCAGTTTCATGACCCTGTGTCAGACACCGGAACTGGCGTGCGAAGTCACTCTGCAGCCGCTGGCCCGCTTTCCGCTCGACGCCGCCATCCTGTTTTCCGACATCCTGACCGTGCCCGACGCCATGGGTCTGGGTCTGTCGTTCAGCGAAGGCGAAGGTCCGCAATTCGCCCGGCCGTTGCGGTCGGCCAGCGACATCGACCGGCTCGGCGTTCCCGATCCCGAGGTGGAGTTGCGCTATGTGATGGACGCGGTGCGGCTGATCCGGCGCGAACTGGCCGGGCAAGTGCCGCTGATCGGTTTCGCCGGTAGCCCATGGACCCTGGCGACCTATATGGTCGAGGGCGGCTCCAGCAAAGATTACGCCCGGATCAAGGCGTTGTCGTATGACCAACCCGAACGTCTGCACCGCTTGCTGACGGTCACCACCGAGGCGGTGACCGCCTATCTCAACGCCCAGGTTGCCGCTGGCGCGCAAGCGCTGATGGTGTTCGATACCTGGGGCGGCATTCTCACCCCACGCGCCTATCGGGCGTTTTCGCTGACCTACATGGCGCGCATCGTCGCCGAATTGCCTCGCGCGGCCGAGGGTCGACCGGTCCCGGTGATCCTGTTCACCAAGGGCGGCGGGGCCTGGCTGGAAGATCTCGCCGCAACCGGTTGCGATGCAATCGGCATCGACTGGACCGTGGATCTCGGCGCGGCCCGTCGCCAGGTCGGCGCGCGGGTCGCCCTGCAGGGCAATCTCGATCCGACCGCGTTATACGCCACCGCCCCGGTCATCCGCCAACAGGTCGCCCAACTGCTGGACGATTTCGGCCCCGGTCCGGGTCATGTCTTCAACCTCGGCCATGGCATCCAGCCGGGCATCGACCCGGATCGGGTGCGAGCGCTGGTCGAGGCGGTACACGACTTGAGCGCCCCCCTGCATACCGGCGGCAGAGCATGAGAGGCGTGGAGCGATCCTCATGACCCACTTCCGGCCGGCCAGCGCCCGTATCCTGTCTTCCGGTGTCGTGGTGGTACACTGGAACCGTGACCACTACGACTACCTGTTGCTGCGCGCCTACAATTATTGGGATTTTCCCAAGGGCGTGGTGGAATCGGACGAATCGCCCTTGCAAGCGGCCATCCGCGAGGTGGAAGAGGAAACGACGCTGACCGGCTTGCGCTTTCGCTGGGGCGATGTGTACCGGGAAACCCACCCCTACAATCAGGGTCGCAAGGTGGCTCGCTATTACGTCGCCGAAGCCACCGGCACCGAGGTCCAGCTGCCGCCGAACCCGGAGCTCGGCCGCCCGGAGCATAGCGAATTCCGCTGGGTCGGCCGGGTCGAAGCCTGGAACATGCTGACCCCGCGAGTCCGGGCGATTCTGGAATGGACCGACAGCATCATCACCCGTCCCCGGCGCTAGCAGCGACGGGCGCTAAAGCGCCGCGACCAGAGTCTCCTGCAGGCGCTGCGGATCGACATCGCCGGCGATGACGCCATGGCCCAGACCGCGCAGCAGGATCAGGCGCAGCTTGCCGTCCTTGACCTTCTTGTCCACCGCCATCAACCGTAGGAAATCGTCGGGCGTCAATTGCGGCGGTGGATTCAGCGGTAGGCCGGCCCGCGCCAGCAAGGCCCGCACCCGCTCGACCTGATCGCCGGCCAGCCAGCCCAGCCGGGCCGATAGATCGGCCGCCAACACCGTTCCGGCGGCGATCGCCTCGCCGTGCAACCATGCGCCATAACCGACTCCGGTCTCGATGGCGTGGCCGAAGGTGTGGCCGAGATTGAGCAAGGCGCGCTCGCCGGTTTCCCGCTCGTCGGCGGCGACGATTTCGGCCTTGTTGCGGCAAGAGCATTCGATGGCTGCGCTCAAGGCGGCGGCATCGCGCGCCAACAATCTTTCCATCTGCGCTTCCAACCATTCCAGAAATGGCAGATCGCGGATCAGACCGTACTTGATCACCTCGGCCAGGCCGGCGCTGAGTTCACGATCCGGCAGGGTGGCCAATGTGTCGGTATCGGCCAGCACACAGCGCGGTTGGTGAAAAGCGCCGATCATGTTCTTGCCAAGCGGGTGGTTGACCGCAGTCTTACCACCTACCGAGGAGTCTACCTGCGCCAGCAGCGTGGTGGGAATCTGGATGAAATGGACACCGCGCTGATAACAGGCTGCCGCGAAACCGGCTAAGTCGCCAATCACGCCACCGCCCAGCGCGATCAAGGTGCAATCGCGATCGAAACGGTGGCTCAGCAAGGCGGTAAAGACTTCGTTGAGCGTGTCCAGGGTCTTGTAGCGTTCGCCGTCCGGCAGGATTACCGCCTCATGCCGCCACCCGCTCAGCAGCGCGTTGACCTGTTCGAGATACAATGGCGCAACGGTGGTATTGGTCACCACCAAGACCTGTCGGCTGGGCAGATGAGGGCGCAGTAGATCGGGTTGGCTCAGCAGCCCCGAACCGATGTAGATGGGATAGCGGCGGTCGCCGAGTTCGACATGGAGTGTTTTCATGGGCAGTCGTGGTGGCAGGCGGGAAGAATGCGGGCGGAAAACATCGCGCGGGATCAGCAGGTGACATCCTGGAGTCCGAGGGATTCCAGGATATACTGGACGACAGTTCGCGGCGATTGGCCGTCACTGGCGACGATCAGATCGGCGACTTCCCGGTAGAGCGGATCGCGCTGCTCGAACAGCTGCGCCAACCGCGCTCTGGGGTCGGCGGTTTGCAACAAGGGTCGGTTATCATCGCTGCGAGTTCGGCGAAGCTGTTCGTTGACCGAGGCGCGCAGATAGACCACGAAACCGCGTCCGGCCAGACAACGACGATTGTCGGGGTCGAGTACGGCCCCGCCGCCGGTGGCGAGCACGATGTTGGCGCGCTGGGTCAATTCGGCGATGGCGGTTTTCTCGCGGGCGCGAAAGCCGGCTTCGCCTTCCATCTCGAAAATCAGCGGAATACTGGCTCCGGCGTGCTGTTCGATATCCTGGTCACTGTCGAGAAATTCGCGCCGCAACACTTGCGCCAGCCGGCGGCCAATGGTGGTCTTGCCGGCGCCCATCGGGCCGACCAAAAAGATGCGAGGGATGGAAGTATGCATGCGAGTTCGATCCAATCGGCGAAAATTCGGGCGGGGCTGGATATCCGCTGGCGTCTCAGAAAGACTATACTTGTGTCCATTATAAGGAAAGGCGTTGTAAGGGAGGGCGGCACGGTTTTCATGACGGTGTCTTCCGAATTGAATGAGGGCGAAAGCACCTGTG
>RXIW01000045.1 GCA_003989065.1 Candidatus Competibacteraceae bacterium
ACCCCGCCGTAACCGACCTTCAGCACGTCGTCCAGCTCCAGATCCTCGACCGTGCCGGCATCCGCCGCCATCTGCATAATGGTGCTCTGGGCCTTGGCATGCAGTATCAAGCGGGTAGAATCAGCCTTGGGATCGCAACCGACGATCATGACCTTCTTACCGACCGAAGCGAGGCCCGCGACCAGGTTCTGGGTGGTGGTCGATTTGCCGATACCGCCTTTCCCGTAAATCGCGCATTGACGTATCATGATTCGTTCTCCTGAGTGATCGTTGAATGGATAAACTTTTGCTTCCGTTTATCTCTACTTCAAGTGCCGTGCCAAGCGAAGATACAAACATAATGATTTGTTTTAACGAAATTTTTTTTGTGAGATGATCAAGAGGGCGGGTTGCATAGATGACAAACACGGTTGCTTGTCAGATTGATTACAATCCCACTGCGGCGTCCGAATGGGGGCCGCGCCTTCCCAAAAGCGCCTGCCTGCCGATCAACCGCTGCAATCTGCCAGCGGTGATTCTGGGCGGTTTGACGTTTCAACAGCATCCCGCGCCATTGCTGCTCGATGGCGTCGCGGAATTACACTCCGATCTGTTTCCGCTCTTGGAGCGTTTGTCCGATCCCGCCGAACGGGCGCGGCAGTTCATGGATTACATGACCGTGCACTTTCGACTGGAAGCGTTGGAAGACGCCGGGCTGATACCGCACCATCAGGCTACGGAATCACACTGGAACAAGCTCAAGTTGCGGGGACGCGCGGACTATCTACGCATGGTGCGCGGCTGGGCCTTCGACACCAACAGCCGGGAAGGCGCCGTCATGAAGGCGTGGGTGGAATCGCGTTTCGGCCTGCTGACTCACTATCACGGCGCTCTGCTTAACGATCGCACCGAGGAAGCCTACGAGCGTTTTCTGGTGATCTGCGGCCAGGGTTTGTACAACACCAACGCCTTGGAAGCGCAATTGGATCTGTTGTACACCTATTGTCAGTACGAACTGCACCGCCAACAGCCCGAACAGACACACCTGACCCTGTATCGCGGCTTCAACAGCCTGTGCGACGATCAGATCCTGTACAAGATCGACCGCCACCACCGGATCGTGCTGCTCAATAACCTCAGCTCCTTCAGCACCCGGCGGGAACGAGCCGAGGAATTCGGCGATCATATGATGAAGACCCAGGTGCCCGTCTCCAAGATCTTCTTCTACAATCGATTATTACCCGGCATGCTGAAGGGCGAAGATGAATTCGTGGTGATCGGCGGCATCTACGAGGTGGAATGGCTGGCCTGATTGTCGGAAACCCGACAGAGACGTGACTTCGGTTGGCCAGGGAGGAAATCCGACAATGATTCCAGGGGCCACTCATGCAATACCACCGCTCGTTCATCATGGGATGTCTGGTCCGTGCATTGGGCATCCTGGTTTTGGCTGGATGCTCGATGCTACAGAGTTCCAGTCTGGTAGCGTCCGGGGTCCCATTGCAGACCAGCGGGGGAACCCCGGAAAACCGCGAAAAGCTCAGCCTCGCCATCAACGATTTTGGTCTCGATCTTCTGAGAACGCTGACAACCGACTCCGGTAAGAATGCCGTTCTCTCGCCGGTATCGATTCATGCGGCCTTGTCCATGACGATGAACGGCGCGGTTGGGGAAACCGCGGAGCAGATGAGGCGCGTCCTGCATATAGATGGGATGGCCGCCGCCGAAACCAACAATACATGGGCCGATCTTCTCGTCCGACTCGAAAAAGACAACGCAGCGCAAACCCTCGAAATCGGCAACTCACTGTGGGCGCGGCAGGGCATCGCTTTCAAGCAGACGTTCATCGCCACCGACCGCGACTCTTTCGGCGCACAGCTCGCCACCCTCGACTTCGCCGCCCAGGACGCTGCGGAAGCCATCAACCGCTGGGTTTCGACCAGTACCCATGGCAGGATCGCCACAATAGTGGACAAACCGCCATCGAACGCGATCCTGTATCTGGCCAATACCGTCTACCTCAAGGCGGACTGGGCCAACCCGTTCGAGAAGAAGGCCACGGCTGCCATGCCCTTCCACAGAAAAGACGGCGCGGCGATCGACATGCAGATGATGCGGCAGGGGGAGCTGATGCCTTATGCCGAGAACGCCACCGTGCAGGCGACAACACTGCCGTACAAAGGCGACAAAAGCGAATTCCATGTGCTGTTGCCCAAACCGGGCATCACTGTCGAGGCCGCACTGGCCGATTTGAATGGGGCAGGCTTCAAGGTCCTGCGCGATGCCCTGACATCCGCCCGCATGGCCCATGTCAATCTGGGGCTGCCAAGACTCGACTCGGAGTACTCGGCCAGGCTCCGGAATTCGCTCATGGAGCTGGGCATGGCACGACCGTTCGACGATCACAGCGCCCAATTCACCGCCATGGCCGATTTCAGCGCGCCGATCTTCATCAGTGATGTCGCCCACAAGACCCGGATCAAGATCACCGAAGAGGGGACGGAAGCCACCGCTGCAACCCTGGTCATGGGAGTTGCGGGGGCAGCGCCACCGGGGGATGATCCGGTACATGACCTGATCTGCGATCATCCCTACCTCTTCGCCATCGTCGATCATGCCAGCGGCGCGATGCTCTTCCTCGGTGTGGTCAACGATCCGACCCAGTAGCGACGACCATGCGCCTCCGACGCGATCCAGACTCAGCCTTGCCCCAGTCCGCATCGATGATATCCACCGAACGCTTTCGCATCGTCGTGGGCGACATCGCCCACCTGGACTTTCTGGCCGACTTCGGGTCGCAGTCCTTCATCGATACCTACCGAGAGGCGCTATCGCTCCCGGATCTCGAACAGTACACCGCCGAAGCTTTTGCCAGGCCGCGCCTGTTGACCGAGCTGCAAGATCCCTCGATCCACTATCTGCTCTGCGCCGACCAGGCATCGAGCTGGTGCGGGTATGCCAAATTGTTGCCCTCCCCTCCACCGGACTGCATCGGCGGCAGATCTGCGATCGAGCTGCAACGTCTTTATGTGGCTCCCTCGCATAAAGGGCAAGGGGTCGGTCAGTTGCTCCTCGCCCATGCCGAAGCGACCGCAAGCCGTCAGGGTTTCCGCACCATTTGGCTACGAGTCTGGGCAGGAAACCGCGTCGCCCAAAACCTATACTTGAAAGCGCACTACGCGCTCGTCGGCGAAGAGCCCTACCACGTGGGAGAAGACGCTAGAACCGTCCTGCTGATGCGCAAACCATTACCGGTCGATCAAGCCATAGGTCCACGAGACTCTGCCGACCCCACCTGACCAGCGTCTGCCCACCCAGGCGCTCACTTTTTGCCAAGATACCGAGCTCCATGGAAAAAGCCGAACGCTACAAGGGATGTCTTTTAGGATTGGCCACGGGCGATGCCCTGGGCACCACCCTGGAGTTTCATCCACCAGGCACCTTTACCCCCCTCACCGACATGGTCGGCGGCGGTCCCTTTTATCTGAAGGCTGGGCAATGGACCGACGATACCTCCATGGCCTTGTGTCTGGCGGAAAGCCTGATCGAATGCCGTGACTTCGATCCGCTGGACCAGCTCCGGCGCTATCTCCGCTGGTATCACGAAGGCCATCTGAGCAGCATCGGCCGCTGTTTCGACATCGGCAACACGACGGTCAAGGCGCTGATCAATTTCGAAAAGGACCCCCAGCCCTATTGCGGTTCCACCAGCAAATGGGCGGAAGGCAACGGCTCGATCATGCGGCTGGCTCCGGTTCCACTGTTCTATGCCGCCCTGCCGAGCCAGGCGATCGATCGATCCGGCGAAAGTTCGCGCACTACCCACGGTGCTCGCAACGCCGTCGATGCCTGCCGCTACATGGGCGGTCTGATCGTCGGGGCCATTCAGGGCGCTACGAAAAAGGAACTGTTGTCGGAATGCTATCGACCCGGCGGGCAAAGATGGCACAAGGCGGACCTGGCGCCGGCGATCTACAAGATCGCCCATGGCAGTTTCAAACATCGCCAACCGCCGGAAATTCGCGGCTCGGGCCATGTCGTCAAATCCCTGGAAGCGGCCCTATGGGCTTTTCACACCAGCGACAATTTCAAGGAAGGTTGTCTGAAAGCCGTCAATTTGGGGGACGACGCCGACACCACCGGCGCGGTCTACGGCCAGATCGCGGGGGCTTACTACGGGATGGATGGAATACCGACCGAATGGCTGGACAAGATCAGCCATCGCGCATTGATCGAACGGTTTGCCCTGCAGTTGCTGGAACTGGCCGAGCAACCGGCGTGACGACCCGCTACGCCCGGTCGCCCTTTCAGGGTTTGCTACTCGACTCTTCCGATCCGAAGCACAGCGGATAATCGCGGCAGACCGCGCAGGACGGTGCGCGGCACAGATAGACGCCTTCCCGTTCGCACAGCTGCTTGTAGAGAAACTTCTTCCACTTCATGTCGCGATCGTTACGCGCCGCCAGCGCCGGAAAGTTGCGCGACATCAACTCGCTCAGATCTCGCCGCGACCACAGGCCCAGATCCTCCCACAGATGATTGCTGGCCATGCAACCGGTGGCGACGATCACGCTCATCCAGTTTTCCGAAGGATCCTGCCCTGCTCGATGTTCGTCGAGCAAGACGACCAGCTCGCCGTGCTCCTCCACCAGGCGCGGGTCCCATTGCGGTTGCAGCCGCGGCGGTAAATCCGGACAGGACATGCCGGGAAAGTGCCGCGCCAGCAAAGCGGCGAACGCCGACGGTGTCAACCCCAAGCCTTCCGGCAAGGCGCCGCCACCGTCGGCCTGTGTCGCCAGCATCCGCGCAAAAGTATCGTCATTGGGCAAGCCCCGGCTCGCGCTCATCAACAGGCTGTAGATTTGTCGATGAGCGTGGCCGTCGGAAGACGCTGAAGCTTCCAAGCGCGGGTCTGGCGACATGGGCGCGAGCCTGTCAGTACTCCACCAGAATATCCTCATCGCGCACGATCATCTGACAGGCCAGCCGCCAGGGCGGTGGAATATCGTCCACCAGAATCTGGCTGATCTCCTCATCGGTCAGCTTGCCCAGCTGCTTGAGCAGATTTCTTTCCTTTTCGGTCGGCGGACCGCTCATACGCTCCTTCTTTTTATCCATGCTCGTCACCTTCACCAGACAGGTTCCGCATTCGCCGTCCTGGCAATCGAAGTTGATCGGAATCCCGTTGTCTTTGGCGATCTTCAAAACCGTTTCGGTATGGCTGCCCGCAGGAGCGTAAACGGTTTTGATCTTGTGTTCCGGATTGGAAAAAGTGATCAATGGCATAAGCTAATCTCTCGATAGGCGAGGCAGAGGGCGAAAAAAACGTTCAGCGTTCAAGCCGGCCGCACGGTGGCATCGCCAAGCACCTGCGCCTGGCAAGCCAACCGCATGTCCTTTCCGGCGAAGTGCTCCTTCAGGATTCGCAGTTCCAGCGCCGAGGGCTCGCTCAAGTTGTCCATGCCTTCCGTGACCTTCATCAGGCAAGTACCGCAGTCGCCTTCACGGCAACCGTAGACGATGCCGGAGTTGACCTTTTCCGAGATTTCGATCACCCGGCTGCCGGCCGGCACGGTCACTGTCAGATTAATGTCCGAGAAGGTAAGTTGCGACTTCGCCATAGTGAGCACTCTTCAGGTTAGGGATTGGAAAGGTGAATTCGGATGATTAACCGGGCTGAGCCCGGTCAGCGAGCCCGGCGGATTCAGGGCTTGGCCGGTACTGTCCACGATGGCGCCTTCGATCGGGCAGATACTGGCGCACTGCGGGTCGGCGTAATCGCCGGCGCATTCGGTGCAGCGGGCGGAATCGATCTGAAAATGCGGCCGGGCTACACTGATCGCCTCATGCGGGCACAACGGCAGGCAGGCCCAGCAACTGGTGCAGCTCGCGACGATGTGGAGCGCCATGTCGAAGCAGCCTCAGGCAGACGAACGGCTGAGGGCCGTGTCTTCGACATCGAGCCGCCCGCTGTCGCGCCATTCCCGGTAGACGGCCGCCAGTGCGGCGTCGATCGTCTCGTTGGCGTGCTCGCTGTTGGGCTGGATACCAGCCTCTTCCAACGGCCGCCACGGCTCGAAGCCGATGCGGGAACACAGCAGCACCGCGCAATCGTCCAGCGCCCGAATGGTGTCGCTCAGAGCCGGCGCAGCGTCGCCGCATGTGGTCGGGCCGCTGCAATAACGATCGGTCCGACGCCGCTCCACCAGATGCACGCCATCGGACGACACGTCGTAGATCAGGAATTCCCGCAGGTGGCCAAAATGGGCGTCGATGGTCCGACCGTCGGCGCTACCCACCGCCATGCGCAGGGTCTGCGGCGCGATGGTTCGCGGCCGCCGGACCGGCAGGGGAATGGGTTTCTTGGCCACCTTGTCGAGAAATTGCGATTGCAGCGCCATACGACGCTCGATGGTTTGGCGCACCGTCGTCCGTTTTTCCAGCGCAGCCTGCCAATCCACCTGCATGGTCGCCACCTTGTCCATGGTGAACTCGGCGCCGCGATCCTGCCCCAGCATGCCCACGGCGTCGGCGCGGCATTGCTGGCAATGGTTCATCATCTGAGTCTCGCCCTCGCCGCCGACCCAGGCTTCCTGCATGACGCGCAGCTGCTCTTCAGTCGGCTCGGCCTGCCCAGTGAGACCGAAATAGGTGCCGTGTTCGGGACGGGCGATCAACGGCATCAGATTGTGCAGGAAAGCGCCCTTGGCCTTGACGACGCGGTGTACCTCATGTAGGTGCTCGTCGTTGATGCCCGGAATCAGCACCGAGTTGACCTTGACCAGAACCCCCCGCTCCACCAACATCTCCAACCCCTTCTGCTGCTGGGCGATGAGGATTTCCGCGGCCTTGCGACCCCGGATGCGGCGATGGTTCCAGAAGATCCAGGGGTAAATCTTGGCCCCGATGTCGGGATCGACGCAGTTGATGGTGATGGTGACGTGGCCGATGCGATATTTGACCAGCTCGTCCACCTGCTCCGGCAGGGCCAGGCCATTGGTGGACACGCACAGCGTCAGGTCCGGGGCCTTGACTGCCAGCTCGCGAAAGGTGGCGAACAGTCGTTCGGGATTGGCTAGCGGATCGCCGGGGCCGGCCACCCCCACCACCGCCAGATGCGGAATCGCCGCACCCACCGCCAGGGCCTTCATGGTGGCCTGCTCCGGGTTCAGCACTTCCGACACCACGCCCGGACGCGATTCGTTGGAGCAATCGTACTTACGATTGCAGTAATGGCATTGAATGTTACAGGCTGGCGCGACCGCGAGATGCAGGCGTGCGAAATGCCGATGCGCCTGCTCGGAATAGCAAGGATGAAGCGCGGGCGAGGAACCGTTGACCGGTGGCTGACTGAGCAATTCCATGGCATTCCCCCGAAGTCGGGTAAGATCGCCCACCACAATGGCGAGCGGATGACCTGCAGACCACAGCAAACGGCGTGCCTGACTGCAACAAGTCTCTAAATCGCTGAACAAAAATCATTTTTTCCGCAAGAACCCGACACGCTGTGGCGATTGCCACAGCTGGATGGCCGGGATTGTCGCCAATGCCACAAGCAGCCAGCCACGTCGGAAAGCCTTGGCGCCTCACAGACGCCGCAACTTGATGTCGAGCGTTTGAATCCGATAAGCGATCTGGCGGGGCGTCATGCCCAGCAGCCGCGCGGCTTTGGCCTGCACCCAGCCAGCCTGCTCCAGCGCCGCGATGACCCGCTCCCGTTCGTCCAGATCGGGATCGTCAAGCGCGATTCCGCCAGGAACCGGTGGCGGCATCGGACCGGCGACGCCAGGGTTCAAGCCGCCCAGTTCGATCACGTCCTGGGCGATCACCCCGTTGGCGCTCATGATCGCGCTCCGCTCCAGGCAGTTTTCCAACTCGCGCACGTTGCCGGGCCAGTGATGGCGCATCAGCGTCCGGATCGCGCTGTCGGTGATGGCCAGCATCCGCCCCTGTTGCCGGGCGATCTTGTCCACCAGGAATTTAGCCAGGTCGGGAATATCTTCGGGTCGCTCGCGCAAGGCGGGCATGAAAATCGGCATGACGTTGAGGCGGTAATACAGATCTTCGCGAAAATCGCCGTCTTCCACCGCCGTTTCCAGGTCGCGATTGGTCGCAGCGATCATGCGCACATCGACCCGCAAGGTCTGGCTGCTGCCGACCCGCTCCAGCTCGCCTTCCTGCAACACCCGCAGCAGTTTGGCCTGAAACGCTGGCGAAATGTCGCCGATCTCGTCCAGGAACAGCGTGCCGCCGTGGGCCTGCTCGAACCGGCCCTTGCGCTGGTTGACCGCGCCGGTAAACGCGCCCTTCTCGTGGCCGAACAGTTCCGACTCCAGCAGGTTGTCCGGCAACGCTGCGCAATTGAGCTTGACCAAGGGTCCGCCAGCGCGCGGCGAATTGTAGTGAATAGCGCTGGCTACCAGCTCCTTGCCGGTGCCGGATTCGCCGCGCACCAGCACCGTGGTATTCCATTTCGCCACCTGCCGCACCTGCTCGAAAATCCGCTGCATGGGTGGGCTGTGGCCGATGATGCTGTCGAAGCCATGCTGGCCGCGCACCGTCCGGCGCAGGCTGTCGCGTTCAGCGGTCAGGGCCTGCCGTTCGTTCTCCGCCACCAAGGCGGCCTGTACGCTGCGGGCAATCAGGCAGGCGATCATGCTCAGCAGGCTGGCGTGCTCCGACAGCCAGCCGTCGACACGGGGGGGCTGGGCTGCCAACACCCCAACGGTCCGCCCCGACTCGGCGCGGATCGGTACTCCGATGAACGGTAGATCGCGCTCGTACAGGCGCAGCCGATCGAGAAAGCGCGGGTCATCGGCGATTCGTCGCAAAATGACCGGTTCACTGCGCGCCAACACCGCACCGACGATCCCTTCGCCGGGCGAATAACGCACCGGTTCACCATCCAGCGGCGAGATCTGGCCATGGACCGCACTGACCAGCAAGGCGCCGGTCTGGGTATCCACCAGAGAAACCGTACCGCGATGAAGCTCGCCGTGATCGTACAGAACCTGTAGAACCTGGGCCAAGGTATCGGCCAAGGGGCCGGGATGACTGAGAACCTGGCTGACCCGGAACAGACTGGCCAGTTGGCTTTCCAGTAATTCCGAGCGATCCACGCTGGGGTTTTCACCCGGTTCAGCCATCAAGAATCATCCTCGTAATGAAGAGGGAGCGACACCCGCCAGCGGCAACCGCTGGTGCAGTCGGGATCAATGTCGATCATACCGCGCTGCTCATTGACGACCTCCTGAACCAGGGCTAACCCCAGCCCCAGGTGGGAAGGAGAATGTTTGGTCGTAAAAAACGGCTCGAAAATCCGCCAGCGCACTTCGGTAGGCACACCGGGGCCACTGTCCTCGATGATCACTTCCACCGCTTGATCCTGCACGCTCGTAGCGATGCGCAGTTCGCGAGCACCCTGACGGGTGCTTTCCATGGCGTCCAGCGCATTGTCGATCAGATGCTTGAACATGGCGCGCAACCGACCGATCCGGGCGGTCACCGCCGGCAACATCGGCGCCGGTTTCCAATCCACGATCATCCCGCCGCTCAACAGACGCTGCTTGCACAGTTCCAGCACCTCGCGCAGCAACTGGTTGATGTTGGCCGGAGCCGCAGCCTCCAGCGACTCTTTCGGAATCAGTGCCCGCAAACGTTCCAGGGCGGTCTGTCCGGCGATGGTGGCTTGATGCAACGCCTGGCGGAGCGCTGGATCGCATTGAGTGCCACGTCGTTCTTGCAAGTCGCGTGCCGCAGCGATCAGATTGAGGGGTCCCTGCATCTGAAAAATGGCAGCCTGCAAAGTTTCACGCATACTGCGGACCCGTTCCTGCTCGGCCAGCAGAGCGCGCATCGCATTCATGCCGACCGCTTCCTGCTGCCGTTTCAGGCTGGTGATCTCATTGGCCATCAGCAGCAGATAGGTCTGCCGGACCGGCTTGAAAAAGGTGGAGGCGCTGTTGTCGCGCTCGCGGAACCATACGCCAGAGCAGGAAAACCAGCGTGGATGGCCTCTTCCGCCCGGATCGAAGCTCACTTCCTTGTCGCGGAAACCATGCTCCGCATGACCACCCCAGGGGAAGGCTTCGTCGCCCAGGGTTTCGCGCAGCGCGCGCAAGAATTCGGCGGCCGGCTCGCGCACCCGCAGATCGCCGACTAGTTTCTTGTATTCGTGATTGTCGAGAATGACCCGGCCATTTTCATCCAGTAGAGCGATCACGGTCGGAGCGGCGTCCACCATCGACTCGATCAGCGCTTTCTGATAGTGCACCTTTCGCTCAAGATGGTGCATGGCTGTCACATCGCGGTAGATGCCCAGGAAGTAGCTGGTTTGCCCGCGATGGTCGGGCAAGGGCAACACCGTCAGCTCTGCCAGGTAGACCGTGTCCTGCTTGCGGCGGTTAGCCAGCAAACCGGTCCAGGATTTGCCGCGTTTGATCTGGCGCCACATCTGTTCGTAGACCCGCGGCGGGGTGCAGTGATCGGACAGGACCCGGGTGCTCTGGCCGAGCACCTCGTTGGCGCTATAGCCGGTCACCTCGGTGAAGGCCCGATTGACATAGAGGATATTGGCGTTGGTATCGGTGACGCAAATGGCGGTGGTCAATTGATCCACCATCCCGACGAACACCCAGGGGGGTAGATGATCTCTAGCCGGCCCGGCTTCCTCCAGATCGATATCTGGGAAAGAGCGACCGACGGCTTGTTGCTCGTTTTGAATAGTCATGGGCTTACTCGGCGCTGGGTGTGTTGATATCGGGTTGCGAATACTAAGGATTTGCGATGCAAAATCACGACCATGGGCCAAAATGGCAGGCCGATCGGTAGGAAACGCCTATTGATCAGGCCGATCGGACCAGAACGATGGACCTTCCATCCCACGCAGTGCGGTGCGCTATTCATCACAAATCACAGCCGTTGCGGTACTGCAGTGTCGCAAACTCAACAAATGAACGAGGCCAGTCACACCCGTCACCAGCGGACACGGGGCGTAGCTGGCCTCGCCTGTCTCGCCTTAATACTCGGCCGGTAGCCGTTGCAGTTGCTCCAAGGTATAAACTGGGCCGTCCTTGCACACGTAGCTTTCGCCCGTGTTGCAACGCCCACACTTGCCGTGGCCGCACTTCATCCGGTTTTCCAGCGTCGTATAGATGGAATCCGGGCCGAAGCCGAGCTTCTCCAGCAATGGCAGGGTGAACTTGATCATGATGGGCGGCCCGCAGACGATCGCCACGGTGTTGGCGCAATTAGGGGCCAGCTGCTCCACCACGGTCGGGACGAAGCCGACCTTGCCGGTCCAGTCCGGCGTTTCGCCGCCTGGATCGACGGTCACCACCAGATCGATGTCGGGCCGGCCTTCCCACTCGCGCAGTTCGTGCTTGTAGACCAGATCGGCCACGCTGCGCGCGCCATAGACCACCGAGATGTTCTCGAACTCCTCGCGCCGGTCCAGGCAGTTCCAGATGACACTGCGCAAGGGTGGCAGGGCGATGCCGCCGGCGATGAACAGCAGGTTCTTGCCGCGCCAGGCATCGAGCGGAAACAGATTGCCGTAAGGGCCGCGGAAGCCGACGATGTCGCCTTCTTCCTTGGTCGCCAGCGACGAGGTCACCCGCCCGACCGCCCGGAAAGTACATTCGATGTAGCCCTTGCGGGTGGGGCTGGAGGCAATACAGAAGGTGCTCTCGCCTTCGCCGAACGAGCTGTACAGGCCGAACTGGCCGGTGAAGAACTCGAAATTGGCGGCTTCCTCCGGATTGACGAATTCCAGTCGGAAGGTCTTGACGGCAGGGGCCTCCTCGGTGATCTTGGCCACCCGCATCAGATAGGGCAGATAGGGATTCTTGTCAGCCATGGTCAGGCGCTCCCGATGCTTGACCCAGATGATCCTTCAGATTCATGTCCACCGGACAGGCCCGCGTGCACTTGCCGCAGCCGACGCACATGGCTTCGCCAAAGCGCTTCGGGAAGTAGCTGAACTTGTGGTAGATGCGTTGCCGCCAGCGTTCGGCCTGGATGTTGCGCGGATTGTGCCCCGAGGCATGCAGGGTGAATTGCCGCAGACCGCAGGAGTCCCACAGGCGCAGGCGTTGCCCCTGTTTGGTGTCCGCTTCTTCCTGGATGTCGAAGCAGGCGCAGGTCGGGCAGACGAAGGCGCAGGCCCCGCAACCGACACAGCGCAGGCTTTGTTCGGCCCACAGGTCGCTGGTGAACAACCCCGGCAGCTTGGCGCTCAGTTCTTCCCGATCGAAGGCCGGTTCGACCTTGGCCAGCAGCGCCTCCTTGTCCACGCCGTCGACCGGCTCGAACACAGCGGGCGCCAGCGCCTGGATCGCCTCACCCTTGGCGGTAAGCACTTCCGCCAGATAGCCGCCTTCCGGCAGCGGGGTCAGCAGCATGTCGCTGCCTCGGGTCGAACCGGGTCCGCCGCCAACCGAGGTGCAGAAACAGGCATCGTCGGCATGGGTGCAGCTTAGCCCGATCACGGTCAGATGCTGCTGGCGCTCGCTGAACAGCTTATCGCGCGAATCCCAGTTGAATACCTTGTCGAGCACGCCGAACCCGGCTGCCTCGCAGGGCCGTGCGCCGAACAGTACGGTCGGCTGCAAATCGGGTTCGTGATCCTTCAGATCCACCTGGCCGGGCGACATCTTGTAGCTCAGCAGCCGTTCCACCTTGGGAAACACCATCTCCTTGGCGCTCAAGGTCGATTGCAGGTATTGGCCGGCCACCTGGGAGGGGCTTTTCACCTCGTGCAATTCCACCCGACCGTCTTGTTCGGTCGGTCCCAGAATGCGCCAGCCGCCCGTGCCCAGCGCGGCGAACACGGTTTCCAACGCGCTTGCGGAAAGTTTGAATGTGCTGGTCATGACAGTTGCCTAGCGGATGAATGTTTCTTGGTCATCGGGCCGGAAGGTGCCCAGCGCATAATTCAGCGTGGCGCTGGTGCCGGCGGGCTGGCCGAATTGCCGCCGCACGCTCTCTTCCGCGTAACAGGTCAGCAAGTGAATCGGTATCCCGACCGGGCAGGCGCGGCCGCATTCGCCGCATTCGACGCAGCGTCCGGCCAGGTGCATGGCGCGCACGGTGTGATATTCCAGGTTGCCCATTTCATGGCTGGCGACCGGGACCCACTGCGGCCGGTTGCAATCCATGGTGCAGGAACCGCAATAGCACATCGGGCAGGAGCTGCGGCAGGCGTAGCACTTGATGCAACGTTGCAGTTCCTGTTCCCAGAAGGCCCGGCGCTCCTCGCGCGACAGCGCCATCAACTGGTCCAGCTTCTCCCGATCGGCGGCGCTCAGGCTAGCCGGCAGGGTTGCGACATGCTCGGTCACGGCCTGGGCGTTGGACAGCTCCAGCACCGCGCCCTCCTCCGTCACCACCAAGGCTGACACCGCGCCTTCCGCCAGCTGGTGTTCGGCAGTCAGTTGCAGCAAGGCCCGCAAGGTCGCCGCATTGGCGACGACAGCGATCTTGCCCATCTTCTTGATTTCCGCACGGGTCAGATAACCGGCCAGATTACCGACGCAGTCGGCATCCCACACCAGGCGGGCAACGTCCGCTTCGCTGCGGACGAAACTGGGGCGACGCGCCCCGCCGGTGCCGGCCTCGTAACCGATGACGACCTGGACTTGGCCCTGGGCCAGCAAGTCTCGAGCTTTATTGCGTAAGACGTCCACGATGCGACTCCCAGCTTCAGGCCACGCCAGCATTGAGCAGGCGTTGGTATTCGGTGTACGGACCCAGCTCGCGCAGGTGATCGGTCACCTCGTTCACCAGCGTGGCCCACTTGGCCCCTTCGGCGGCGGAAACCCAGGAAAAGGTCACCCGACGCATGTCCAGGCCCATGAACTCCATCAGATCGTTGAATACCATCCAGCGCCGCCGGGCGTGGTAGTTGCCGCTGGTGTAGTGGCAATCGTTCGGATGGCAGCCGGAGACGATGACGCCATCCGAGCCGCGCGCGAACGCTTTCTGAATCAGCATGAAGTCCACCCGGCCGGTGCAGGGCAAGCGGATGATGCGAATGTTGGACTGATACTTGAGCCGGCTGGTGCCGGTCAGATCGGCCCCCGCATAGGTGCACCAGTTGCACACGAAGGCGGTGATCTTGGGTTCGAATGCTTCGTCGGCCATCGGAGCTCTCCTACAGGCTCATGATTTCGGCGAAGATCTGCTCGTTGGAATAACCGTGCAGATCGATGGCCTTGGTCCGGCATAGCGAGACGCAGGTACCGCAACCCTGGCACAGGCCGGGATTGATCTTGGCGACCGTCTTGAGGACGTTGCCGTTGCGATCCTTGATCTCCTCGTGGCCGATGGCCTGATAGGGACAGGCGGTTTCGCACAACAGGCAGCCGGTACAGTCGCTGAACTGCGGCGCGGGCTTGCGGTTGACCTCGGCCACCAGCGGCTCGCGGGCCAGATGGCTGCGACTGAGCAAGGCCGTCACCTTGGCCGCAGCGGCGCTGGCCTGGCCCACGGTTTCCGGAATGTCGCGCGGCGACTGGCAAGCGCCGGCCAGGAAGATGCCAGCCGAAGTGGTTTCCACCGGCCGCAGCTTGGGATGCGCTTCGGCCACGAACCCATAGGGGTCGGTGCCCACATGGAGTTTCTGGGCCAGCTCGCCCTGCCCGTGGTTGGGAAGCGCCGCCGAAGCCAGCACCACCATGTCGGCCTTGATTTCGACCGGCTCGCCGCCCAGCAGGGTATCCGCACCCTTGACGATCAGCTTGCCGTCTTCCTCGTAAATGCGGGAAACCCGGCCGCGGATGTATTTGACGCCGTCCTCTTCGATCGCCCGGCGCACGAACTCGTCGTAGTTCTTGCCGGCGGAGCGGATGTCCATGTAGAACACATACGCCTTGGCGTGATGGTTCTTGTGCTTGAGCAGCATGGCGTGCTTGGCGGTGTACATGCAGCAGATCTTGCTGCAGTACTTGACGCCCTTGGCGGCGTCGCGGCTGCCGGAGCAGGCCAGGAACACCACGGTTTCCGGTTCCTTGCCATCGCTGGGACGCTTGATGACGCCCTGGGTAGGACCGGAGGCGGAGGCGTAGCGCTCAAACTGCAGGCCAGTGATCACATCCGGATAGGTGCCGTAGCCGTATTCGGGGAAGCGCTCGGTGCCCATCACCTGGTAACCGGTCGCCACCACGATCGCGCCGACCTCGACATTGATGATTTGATCCTTCTGGTCGAACTTGATCGCCTTGGTCGGGCAGGCTTTGGCGCAGCGGTCGCACTTCTTGCCCTGAAATTTCCGGCAATTCTCGGTATCGATGACCGGAATATTGGGGACTGCTTGGGCGAAGGGCACGTAGATCGCCCGGCGCATCGACAGCCCTTCGTTGAAGCTGTCGGCTACATTCTTGGTCGGGCACTTCTGCAGACACTCGCCGCACCCGGTGCACAGATCCTCATCGACCATGCGGGCGCGCTTGCGGATGGCGACCTTGAAGTTGCCGATGAAGCCTTCGACATGCTCCACTTCGGAGTAGGTCAACAGGGTAATGTTGGGATGGCGCGAGACGTCCACCATCCGCGGGGTCAGGATGCACTGCGAGCAATCCAGGGTCGGGAAGGTTTCCGACAACTGGGCCATGTGGCCGCCCAGCGCCGGCGAACGCTCCACCATGATGACCTTGTGGCCGGAGTCGGCGATGTCGAGCGCAGCCTGGATACCGGCGATGCCGCCGCCGATGACCAGCGCCGAGCGGGTGATCGGCACCTGGATGGTGTCCAGCGGCTTATTGCGCTTGACCTTTTCCACCTGCAACCGCACCAGATCGATCGCCTTCTCGGTGGTGCTGTCGGCCTTCTCGTGCACCCACGAGCAATGCTCGCGCAGGTTGGCCACTTCGCACATGTAGGCGTTCAACCCGGCGTCGGTGACTGCCCGACGGAAGGTGGGCTCGTGCATGCGCGGCGAGCAGGCCGCGACCACTACGCCATCCAGCTGATGTTCCTCGATAGCCTGTTTGATCTTGTTCTGGCCCGGATTGGAGCACAGATACTTGTAATCCTCGGCGTGGGCAACGCCAGGCATGTGTTTGCAACGCTCAGCCACCTCGGTGACATCGACGGTCGCGCCGATATTCTCACCGCAATGGCAAACGAAAACTCCCAGACGTGACATGGCGATTCCCCTCAATCCTCGTCATCGTCGTCAGTGGTGACGACTTCGGGTTCTGGTTCCGGCAGTTCGACCGGCACCATGTTGCGGTGCAGACCGAGCCGTTGCGGGTCGATGCCCATGGCCAAGCCCAGGGCTTGCGTGACGTACAACACCGGGATGCGGTGTTCTTCCTGCAGCTTCTGGTTGATTTCGGGGCGGCGCATGTCCAGATTGGTCTGACACATCGGACAGGCGGTGACGATAGCGACCGCTTCGCGTTTGGCGGCGTCGGCCACGATGCGGCCGCTGAGATTGGCCACCAGCTCGGTGCGGGTGATGGTGGACAGACCGGTGCCGCAGCATTCGGTCTTGCTGGACCAGCGCACCGGCTTGGCGCCCGCCGCGGCCATGATCTGATCCATGCTCTGCGGATCTTCGACCCGGTCGAACTGCGCCACCTTGGTCGGACGCACCAGCAGGCAGCCGTAGTAGCACGCCACCTTGTGACGGAAGGATTGGTCGGTCTTGGCCGCGATCTCGTCCTTGAACCGCTCCAGCACCGCCAGCATGTTCAACACCTTGACGCCGCCGCTGTACGGCATGCCGACGACTTCGGACACCGCTTGGCATTTTTGCGGATTGTCGGCCAGTTCCACGCTAGCCGACGCCAGGCGACTGAAACAGGCCGCGCAGGGCGCGAGGATCTCGTCCAGCCCGGCGGCTTCCGCCAGCGCCAGATTGCGGGCGCGCAGGCTCAGCGCCAGTTCCTCGCTGGCCACATGGGCCGAGGACGCGCCGCAGCAGTTCCAGTCGGGAATCTCCACCAGTGTCAGGTCGAGGACTTCGCAGACCGCCCGCACCGATTCGTCGTATTCCCGAGCCGAACTGGTCAGGGAACAACCGGGGTAGTAACCGATACGCATGGCCTTACTCCTTGTTTCCGGTGGTGCGTTTGAACAGTTTCTTCACCGCCGCCTTGTCCTTGACTCCATGGGGCAGCAGCTCCAGTTTGCCCTTCTGATAGAGCTTGGAGCCCAGGGTCATGTCCTGGAACAGATGGCCGGTGCGCACCTTGTAATTCATCAACATGCCGATTTCGTGCAGGCGACCGTGCCGGGCGACCGACCCCAGGAACGCCTTGTGGAACGCCTGCGCATCCTTACTCTTGGGATGGGCCAGGCCCTGGCGGACGGCCTCCTCGCGCAGGAAATACATGACCTTGGGCGTATTGATGGTCTGCGGGCAGCGGCTATGGCAGGTATCGCAGGACAGGCAGAGCCAGATGCTCTCGCTTTCCAGGACACGCCGGTCATAGTCGGGCGATTCGTATTGCAGTAGACGTAGGACTTGGCAGGAAGGCATTTCCATATCCCCGGCGACCGGGCAACCTGCAGCGCACTTTCCGCACTGATAACAGTTCTGGAGCGCGACGCCGGTGACCTCCTGGATTTTGTTGGCGAGACTGGTGGTCTGCCGATCATGGTGAGAAATGCTACTCATGTGGGCTTTTCCTGTGGGCGCTGTGCCGGTTCCCATGATTTGCGATTGGATTAAAATTTGGTGACCAATCGGTAAGCATTCCCTATGCCAGCCAACAATATATATTAATAACATATAGTTAACTAAAATCTACAATGAAAGCTTCCTTACCATGTCAAGGATGGTGTCGTTGAAAGTCCTACAACACACATCCGACGGGCGACATCCGCCGACCATCGTTCACAGACGCCTTACTTCAACGCTACAATACGCTGCCTTGCCAACGGCTCCCCCCATGATCCGGGACAGGGTCCGTTCCATAAAGCCGCCACATAAATCTACCGCTGGCCACCTGCCACAGCGGGTGCGCCCAACACAAAGGGGGTTTTCCGTGCTCGAAACTTACCGCCAACAAGCCGCAGAACGCGCCGCGATGGGCATTCCCGCCCTGCCGCTCAGCCCGCAGCAGACTGCCGATCTAGTCGCATTGCTCAAGAACCCGCCCAAGGGCGAGGAAGATTTCCTGGTGGAGCTGATCACCCACCGGGTGCCCGCCGGCGTCGACCAGGCCGCCTACGTCAAGGCCGCTTTCCTGGCAGCCGTGGCCAAGGGCGAAGCCCAGTCGCCGCTGATTTCCCGGGTGCACGCCACCGAACTGCTCGGCACCATGCTGGGCGGCTACAACATCCAGCCGCTGATCGACCTGCTCGACGACGCCGAATGCGCCCCAGCCGCCACCAAGGCGCTGTCCCATACCCTGTTGATGTTCGACTACAAGCACAACGTCAAGGCCAAGGCCGACGCCGGCAATGGCTACGCCCAGCAGATCATGAAGTCCTGGGCCGAGGCCGAGTGGTTCACCAGCCGGCCCAAAGTCCCCGAGAAAGTCACCGTCACCGTGTTCAAGGTCTCCGGCGAGACCAACACCGACGATCTGTCCCCGGCCCCGGACGCTTGGAGCCGCCCCGACATCCCGCTGCATGGCCTAGCCATGCTGAAGATGCCGCGCCCCGGCATCGAGCCCGACGAAGCGGGCAAGATCGGCCCCCTGAAACTGATCGCGGCCCTGAAGGAGAAAGGCCATCCCGTCGCCTATGTCGGCGATGTGGTCGGCACCGGCTCCAGCCGCAAGTCCGCCACCAACTCGGTGCTGTGGTGGACCGGCGAAGACATCCCCTACGTGCCCAACAAGCGCTACGGGGGCTACTGCCTCGGCGGCAAGATCGCCCCGATCTTCTTCAACACCCAGGAAGACGCCGGCGCGCTGCCGATCACCGATTGCGACGTCACCAAGATGGAAATGGGCGATGTCATCGACATCTACCCCTATGACGGCGTGGTCAAGAACCACGACAGCGGCGCCGAGCTGAGCCGTTTCAGCTTCAAGTCCGACGTGCTGCTGGACGAAGTGCAGGCCGGCGGCCGCATCAACCTGATCATCGGTCGCGGCCTGACCGACTGGGCGCGCGAAGTGCAGAATCTGGACCCCAGCACGACCTTCCGCCGTCCGGTCGCGCCGAAGGATTCTGGCAAGGGCTTTACCCTGGCGCAGAAGATGGTCGGCAAGGCGTGCGGCGTAGCCGGCATCCGCCCCGGCACCTACTGTGAGCCGAAGATGACCACCGTGGGTTCGCAGGACACCACCGGCCCGATGACCCGCGACGAGTTGAAGGACCTGGCCTGCCTGGGCTTCTCCGCCGATCTGGTCATGCAGTCGTTCTGCCACACCGCCGCCTATCCCAAGCCGGTCGACGTGCAGACCCACCACACCCTGCCCGACTTCATCTCCAGTCGTGCTGGCGTGGCGCTGCGGCCCGGCGACGGTATCATCCACAGCTGGCTGAACCGGATGCTGCTGCCCGACACCGTCGGCACCGGTGGCGACTCCCACACCCGCTTCCCGATCGGCATCAGCTTCCCGGCCGGCTCCGGCCTGGTCGCATTCGCCGCTGCCACCGGCTCCATGCCGCTCGACATGCCGGAATCGGTGCTGGTGCGCTTCAAGGGCCAGATGCAACCTGGCATCACCCTGCGCGATCTGGTCAACGCCATCCCCTACGCCGCGATTCAGGCCGGCACCCTGACCGTAGCGAAGGAAGGCAAGAAGAACGTCTTCAACGGTCGGATCCTGGAAATCGAAGGTCTGCCGGATCTGAAGGTCGAACAGGCGTTCGAACTGTCCGACGCTTCGGCCGAGCGCTCCGCTGCTGGCTGCACGGTGCGGCTGAACAAGGAACCGATCATCGAGTACCTGAACAGCAACATCACCCTGCTCAAGTGGATGATCGCCAACGGCTACCAGGATCCCAAGACCCTGGAGCGCCGGATCAAGAGCATGGAAGCGTGGCTGGCCAACCCGACACTGATGGAGCCGGATGCCGACGCCGAATACGCAGAGGTGATCGAGATCGACCTGGCCGACATCAAGGAGCCGCTGCTGGCTTGCCCCAACGATCCCGACGACGTCAAGACCCTGGCCGATGTGGCCGGCGCCAAGATCGACGAAGTGTTCATTGGCTCGTGCATGACCAACATCGGTCACTACCGCGCCGCCGGCAAGGTGCTGAACGGCAAGTCCGGCATCCCGACCCGGCTGTGGATTTCGCCACCGACCAAGATGGACGCCCATCAGTTGAGCGAAGAAGGCTACTACGCCACCTTCGGCACGGCGGGCGCGCGGATGGAAATGCCGGGTTGTTCGCTGTGCATGGGTAACCAGGCGCGGGTGGCCGACAACGCCACGGTGGTCTCCACCTCGACCCGCAACTTCCCCAATCGTCTGGGCAAGGGCGCCAACGTGTACCTGAGCTCGGCTGAGCTGGCCGCGGTCTGCTCGCTGCTGGGCAAGATCCCGACCTTCGACGAGTATATGAAGTACATGGGCGAGATCACCACCAAGGGCGCTGAGATCTACCGTTACCTGAACTTCAACCAGGTGGCGGAGTATCAGGACGTGGCCGATCAGGTCAAGCTGGTCGCCTAAGCGATCCGCTGCTGGCAGTAAAACGAAACCCCGGCAGAGTCCGGGGTTTTTTTGCGACCGCTCAATCGATCAGTGGCGGGAATTGGGCGGCGCCGGCGGATAGTCGCGAAAGCCGGGGAACCGCTCCGACTCCCGCTCCGGACGCTCCACGCTCCCCATGATCTCCTCGGCCAGATGGGCAAAGTCGGCGGGCTCGTCGCTCAACAGCTGTTCGTACGACAGGGCATCCCAACATTCGATCCGATTGGCGTAGGCCAGCAGAACCACCTCGTCTTGGATCTTGGCATAGCTCAGCAGCCGCCGGGGCAACAACAGGCGGCCACTGCCATCCATCTCCACCTCGGTAGCGCCGCGATGGAAATAGCGGACGAAATCGCGGTTCTTCTTGACGTATAGATTCAGCTGACTGAGCTCGGCGGTGATCCGTTGCCATTCCGGGAAGGGATACAACACCAGATGCTGCTCGAAACCCCGATTGACTACGAAGCGGTTTTGTATATCCGGGACAAGCTGTTTCCTCAGCGCGGCGGGTAAGACAATCCGCGCCTTAGAGTCGAGTCTACATTCGAACTCACCGAGGAGGTTGGTCATATGGTCAGATTAGCACAACAGGATTTCGTTGGCCTATCCAGCGCCGGGTGACAGGGTGTTGTATGCTGCCGCCATGGAGCCTGTCGCTTGCAACCTTTAGGAATGACCCCCATGTTTTCCGAGCGTATCGACCGCTTGACCAGCTCTCTGATTCGGGAGCTGTTGGCCCTGACCCAGAAACCCGACATCATTTCCTTTGCCGGCGGTCTTCCGGCGCGCGAAGCTATGCCGCCGCTCAATTTGATCGATCTCCCACCCGACTTGAGCCAATACGGCACCACCGATGGCGAACCGGAACTGCGCGCCGCCATATCCGCGCACTTGGTCGAACTCGGTTTGCGCTGCCGGCCGGATCAGGTGTTGATCACCACCGGTTCGCAACAAGGCATCGACCTGGTTTCCAAGCTGTATATCGATCCCGGCACGCCGGTGGCGGTGGAAGCGCCGAGTTATCTGGCAGCACTGCAATCCTTCCGCTTGTTTGGCGCGCGTTTCGTGGAGCTGCCCTTGACCGCCCGCGGTGTCGATCCAGACCAGTTGCTCCAGGCGCTGCAGACTCAGCAACCGGCTTTCGCCTATCTGATTCCCACCTTCCAGAATCCATCAGGCGTCTGTTATGACGACGCCACCCGTGCAGCGGTCGCGGCGGCGCTGCGCAAGACCGGCACGCCATTGCTGGAGGACGAACCGTATCGAGAATTGGTTTACGAGCCGGTCGATCGCAGTCCCTTGAGCGCCCGGTTGGAACAGGGACAGACCTGGATGTACATGGGCACCTTCTCCAAGACGGGTATTCCCGGTTTGCGCGTGGGCTATCTGGCGGCTTCCGAAGATGTCCACCCTTATTTGGTGCGCCTGAAACAATCCACCGACTTGCATACCAACCGCATCGGCCAGTGGTGGTGCGCCCAGTTTCTCAACTCGCGCGATTACCCCGCCCATCTGGAACGGCTGCGGGTTTTCTACCGGCAACGGCGCGATGCCATGCAGGCGGCACTGACCCGGCATCTTGGCGATCTGGCCGAGTGGACCATGCCGAACGGCGGGCTGTTTTTCTGGGTGCGGCTCAAGCATGGCGGCGATACCCGCGCCCTGCTGGTACGGGCGCTGGAGCGCAAGGTGGCGTTCATGCCGGGCGAGGCGTTCTTTGCCGGGGCCAGCACGGCCTACGGTGCCTTCATGCGCCTCAACTTCAGTCATGCCACGCCGGAACAACTGGATCGCGGCTTGGCGGTGTTGGCGGAAGTGATCCGCGAACAGCAGGCAATGACCCGAAAGGATACTTCTGCGGGGGTCATGGAAATTTAGCGTTCGGCACTGATCCGAATGACCGAAGAACTTGAACTCATCCGAGGGAGTGGCAACGTTTATCGCGATGTGGGCTGGCCCGATGCCGAAGCCCGGCAGATGCGAGCGGAGTTGGCAGCGGAGATCATTCGGGAATTGCGGGAACGCAAGCTTTCGCAACGGCAGGCCGCTGAAATCACCGGACTAGCGCAACCGGATATTTCCCGGATCAAAAATGCCGACCTCAAGGGGTTCACCATTGACCGACTGGTGACGGTGTTGAACCGCCTTGATCAGCACGTCGAAATCCGGGTTTTCAAATCCCCTAGAGAATGCACCGCGTCCATGTTAGGGATGGAATAAGGAAAAATGGTGGGTCGTGACTAAAGTAAAGCTCATTCGCCGTCGTCATGCTCAAGCTGTTGCATCAAGCTATCCACATTGTCATACCGCTTGACGCGTCCCGCCTGCAAGTCCTCCAGTGAGGCTCGCAGACTCTCCCGAGCCATCGCTTGCCGCGCCTCCAGCAGCTCTTGGAACTGTTCTTCCGTCAGCACCACGCAATGTGGACGGTTGTTCTTGATGATATGTACAGGGCCGTCGCGCAGGGCTTCATCGACGGCGGATATTCCACGGCGTTTGATCTCTTGGGCTGGGATGGTATTCATGATCAATCCTGGTATGCAAATCAGTACCGATTCCAGCACCGGAAAACAGCAGAGTCAAGGCACCCGTGCATTGCCCATTCGCTCGATCTGCGCCACGCAAGACAGCAACTCAACCTTACTCCGACGCCGGCCCGAGGGTGGCTGGAACCGGCTTCACCCCACCCCGTGGGGACGGCGACTGCGAATCGGCGGTTCCAGACTGGCTGTAGACCACCCCCGCCAGCGTCAGCAAGACAGCGCCGCCTTGCAACCAGCTCAGCGTCTCACCCAGCAGCACCCAACCGAAAAAGACACTCAAGACCGGGATCAGACTAGCATAGGCCGCGACTCGACTGGCCGGCAACACACTGAGGGCCTGGTTGTAGCACAGATAGGCCAGGACGCTCACCACCGCCCCCAGATACCACACAGCCAGCAGGGCCGTTCCATCGACGGCGGTGGTAAAGGTCGCAAACGGCAGCAGCGGCAGATAGAGCGCACTACCGATCACCGCCTGTACCGCGGTCAGGAATAGCGCTGGATAATGAGCGCTCAGTCGCCGGACCACCAGGGTATAGCCCACCGCGCACAGCATCGCCAGGAACTCCAGGGTATTCCCCAGCCATGGATGAGGTGATAGCTCGGTTTCGTTGCCCATCCCGGTCAGCAAGACCACCCCAGCCACCGACACCAACAGGCCAACATACAGCCGCCCGGTCACCACCTCGCGCAGCAACCATTGCGCCGCCAGCGCGACAGTCAGCGGCAACAGGGCGATAATGGTGGCAGCCGCCGCGCTAGAGGTCAGACGCAAGGCATTGCTCTCAAACACGAAATACAGCACAGGCTCGCACAACGCCATCAGCAACAACCACTTCCAGTCGCCGCGCCGGTAGTGCACCGCTCCCATCCGCCGCCAGAACGGCAGCAACACCAGAGCCGAGATCAACAAGCGGGCGAACGTGATCACGATCGGGTCGTAGACCATCACCGCCCGCTTCATGGCCGCGAAGGAACTGCCCCAGATCAGCATGGCCGCGATCAGATAAAATGCTGGATGGCGATCAAAAATTCGGAAATTCATCATGTTGCGTGGGTCTGCATAGCGAAAAAAGGTTGGGATTGTAGCCCATCGCCACCGACTTCGGAAAGACCGCAACGATCTTGCGGAAACCGGACGGGCTGGCGTACAAGGCTCCTGTCCACCAAGCTGAGCTTGGCGTATCACCGGGGCCTGCACTCCCCATCCATGCGGAGCCAAGTCCGCTGCGACCCACTCGCCACATCCACCGCCAACGGTATCCTCATGAGCTACCAATTCGACACCCTGACCCTGCACGCCGGTCAGATTCCCGACTCCCAATACGGCGCGCGCGCCCAACCGATCTACCTGACCACCTCCTTCGTGTTCAAGGATGCCGACCAGGCCGCCGCGTTGTTCAACATGGAACGGGGCGGCTATGTGTACTCCCGCATCGCCAATCCGACCAACGCCGTGCTGGAAGAACGCATGGCCGCGCTGGAAGGTGGGGTTGGCGGCATCGCCGTGGCCTCCGGACAGGCCGCGCTGCATCTGGCCATCACCACCCTGATGGGCGCAGGCAGCCATATCGTCGCCAGCCGCTCGCTCTACGGCGGCTCGCATAACCTGCTCGACTACACCCTGCCGCGCTTCGGCATCACCACCACCTTCGTCGATCCGCGCGATCTCAGCGCCTGGCAGGCCGCCATCCGCCCAGAGACCCGGCTGCTATTCGGCGAAACGCTGGGCAATCCCGGCCTGGACGTGCTGGATATCCCACAAGTAGCGGCACTGGCCCACGCCCACGGCTTGCCATTGCTGGTCGATTCCACTTTCACCACACCCTGGCTGCTCAAACCGTTCGAGCATGGGGCTGATCTGGTCTTCCATTCCGCCACCAAATTCCTGAGTGGCCACGGCACGGTGATCGGCGGCGTAGTGGTCGATTCCGGCGCGTTCGACTGGGCGGCCAGCGGCCAATTTCCAAGCTTGAGCGAACCTTACGAGGGCTTCCACGATATGGTCTTCACCGAGGAATCGACCGTGGCCGCCTTCCTGCTGCGGGCGCGGCGCGAGGGCTTGCGCGATTTCGGCGCCTGTCTGAGCCCAATGGCCGCCTTCCAGATCCTGCAGGGTTTGGAAACCCTGCCACTGCGCATGGCCCGCCATATCGACAACACCCGCAAGATCGTGGCCCATCTGGCCAGCCAGATCGGCAAGGGCGTCGCCGCCGTCAATCATCCAGATTTGCCCGATCACCCCGATCACACCCTGGCCCAACGCCTATTGCCGCGTGGCAGCAGCGCGGTGTTCACCTTCGATCTCAGCGGCGGGCGGGCAGCGGGTCGCGCCTTCATCGAGGCCCTGAAAGTGTTTTCCCATCTGGCCAATGTCGGCGACGCCAAGTCGTTGGTCATCCATCCGGCTTCGACCACCCATTTCCGCATGTCCGACACGGCCCTGCTGGCAGCCGGCATCCATCCGGGTACCATCCGCCTGTCGATCGGCCTGGAAGATCCCAACGATCTGATCGAAGACCTCCACCGCGGCCTGACCGCCGCTAGTAAGGTGTGAGCTATGGAAATCGAGGTACTTGAACAGACCACTCATTTATATATGGGTGGCAAACAACAGACGATCGCGGCCATTCCGCAGCAACCCGTTGTCGTGTTCATCCACGGTGCCCAACAAGACCATTCCTGTTGGGGGCTGCAAAGTCGCTGGTTCGCCCACCACGGTTTCTCGGTACTGGCCCCGGACCTGCCGGGCCATGGTCACAGCGCCGGCGAAGCCTTGCCCTCGGTCGAGCAACTGGCCGATTGGGTGATGGCCCTGCTCGATGCGGTCGGGGTCGAACAAGCGACCCTGGTCGGCCATAGCATGGGGTCGCTGGTGGCGCTGGAAGCAGCGGCACGGTTCCCGCAACGAGTCGACCGGGCGGCGTTGCTCGGGACTTCCCTGCCGATGCCGGTGGCGCCGATGCTGCTCGAGCTGTGCAGGGACGATGAGCCGAAGGCGGCGGCGCTGATCAACGCCTGGTCGTATTCCCCCAGCGCGCAACTGGGCGGCAGTCCAGTGCCGGGACTGTGGCTGATCGGGATGAACCAGCAGCTGATGGCGCGGCAACGACCGGGGGCGCTGTTCCGCGATATGAGCGCCTGCAACGCCTACGCCCGCAACCCAGAGAGTCTGGCGGAGATCGTCGCTCCGGTGTTGCTCGTTGCTGGCAGCGCGGATCGGATGACCCCGCTCAAGGCGGCCAGGGCGTTGCTTGAACACATCCCCCAGGCCCGGCTGACCACCATCGCCGGCAGCGGTCACGCTCTGATGGCGGAAAAACCCGACGCCGTGCTCGACGCCCTGCGCCAGTTCATCGCGGTGTGAGAGGCCCACATTCACGCAAAAGCCGAGGAACGGCCAGTGACCCGGCCAGCGCCGCCAGGGTCAGGTAGAATCATGGGTATCGTCCCCGCTGTGAGGCAAACTCGCCATGGATCTCAAAATTGCCACCTGGAACGTCAATTCCCTGACCGTGCGCCTGCCACAGGTGCTGAACTGGCTGGGCGAGCAACAACCAGACATCCTGGCCCTGCAGGAGACCAAGCTCACCGATCCCGCCTTCCCGACCCTGGATTTCGCCAACGCCGGGTATCAGGCGGTATTCTCCGGCCAGAAGACCTACAACGGTGTCGCCATCCTCAGCCGGCTGCCCGCCGTCGACCCGGTCACCGATTTGCCGGGGCTGGACGACCCGCAACGCCGGGTACTGGGTGCGACCGTGGGCGAGGTGCGGGTGGTGAATCTCTACGTCCCCAACGGCCAGGCGGTCGGTTCCGAGAAATATGCCTATAAACTGGACTGGCTGGAAAAGCTGATCGCCTGGCTACAGACTGAACTCGACCGCCATGCCTGCTTGGTCGTGTTGGGCGATTTCAACATCGCGCCCGACGATCGCGACGTCCACGACCCCACCGCTTGGGCCGGACAGGTGCTGTGCAGCGAACCGGAGCGGACGGCATTCCGCCGCTTGCTTGATCTCGGCCTGCGCGACACCTTCCGGCTGTTCCCGCAGGAAGAACGCAGCTTCAGCTGGTGGGACTACCGCGCCGCCGCCTTCCGCCGCAACCTCGGGCTGCGCATCGACCACATCCTGGCCAGTCCAGCGCTGGCCACCCGCTGCACCGCCTGCCAGGTGGATAAAACGCCGCGCCGCCTGGAACGACCCTCCGATCACGCTCCCGTCATCGCCGAGTTCACCGCACCCACCGACCTCTGAACCCGCGCTGACCGCCTCTGCTGCAATGCGGTAAGCGCGGCCATCAACGATATGCGAAACTTGCTCAACCCTCGACTCCAGGCATTGGAACCCGAATCATGGAACATACTCCCCGTAATGTACTGGTCACCGGCGGCGCCGGTTTCATCGGCTGCAATTTCGTCCGTCATCTGCTGGCCAGCGATCCGGACCTGCGCATCGTCAATCTCGATCTGCTGACTTATGCCGGCTCACTGGACCATCTGCGCGATTTGCCCGACCCGGCCCGCCATACCTTCGTGCAGGGGGACATCGGCGACCGGGCGTTGATCGACACGCTGCTGCGCGAACACGATATCGACACCATCGTCCATTTCGCCGCCGAAAGCCATGTCGACCGCTCCATCACCGGGCCGGCGACCTTCGTGCAAACCAACCTGGTCGGCACCTTCACCCTGCTGGAAGCCGCCCGGATGGCCTGGTTCAACGACGATCACCAGGCCGAGCAATGCCGGTTCCACCATATCTCCACCGACGAGGTGTATGGCACCCTGCAGCGTGACGATCCACCGTTCACCGAAACCACGCCCTACGCCCCCAACTCACCCTACTCCGCCTCCAAGGCCGGCTCCGATCATCTGGTGCGGGCCTATTTCCACACCTACGGCCTGCCGGTGGTCACCACCAACTGTTCCAACAACTATGGCCCGTTCCAGCACGGCGAAAAATTCATCCCCACCGTGATCCGTTCCTGTCTGCAGCAGAAACCGATTCCGGTCTACGGCGACGGCAGCAACATCCGCGACTGGCTGTACGTCGAGGATCACTGCCGGGGCATCGAAACCGTGATCCGCCGCGGCCGGCTCGGCGAGACCTACAATATCGGCGGCTGCAACGAATGGGCGAATATCGCCATCTGCCGTCTGATTTGCCAACTGCTGGACGAGCGTCGCCCGCAACAAGCCCCGCACGAGCGCTTGATCACCTTCGTGACCGATCGACCCGGCCACGACTGGCGCTACGCCATCGACGCCGCCAAGATGGATCGGGATCTCGACTGGCGACCGCTGGAAACTTTTCAGACTGGGCTTGCCAAAACAGTGGACTGGTATCTGCAACGCCACGCTGCCGATCCCGCACTCATCACCGCCTGATCGCCCGCCACCCGCCACCGGACTCATCAATTTCGCCTATGACCCATCCCGCCTTCGAACCGCTGCGCAACCATCCCGTCCCCGCCTTGCGGCTGGAATTCCAGGAATACCGCCATCGCATCACCGGCGCCCGACATCTCCATCTGGCCGCCGACGATCCGCACAATGCCTTTCTGGTGGTCTTCCTGACCGTACCGCAGGATTCGACCGGCGTCGCCCATATCCTCGAACACACCGCCCTGTGCGGCAGCCGGCGCTATCCGGTGCGCGATCCGTTCTTCATGATGATCCGCCGGTCGCTCAATACCTTCATGAACGCCTTCACCAGCAGCGACTGGACCGCCTATCCCTTCGCCAGCCAGAACAAAAAGGATTTCAACAATCTGCTAGACGTTTATCTGGACGCGGCCTTTTTCCCGCTGTTGGACCCGTTGGATTTCGCCCAGGAAGGCCACCGGCTGGAATTCGCCGAGTCTGGCAACCCCAGCTTGGAACTGTTGTTCAAGGGCGTGGTGTTCAACGAGATGAAAGGAGCGTTGAGTTCGCCGGTGCAGCGGCTGGGCCAGGAATTGCAGCATCGGCTGTTCCCGACCACCACCTATCACTACAACAGCGGCGGCGATCCGGTGGTCATTCCCGAGCTGACCCATGCCCAGCTCAAGGCTTTTCATGCCCGCCATTACCACCCGTCCAACGCCATCTTCCTGACCTACGGCGACATTCCCGCCGACGAACATCAGGCCCATTTCGAAGAACGGGCGCTGGCGCAATTCCAGGCGCTGAACCTTGATCTGACTATCCCAGCCGAGCGTCGCTATGCCGCGCCGATCGCCGATCTGGTCCACTACCCGCTGGATGGCAGCGACGAGCTGGCCGATCAAAGCCATGTCGTGCTGGGCTGGCTGCTCGATCCCATCACCGATCCGCTGGCCACCTTGCGAGCGCGTCTGTTGAGCGATGTGCTGCTGGACAACAGCAGCTCGCCGCTGCGCCACGCCCTGGAAACCACCGAACTCGGTGCCGCGCCCTCGCCGCTGTGCGGTTTCGACGCCTCTACCCACGAGGCTACCTTCGTCTGCGGGTTGGAAGGCTCCAATCCGGAACAGGCCGAGGCGGTCGAAGCCCTGGTGCTGGAGGTGCTGGAACAGGTGGCCGCCGAAGGCGTGCCGCAAGAGGCGGTGGACGCCGCCCTGCATCAACTGGAATTGAGCGAGCGCGAAATCACCGGCGACGGCTTTCCCTACGGGCTACGGTTGATGATGGAAGCGCTGACCCCGGCGATCCACGGCGCCGATCCGTTACCAGCCCTGGACAGCGGTCCGCTGCTGGAGCAACTGCGCATCGAGAGCCGCGATCCAGCCTTCATCCCTCGGCTGACCCAGCAATTGCTGTTGGATAACCGCCATCGGGTACGGCTGACCATGGCCCCCGATCCGGATCTGAGTACACGGCAGGCGGCGGCAGAACGCGAGCGGCTGGCGACCATCCGGGCCACCCTGAGCACCGCTGACCAGCACCGCATCGTCGAGCAGGCTACGGCCCTGGCCGAACGCCAACAGCGTCAGGACGACCCCGAGTTGCTGCCCAAGGTCGGTCTGGAGGATGTCCCAGCGGAACTGAAGATCGCCGAGGGCGTGACTCGCCCGGTCGATGCTCTGCCCACCACCTGGTATGCCCAGGGCACCAACGGCATGATTTACCTGCAGGCGGTGTTCGACCTGCCCGCGCTGCAACCGGAGGAGCTGGAGCTACTGCCGCTGCTCTGCACCTGCCTGAGCGAAGTCGGCAGCGCCGGTCGCGACTACCGCGCCACCCAGGCCCGACACGCGGCAGTCACCGGCGGTATCAGCGCCCGCGCAACGGTGCGAGGTGGCGTAGATGACGTCAACCAGGTCAAGGGCGTCATGGTGCTGGCCGGTAAGGCGCTGGCCCGCCATCAGAATGAACTGAGCCAGCTGCTGTGGGAAACTCTGAGCGAGCCGCGCTTCGATGAACTGCCCCGGCTGCGGGAGCTGATCGCCCAGATTCGCGCGCACCGCGAAGAGGCGGTCACCGACCACGGCCATCTGCTGGCCCTGGCCGCTGCCAGCGCCGATCTAAGTCCGGTCTCCGCCCTCAACCATTGCTGGGACGGTCTACTTGGACTGCGCGCACTCAAGGCGCTGGACGATTCCCTGGACGATCCTCGGACTCTGGAAGCTTTCGCCGCCCGACTGGGGCAATTGCATCAGCGGCTGCGCGATCTGCCCCGGCAGCTGCTGGTGGTCAGCGAGGCCGAGCGCCAGGATAGCATTGCCGAGGCTTTATCAACCTGCTGGCGCGGCGGCACTCCGCTGAGTGCCCCGTTCACCCTGGCCGCGCCGCTGCCGCAACCGACCCGCCAGGGCTTCAGCGTCAACACCCAGGTCAATTTCTGCGCTAAAGCCTATCCGGCGGTTGCACCGAATCATCCCGATGCCCCGGCCTTGCAGGTGCTGGGCGATTTCCTGCGTAACGGCTATCTGCACCGCGCCATCCGTGAACAAGGCGGCGCTTACGGCGGTGGGGCCGGCTATCATCCCGACAGCGGCGCGTTCCGCTTCCATTCCTATCGCGACCCCCGGCTGGCCGATACCCTGGCCGATTTCGATCGGGCGATCGATTGGCTGCACAGCTCAAGTCATCCGGCCCGGACCCTGGAAGAAGCCATTTTGGGTGTCATCGCCGCCATTGATAAACCGGGTTCACCCGCTGGCGAAGCGATCAACGCCTTTTTCGGCACCCTGTTCGGCCGCAGTCCGGAACAGCGCCGCGCCTACCGGCAACAGATCTTGGCGGTCACTCTGGACGACCTCCAGCGCGTCGCCGCGACCTATCTGCAACCGGAGCGGGCGCGCTGCGCCGTACTGAGCGACGCCCGAACCCTGGCGGAGCAACCGGATATGACCATGATGGCCATCTGAGCGG
>RXIW01000046.1 GCA_003989065.1 Candidatus Competibacteraceae bacterium
TCGACCGATAGTGCACCAGTACCGTGAGGGAAAGGCGAAAAGAACCCCGGCGAGGGGAGTGAAATAGACCCTGAAACCGCATGCGTACAAGCAGTCGGAGCCTCGTCAGAGGTGACGGCGTACCTTTTGTATAATGGGTCAGCGACTTACTTTCAGCGGCCAGCCTAACCGAGTAGGGGAGGCGCAGGGAAACCGAGTCCGAATAGGGCGACGAGTCGCTGGGAGTAGACCCGAAACCGAGCGATCTATCCATGACCAGGCTGAAGGTGGGGTAACACTCACTGGAGGGCCGAACCCACGTCTGTTGAAAAAGCCGGGGATGAGTTGTGGATCGGAGTGAAAGGCTAATCAAGCTCGGAGATCGCTGGTTCTCCCCGAAAGCTATTGAGGTAGCGCCTCGTGTCTCACTCCTGGGGGTAGAGCACTGTCACGGCTAGGGGGCCATCCCGGCTTACCAACCCGTTGCAAACTCCGAATACCAGGAAGTGCAATCACGGGAGACACACGGCGGGTGCGAACATCCGTCGTGAAGAGGGAAACAACCCAGACCGCCAGCTAAGGTCCCCAAATTGCGGCTCAGTGGGAAACGAAGTGGGAAGGCCCAGACAGCCAGGAGGTTGGCTTAGAAGCAGCCATCCTTTAAAGAAAGCGTAATAGCTCACTGGTCAAGTCGGCCCGCGCGGAAGATTCAACGGGGCTTAAGCCGCATACCGAAGCTGCGGATGCCGTAAGGCATGGTAGGGGAGCGTTCCGTAAGCCGATGAAGGTGGATCGTAAGGTCTGCTGGAGGTATCGGAAGTGCGAATGCTGACATGAGTAACGATCATGCGGGTGAAAACCCCGCACGCCGAATGCCCAAGGGTTCCTGCGCAACGTCAATCGGCGCAGGGTGAGTCGGCCCCTAAGGCGAGGCCGAAAGGCGTAGTCGATGGGAAACCGGTTAACAATCCGGTACTGACGGAAACTGCGAGGGGGGGACGGAGAAGGCTAGACCAGCCGGGGATTGGTAGTCCCGGTTTAACGGTGTAGGGAGGAGATCTAGGCAAATCCGGATCTTCAATCCTGAGACCGGACGACGAGGTCCTTGGACCGAAGTGGTTGATGCCCAGCTCCCAAGAAAAGCCTCTAAGCTTCAGGTTTACGTCACCCGTACCCGAAACCGACACAGGTGGGCTAGGAGAGAATCCTCAGGCGCTGGAGAGAACTCGGGTGAAGGAACTCGGCAAATTAGCACCGTAACTTCGGGAGAAGGTGCGCCCGCATTACGTGAAACCCCTGCGGGTGGAGCGGAAGCGGGCCGCAGTGACCAGGTGGCTGCGACTGTTTACTAAAAACACAGCACTCTGCCAACACGAAAGTGGACGTATAGGGTGTGACGCCTGCCCGGTGCCGGAAGGTTAAGTGATGGGGTCAGCGCAAGCGAAGCTCTGGATCGAAGCCCCGGTAAACGGCGGCCGTAACTATAACGGTCCTAAGGTAGCGAAATTCCTTGTCGGGTAAGTTCCGACCTGCACGAATGGCGTAACGATAGCCACACTGTCTCCACCCGAGACTCCGTGAAATTGAAATCGCTGTGAAGATGCAGCGTACCCGCGGCAAGACGGAAAGACCCCGTGAACCTTCACTACAGCTTTGCACTGGATTTTGAGCGTTCTTGTGTAGGATAGGTGGGAGGCTGTGAAACCGGGACGCCAGTCCTGGTGGAGCCAACCTTGAAATACCACCCTGGAACGCTCGAGGTTCTAACCTCGGACCCCTATCGGGTTCAGGGACCGTGCATGGTGGGTAGTTTGACTGGGGCGGTCTCCTCCCAAAGAGTAACGGAGGAGCACGAAGGTACCCTCAGCGCGGTCGGAAATCGCGCAGTGAGTGCAAAGGCACAAGGGTGCTTGACTGCGAGACGGACAGGTCGAGCAGGTGCGAAAGCAGGTCTTAGTGATCCGGTGGTTCCGAATGGAAGGGCCATCGCTCAACGGATAAAAGGTACTCCGGGGATAACAGGCTGATACCGCCCAAGAGTCCATATCGACGGCGGTGTTTGGCACCTCGATGTCGGCTCATCACATCCTGGGGCTGTAGTCGGTCCCAAGGGTATGGCTGTTCGCCATTTAAAGTGGTACGCGAGCTGGGTTTAGAACGTCGTGAGACAGTTCGGTCCCTATCTGCCGTGGGCGTTGGAGTATTGCGGGGAGCTGTTCCTAGTACGAGAGGACCGGAATGGACGGACCCCTGGTGTACCGGTTGTCACGCCAGTGGCACTGCCGGGTAGCTACGTCCGGACGGGATAACCGCTGAAAGCATCTAAGCGGGAAGCCCCCCCCAAGATGAGTACTCCCGAGTCCTTGAGACTCCTAAAGGTCCGTGGAAGACCACCACGTGGATAGGCGTGGCGGTGGACGCGCGGTAACGCGTGCAGCCGACCCGTACTAATCGACCGTGCGGCTTGATTCGCCAACACCCAAGCCTTGGGCGCTTCGCGCCCCGTCGCTCAATCGCACCTGCCACCCCCTTTCGCCTGGCGGCTTCGCACGCGGGAACCACCCGATCCCTTCCCGAACTCGACCGTGAAACCGCGTCGCACCGATGATCGTGTGAGAGTACTCATGCTAAAGTAGGTCACCGCCAGGCTCCTATCCCTCCATAGTCCCTTAAGGGGATATGGGCAGCACCGGTCTTCATATGGCCGGTGTTTTCTTGAGAGTTACACAATATTGACCCCGCGAGTTGGCGGGGTTGGTTATCCGGTTGGAGATAAGTCCGATGTCCAGAGTCTGTCAGGTAACGGGTAAGCGCCCTGTTACCGGAAACAATGTCTCTCACGCCAACAACAAGACCCGCCGCCGGTTTTTGCCGAATTTGCATGCTCACCGGTTCTGGGTCGAAAGCGAGCAGCGCTTCGTCAGCCTGCGGGTCTCTGCCCACGGTATGCGCATCATCGACAAGCGGGGCATTGACGCCGTTCTTGCCGAGCTGCGCGCTCGTGGCGAAAACGTGTAAGGAGAGCTAACCATGCGCGATAAAATTAAGCTGGTTTCCACTGCTGGCACCGGTCATTTCTATACGACGACCAAGAATAAGCGCACGACGCCGGAGAAGCTTGAGTTCAGCAAGTATGATCCGATAGCACGTAAGCACGTCCCGTATAAGGAAGCCAAGATCAAGTAAGGATCGCCTGTCCAAATTGGATCTCCTACGAACCCGCCATCTGGCGGGTTCGTCGTTTGCTGGCGATAATAATTGCCATGGCAGACGATATTTTGGTGCAAGTCGAACGATTGAGTCGCCGCTATGGTGATTTTGCAGCGGTCGATGACATTAGTTTCACCCTCCATCGTGGTCAAGTGCTCGGCTTCCTGGGTCCCAACGGCGCCGGCAAGTCCACGACCATGCGGATGCTGGCAGGGGTTTTGGCCCCGGATGCTGGGCGAATTGTGATCGGCGGCCACGATTTGCTGGACCAGCCGTGCCAAGCAAAACAGGCCATTGGCTATTTGCCCGAACAGCCACCGCTGTATCGCGAACTGACCGTAGACGAGCAACTGCGCTACAGCGCCGGCTTGCATCGGCTGGGTCGCACCGCCAGTTGTCAAGCCATGGCGCGCGCCAAGGCCCGCTGTGGGCTGATGGAGGTTGGCCGACGTCTTATCGGCAACCTGTCCAAGGGTTACCAGCAGCGGGTTGGTATCGCCCAGGCTATCCTGCATGAACCTCCGCTCATCATTCTGGATGAACCGACCATTGGCCTGGATCCTATCCAGCTACGGGAAATTCGGGCGTTGATTCGCGAGCTGGGACAGGATCACGGCGTGATTCTATCCACCCATCTGCTGCCGGAAATCGAGGCGACCTGTAGCCACGTTCAGATGATGCGCAGTGGGCGCTTGGTGTTCGCCGGCGCCCTGGCGGACTTGGCTCGGCGAGGGCAATCGACCATGCTGCGAATTGGCTTGGGTGCTCCGCCACCGCCAGCTAACCTGACGCAGCTGCCCGGTGTGCAGCGCGTCGAGGTTTTGGGCGGTGGTCGATTTCGCCTCCAGCACGCGCCCGGCGTTGCGCTGCAGCGGGCTCTGATCGAGAAGGCATTGAGCGACGATTGGGATCTGTGGGAGCTTGCGCCGGAATACGCCGATTTGGAACAGCTCTTCATCGAGCTGACCCTGGAGCGGGGGGCGGTTGCATGATTTTCACCATCGCCGCGCGCGAATGGCGCAGCCTGTTTTCATCGCCGCTCGCCTGGACCTTGCTGGCGGTCGCGCAGGGGCTGTTGGCGTGGATTTTCCTGCTCTTGGTACAGGATTTTCGCCATCTGCAGGGCCGCTTGGTCGGTTTGGAGAATGCGCCTGGGGTGACCGATCTGGTGGCGGCGCCGCTGTTTCGGGTCACAGCCTGGGGTCTGCTGATACTCACTCCGCTGTTGACTATGCGCCTGTTCAGCGAGGAGCGTCGCGCCCGCACGCTCGATCTGCTCTTCTCGGCTCCAGTAGGCGCACCCGCAATGGTATTCGGCAAATATCTGGGCGTACTGGGATTTCTTTGGGCTACGGTTGTCCTGGCTGGCCTCATGCCGTTGGCGCTCGGGTTTGGAACCTCGCTTGATTTTGGCAAGTGGTTCGCGGGTTTGCTGGGGCTGGCGCTGCTGGCCGCCAGTTTCGCCGCCGCCGGCCTGTATCTGTCCACCCTGACCGCGCAACCGGTGGTGGCGGCGACGACCACCCTCGGTTTGCTGCTGGCGTTGTGGATCATGGACGCAGCCAGCGCAGGCCAGGAAAAGGCCAGCAACCTCTTTGCTTATCTGTCGCCAGCGCGCCATTGCGACGCGCTACCGCTGGGTTTGTTCAACAGCACCGACATGGCCTACTACCTACTGTTCAGCGCGCTGTTTCTGGGGTTGGCGATCCGTCGTCTGGACGATATGCGCCTGCGGGATTGACCGATGCGGCTCGATCTGTCCACGCGTCGGCGCTTGTGGCTGCAACATGCACTATTTCTGCTGCTGTTCAGCCTAGCGATCGGCTTGTTGGCGTGGCTGAGCACGCGCTATGTCATCCAGGCCGATTGGAGCGCCGGTAATCGTAATACTCTGTCCGAATCCAGTCAGAAGATACTGGCGCGTCTGGAGGGGCCGGTCCACGTCACCGCCTACGCGCGCGATGTTCCGGCGCTGCGCGATGGTGTTCGGCGGCTGGTCGGTCGCTATCAGCGCTACAAGCCCGATCTGACGCTGATCTTCGTCAATCCCGATCTGTTGCCGGAGCAGGCGCGTAAACTCGGCATCACCCAGGATGGCGAGTTGTACGTGGAATACGGTCAGCGCAGCGAAAAGATCGTGCAACTGGGCGAACAGCCGCTGACGCAGGCTTTGCAGCGCCTCAGCCGTCGGGAACAGCGCCTGGTGTTGTTCGTCGATGGCCATGGCGAACGCAAGCCGCTCGGTATCGCCGACTACGATCTCGGAACCTTCGGCCAGGAACTGGCCAAGATCGGCATTCAGGCGCAATCTTTCAATCTGGCTAAGGATCCACATATTCCCGCTGTGGTCGCCGCGCTGGTGATCGCCGGTCCACAACTGCCGCTGGCGCCGGGCGAGATCAAGACCTTGCTGGAGTACGTGCAGCAGGGCGGGAATCTGTTGTGGTTGCTGGAGCCGAATGATCCGGCCGGGTTGCAGGCGCTGGCGGCCCTGCTGGGGATCACGGTGTGGCCGGGCATAGTGGTCGATGCGGACACCTCCCGCTTGGGCATCCAGAATCCGACCTTCATTCCGATTGTCGATTACGGCCCGCATCCCATCACCGCGCCGTTGCGTGCGCCGGTTCTATTGCCAGGAGCGGCCGCCATGGCGTTGCAGCTGCCCGCCGGTTGGCGCGCCATGGTCCTTTTGCAAAGCCAGCCTCGCAGCTGGACCGAGACCGGCAGCTTGGAGGGTTCGATCCAGTTCGATCCCGACAGCGCCGAGCATTCCGGTCCCTTGACCGTGGGGGTGGCGCTGTCGCGGCCGCGACCCGCCACTGGGTCGGAGGGCCGCCCGACAGTCGGTGATGAACAACGACTGGTCGTGATCGGCGATGGCGATTTCCTGTCGAATACCTATCTGGGCAATGGGGTCAATCTGGAACTGGGATTGAACATTTTCAACTGGCTGACCCTCGACGACGCCTTGCTGGCGATCCATCCGCGCGCCGCGCCGGACGCTAATCTCAATCTGTCGGATCTGACGCTGGCGCTGATCGCGGCGTTTTTCCTGCTGATCCTGCCAGGCGTGTTTCTGGTCAGCGGTTGGCTGATCTGGTTCCGGCGTCGGCGGCGTTGACCGTGAACGTCCTGACGCGACGGCTCTGGTGGAATCTGGGCCTGCTGGGACTGGTCGCTGGACTGATCGTGGCGGCGCTGGTGGAACCGGGGCGGAAGCCGGTCGCGCTGGCGCAGCCGCTGCTGGATCTCGCGCCGGAGCAGATTGAGCGCATCGTGGTCGAACGTGCGGGTCAGGAAACGCTGACCTTCGAGCGGCGCGATGGGCGCTGGTGGATGGTCGAACCGGTCGACGGTCCGGCCAATCCGGTCTTATTGACCCCGATCCTGCAGCTGGCTGGAATGCGCTGTCCTTTGCGCTACGCCGCTGCCGGATTGAACTTGCAAGCGCTGCATCTCGATCCGCCTCGACTGCGGCTGTGGTTGAACGGCCGGGAAATCCGCTTTGGCGCGACGGCGCCCACCGATGGCCAGCGCTATCTCCAGGTCGATGCCATCGTGCGGGTCTGTCCGGACCTGCTGTATTCGCTGTTGACCAGCGCAGCAGGGGGATTCGCAGCGCCGACCCTGGAAACCCTGATGCCCGATGCCAAGCCGAGCGAGTGATGCCTGAATTACCCGAAGTCGAGACGGTACGGCGCGGCTTGGCCGCGCATCTGATCGGTCAAGTCGTGACCGGGGTCGTGGTGCGGCAAGCCCGCTTGCGTTGGCCGGTGCCGGACAGTCTGGCGCTGCAGCTACCGGGGCAGACGATCCGGCAGGTCGAACGCCGCGCCAAATATCTACTGTTAGGCACTGCCGCCGGGACGGCGATCGTTCATCTGGGGATGACCGGACGGTTGTGCTGGGTGGCGGCCGATACCCCGTTGCGCAAGCATGATCATATCGATCTGCTGCTGGACGGTGGCCAGTGCCTGCGGTTCAACGACAGTCGCCGGTTCGGCGCGTGGTTGTGGACCACGGAACCCCCGGAACAGCATCCGCTGCTGCGGGCCTTGGGGCCGGAGCCGTTCGATGCCGCCTTTTCCGGGGCTTACCTGCACCGCTGCGCCCAAGGTCGCACCGCAGCGGTCAAGACCTTCATCATGGACCACCATATCGTGGTCGGGGTCGGCAACATCTACGCCAACGAAGCGCTGTTCGCGGCGGGCATCGATCCGCTGCGTCCGGCAGGCCGGCTGACCGAGATCGAGTGGGAGCGGTTGGCGGGCGCGATTCGGACGGTGCTGACCGATGCGATTCGCCAGGGCGGTACCACTCTGCGCGATTTCGTCGGTAGCCGAGGCGAGCCCGGCTATTTCCAGCAACGCCTCTGCGTTTACGACCGCTACCGCGACCCATGTCCCCGCTGCGGCGAGCCGATCCAGCGCTGCCGGATCGGGCAGCGGGCCAGCTATTACTGCCCGCGCTGCCAGCGTTAGCTGGATTCCGGCAGCTCGGTGGAGGCGTGACCGGCTGCGCGTCCCAGGTGTGACAGTTTTTCCTTGGTACGCCGCAGTTGCTCGATGGCCAATTCCAGCTCGTCGTCCAGCATCTCCGGTTGGGATGTGCGCCGCAGTTCGGCCAGCTTGCTGCGCGTCACTTCCAGCTCTTTGGCCGCCAGGGTCAATTCGTTGGTGGTTTGCTTCAGCCGCTCGGCGACCACTTGGGCGATGACGCGGTACAGCAGGGCATGGCACGCATCTCGTTCCGCCGCCGGCAATTTTTGCAGAACGCCGGGATTGAGCTCCAGGCACCAGGTCATCTCCATAGCGAAGATCGAGGCAGTGCGGATTTCGTTGCCCAGCGCGGCCAGTTCGCCGAACAGGGTTCCGGCCTGTTCCAGCACGGCGAGCACACTCTTGTCCTTGACGACGCGGACCCTACCGCTCAGTAGCACGTAAAAACGATCCCCGAACGCGCTTTCGGGAATGATCAGTTCATCCTGCTCGTAGGCCAGCATCCGACCCGCGCTGAGCAGTTCCTTCAGAGAGCTGTCCCTGAATTCTTTCAGGAACGGGATCTGTTTGAACTGGTCGCTCATCTCGCTCAAGGCGAGGCCACTTTTGTAGATTTGCATGGCGAGTATCCAGGAAGAGCCTCAAGGCGACCGTCAGTGGCCACCGTACCTAGGGGTTATACCCCGGAATCCGGGAGACATCCACAGCATCGAGCTGCTCCGGCTGTAAATACTGCCGAGCGTAGTCCAGCCAGATGCCTTCGCGGACGAAGACGTCGAACAGATCGGCGTCGATCTGGTGATCTTGCACCATTTGGCCAAGAATGGTCAGCACCTCGCTGAGCGGTTTACCGGGCTTGTAGGGGCGGTCGCGGGCTGTCAGCGCCTCGAACACATCGGCCAGACAGATAATACGCGACGCCGTTGGCAATTCGGTTGCCGTCAGACCACGATGATAGCCGTGCCCATCGAGTTTTTCATGATGGCTACCGGCGAATTCGGGGACTTGGCGCAGGGATTGGGGCCAGGGGAGGGTGTTCAGCATCCGCATCGTCAGAGCCACATGCTCTTCGATGACGGCGCGTTCCGTCGGATTGAGCGTGCCCTTGGGGATGCAGAGATTGCTGAGCTCGTCGTCGGACAGGAAATTCTGTTCCTGGCCGTCCGGTCCTCGCCAGCGCTCGGTCGCGATCCGCTGGACCCGTTCCTGCGCTTCGGGGGGCATGAACTCGCCACCGATGTTGCACGCCCTCAGAAAAGCGCGGTGGTCGTCCAGCTCGGCTAGGCGTGCACGGAGCTGCCGCTCCAACAGCGGAATCGCCTCCGGATCGTTGTGTTCCATCGCGGCTAGTTTTTGCTGCAGGCAGGCGATTTCGGCATCGCGTTTGAGCACCTCGAAACGGGTGTCCAGCAGCGCGATCCGGTCGAAGATGGTTTCCAGCTTGGTCGACTTGTCCACCACATGCACCGGGGTGGTGATCTTGCCGCAATCGTGTAAGAGTCCTGCAATCTTAAGTTCATACAATTCTTCGGGCGTTGGGCAAAACGCAGCCAGTCGTCCCCGTTCGGAGCGGCAGGCCGCCTCGGCGATCATCATGGTCAGGATCGGCACTCGCTGACAGTGCGCGCCGGTGTAGGGCGACTTGTGGTCGATGGCGGTGTTGATCAGCTCGATCAGGGCTTCGAACAGGCATTGCAGTTGATCGATCAACTGATGGTTGGTGAGGGCGATGGCCGCTTGGGAAGCCAGGGATTCGGCCAGTTGCCGATCGGCTGGCGAGAAGGTTCGCACCAACCCGGTCTCGGAGTCGAGGGCATTGAGGAGTTGAAACACCCCGATGATCCGGTTTTCGTGGTTTTTCATCGGCACGGTCAGGAACGAGCGGGAACGGTAACCGGTTTGCTGGTCGAAGCGCCGGGTCCCGGAGAAATCGAAATCCTGATCGGCATAGGCGTCGTCGATCACCACCGTCTGATCGTGCAGGACGGCATAAGTAACCACCATGCCGGTTTGCGGTTGGCCATCGGGTGTGTACAGCGGGATGGGCGCGAACGGGATCGGTTCGCCGCTGGCGCCACCCATGTAAAGCTGGAGCGAGTCGTTGCGCAGTACTTCGAAACGAAGTTGCTGGCTGTCTTCTTCCAGCCGGTACAAGGTTCCACCATCGGTATTCAGCAATTGCTTGGCAGCGACCAGGATGGTTTCCAACAGCCGCGGCGTATCCCGCTCCCTGGACAGGGCGATACCGATCCGGTTGAGCTGTTCCAGGCACAGCAATGGGTCTCTGGTGAGCGATGCGTACATTGAGAGCAGACCTTCGTATTGCCTGAGTCGGGATAGGGATGGGGCGGGATCATCATCTGATGACGACGATTCTGTATTATAGCTGCGCCCAGCGATGGGATATGAAGATGGCCTATCATTCTCGGCGGCGTCTTGGCCGCTCGTGTGGACTCTCATGAACGAATCGGTCAGCGAATCGGTTATCGAACTGCGGAATGTCTCCAAGGCGTATGGCGCGAATACGGTTCTGCGCAACGTCAGTCTCCAGGTGCAGGCGGGAGAGTTCCTGACCCTGCTGGGACCGTCCGGTTGTGGTAAGACCACCATCCTGCGCCTGCTGGCTGGGTTCGAGAAGGCGGATGGCGGCGAGATCGCCATTGGCGGCCAGGACATGCGGACGCTGCCGCCGGAAAAACGCCACGTCAATACGGTTTTCCAGAGTTATGCGCTGTTTCCGCACCTGACTGTTTTCGAAAACGTGGCGTTCGGTCCTCGACTGCAGCGTGTCGGTGGCGACGCGTTGCGGGAGCAGGTCATGGATGCACTGCGCATGGTCAAGCTCGAAGAGCTGGCCCGCCGCAAACCAGGCCAGTTGTCCGGTGGTCAGCAGCAACGGGTGGCGATCGCCCGGGCGGTGGTCAATCGGCCGCAGGTGTTGTTGCTGGACGAGCCACTGAGCGCCCTGGACTACAAGCTGCGCAAGGCCATGCAGCTCGAACTCAAGCAACTGCAACGCCGGTTGGGGATCACCTTCGTTTTCGTCACCCACGATCAGGAAGAGGCGCTGTCGATGTCCGACCGGGTGGCGGTGATGAACGCCGGTTGCATCGAGCAGCTCGGTACTCCCCGACAGATCTACGAAGCGCCCGAGAACCTGTTCGTGGCCCGTTTCGTCGGTGAGATCAACAATCTGCACGGTCGGATCGTGGCCGCCGCGCCACCGCGTTACGACATTCGTCTGCATGATCGGGTGATCAATCTCAAGTCGAAATGGACCTTCGCCGAAGGCGATCGGGTTAACGTGCTGATCCGGCCCGAGGATCTGCGGATCTGGCGCGAGCATGAAGGCAGCGACGAGGAGCGCGCCAAGCTGTTTCCGGCGCGGGTCGAGGAAGTGGTGTACAAGGGCAGCACGGTCGATCTGATAATCCGCCTCGATCACGGCGATTTGCTGTCGACGACCCAGTTTTTCAACGAAGAGGACTTGGCGCTGATGAACCTGGATTTCCAGGTGGGCGAGCGGGTGTTCGTGGACTGGGTGCACGATTGGGAGACGATTCTGCCGCATGAAGACTAGCCAAGGGTCCTGGATGCCGGATAGCCCCCGATCCTGTCGGGATGGAATTGTCCGATGAGGCCGAGGGAACCGTTCAAGTGGATGGCCGTCGGGACCATCTGGTTCTGGCTGGTCGCGTTCGCCCTGTTGCCGAATCTGCTGGTGTTCGTCGCCAGTTTTCTGCAGCGGGGCAGCGACGAATTCGTGGCTTTCGCCTTTACGCTGGGCAATTACCAGCGCCTGCTGGACCCGCTGTATCTGGGCCTGTTGCTGGATTCGTTCTGGCTGGCGGCCATCACCACGATCCTGTGTCTGTTGCTGGGCTATCCGTTCGCCTACCTGCTGACCCGCATGACGCCGCGCTGGCGGCCGTTGCTGTTGCTGCTGGTGATTATCCCGTTCTGGACCAGTTCGCTGGTGCGCACCTACGCCATGGTCATCGTGCTCAAGGCCAACGGCTTGCTGAACCAGATCCTGCTGGGCCTTGGGCTGATCGACGAGCCGCTCGAACTGCTCTACACCGAGCCGGCGGTGATTCTGGGCATGTTGTACGCGCTGCTGCCGTTCATGATCCTGCCGCTGTACGCCACCCTGGAAAAACTGGATCACCGCCTGATCGAGGCCGCTCGTGATCTCGGGGCCGGCCAGTTCACCATCTTCCGCCGGATCATCGTGCCGTTGACCCTACCGGGGATCATCGCCGGCAGCATCCTCACGTTCTTGCCGGGACTGGGCATGTTTTATGTCGCCGACCTGTTGGGCGGGGCAAAGGCGCTGCTGGTCGGCAACTTGATTCGCGATCAGTTCCTGTCCGCGCGCGACTGGCCGTTCGGCGCGGCGGTCAGTGTGATGCTGACCGTGTTGATGGGCGTGTTGCTGGCCGCTTATTACCTCAGTTCGCGCCGCGCCAGCCGAGGGGTCATGCCGTGAGACTGAACCGTCTCCCGCAGTATCTTTATCTGGTGCTGGTCTACGGTTTTCTTTATTTGCCGATTCTGGTGCTGGTGGTCTATTCCTTCAACGATTCCAAGTATTCGCTGGAATGGCAGGGCGCGACCTGGGAGTGGTATCAAAATCTGTTCGACGATCCCGATCTGCTGCAGGTGGCCTTGAACTCGGCCCTGATCGCGACCTTGTCGGCCTCGGTCGCGACCGTCATCGGCACCACCACGGCGGTAGCCCTGCATCGCTATGAGTTTTTCGGCAAGACCGTGCTCAATGCCCTGATCTTCGTGCTGATGATGACGCCGGACATCGTCATGGGCATCGCCTTGCTGATCCTGTTCGCCAGTCTCAGCCTGCCGCTGGGGTTCTGGACCCTGTTGCTGGCGCATGTCACCTTCAACATTCCATTCGTGGTGGTGACGGTGCTGGGTCGGATCGGCGGTTTCGACCGGCATCTGATCGAGGCGGCCCGGGATCTGGGCGCGACCGAATTTCAGGTTTTCCACAAGATCCTGCTGCCGTTACTGGCCCCGGCAGTGGTAGCGGGCTGGCTGCTGAGTTTTACCTTGTCGATGGATGATGTGATGGTCAGCTTCTTCGTCACCGGCCCCAGCTTCGAAATCCTGCCGTTGAAGATCTACTCGATGGTGCGCTTGGGTGTGACACCGGAAATCAATGCGCTGTGTACGATCATGCTGGGGGTGACGCTGGGCATGATTTTGATCGCGCAGCTTTTGTTGCGCGAAAAGAGCTGAGCGTGCGCCATGCGCGGCGCCTGTGGTTAGGGTAAGATGACTGCGGATGATTGCCATTTCGACTTCTTAAACCTGAGAGACTGTCATGCGCTGCCGCCATTTCCTGACGACTGTCGCCGTCGCGCTGCTGGTGGGTTGTGCCTCGACCGGCGACCTTCAAGGTGACGATGCCGATCCACTCGAGAGCTACAACCGCGCCGTGTTCGCGTTCAACGATGCGGTGGACAAGGCGCTGTTCAAGCCGGTCGCCACTGCTTATCAATACGTGCTGCCTGGCCCGGTGGTCACCGGTATCGGCAATTTTTTCAGAAATCTGAACGATGTGGTCGTGCTGGTCAACGATCTGATGCAGCTCAAGCTGCATCAGGCGGCGATGGACAGCAGCCGGATCGTGTTCAACAGTACCTTTGGCGTGCTGGGCTTGATCGATGTTTCCAGTCACATGGAATTGCCCAAGCACGATGAGGATTTCGGCCAGACTCTGGGCTACTGGGGAATCGGCCAGGGTTTTTATTTCGTGTTGCCCATCCTGGGGCCGAGCACGGCGCGCGATGGAATCGGGCTGATCGGGGATTTCTTCGCCAATCCCCTGACCTGGGCGACCGATTCCGAGCCGGTCCAGTGGGGGTTGTGGGGGCTGAATCTGGTCAATCGGCGGGCCGCGTTGTTGCCGATCGAGCGGGCGTTGGGCGAGAGTCAGATCGATTCCTATTCGTTCCAGCGCAGCGCTTATTTGCAGATGCGGCGCAATCTGGTGTACGACGGCAATCCGCCCAAGCCCAAGATCGATTTCGAAAATCCGGATGATCCGATCCAATGACCGCGCCGTGGGTGACGGTGACGGTGTTCGACGCCCTGCCGCTGGCTGAGATCGTCCGCGGTCGCCTGGTGGCCGAAGGCGTACCCTGTGCCCTGGCCGATCGCTCGCTGCTGTCGATCGGCATCGTCGCCGGCGGTCTCGAACTGCAGGTGCCCGAATCGGAGCTGGAACGGGCGCGCACGATACTGGCGCAGGATTTTTCCGGAGAGCTCGACCAGGAGTTTTGACCATGCGGCAGGCACTGATCAGCGGTCTGTTGCACCTGACCGCCATGCTGCCACTCAGGTTGGTGCACTGGATCGGGGCTGGCCTCGGTGGCTTGCTGGGCTGGATTCCCAACGAGCCGCGGCACATCGCCGAACGCAATCTGGCTCTGTGTTTTCCCGAGTGGACCCCGGTCGAGCGCAACCGCCTGTTGCGCCGGAATCTGGTGGAGACCGGCAAGGGTCTGCTGGAATTGGGGCCACTGTGGCTGTGGGGCGGCGAACGAGTGCTGGCGCTGGTGCAGGGAGCGGTCGCAGGGGAGGATGCCCTGGCCGACGCCGCCCGCCAACAGCGAGGCGCTATCCTGATCACGCCCCATCTGGGGGCTTGGGAAATGGCCGGCCTTTACTATTCCAGCCGCTATCCCCTGACCATTCTCTATCGTCCCAGCCGGGTGGGGCTCGACGAGATCAGCCGACAGGGCCGCGGCCGGGTTGGCGGCAAGGTCGTGGCGACCGACACTCGTGGCATCCGCGCCCTGCTCAAGGGCCTGCGACAGGGTGAGGTGCTCGGTATCCTGCCCGATCAAGATGCTGGCGGCGATAGCGTAGACGATCACGAAGGCCATCTGTTCGTGCCGTTCTTCGGGATCGCCGCCAGCACCATGACCCTGGTTTCGCGGCTGGCGCTGAAAACCGGCGCACCGGTGTTTCTGACCTGGGCCGAGCGGCTTCCGCGTGGTCGTGGTTACGCCCTGCATCTGCGGCGCTTGCCAACGGTCACCACCGCAGCATCGCTGGCCGAATCGGTGGCTGCGCTCAATCAGGGGGTGGAAGCGGCGGTCCGTACCCTGCCGGCTCAATATCTGTGGAGCTATCGGCGTTTCAAGACCCGCCCGCCTGGCCAAGCCAAACTATATTGAGAGTGGCATTGCAGAACGACGCCGGACGCATAGCGCCACGGCATGGCTGAATGGCGGTCTGCGTGAAAAGCGGCACATCCTACGGCTCCAGCCTCAGTCCAATTCGGCTTCGAAGTACTCAAAAATGTATAAATAAACATTTACTTACTGTGATATGGCTTTTGGGGGCAACCGGTGTATAGTGCGGCGTCTGTTACAATGTGATGGCAGGCCATCGGCATGGAGGCGTCACGCCGTTGCCGCCCTGATCGAATTCCCGTTCCCTCCCGCTATTCTCAAAGGAATCTAACCCCATGCGCCGATTGATGTTTCCTGTCCTGGCTCCGCTGGCGCTCCTGCTCGCGGCCTGTGCAGCGACCGGCCCGACTGATGAGCAGGCTCCGACGGCTAAAACCTATGCCGCTTTTCTGACCTATCCCGATCGACTCCAGCCCGTGCCGGGCGATACCGGCGCCTATCGCTGGATCGATCCCAAGGCCAATCTGGGACAGTACGACAAAGTGCTGCTGGATCGCATTCAGGTCCAGCTGGCTAACGACGCCGACTACAAGGTCATCGATCCGACCGAATTGAAAACGCTGGTCGACAGTTTTCGCCAGGCCATCGTGAAGGCGCTCGGCACCGCTTACCCGGTGGTGACCCAGCCCGGACCGGGTGTGTTGCGAGTGAAGGTCACCATCGTCGATTTGGTGCCGACCAAGCCGGAAATGAGCGTAGTGGCGCTGGTGGTGCCCTACGCGACGGTTGCTGACGTCGCCTCGGGCGCGGCCTCCGGCGGTCCGGTCGGCTCCGCGCCCTATTTGGGCCGCACCGGCATCGCGGTGCAGCTCTTCAACAGCCAGACCAATCAGGTGATCGCCGAATACGCCGATACCGAAGTCGGCCGGAAATACGTGGTGGATACCTCACAGGGCATCGGCAACGCCATCTCGACCGGCGTTTCCGATTACACCAAAGCCTATTCGACCTGGGCCTACGCCCAGCAAGCCTTCGAGGGCTGGGCGCAACTGCTGCGGAAGCGGTTGGATCAGGCCCACGGCCGGTCATAGGCCAACGCTGGCCGGGATCGACCATGCCATTCATGGCCTGAATTGTCTTTTCCGATGGAACCCATCGGATCTACGCCGCCTCTACCGATCCGAATCCAGCGGATGGCGGAAGCGGCATCCTGTCTGACGATGCTCGAGGAATGCATGAACGTGAAGCTGATCAAAGCGAGTTTGTTGGCGGTGTTGGTGAGCGGCGCCGTGGCGTTGCCGGTTCAGAATGCCGGGGCTGCTACCGGCTGCACCTACCATAATGGCCATCGGGTGTGCGGTACGACCGCCCATCACCCCAAGACCGTCTGCACGACCCACAATGGGGTCCGGCACTGCCGCAAAGTGTATTGATCGACCATCGGGCTGGTCTTCGAAACTGAAGGCCAGCCCTTTTTTCGGGGGCAAGGTATGGATGCGTTGTGGTTGTTTCTTCAGCAATATGGTTGGTTCATCGGGGTGCCTCTCCTATTCATCGTTGTCGTGGCATATATCCTTCGGCCGAGCGCCCGCAAGCGCTACGAGCACGACGGCGAGATCCCATTCGAAGACGATCGGTCCAAGCGGGGACCCAAGCCATAAGCAACGCGATTCCTCAATCGCGGCCCGCCTGACCCACGAAAACCGCGATCGCGATGGTCTTCAGTTCGCCGCTGTTCCTGTTTCTGTTTCTGCCGCTGGTGCTCGCCCTGGGGTCCGTAGGCGGGCTCAAGTGGCGCAATCGATTGTTGTTGCTGGCCAGCGTGGTGTTCTACGCCTGGGGCGAAGTGGTCTTCGTGTTCCTCATGCTGGGATCGGCCCTGGTCAACCATGGTCTGGGCCGATGGGTCGACCGGGAAGAGGATCCCGTGCGGCGTCAATGGGTTGTCGGTCTTGCGGTTGTCTTCAATATCGGCATCCTGGCCTTTTTCAAATACGCCAATTTTGTCCTGGCCAATCTGAATGACCTGCTGGCCCTCGTTCACGGCGGCCCCTTGTCGATGGACCCGGTCCGCCTGCCTCTGGGCATTTCCTTTTTCACTTTCCATGCGTTGTCTTACGTCATCGACGTCTATCGCCGCAAATGGCCAGCGGCGACCGGTCCGGAAGATGTCGCCCTCTATATCTTTTTCTTTCCCCAACTGATCGCCGGCCCGATCCTGCGCTGGAGCGCCATCGCGCCGCAACTGGCGCAGCGGGTCGTCACCCGGGCCGGGTTTGCCGAAGGGATTCGCCGCTTTGCCGGCGGTCTGGCCAAGAAGATGCTCATCGCCAATGTGGTAGCGGTCCCGGCCGACCAGTTGTTTGCCCTGCCTGGCCAGGAATTGACCGCCGCGCTGGCCTGGTTCGCCATCGTTTGCTATACCCTGCAGATCTATTTCGATTTCTCCGGCTACTCCGATATGGCGATCGGATTGGGCAAGATGTTCGGTTTCACCTTCATCGAGAACTTCAATTTTCCTTACATCGCCCAATCGATCCGCGATTTCTGGCGGCGTTGGCATATCTCGCTATCGACCTGGTTTCGCGACTATCTGTACATTCCGCTGGGCGGCAATCACGGCGCGACTTGGCGCACCCATCTGAATTTGCTGATGGTGTTTTTCCTGTGCGGCCTGTGGCACGGGGCCAGTTGGACCTTCGTGATCTGGGGGCTTTATCACGGCGTGTTCCTGATCCTGGAGCGGACCCGGTTCGGCGTCTGGCTGGCGCACTGGCCAAGACCGTTGCGCCACGGCTATACCTTGCTGGTGGTGATGGTCGGCCTGGTGATCTTTCGAGCCGATACCTTCTCACACGCCGGCAGCATCCTCGCCAGCATGGCCGGGTTCGCGACCGCCGTCGATCCCAATCAGAAGCTGGCCCGCTATTGGAACAGCGAACTGATGTGGTCGCTTAGCCTGGGTATCGTGTTTTCGATGCCGGCCTGGAACTGGCTGAAGATGGCCTTGGGACGGGCGCAGGCGCGCGTTTCCGCCGTCTTGCAGCCGCTGACTGCGAATCTGGGGTTGGCCCTGGAAGCGTTCCTGGTCATCGGCTTGTTGCTGGCATCCAGCGCCTGGCTGGCGGGCGGCACCTACAACCCTTTCATCTATTTCCGCTTCTGATGCCGTTGCCGCCCGCCTGCCGCTCGCGCGCCTTCTGGGATACGCTGACGATCCTGTCGTTTCTGGCGCTGCTGTGGTTGCCGACGCTCGATACCCTGTTCGGTCTCGATCACACGCCGGTTCCGCAGGAAAATCGCTTGCCGGCTCGCTGGCCCCATTTCTCCGGCTTGGCGCAGAGCCGTGCCTACCTGGTCGCCATCGAAAGCTATTTCGACGACCATTTCGGTTTCCGCAAGCGCTTGATCCGCTGGAATCAGCACTGGAAGAACCAGTGGTTCCAAACCAAGGCGTCAGGAGACGCCGTACTGGTTGGGCGCGATGGCTGGCTGTACTACGCCGGCGAACGCATGCTCGAACACTGGTCGCGCCAGACCGCTTGGGCCGAACAGGATCTGCGCGACTGGCAGCGCCTGCTCGAATGGCGGCGCGACTGGTTGCGGCAACGGGGCATCCGCTACCTATTCGTCGTGCCGCCGGACAAGCATACGGTCTATCCGGAATACCTGCCCGACTGGATGGAGCCCAGCGCGAAGCCGTCCAAACTCCAGCAACTGGCCGAGTATCTGCGGGCGCATTCGGATCTCGAATTCGTCGATTTGTCCCGGCCGCTGATCGAGGCCAAGCGCACCGGCATCGATTACCTCAAAACCGACAGCCATTGGAATGCATTCGGCGCGTTCATCGGCTATCGTGCGCTGATTCAGGCCCTGTCGCGACAATTCCCCGGCCTGGAGCCGTTACCGGTGGATGCCTACCAATGGCGGGCCGTCGCTTATCCGCCGGGCGATCTGGTAGCCCTGGCCGGCAACGTCAGCTGTCAGGGTGCCGCGTGTCAGGAAACCGCGGGAGTGGCGGCGCTGTCCGCTGCGGCGCAGCCTGACTTGAAACCGACCGTCGATCCCGATCCAGCGCTGGATCGGACAGCAGGTGATGGTACGCCGTGCTTCGAGCGCATCTGCCGCACCCACAACGACCAGGCGAACGGCAAGGCGTTGCTGTTCCGCGATTCCTTCGCCGAAAGTTGGTATCCCCTGCTCGGGCTGCATTTCAGGGACGTCATCTACGACTGGCGCTATCGCTGGAACTGGACGCTGATCGAGCGCGAGCGGCCGGATGTGGTGATCGACGAGATGCTGGAGCGCTTCCTCAATATTCAGAATCCCGCCGAACTGTTGCGCCAGGAACAACTGGCTGCCGCCCGCGCCACACCCTGACCAAAGCGGACCGGCGCACGTCTCGGCCGCCGGGACCGGCCCGACCGGGATCCGGCGGTTGCCGCCACTGGGCTGCATGCGCAGGTGTGGGACAATGATGCAAAATCCATCATTGGGCCAAAATGTTATGGCAACAATTCCATAGTAGTGTCCTCGCTCGACAGGGTCAGGGGTGCTTTATGGGCAACGAAATCGATGCGGAACATTACATCGTCTTCGACGAAGTGGACGATATCACTGACCATGACGAGGTCATGCCAGCCAGCGATGAACCCAACGGGCTCCATCCGATCCGGATGCTGATCGTCGACGACGAGCCGGAAATGCATCATGTGACCCGTTTTGCCTTGCGCAACTTCCGCTTCAATGGCCAACCCTTGGAATATCTGTCGGCCTATTCGGCCAGCGAAGCCGAGCAGATGTTGGCGGCCAACGACGACATCGCCTTGATTTTACTGGATGTGGTGATGGAAACCGACGAGGCCGGGTTGCAATTGGTCCGGGTGATCCGTGAGGACCTGCGCAATACGCTGGTCCGCATCATCCTCCGCACCGGCCAGCCCGGCCAGGCTCCGGAACACCGGATCATCGTCGATTACGATATCAACGACTACAAAAGCAAGGACGAATTGACCGCCGATCGGCTGATGACTGCGGTTCATATCGCCATCCGTACCTACCGGCAGTTGCAGGCCATCGAGCGCAGTCGCCGGGGCCTGGAAAAGATCGTCGCGGCGTCCTCGTCCCTGTTCGAGCAACGCTCGATGAGTGAGTTCGTGCAGGGTGTGGTATGGCAGATCCAATCCCTGGTCGAGTATGCCGATGGGGCGATGCTGTGTGCCCTGGCCGAGCCGGCGGCGGACCACGATGTCCACAGCTTGCGGGTGATCGCCGGCACCAGGCAGTACGAATCCTTGCGGGGCCATCGGGTGGAAACGGTGGCGCCGGAAGCCGCCTTGCCACTGATTCAGAAAGCCCTGGCATCCAGAACCCATTGCTCGGGCGAGGCCGGGTCGGTGTTCGTATTCGACACCTACAGCCATACTGCCAGCCTGGTGTATCTGCACGGGCGGTTGCCGCTCCATCCCATCGATCGGCAACTGCTGGAATTCTTTTGCGGCAAGGTCGCCATCGGTTTCGACAACGTCTATCTGTTCGAGCAGCTCTCCTACAGCAATCGTCACGATACGCTCACCGGTTTGTTGAATCGCACCACCTTTCTCGACCTGCTGAATTCCCGCCTGCGTTTTCTGGCGGAGCGCAGCGATCGAGAGGAGGGTGAAGGCATCGGCGTAGTCGTCATTGGCTTGGACCGTTTCAAGGATATCAACCAGGATTTGGGTTACGAGGTCGGCGATCAGGTACTGGCTGCACTGGCCGGGCGGCTGCGGGCCTGGCTGGATGACGAGGACGTCGCCTGCCGCTTGGTCGGTGACCTGTTCGGATTGTTGATGGGCGTGGTCGAATCGCCCGTAGCGCTGGCCGAGTTGTGCGAGGATCTGCGCCTGGCGTTGTGTCAGCCGCTGCAAGTCGGCAACGTCGAGGTCATTCCCACACTGTCGTTGGGTTATACCTTCGTCGCCTCGGACCGCGATCCAGCCTACGTGGTGCTGGCCGATGCCGAGCAGGCCATGGTCTCGGCCAAACGCTTCGGCGGATTCCGCAGTGAAATGGCGCCGCCGCGCCACGCGGTCGTGCCGGCGACCAGTGGGCGGGTCGGTCTGCTGCGCGATCTGAGCTATGCCCTGGAGCGCGACGAATTTCACCTGCGCTACCAACCCATCGTGCACAGCGCCAGCCGGAAGCTGGCTGGATTCGAGGCGCTGTTGCGCTGGCAACATCCGATTCGCGGACTGGTGGCGCCGGAGCGTTTCATCGACATCGCTGAATCGACTCGGTTGATCGTGCCCATCGGCAACTGGGTCATCCGCACCGCGCTGCAGCAGATCCGTCGCTGGAACGAACTCGCGTCCGATGGCGGCCGCTTCCTGTTGTCGGTCAACGTCTCGGCCCGGCAGTTGATGACCGGCGAATTGCTGGACGAACTGACGCACTGGCTGGACGCAGCCGCCGTCGATCCCGGTCTGTTGAAGCTGGAGGTGACCGAAAGTCTGCTGATGGAGGATTTCGAGCGGGCCGAGCAGATGTTGGCCCGGATCAAGGCGCTGGGTGTCCAGTTGGCGCTGGACGATTTCGGCACCGGTTTTTCGTCCCTGAGCTATCTGCACCGGTTCGCCTTCGATTCCCTGAAGCTGGACCGGATCTTCGTGCAATCCATGCTGGAGAATCGCCAGACTCTGCAGATCGTCAAGTCGGTGATCGCGCTGGCCCAGAGCCTGAACATCGAGACCATCGCCGAGGGGGTCGAAACCGAGGCCCAGGCGACCCTGCTGCAGGGATTGGGCTGCGACTATTTTCAGGGTTTTCTATTCGGGCGACCGTTGGCGGTCGAGGTGGCCACCGAGCGGGTCTGCGAGATCGGGCGGCGGCTGGTGTCCTGAGCGAGACCGAAGGCAGCGATGGCAGCCGCTTGGTCGATCGGTCATATTGCCGTGGTAGCGCCCACGATGGACCCCGGCTGGCGCTGCGCTGCGGTTGCCGAGCTGTTTTCGGCCCATCCGGATCTCGAGATGCTGCCAGTCCTCGATCGCGAGCAGATTCTCGGCATCGTCTACCGCCTCGACTTCTACAACAGGTATCTCATGGGCTATGGCCGGGAGCTGTACGGCAATCGGCCCATTACCGTCCTCATGGACCCGACGCCGCTGGTGGCGGATGCGGATGCGGCGATCGACGACCTCAGCCTGTGGATCGCCGACCACCGGCCGGCGCTGTTTCACCGTGGATTGGTCGTCAGTCGGCAGGGACGCTATCTCGGGGTGGTCAGCGGTCTGGATCTGGTGCGGGCCACGGCCGGGCAGTTGGGCGAGGCCGTCACTGAGCTGAAGCGTACCCAGCAGAACTTGATCGAATCGGAAAAACTGGCTTCGCTCGGTGGATTGATAGCGGGCATCTCCCATGAAATCAACACCCCGGTCGGCATCGCGCTGATGGCGATCACCACTTTCGCTCAGGATCTGCAGACCTTCACCGCGACCATGAGCGCTGGCAAGATTCGCCGTGCCGATCTCGATGCCTTCGTGGCGTCGGCTGCGGCGGCGACGCGTTTCATCGAATTGAACCTGGCCCGGACTCGCCAGCTGATCGGCAGCTTCAGAAACGTGGCCGTGGATCAGGTCAGCGAGCAACGGCGCTGGTTTGCCGTGCATCCCTATCTCGGTGAGATCTTGTTGAGCCTGCAACCCCAGTTGAGGAAAACCGCGCATCGGGTAACCATCGACGGCGCTGACGACCTGCAGGTGGAAAGCTATCCCGGCGCTCTGGCCCAGATCGTGACCAATCTGGTGATGAATGCGGTCTTGCACGCTTTTCCCGCGCCCGAGCGCGATGGCTGCATTCAGCTGGTCGTGGAGCGTGCCGGAGCCGAGCACTGGATGCTGATCGTGGCCGACAATGGGGTGGGGATGGAGTCGAACATTCTGGCGCATGCCTTCGAGCCGTTTTTCACCACCCGCCGTGGGCAGGGTAGCACCGGTCTGGGTTTGAGCATCACCCATCATCTGGTTTGCCAGCGGTTGGGTGGAGAAATCGCCGCCCGCAGCCAGCCGGGCGACGGCAGCTGTTTCACGCTGCGGATGCCGGTCATTGCACCCTTGCCCAAGACCGCTTGAGCGCCTTGACGATGCGCTGCCGACTGGGTCGATGTATCGCAATGCAGTGACGGTACCCGCTTATAATCACCATCCTTTCCCTCTTGAGTTAACTTGAGCCGAAGTCCATGCCTCGCCAAATTTCGATCGCCGTTGTGCTGCTATTTTCTGGGGTGCTGTTGTTGCTGCAGGGTTGCGCGACTCCCGGCCGCCTGAGTGCGGTACCGGTCAAGGAGACGACCCGGGCCACGATTCCCGACATTCCCAACGCCCGCTTTTGGGTGGATAGCGACCTTGAGCCCATGATCCGGGAGACGCACGCAGCCATCGAGCGCGAGCAAGCTAGTTGGGGCGATCTCGGCCATCACGGTGCTTTGCCGCCAGCCTATTTTCTGGCCGTATCCGGCGGTGGCGATGATGGCGCGTTTGGCGCGGGTCTACTGGTGGGTTGGACCAAGGCCGGCGACCGGCCACAGTTCAAGCTGGTCACCGGCGTGAGCACCGGAGCCTTGATTGCGCCCTTCGCCTTCCTCGGCCCCGAATACGACGATGTGCTGCGGGCGGTCTACACCAACGTCGCGCCCAAGGATATCGCCACTCCGCGAGGCTGGTTGTCGGCGCTGACCGATGACGCCATCGCTGACAATCAACCCTTGCTTGTCCTGATCGGCCAATATGTCAACGAGGCGTTCCTGGCGCGCATCGCCGAGGAGTATCAGAAGGGTCGCCTGCTGTTGATCGGCACCACCAATCTCGATGCCCGCCGGCCGGTGGTGTGGAACATGGGCGCCATTGCGGTGGCAGCCAAGGATCATCCTAAGGCCCTGGAGCTGTTCCGCAAGATCATGCTGGCCTCGGCGGCGATTCCCGGCGCGTTTCCTCCGACCATGATCGATGTCGAGGTCGATGGCCAGCCCTATCAGGAAATGCACGTGGATGGTGGAGCCACCCGCCAGCTGTTCCTGTATCCAGCCCGGCTCAGCGACGCCGCCCAGCACGACCACCTCCGGGTTTTCGCCCAGCGGCCGCGCACCGCCTATATCATCCGCAATGCCCGGCTGGACCCGGAATGGTCTTCGGTCGAACGCAGCGCGCTGACCATCGTGGGGCGGGCTATCTCGTCGCTGATCCAGACCCAGGGGGTGGGCGATCTGGACCGGCTGTATCTGGTGGCACAGAAGGATGGCCTCGATTTCAATCTGGCCTATATTGGGGCCGACTTCAACGCCGAGCACCAGGAGGATTTCGACACGGCCTACATGCGCGCGCTGTTCGATTACGGCTATCGGCTGGGGAGCAAGGGCTATCCCTGGCAAAAGACCCCGCCCGGGCTGACGGCAGGGGCGACCCCGTAGAACTATCATTAGGTGCAGTTCAGATGCAGTCATGCAATGGAACGACCACCCTATCCGGCTTTACCATGGATGGGGGTGGTCGACGATCAACGCCAATGTCGGTGAGTTGCCTATGTCTGGTAAAACTTCCATTCTTGCGGCGCTGTTCGCCGCGCTAGTGCTGCTGGCGCAAGGTTGCGCCACGCCGGTCCGTCAGGCCGCCGTTCCCGCCCAGGACACCAACCGGGCGGAGATTGCCGGCATTCCGCACGCCCGCTACTGGGTCCAGTCTGATATCGATCCCTTCATTCAGGATGCGCTGGCCGCGGTGCAACGCGAGCAGGCGTATCTGGCCCGCACCCACCATCAGGGGCCGTTGCCGCCAGTCAATTTCCTGGCTATTTCCGGTGGCGGCGACGATGGCGCGTTCGGGGCTGGCCTGCTGGTCGGCTGGACCGCGACCGGCACGCGTCCGGAATTCAAGGGCGTGACCGGGGTCAGCACCGGGGCGCTGATTGCGCCGTTCGCGTTCCTGGGATCCTCCGAGGATGGTGCACTGCGCGAGGTGTACACCAACATCGGTCCGGCCAACATCCTCCAGCCTCGTAGCTTATTGGCGGCCCTGACCAGTGACGGCCTGGCTGACAACGCTCCGTTGTTCGAGCTGATTTCCAAACATATCGACGCCGGGTTTCTGGCGCGGATCGCCAGCGAATACCAGGACAAGGGTCGCCTGCTGATGATCGGCACCACCGACCTCGACGCCCGCCAGCCGGTGATCTGGAACATGGGGGCGATCGCGGTGGCGGCCAAGGACAACCCCAAGGCGCTGGAACTGTTCCGCAAGATCCTGCTGGCTTCGGCGGCGATTCCCGGTGCGTTTCCGCCGACTATGATCGACGTCGAAGTCAATGGCCAGCCTTACCAGGAAATGCATGTCGATGGCGGGGCCATGGCCCAAGTGTTCCTGTATCCCCCGCGCATGTTCGACCTCATCCGCCAGCAGGGCATGAAGATCCCGCCGCGCGAGCGGAGCGTCTACGTCATCCGCAATGCCCGGCTGGACCCGGAGTGGGCATCGGTGGATCGCAGCACCCTCACCATCGTCGGTCGCGCCATTTCGTCGCTGATCCAGACCCAGGGGGTCGGGGATCTGTACCGGATCTACCTGACCGCCAAAGAAGACGGACTCGACTACAACCTGGCCTATATCGGCGCCGACTTCAAGGCCGAGCACAAGGAGGATTTCGATACGGCCTACATGCGGGCATTGTTCGATTACGGCTATCGGCTGGGCAGCCAGGGTTATCCCTGGCACAAGACGCCGCCAGGTTTCAAGGCGACCCAGGCGGTGGAGACGGCGCCAGCGCCGCAAAAGACCAAGTGACCGATACGACGGCTCCGCCACCAGGTCATCTGCCGGGCGTGGGCCGTCGGATTCCCAGCTTTTTCATGCGGGCGTAGAGTGTGCCGGGGTTCAGGCCGAGTCGACGGGCCGCACCGTCCGCGCCTTTGATCTTCCAGCCGGTGGCCTGGCAGATGCGCAGGATATGCGCCCGTTCACAGGCTTGCAGGGTATCGTCCTCGGCGGCGGGATGTTGGGTGCGACCGGGGTCGTCGGACTCGGCCACTGGGCGGGACGCTGGACTGAGCTGGATGGTTTCCAGTTGCAGGGTGGCGTCGGACGACAGGATGATCGCCCGTTCGATGACATTCCCCAGCTCGCGCACGTTGCCGGGCCAATCGTAGCGGACCAGGTGGTCGATCACGGCAGCCGGGATCGCGTCGATTTTTCGACCCAGCTGGCGGGCTTTGCGGGTTACCAGGTAAGCGGCTAGCAAGGGAATGTCCTCGCGGCGCTCGCGCAGGGGGGGGAGGTGGATGGGGAAGATGGCGAGGCGGTGGTACAGGTCGCTGCGAAACTGGCCCTCGCGCACGGCCTGTTCGAGATTGCGGTTGCTGGCGGCGATGACCCGCGTGTCGGTTTTCAACAGCTGTTCGCCGCCCACCCGCCCGAACTCGCCGAACTGGAGCACTCGCAGCATCTTCGCCTGCGTTTCCAGCGGCAGTTCGCTGACTTCGTCCAGGAACAGGGTGCCGCCGTCGGCTTGCTCGAAGCGGCCGATGCGGCGGGTGATCGCGCCGGTGAAGGCTCCTTTTTCGTGGCCGAACAATTCGCTTTCCACTAGCGTAGCGGGCAGGGCGGCGCAGTTCACCGCTACGAACAGGCGCTTGCGGCGAGGGCTGTGGTGATGGATGGTGCGAGCCACCAGCTCCTTGCCTGTGCCGGTTTCGCCGCTGATCAGGACCGTGGAGGCGGTGGCGGCCACCCGCTTCATTTGTTCCAGCACCCAACTCAGCGCCGGACTCTGGCCGATGATGTCGGTGTCGTCGGCCTGCAGGTTGACCTCCTGGCGTAGGAAGCGGTTTTCGGCCAGTAGCCGGGCTTTCAGCAGGCGCAGTTCGTCCAATGATTTGCGCAACGCTTCTTCCGCTTCCTGCCGTTCGGTGATGTCGATGGTGTCGTGCAGCCAGCGGACATGCCGTCCTTCGCGTTGTTCGAGCGAAAACGCTCGGGCCTGTAGCCAACGCCACCCGCCGCGTCCGTCGGACGCGCGGTACACCACCCGAAAGGGTTCGCCGGTGACGACCGAATGTTCCACCTTTTGTCGATAGGTTTCGATGTCGTCCGGGTGCATCAGCGCGAACAACTGTTCGATGCTATGCGGGAGGGTTCCGGGGGCCAGGCCGATCTTTTCTTCGTGCGGGACGTCGCCGAAGAACTCGAAGGTCATCCTCTGTTCCGTCAAATGGGCTTCGCCCAGGATCGAGAAGGCGTTGGCGGCCAGACGCCAGAGCTTGTCCTTTTCCGAGATCAGTTCGTGGCGCGAGGCTTCCAGCTCCTGCAAGGATCGGCGCAGTGCGGTTTCGGTCTGCTGTTGTGCCGTGAAATCGCGGTTGAAAAAGATCCAGCGGATGGCGCGGCCGACGCTGAATTCGGTCGGCGTCGCCTGACCTTCGATCCAGCGCCATCCACCGCGGCCGTCGGCTAGCCGATAACGGGTGTCGAAGGTCGCGGCCGTGGTCAGCGAATGCTCTACGGCCTGCTGAAAGCCGGGGACATCCTCAGGGTGCATCAACTCGATGGCAGCCTGGATCGTGCCGGGGAAGGTGCCTGGAGCCAGCCCCAGCTTGAGTTCCGGGCGCATGTCCCCCAGCCAGGTGAGGATGATCGGGCCGTCGGCGGTGACCAGCGCTTCGCCGATCACCAGGAACGGATTAGAGGCCAGCTTCCGGATCGTGTCCTGTGCTGTCGCGATGGCGGATGCGGGTGATGGTGGCATGCGATCGATCGGAAGTGAGGGTTGAAATAATGAACGGGTTGATCGAATAACCCTGAAAAAGTTGCAGGGTCAACCATCGAGTCGTCTCATTCAGCGATATCTCACTGCGCTGTCGCCATGCTTTCCTTGGCCTTCAACGGGTTCGGGCGTTTTACAAGATGAGGCGATACTTGGCATGTGAATCGCACAGATAAGCCACTATGATTTGTATCACCACGCATCATCGACTGTCACATACGATCGTTTCGATTAGCGGTTGGTTGACGGTATCGGATTGGCCGGTTATCCGCCAGGTGCGCGAATCGGTCAGTGGTGCGGTCGTGCTGGATTTGGGCGGATTGGAGACCTGTTCCAGAGAAGGCGTCCAGTTGTTGCAGGATTGGCTGGATGCGGGCGCTCGCCTGGACGCCACGACACCGTACCTGCAGATGGTGTTGCGAGATCGGGAGGCCGGGGGTTGGTCAACGGAATCCGGTGCGGACGCTGTGGATCCCGATGTTCTCAAACCGGCTCGCTGAGTTGAGCAAATTCCCTACCGATCCTGTTTGTAAAGAATCATGAAAAAATCATGCAAGGCCGTTAGCATGATCGAAATAATGGAGTTCATAGGGAAATTTGGCGCGACCCCTGCGCGTGTCCGCCGTGGCGACCCTTGCCAGGGCGCAATCTGAATGAAATCCGCTATGTCACTAATAATGCTAGGAGAATCGTGTGAAGATAAGACTCGCAATTGATGGGATTCGGCTGGGATTCCCGCTTCGTTCGCAGGGAAGCCTCCGTTCGATCGTGATCCTGACAGCGGGTCTAGTGGCCTGCGGGGTCCAGGCCGCCGACCGGGGACCAGTCAAATACGCCGAGGGCGCGTACGATGCCGCCAGCGGTGTGTACACGGTGGTCAAGGGCGACGATCTGGATGCGATCGCCAAGCGCTTCGGCGTTGCGGTGGGTGCGCTGAAATCGGAAAACAAGCTCGCTTCGAATCAGATCGAGATCGGCCAGCAGCTGACCGTTCCGGGCGGGACGACCGAGACCACCGGCGAGTCCAAGGTGGAGGTCACCGGGGTCCTGGGTTCGCCCAGCGCCACCACCACGATTCCAGGCAACCAGCTGCCGCCGCCGACCCCGAAGTTCGGTGGGGTGATCAAGGACGGCGCATTGCAATCCACCCCGTGGTGGGCGCCGCGGGTGGTGCCGCCGAAAGGCGCGCCGAACATCCTGCTGATCATGACCGACGATGCCGGCTTTGCCATCAACAGCGTCTTTGGCGGCGTCATCCCGACCCCGGCCATGGAACGCATCGCCCAGAGCGGGCTGCGTTATAACCGGATCATGTCCACCTCGTTGTGCTCGCCGACCCGCGCAGCGCTGATCACCGGGCGTAACCATCACTCGGTGGGCTTTGGCGTGATCGCCGAGCAGGCTACCGGCTTCCCTGGCTACGACAGCGTCATCGGCGTGGACAATGCCACCATCGGCCGTATCCTGCGCGACAACGGTTACGCAACCTCATGGTTCGGTAAGGATCACAACACGCCGACCTACCAGGCCAGCCAGGTCGGGCCGTTCACCCAATGGCCGACCGGCATGGGCTTCGACTACTTCTACGGTTTCGTCGGCGGCGACGCCAACCAGTGGGGACCGAACCTGTTCCGCAACACCACCCAGATCTATCCGTGGATCGGGCACGAGGGCACCCTGAAAATGGATCGGTCGGACCCGAAAGCGGCCATCTGGCCAGTCACGGGTAAGGAGCCTTCCTGGAACCTGATCACCGCGATGGCCGATGACGCCATCGACTGGATGTATCGGATTCATCAGACCGATCCGAACCAGCCAATTTTCCTGCACTACGTGCCCGGTGCCTCGCACGCGCCGCATCATCCGACCAAGGAGTGGGTGGACAAGATCCACGCGATGCACCTGTTCGACGACGGCTACGAAAAGCTGCGCGAGCGTATTTTCGAGAATCAGAAAAAACTTGGCGTGATTCCGAAGGACGAAAAACTGACGCCTTGGCCGAAGGAGATTCTGCCGCCGTGGGATAGCCTCAGCGACGAGGCCAAGAAGCTCTACATCCGCCAAGTCGAGGTCTTCGCCGCCTACGTGGCCTACAACGACCACGAGATCGGCCGGGTGATCCAGGCGTTCGAGGATCTCGGCAAGCTTGATAACACGCTGGTCATTTACATCAACGGTGATAACGGCACCAGCGCCGAGGGCGGCCCGGAAGGCACCTTCAGCGAGGTCGCATTCTTCAATGACGTCCGCCCCCCGGTGGGCGTGCAAATGAAGTACTACGACGCTTGGGGCACCGAGTTCGCCTACAATCACATGTCGGCGGGCTGGTCGTGGGCTTTCGACACCCCGTTCGACTGGTTCAAGCAGAACGCCTCCCGCCTCGGCGGCGTCAACCAGAACATGGTCATCTCCTGGCCGGCGCACATCAAGGACAAGGGCGGGCTGCGCGAGCAGTTCATGCACGTGATCGACGTGGTGCCCACCCTGCTCGAGGTCACCGGCATTTCCGCGCCCGAAATCGTCGACGGTATCAAGCAGAAGCCGATCGAAGGCACCAGCTTCGCCTACACCTTCGACGCGGCTAACGCCAAGACCCCATCTCGGCACCACACCCAATATTTCGAGATGATGGGCCAATGGGCGCTGTATCACGACGGCTGGTTGCTGAGCACCAAGGTCAACCGCGCTCCGTGGCAGGCGTTCCAGGAAGCCAACACCGACCCGCTCAACAACCAGGTCTTCCAGCTCTACGACCTGACCAACAACTTCAACCAGTCCGACGATATCGCCGCGCAGCATCCGGAGAAGATCACGGAGATGCGCAAGATGTTCGTCGAGGAGGCCAAGAAATATCAGGTCTTCCCGCTCAACGCATCGGTCGCGGCCCGAGTCGCCTCGCCGCGCCCAAGCCTCACCGCTGGTCTCACCGAGCTGACCTACACCCGGCCGATGACCGGCGTGCCGCAAGGCGATGCGCCCTATCTGCTCAATACCTCGTATAGTCTGACTGCGGATATCACCGTGCCGGAAGGCGGTGCGGAGGGCATGATCGCCACCTCGGGTGGGCGCTTCGCCGGCTGGGGCTTCTACCTGCTCAAGGGCAAACCGGTGTTCAATTGGAACCTGCTCAACCTCGAATGGGTCAAGTGGGAGGCTCCGGAGGCACTGACGCCCGGCCAACACACGGTGGAGTTCGACTTCAAATATGACGGTCTTGGCCTCGCGACATTGGCGTTCAACAACTTCTCCGGCCTTGGCAAGGGCGGCACCGGCACGCTCAAGGTGGACGGTAAGGCAGTCGTCACGAAACGGATGGAAAAGACGATTCCCATCATTCTGCAATGGGATGAGAGTTTCGATATCGGCTCTGACACCATCACCGGCATCGACGACGCCGACTACCTACCACCGTTCCCGCTGACGGCGAAATTCAACAAGCTGACGATCAAGATCGACCGTCCGCAGTTATCGCCAGAGGACATCAAGACGCTGGAAGAGGGCATGAAAAAAGCTGCCCTTGGCCGCGAATGATGGCGTTTCGCTTGTGAGCTGCGCGGGCCGTTCTCGCTAGGGAGCGGCCCGCGAATTCAGCGCCCGAGCCCTACGTGGTTGACTCCTAAGAATTAACGAGATAAGAGCAAGTAGGAAGGCGATATGCATCAATCCAGCTGGCAGCGGCTAACGAAACCGACAGGGCTTGCGACACTGGTCCTGCTCCTTGGCCTTGGCCTTGGC
>RXIW01000047.1 GCA_003989065.1 Candidatus Competibacteraceae bacterium
CGTTGCGCCCTACGAATGGTTTCGAAGATGGTTTTGGCGTTTGCGACTAACTCGAAGCGAGGGCCTAGGTATGCGCCTGTGCCTGGCCAGCTGGAAAAGCCGCCAAACATTGAATTGAATGGTGACCCACTACCGAAGGTAATGGTGCCTTCATTGTATTTGCCTTCTGCAAGCGAGAGATCGGAGAGTGTGCGAAGGTCAAGTGATTGAACTTTGCGACAAGACAAGCCCGAGATAATAAGTATTCGCTCATTGGTTACCGCGTAGTAGGTGCGGGCTCGGTGCTTTGCCTCGAAGAAGAAGCGGCCGATGATGAGGTAGATACCGACGAGAACGAAGGGGATTCCAAACAGCGCGAAAAATGCCGGTGCATTGGAGTTGATGACTGAAAGCTCCCAGAATATGGCGAAGCTGCCCCACAATAAACTGAACGGAATCATGAATGCGTCAGCTCCGCGAATAATGACACCCTGACGTGGTTGCCCGGACCACAGCACACGCTCACCGGCGGATAGCTGAGTATTGATGTCTTCAGTGGTTAGAGTCATGAGATAAGCATCTAACGTTGAAGATCAGGGGCAGCCGAGCGAAGCGAGGGCATCACAAGCGCAGCTTATGACTGTCCCCTGGATCGTAGTGTTCGGCGTCGTTTCACCGCTGACGCACAAGCTTGATTTCGAGACGACAACCAACGGCCTCAGCGTACTTCTTGAGCGTCGCAAGCGAAGGCGCATGCTTACCAGCAGACTCCAGCCGCGAGATAGCGCTCTTGGTGGTACCCATCATTGCTGCGACAGCCTCTTGCGTGAGCCCCGCCTTGGTACGCGCCGCGAGCATTTGATGCGCAACGGCATACTCAACGGACAAAGCATCATAGGCATCTTGAAACCCCTTGCGTTTGGCAGCGCGCTCAAGGAATTCCTTGTGATTGTGGCGAACGGGTTGATACTCAAGATTAGCCATTTGATACCTCCTTCAAGCGCTTGCGCGCGAGCTTCACTTCTTTATCGGGTGTTTGCTGAGACTTCTTCACGAAGGCATGCAACACCACGACACGCCGCTCAACCAGAAAACAATAGAACGCACGCCCGATACCTGATGCACCACGCGGCCTGATCTCAAACAATCCATCACCGAATGCCTTGGAGTGAGGCATGCGGAGATTTGGGCCATGCTCAATCAAGAGCTCAAGAATTCTGGCGTAATCAGCCAGCACATCCACAGGCCAAGACTCGATCTCTTCGAGGACGCGCCAATGGAAGTATTCAACAGCATAGGACATGACTCATGTTAGCAACGGTGCTAACCATGGTCAAGGCACAAACGAAGACGCCGAACGACCCAAGCTCAGCGACCCGGCAATCGGGACGCCACGATTGCAACCGCGACGCTCATGCTGGGTTCGCTGCAGCGCATGGTTAGGCCACGTCATCGTCATCCCTATCATGTCTCTCCCTCCGGCTTGTCGGTGCTAGGTGGGATCGGTGTCTGCTCCGAATCCTCTCCGTGCAATAGCTCGTCCAAATCCTCTGGACGCATCCGCTTCAACTTCGTCTCCAGCTTTCGGTCATACGAGCGGTCATTCGGGTCATAGCCTGCGTGCGCCTTGCGCTGATACTGGCGCATGAACTCGCCAACCTGTGCTGCCATCTTTTGTTTGCGACGACTCATGTGTCAAAGCATGCGAAGTGGCCTAACGTGGAGTTGAGGGCGCCTGCGCGGTTTTTCGTGCAGGTCGCCTCGAACGCAGGGTTATACCCACACGATTACCCACATCTTCTTAGATGACGATAAATTAACAACTTGCATCATGCCGTAAATTCTGAATCCATTTCGGCGAACACATAGGATCAATGACTTATCAATATTTGCATGTTGCCGCGTTGAGAATACTTGTTTGTAACCCATTGATTTTTATATTCTGTAAGACTTGTGGGTAATCGGGTGCACTCTAAGGCGGCAAATGTACCACCATCTTCGCGTAAGTGAACCTGAAGATTCAACTTCTCAGAGGCAATGGATTCGGTGAAGCCTGTGAAAAGCTCAGTGGGGATGGATTCTAGGTGAATGACAGCTATATCCGCTTGGCGCATGGCGCGTACCTATAAGGCATAACGACTTGCTTCACCTGCCCCGCGTAGCGGAGTCAGGTGCAAGCCCTAGTTAGGCTGTGTACTAGAATTATCGGGAAACATAATAATCATGTTGGCTCTATCAGGGAGCGTCCGGTGTGGTCCTATTCTCCAGGAGTTTGGCCAGATCCACCTTGGCTGCACGACATTGAAACTATGCTCCCGCCAGGGTAACTACTCGGGTCCACTTCTCTAGAAAGCGCCAGACCGTCAGGAAATATTAGCTTCGACTTTTTTCCTCGATGGGTAAGGAAAGCAATAGTTGTTCCCTTGTAGTCTAGCTGATATGTGTTTGGTTTCTTACCAAAACGTGCCTCTCCACCATGACCTTTTTCATCGAACCATTCACCAAAATTCATATTGATTGTGAGTTCGAAAGTGCTTGAGTTACAGTAGAAGACATTGCCCGCTGCGCTTGATGGACTGGTACCAGAAAGAACTACCAATCCGGTTAAAAGCGCAATTTGTTGAAGTTGGCATATTCTACCCTGTTTAACGTGGTATGAGTCTAAAGCAAGATTTGAACGGCAAAGCTTATCCATAAAAGTGTTCTCCAAAAAGATAGGATACCTTATCACTGATTGCTACCTCCTAACGTTTGGTTAAGGGGCAGATAAAAGCGCAGCTTTTGGACGTCCCGAGTGAGCGAAGCGAACGACCTTGAACCAGTTGTTATGCCTTGTCGAAGGCATGCTGAATTTCAGCTAACAAGAATGGGCGCGAGATTCGCTTTTCATCGAAAGCACCTACTTGTTTAAATGCATCGTGTGATGACCCGCGTAGAGTCTTTATCACACCATTCGGGGATATAATCTGATAGTTTGGCATTATGCCTTGGCCCGTTTTGCCAAAACGCACTGTTGATTCAGAGCATCCGAGCATGTGGTCAATCACATGCCGAAGAAATACCTTACCAAGGGTGGGCAAGGTATCTTCATTCCACTCGATTCCTGACATGGTTACTCCATATTATTTAGGGTAAGGCTTTTGAAGATCTCCCGTCAAAGACCTAACGATGGAGGTCAGCCGCGTCGCGAAGCGACGTCGGCTGCACTACCTTGTTGGGCATAGTCGGCCTACTCATACGGATGAACAATGCAGTAGCTGCGCTCATAGTCCTTGCTTACGGCCTTGCCATCCGATCGTTTCAGTAACTCGGTTTGAGAAAAAGCAGGCGTTAGCTTTGTTACGTTTGAAACTGAATAAATTGTGCGGGCCGTTCCTTTGTCGACCTCTGCGCGAGCAGCTTTGTCTGGTGCTCGGTTGAGTAGTTTTTCTAGATGCGCAGTGTCTTTGACTGGCGGAATCACAATGTCTGCAAGCGTGCCTTCATATGAAACGAGGCCGGGATGTTCCGATACGACAAAGTAGACGACAACTTTCTTTCCTTCTATGTGTGCATCTTTAATGCTCTTCCACGGAACGTTGGAATAAAAAGTAACGGATTCACCTTTCTCCAACATAGGTTCAAGGTGAGTAGTGTAGTTACGAGTGAGGACCGCTATATCTGCCATGCTTTCTCCTATGCCCAACATGAAGTAGACTTCCTAAAAGACGCCTTACTTTACGTCGATTTTGACGTATAATCATAATTAGCTTGCGTAACCGATTGATAAATCGAATGAGTTGAAAAATAACAACAACTTTAATCGGTTCCATCGCAGGCATCGATCCAGCAGCGGTTCAAGTTGTCACAAAATCATTAAAATTAAAGTAGAGGAAATTATGACTGTCAAGATCAGGTTACTCGACCGGGTTCGTGAAAAAATTCACGAGACCATGATCTACACTCACGTCCTCAATCGGGGCGGCAGGGGTGTGGTCAGCCCGCTTGATGCAGGTTGAAGCCCTCCTACCCATGTCCGACGCTGTGCTGATCGCCGGGGTGGACGAAGTCGGACGTGGCCCGCTGGCCGGTCCCGTGGTCACCGCCGCCGTCATTCTCGATCCAGCCCACCCCATTGCTGGTCTGGCCGATTCCAAGCGCCTCAGTGCAACCCAGCGTGAACGCCTGGCCGCTGAAATCCGCGCCAAGGCATTGGCCTGGGCGCTGGGTCGGGCCGAAGTGGCCGAAATCGACCGGCTGAATATCCTGCAGGCGACGCTGCTGGCGATGCAGCGGGCGGTGGAGGGGCTGGCCCTGCGCCCCGAACAGGTACTGGTCGATGGCAACCGCTGCCCGGTACTGGCCTGTCCCTGCCAGGCGATCGTCAAGGGCGACGCCACCGTGCCGGTGATCAGTGCGGCGTCAATCCTGGCCAAGGTCGCGCGCGATGCCGAGCTGTGCCAGTTGCACCAGATCTATCCGCAGTACGGTTTCGCTCGCCACAAAGGTTATCCGACCGCTGCGCACCTGGATGCCTTGTGGCGCTGCGGTCCCTGTCCCGAACATCGCCGTTCCTTTGCCCCGGTCCGCGCTGTGCTGTTGCAGCAGCGGGAGCAACCATGACCGCCTCGTTCGTGCATCTACGCCTGCACAGCGAATATTCGCTGGTGGACGGGTTGATTCGCATCAAGAGCCTGGTAAAACAGGTGGCCGCTGCCGGCATGCCGGCGGTCGCGGTCACCGATATGAGTAATCTGTTCGCGCTGATCAAGTTTTACAAGGCAGCGCTGGGGGCGGGCGTCAAGCCGATCGCTGGCGTCGATGCCTGGGTGCGGCGGGAGGGCGAACCGGCCCGGCTGGTGTTGCTGTGCCAGAATCTCATCGGCTACCGTCACCTGACCCGGCTGGTCAGCCGCAGTTATCTGGAAGGCCAGCAGCGGAGCGCGCCGGTCATCGACTACGCCTGGCTGCGCGGCAATACCGAAGGACTGATCGCCCTGTCCGGCGGTCGCGACGGTGAACTGGGTCAGGCGCTGCTCCACGACCATCACGATCAGGCCCGACGCTGGCTGGACGATTGGCGGGAGCTGTTCCCGGACCGCTTCTATCTGGAAGTGCAGCGCACTGGCCGGCCGCAGGAAGAAGCCTATCTGGATGCGGTCGTCGATCTGGCCGCGGCCAGCGGCACGCCCGTCGTGGCCACCAACGAGGTGTGTTTTCTGCAGCGCGCCGATTTCGAGGCCCACGAAGCGCGGGTGTGCATCCACGACGGCGCGACCCTGGACGATCCGCGCCGGCCGCGCCGCTACAGCGACCAGCAATATCTACGTACCCCGGCGGAGATGGCGGAGCTGTTCGCCGATCTGCCCGAGGCTCTGGAAAACAGCGTGGAGATCGCCCGACGCTGCAATTTGCGGTTGGAGCTGGGCAAGAACGTGTTGCCGGATTTCCCGGTGCCGGCCGGGATGGATACGGTCGAACATTTCGCCGCCCAGGCTCACGCCGGACTGGAACAGCGTTTGCCGCGTCTGCTGGACGTCAGCGCCCCCGATTTTGCCGAGCGCCGCCAGCCCTATGATGCCCGGCTGGAGCTGGAGCTGAAAGTCATCATCCAGATGGGCTTTCCCGGCTATTTCCTGATCGTGGCCGATTTCATCCAGTGGGCGCGCGGCCATGACGTGCCGGTCGGGCCGGGGCGTGGGTCCGGGGCCGGGTCGCTGGTCGCCTATGCTCTCGGCATCACCGATCTGGACCCGTTGGCCTACGACCTGTTGTTCGAACGCTTCCTCAATCCCGAACGGGTGTCGATGCCGGACTTCGACGTCGATTTCTGCATGGAAGGTCGCGACCGGGTCATCGAATACGTCGCCCAGCGCTATGGTCGCGAGCGGGTGTCGCAGATCGCGACCCACGGCAGCATGGCGGCCAAGGCGGTGGTGCGCGATGTGGGCCGGGTGATGGGCCATCCCTACGGCTTCGTCGATCGCATCGCTAAGCTGATTCCGTTCGAAATCGGCATGACTCTCGACAAGGCGCTCGAACAGGAAGCCGAGCTACGCCGTCTGTACGATAGCGATGACGAGATCCACGCCCTGATCGATCTGGCCCGCAAACTGGAAGGACTGGCCCGCAACGTTGGCAAGCACGCCGGCGGAGTGGTCATCGCCCCGACCAGCCTGACCGATTTTTCCCCGCTGTACTGCGAAGAAGGCGATAGCAGCCTGGTCACCCAGTTCGACAAGGATGACGTGGAAGCGGCTGGTCTGGTGAAGTTCGACTTCCTGGGGCTGCGGACGCTGACCATCATCGACTGGGCGTTGCGGACCATCAATCGCCAGCGGGCGGCGGTCGGGGAAACGGCGCTCGATATCGCCCTGATTCCGCTGGATGACGCCGCCACCTTCATCTTGCTGAAAAGTCACCAGACCACGGCGGTGTTCCAGCTGGAATCCAGCGGGATGAAGGACCTGATCCGTCGCCTGCAACCGGACTGCTTCGAGGACATCGTGGCGCTGGTGGCGTTGTTCCGACCGGGACCGTTGCAGTCGGGCATGGTCGACGACTTCATCGACCGCAAGCATGGCCGCGCCCGCATCGAATATCCCCATCCGGCCCTGGCCACGGTGCTCAAGCCCACCTATGGCGTCATCCTGTATCAGGAACAGGTGATGCAGATCGCCCAGGTGCTGGCCGGCTACACTCTGGGCGGCGCGGATCTGTTGCGGCGGGCCATGGGCAAGAAAAAGCCCGAAGAGATGGCCAAGCAGCGCGCGATCTTTCTCCAGGGCTCGATCGAACGCCAGGTCGAAGAGGACACCGCAACCCACATCTTCGATCTGATGGAGAAGTTCGCCGGCTACGGTTTCAACAAGAGCCACAGCGCCGCCTACGCCCTGATTTCCTACCAGACCGCCTGGCTGAAGGCGCATTACCCGGCGGCGTTCATGGCAGCGGTGCTGTCCTCGGACATGGACAAGACCGACAAGGTGGTGGTGTTCGTCGAGGAATGCCGGCGAATGCGCTTGAAGTTGTTGCCGCCGGCCATCAATGCATCCGAATACCACTTCACCGCCAGCGCCGACGACGAGATCCGCTACGGGTTGGGCGCGATCAAGGGCGTCGGCGAGGCGGCCATCGAAGGGTTGGTCGAAGAACGGCAGCGCGGCGGGGCCTATCGCGATCTGTTCGATCTGTGCCAGCGGGTGGATTTGCGCAAGCTCAACCGTCGAGTACTGGAAGCGTTGATCCGCTCCGGGGCATTCGATGCGCTCGGACCCAACCGGGCGACGCTGGCGGCGCAATTGCCCGAGGCGTTGCAACTGGCCGAGCAACGGTCACGCGATCACGCCGCTGGCCAGAATGATATGTTCGGCTTGGCGACCGCCGTTGCAAAAACCCCAAGCCGGCCTTTACTGATAGTGGAGGAGCCGGAATGGGATGAAGACGAGCGCTTGCGCGGCGAGAAGGAAACGCTGGGCATTTATCTGACCGGCCATCCCATCCGGCAGGTGGCGGCGGAATTGGCCGCGCTCAACGCCGTATCCTTGCAGAGCGTGGGCGAAGGCGGCGGTACGCGCCGCAATGGCGATCGTACGCTGTTGATCGCCGGGTTGGTGGTCAGTCTGCGGACGCGCAACGCCAACCGGGGTGGGCGGATGGCCTTCGTGACCCTGGACGACGACAGTGGGCGTCGGGAGGTGCGCATCTTCCCGGAGGCATACGAACGCCATCGGACCTTGCTGGTCGAGGACGCTATCCTGCTGATGCAGGTCACATTGGGTTGGGATGAGTTCAACCAAACCACCCGTTTGACGGTCGAACGGGTATTGGATTTGGACGAAGCGCGGGCCGAGTACGCCCGCCAGCTGCGGCTGCGACTGGATGCGCGCCAGTGCGAAGCGGGAGCTTTACGGCAACTGGCGCAGATCCTGGGCGAGCACCGAGGCGATGGCCGCTGTGCGGTGGGGGTGGATTATTGCGGCGACCGCGCCTGGGTGGAGTTGGTTTTCGGTCCGAACTGGCGGGTCAGGCCGAGCGAGGCTTTGCTCAAACGCCTGCGCGATCTGGTCGGGGCCAAGGCGGTGCAGCTGCGCTACGGAGCGCAGCCGAACATGGATCGTAGTGGCTTGGGTTGATCATGGGGATGGCGGCCGGTTGGGAGCCATTGAGTTCCGATGCAGCAACCGAATGAGGGTCAATGAGATGAGTGTGACTATCCCGACAGCTGCGCGCTTGATGAGCGATGCCGAATATCGGATCGTAACCCGGGTATGCGGCGATACCTTGCCCTATCGTTTTCGGATCATCGTCACCAACGGCGCTGGCATGAGTAACCGGCCTTTCACCATTCCGACCTCCTTGATCTCGACCTTGCTGGGCACGGCCGCCACCGGCTTTGCGGGGGCGATTGCCGGCTATGTGACCAGCTTCATCAATGTGGGCTATGTCATGAATGTCGGGACCGCCTACTCGGACATGTCGACCAGCAATACCGATTTGCTGGTTCATGAAACCATGCACGTTTGGCAGGGCAAGAACAGCAGCCTGGCGTTGAGTTACGTGTTCAACTCCTGCATCAGTCAATGCCTGCGCGGCGGCGGGGCGTACAGCTATACGGCCGGCAAACCGTGGTCGTCCTACAATGTCGAGCAGCAGGCGTCCATCGTAGAGCATTGGTTCCTGGCGGGCGAGCCGACATCGGGCGATCTGTGGCCCTATGTCCGCGATTACGTCAGGAAGGGTATCGCCTGAATGGCCGGGCCGGTCGGTATCGCCCACATGGCAGGAATAAGATTGACGCTGCTTGCCGAGTTGGCGGCGCTGAGCATGATCCTGCTGACCGCCTGTGACCCGGTGACCCAGGTCAAAGGCGTGGTGCGCGACGACAACGGCCATCCTCTGCAACAGCTGGCGGTGGTGTTGGAAAGTGATGCCCATCCCTCGGGCGGAGTCGCATTCCAGAAAGAGTCCGAACAAAAAACCGGCGTCGATGGCGCATTCAATTTCGTGACCATTACCGCGCCGGCCAACCAGGTGCGGGTGCGGATCGAGCAGGCCGGCTACAAGAGCTGGCGGAAAGATATCGAGCCCAATAGCACGACCGACCTGGGAGTGATCGTTCTGGAACCGGAGTAAAGCAGGGCGTGCGGCGGGTGAGCACCGCGCGCCCCTGACAGCGCTTGATTACTGATCGTAGCGCATCTTGACGTAGGAACCCGGCGCCGCTTCGATCGGTTTCAACTTGCCATCGCCGGGGGTGCGGGCTGGGATTGGCGGGCCGGCGTGGGGTTTCAGCCATTCCAGCCAGTCCGGCCACCAGGAGCCTTCCTGCTTGACCGCATCCTTGAACCAATCATCGGGATTCGGCGGGGTATTGGGATTGAGCCAGAAGCCGTACTTGTCGGACGAGGCCGGGTTGATGACTCCGGCGATATGCCCGGAGCCGCTCAGCACGAACTTGACCGGACCACCGACTAGCTGCGTTCCAGCGTAGGTCGAGGTCCACGGCGCGATGTGATCCTCGTAGGCCGACAGGAAACACACCGGGGTTTTGATCTGGCCCAGATCGATCGGCACGCCCGCCAGGGTGATGCCGCCCGGTTCGCGCAACAGGTTCTTCTGGTACATGTTGCGCACGTAGAAGCTGTGCATGTCCCGCGGCATCCGGGTGGAATCGGAGTTCCAGTACAGCAGATCGAAAGGATAGGGGTCGTTGCCCAGCAGATAGTTGTTGACCACGAAGTACCAGATCAGATCGTTGGCGCGCAACATGCTGAACACGCCGGCCATCTGGCTGCCGTCCAGATAGCCGCGTTCGCCCATCTGCTTCTCCAGCAGGGTGATCAGCTCTTCGTCGATGAACACTTCCAATTCGCCCGGCGCGCTGAAATCGGTCATGCAGGCAAAGCAGATGGCGCTCTGTACCCGCTGGTCGCCTTGGGCAGCGAGATAGGCCAGGGTGCTGAGCAGCAGGGTGCCGCCCAGACAATAGCCGGCGGTGTTGACTTCGCGCTCGCCGGTAGCCTGTTCGATGGCGTCCAGCGCCGCGACGATGGACAGCATGTAATCCTCGAACTGCTTGTTGGCCAGCCGCTCGTCGGGATTGACCCAGGAGGTCATGAACACGGTGAAACCCTGGTCCACCATCCACTTGACCATAGAGTTCTTGGGTCGCATGTCCATGATGTAGAACTTGTTGATCCAAGGCGATACGAACAGGAACGGCCGCTGATGCACGGTCGGGGTGCTGGGGGCGTACTGAATCAGTTGCAGCAAGTCGTTCTGGAAGACGACCTTGCCTGGGGTGACTGCGATATTTTCGCCGGGGGTGAACGCCTTGAGATCGGTCATCTTGATCTGCAGTTGACCGCGCCCGCGCTCCAGATCGGCCAGCATGTTCTGCAGCCCCTTGACCAGATTGTCGCCGCCCGAATCCAGCGTGGCCTGGAGTACGGTCGGGTTGGTCAGCACGAAGTTGGTCGGCGCCATGGCATCGACGAATTGGCGAGTATAGAACTGCACCTTGCGAGCAGTCTTGTCGTCCAGCCCCTCGACCTGGTTCACCAGACCCTGCAGGCTGTCGGCCGCCAGCAGGTAGGACTGTTTGATGAAGTCGAACACCACATTCTCGGTCCAGGGCGCATCCTTGAAGCGCTTGTCGCCTGGAGATGCTTGGATGACCGGCGGGGATTCCTGGCCGAGCATGCGTTTGGAAGCGGCTTGCCACAGATCGAGAGATCTCTTCCAGAATTCGGTCTGGGCCTGTATCAGCTGGTCGGGATCTTTCAGCAAGTGCTGGAACAGATCCTGAAACGATTTGCCGATAAGGACAGGGTCGACGAAGGGCAGCGGGTCACCGTGTTCCTGGCGTTTGAGGTATTCCTGCAGCACTCGCTGACTCTGTTCGACGATCTTGGAAAGGTTTTGGGCCAGTTTGTTGAAGTCGGTGGATTTGGCGTCGGGGGTGGACGTCGTGGTCGATGTAGCCATGGGGGCGCCTCCTCGGGGTGATAATCATCACTAAAAGTATAGGCAATGGTTCCCACGCCTGCCGGAGGGGCGCTGAAAGTCGGGCGTCGGGTCCAGTACAGCGATCGCTGTGGTCATCGATAGGGCGGCAACAAGCGCCGGAAACCGTGCGCCAGTACGATCAGCAAAAACACCAGGTTGCGCACTGGAATAGCGGGCCAGAAGTATCGCAGCGGTGCGCTGGGCTGACCGGTGCGCGTGACGGTCGCCAGTCGGTCGGCGAGCGCCCGCAGCCAGGTCAGCGAGCACGGCCAGTCGGTCACGCCTGCTTTCCATTCCTCGGGAATGCCAGATTCACCCACTGTCGCGCCCGCCAACGCGCCGGCAATCGCGCCGACCGTGTCGGTATCGCCGCCGCAATTTAGCACCGCTGTCAGCGTTGGTCGGTAGTCGCCATCGTGCTGGAACCAGGCGTAAACGGCGATGGGGACGGTGTGATAGATATAGCCGGTCACACCCTGCGCCAGCCCCATCTTCTCCGCCAGTTCCGCGACGGTTCGATTTTCGCGCGCAGCTTGTTCGATGGCGTCCACGAGCGTTTGCCATTCGGCATCGTCGGGGCCGCACCGGCGGAGTAGAGCGATGAACGTAGCCAACGATGGGCGTCGAGTCAGCCGGTCGCGCACGATCCAGGCCGCCAGTTCGGCGATGGCGGTTGCTCCGGTCAGGGCCTTGGGGTCGGTGTGGGTGATGCGGGTCGAGACAGCGACATAAGCGGCTCGTCGTTGTGGATGGTGAGCGAAGAACGCGCCGATCGCCGCTACGCGCATGGCCGGGCCGTTGCCAGCGGAATACACCCCGCTATGGTTGGGTGGAAAACCCAGCCACAGCTTCAAGATCGCGCGCAGGGTGGCAAAGCCGATGCCGGCGGGTAGCGACAACAGCCAGCCGCGTAGGTACCAGCCCAGGCGCCGGGCAAAACGTTCCGGCGAGTCGGGATAACGCAGGAGGCTTTGGGCGACGAAGGCCGTGTGTTCGGTGTCGTCGCTGATCATGCCGCGCCCGAACACCAGCCGGTGTCGCCAGTTCCCCTGGTACAGCCGTTGGACGCGTCGGCGGGATAACCCCTCGGCAGGCAGACCCAGCGCGTCGCCGATCGCCGTGCCGATCAGCAGGCCGCGCCATCGGGATATCTGTTCGATAGTGCCGTCGCTTTCCTGATGGGTGGTGATGGAGGGTGTTGCAACCGTCATATCGTCAGTCCTTCGGAGCAGCGGTTACCGGTGTCGCCTAATACGGATAGCGGTGTGGAGTGGCTCGGTAGCGCCTGTTCCGGGTGGGGCAACGGGATTTCACGGTGTAGCCATGGCATCGGGGATCTCTCTGCGTTTGCGGAATCGGTATTTCGACCCTGTGCGGAAGGATACGGTTCGGACAATGGCCGCTTGCGGTTTGGTAACCGGCGGACAATGCTTATGAGTGAATTGACATCGACTCGGAGAAACGCTGATGACCAGATACTTGCTTTGGCTATTGCTTGGCGTCGGTTGGTTGCCGCTGGCGGCGTCGGCCGCCAGCTACGATTGCAGTCGTGCGACGACCGCCGCCGAAATCGCAGTCTGCGACAATCCCGGTCTGAGTGGCCTGGATGAAGAGATGGCGAGCTTGTATCGCTCGCTGTTGTATCAATTGCCGCCGCGCCAAGCTACGCGGCTGCGCGATGATCAGCGGTCCTGGCTGGTCGCGCGCGACAGCTGCGGTGCGGATGTCCGTTGTCTACGCGCCCGCTATCAGGAACGCATTGCTCGCCTGAACGAGTATTGAGGTAGCGATCGATGGGCTCTGGCTTAGGGCGCGATGTCGACCCGCACGCTGGATGGACATTCGCCTCGCCGGAACAGTCGCAGAAAAGCATCGACGACCGCCGGATCGAAGTGTCTGGCCTTCTCGGCTTCGAGGTAGGCCACGGCCTCCGCGACGGGCCAGGCGTTCTTGTAGGAGCGGCTGTGGACCAGCGCGTCATAAACGTCCGCCACCGATACGATCCGAGTGGTCAGCGGAATCTCCTCGCCTCTCAACCCAGTCGGGTACCCGCCGCCGTCCCAGCGTTCATGGTGGCTGATCGCGATTTGCTGGGATAATTCCAGCCAGCGGTCATGTTGGAGCAGATTGGCCCCGATTTGGGTGTGGGTCTTGATGATGGCGAATTCATCATTGGTCAAATGGCCGGACTTTTGCAAAATATGGTCGGGAATACCGATCTTGCCCACATCGTGCAGGCGGCTGGCTTTGCCGATGCGCAGCGCCTCCTGGGGGTCGAAACCCATTTCCAGGGCAATCAGCTCGACCAGACGGGCAACGCGGTTGATGTGGTTGCCGGTGGTGGAGTCCTTGTACTCGGCGACATGGGCCAGGATATCGACGATGTGGTCGTAGGACTTGGTCAATTCGAGGTGCAGGCGCAGGCTCTCCAGAGCGCTGGCGCATTGGTTGGCCAAGACGTTGAGCAGGTTGCGATCGGTGGCGCTCAGATGCCGGGTGTGTTCGAGATAGATGAAACCGACCGTTTGCTCCTTGATTTTCAATGGCAAGATCGAAGTGTCGGGAGACAGTTCCAGCGGGGATTCGGCTTGAGCCAGCGCCTTGCCGTAGCGTTGGCTGATCTCGCGGGTCCGTTCCTGTTTGAGATGGGTCTGATCGTTGTTGAAAGCGCCGGTGCCTGCCTGCACCTCGATCTGCTCACCTTCGATGGTGACGATCATCCCTTCGGTCGTGGTGATCAGGCTGCTTTCACCCAGTCGGAGCAGCCCGATGATCTGGGTCAGCACCCCTTGGAAGAATTTTTCGATCGATTCCTGACGAAAGGCGTAGATATCTTGGGTCGACGCCAGCACATAGGATAGCCCGAGCCGGTTCAGATCGATGGCGCGCAAGTCTTGATAGGATTTGATCCCGGTGCGCACTAGGGTATAGAGCCGCTGGGCGGTGATCTCGGTCTTGTCGGTGTAGCCGTCGATATCGAAGTGGTCGATCACGTAGCGCTCGGGGGCCGTGCCAGCCTGGCCGGTGCGGATATGCAGACGCATCAGCTGGTTGCCTTGGCTGTTGCGAATGTAATCGACCAGCTTGAGACCGGCGTCGTCGCTTTCCATGACCACGTCGATCAGAGCCAGCGCTATGTCATGCTCCATGTCCAGGATGGTCTTGGCCTCATGGGCGGAACGGGCTTTGAGCAGGCGTAACCCACGGTCGCTGTAGCTGAAGTTTCTGAGGTTGAGTTCGGTCAGTTTGTGGACATCTTCTTCGTCGTCCACGACCAGGACTTTCCAGGGCGGCAATTGGAGAGTCGATGGGGTGGTCGTGGTCGTTGCCGCGGTCGTAGCAACTTTTTTAATGATTTTCATATCGGCTCTTCTTCGGAAGCGCTGTCCGATAGACGGTGTTCGATGATCCAGCGGGTGCCTTGACCAAGATGACTTTGGCAGTCAATGGTCCCTTTTAGCTCATTTGTAACAAGATTATGGCATATATAAAGCCCCAAGCCAGTGCCACCATGCTGGCGGCGGGTAGAGAAAAATGGTTCGAAGACGCGTTGCCGGGTCGTTTCATCCATACCTCGCCCATCATCTTCAAAGATCAACCATAGCCACTTTTCCAGCAGTTGCCGCACCCAGATCCGAATAATGCCCGGTTCGCTGCCCTCGGCGAAGGCGTGGATGTGACTGTTGAGCAACAGATTGGTCAGAATCTGAGCATAGACGCCCGGCTTGCCGTAGATCACCAGATCCGGTGGACAATCCACGGCGAAGCGAATGGCCGTATGTTTGAAGATATTGCCCAGGCTGTTGAGCACGTCATCCACCATTTCCGCTACCGTGAAGCACCGAGCCTGTTCCGAGGCTTGATCGGCCGAGGTGCGTTTGAAGCTTTGCACCAGCCGCGCGGCGCGCTGCAGATTGCTCAGGGTCAGGTCGGCAGCGGTGTGGATCGCGTCAAGATTGGCCGTGAGGTCTTCCTCTCGCACCTCCTCGGCCTGAAGCTGGGTTCCTATCTCCTTGACTGCCATGGACATATGCGAAGCGGCGCCCACAGCGATCCCGATCGGGGTGTTGAGCTCATGGGCGAAGCCCGCCACCATGCGGCCTAGCGAGGCCATTTTTTCGTTTTGCACCAGCTCATGGCGGGTGTCTTCCAGTTCCTGCACTTTGGTGTTGAGCGTCGTCACGCTGTCTTGCAGGCGACGACGCGAGAGCGCCAGCAGCCAAGCGCCGATGCCAAACACCCATACGATGCCGCCGTAGAAACCGAAGAGCCAATACTGCGTTTTCCGCACGGTGGGGATGAGATGGCCGGCCGGGAGGAAGGAGACCGCGATCCAGCGGTAGCGGTCGGCTTGGGCAGTGGACGCGTTGGCGGTCGTAAGGGACACGATCGGGCGTGCAGAAGGCGCCGGCTTCAAGGGCAGGAGGGTTGCGAAAGTAAAGGTGCCTTGCGGGGTATCGAATTGCCCTTGCAGTTGGCCCTGGATGCGATGCCAAGCCTCGGGGAAGGCGTTGGCGAAGGTTGCGCCGAGCCGCTTTGGGTCCATGAAACCCCATTCCTGGGTTGGATCGGGATGGGCCAGCCAGTACCCGTCCTGGTTGAGTAGATAGGTTGCTCCGGGCATGTCGGTCGCCACAGCTTTGAAGTCGGCCAGCAGCGAGGCGGCTAGATAATTGAGAACCACGATGCCGCGTTGTCGACCTGTGCGATCGAAGACTGGGGTGGCGAAGCGGATCATCGGTTTGAAAGGACGCTCGATCTGGTCTCTTTCGATGTGCAGGTCAAGCGGCGAGACGAAGATGCTCCCCTGCGATAGCTGGCTGATTTCGCGGAAATGGCTGTGGTTGGCTTTGTTTTGCAGTTCTTGCTCGGGAACGATGCCGGGATGGCCGTCATTGAAATTGATGCGCACCACTTCCATGCCGGTTTCGTCCAGATAGCGCACCTGATCGTACATGCCCTTGCAACTGGAAAAACGTTGCAGATCGGTCGCCAGGATCGCCTTGTCGGCGGCTTTGGCAGCGGGATTGTCGTCATCCAGCACACGATGGAGTTCATCCAGATCGGAGATGAACAGCAGGTCACTCAGGATCGTGTTGAAGGTCTGCTGGATGGTATGTACCTGGAACGCCATGCGATTTTGCACATCGGCTTGCAGAATACGGTATTGATTGGTGCGTTCCAGCGCTAGGAATTGCCAGCCCACCAGGCTGGTTAGTGCAAACAATGGGAGAAAAAGGCCGAAGAAAGTCGTCTGGGTCGGTGTCAGGCGTAATCCGAAGATCGTCGGTGAGGCGCGTGCGCCAGTTGCGACGGTCGTTGCGGATGGTTTAGTGGTCGAATCCTCGGGAGCGGTCATCCTGCACTCCAGCAAGCGAACGGGGGTATTGTAACTTTATTATATTAATTTGTATCAATTTAGATTCACATATTGAACGATAAGCCAAAATGGCAATTTGACAGGACGGATGGCGCAATTTTGAAGATGGGGTAGGCTGTCATTCCCAGCGAAAGGCCCACGCGCCGGCTGCCATGAACAACAGGCTCATCAAGGCGAGCACCAGCAGATGGCCGGATATGGCCATCAGGCCAGCGCCGTCGATCATGATCGCCCGGGCGGCGTCGATCATGTGGGTCAGGGGGAGGAGTTGCGCACATTGCCGCAGGAAGGGATGGATACCTTCCAGTGAGAACCAGACCCCTGACAGGAAGGTCATCGGCCAGCTGAGCAGGTTCAACAGGCCGCCGGCCAGCTCCTCGCTGGTGGTGCGGGCGGCCACGATCATCCCCAGACTGATCAGGCTGAGCGCGCCGATCGCGAACACCAGGAACAGGTCGAAATAGGAGCCGTGCATGGGAAAGCCGATGAAGGCGTCGGTGCCGATAAACACCACCACGGTTGTCGCCAGGGTCAGCCACCAGCGTGAGGCGACCTGGGCCGACAGGAATTCCAGCGGCGTCAGCGGCGTCGCCTTCAGGCGTTTGAGCATGCCGCTCTTGCGGTAACGTACGATGACGTAACCGATACCAAACAGGCAGCTGAACATCATGTTCATCGCCAGCACTCCGGGTAGCACCCAGTCGACGTAGCGGATGAGCCGACCGCTGACGGTTTGTTTGCTGAAAGCGGTCTGGGCTTCGGCTCCGCGCAGTATCCGTTCCAGGAGATAGCCCTTGGGCGATTCGTCGTTGATCCAGTAGCGCCGTCCGTTCGGATCGAACAGCATGTCGAGCTGATGGCGTTCGACCTTGGTCAGTGCAGCGGGCAGGTCGGTAACGGGAATGAACTGGATCTGCTGGGTCTTGAGAAACGCGTTGTCGCTGGCGTCGGCGCCGTTTAGGACTCCCACCTGGTAGGGCGCCAGCCCCGGACCGGAAAAGGCGAAGGCGAAACCGACGATCAGGCAGAGCGGAAACAGCAGATTCCAGGTCAGGGTGGAGCGGTCGCGCAGGAATTCCCAGTTACGACAGACGAACACAGCCCAAAAGCGCTTGAGATTCATGAGCGTAGATCCCGTCCGGTTAATTCCAGAAACAAATCCTCCAGGGTGCGCGGGCGGATGAGCAGACGAGCCAGCGAGATGTCCTGAGCCAACAACGCCTGGATGGCGGAATTGACGTCATGGCTGAGCAGTTCCACCGTGTCCCGGCCCCGGATCACCGTCATGGGCAATACTGGCGCGGGGTCGGGGAAATCTTCCAGCGGTAGTTGCAGGACCACGTCGTCGAAATGGCTGGCCAACAGTTCGCGCGGTGTGCCCTGGGCGATGATTCGGCCATGGTCCATGATGGCAATCTCGTCGCAGAGCTGATAAGCCTCTTCCATGTAGTGGGTGGTCAACAGGATGGTTTTGCCGCGTGCCTTGATGCGATGGATCAGTTCCCAGAAGTTGCGGCGGGCTTGCGGATCGAGGCCGGTGGTCGGCTCATCCAGGAAAATCAGCTCCGGGTCGTTGACCAGAGCAATGGCCAGCAACAGACGCTGGCGTTGGCCACCGGACAGCTTGCGGGTATCGCGATCCAGGAATTCACCCAGCGCGCAGGCTGCGATCAGCTCGGCTGCCGGCAAGGTCCGGTGGTAGAAATGGCCGAACATCCGCAGGTTTTCGCGACCGGTGACATGATCCTGCAGGGCGGTCGACTGGAACATGATGCCGACCTCCTGGCGAAATCGGGGTCCAAGCGGTTCGCCTCGATAGCGAATGTCGCCCGAAGTCGGTTGGCGGATTCCTTCCAACATTTCGACCGTGGTGGTCTTGCCGGCTCCGTTGGGACCGAGCAGGCCGAAGCAACGGCCGGCCGTGATGGCGAGATCGATGCCGTTCACTGCCTGCACGCCGTGAAAGTGCTTGATCAGATTGCGGGTTTCCAATAGCACAGCCATGGGGGATCGACCGGGGCGGGTAGGTGGATGAAAGCCATAATGGACAGCGGCGGATAAGAAAAGGGCAGGTCCCGTGGAACGGTTCCTGCCCAGATCATGAGTCGCGATGCGGACGGATGGGATCGGCGGTTTAGCTTACTCAGCCTTGACCTGTTCCGACTCCGGGTCGTCTTCCTTGTCGCTGATGACCGCTTTCGTCTCGGACTCGCTGCTTTCGAACAGATGACCAGCGCTTGCCGTCGGCCGGCTGGGCACCCAGTCGTGGCGACGCTGCAGGTGGTAGGCCAGGCCGGTGCCGGCTGGAATCAGCCGACCGACGATGACGTTCTCCTTCAACCCGCGCAGGTCGTCGCGCAAGCCGCGCACGGCCGCTTCGGTCAGCACCCGCGTGGTCTCCTGGAACGAGGCGGCGGAGATGAACGATTCGGTGGCTAGCGACGCCTTGGTGATGCCGAGCAGGATCGGTTGCCAGTGCGCCGGCGTGCGGTCCTCGCCCAGGGCCTTGTCGTTTTCCTCCAGCACCCGGGTGCGCTCGGCCTGCTCGCCCTTGATGAAGCTGGTATCGCCCGGATCGACGATTTCGACCTTGCGCAGCATCTGGCGGATGATCACTTCGATGTGCTTGTCGTTGATCTTCACGCCCTGCACCCGGTACACGTCCTGGATTTCCTTGACCAGGTAGGCAGCCAGCTCCTGTACCCCGAGCAGGCGCAGGATGTCGTGGGGGTTGGGCTCGCCGTCAGCGATCATTTCACCCTGTTCGACGTATTCACCGTCGAAGACATTGACCTGTCGCCACTTCGGGATCAATTCCTCATAGAGGATCTCACCGCTCTTGTCGCGGATCATCAGCCGCTGCTTGCCCTTGGTTTCCTTGCCGAATTCGATGATGCCGGATTTTTCGGCCAGGATCGCCGGTTCCTTGGGTTTGCGGGCCTCGAACAGGTCGGCGACTCGCGGCAGACCACCGGTGATGTCGCGCGCCTTGGAGGATTCCTGCGGAATCCGGGCGATGATGTCGCCCACAGCCACTTCGATGATCTCGGAGGCCACGAAGGCCGCGGTCAGCGCCGGGCTGACGATGGCTCCGGGCGACAGCGGGTACTGCGCCAGGGTGCTGGTGCCGGGGATGAACAGATCATTGCCGTATTGGTCCACCAGCCGGATCAGCGGTCGCTTGTCCTTGCCCTGGGCGCCGCGCTGTTTGGGGTCCATCACCACCAGGCTGGACACACCGGTGATCTCATCGGTGTGGCGCTGTACGGTGATGCCTTCCTCGAATTCGGCGAAGCGCACGAAGCCGGCCATTTCCGTGATGATCGGGTGGGCGTGCGGATCCCAGCGGGCGATCACTCGTCCGGCGTCGACCTGATTACCGTCGTCGACCGACAGCACCGCGCCGTAGGGCACCTTGTAGCGTTCCCGCTCGCGGCCCTGCTCGTCCACCAGAATCATTTCACCCGAGCGCGATACTGCCACCAAGTTGCCGTCCCGGTTGCGCACGGTCTTCATCTTGTGCAATCGCAGCACGCCCTTGGACTTGACCATGACGTTGTCGACCACCTTGGACGAGGCGGCGCCGCCGATGTGGAAGGTACGCATGGTCAGCTGGGTGCCGGGCTCGCCGATCGATTGGGCGGCGATCACGCCGACCGATTCCCCGCTGTTGGCCCTGTGGCCACGTGCCAGGTCACGGCCGTAGCAGGCCGAGCAGACCCCGTAGCGGGTCCGGCAGGTGATGGCCGAACGGACCAGCAGGCGGTCGATGCCCCATTCGTCCAGCTTGGTGACCCATTGCTCGTCGAGCAGGGTGCCGGCCGGGATGGCGATGTCGTCGCTGGCCGGATCAAGCACGTCCTGGGCGACCACCCGGCCCAGCACCCGATCGCGCAGCGATTCCTTGATGTCGCCTTCCTCGACCACCGGGGTCATCCAGATGCCTTCCTGGGCGCCGCAGTCGGGTTCGGTGACGACCAGATCCTGGGCGACATCGACCAGCCGCCGGGTCAGATAGCCGGAGTTGGCAGTCTTTAGAGCGGTATCGGCCAAGCCTTTGCGGGCGCCGTGGGTGGAGATGAAGTACTCCAACACGCTCAACCCTTCGCGGAAATTGGCCTTGATCGGCGTTTCGATGATTTCGCCGGACGGCTTGGCCATCAGACCACGCATGCCGGCCAGCTGACGGATTTGCGCCGCCGAACCGCGCGCGCCGGAATCGGCCATCATGAACACGGCGTTGAAGGAGGTCTGACGCGCTTCCTCGCCTTTGCGGTCGAGCACGGTTTCGGTGCCCAGGTTGTCCATCATGGCCTTGGCCACCTGTTCGTTGGTACGCGACCAGATGTCCACCACCTTGTTGTAGCGCTCGCCCTTGGTCACCAGACCCGAGGTGTACTGGCTGTCGATTTCCTTGACCTCGCGCTCGGCGTTCTCCAGCAGCTGGACCTTCTTCCCAGGGATCTTGAAATCCTCGAAGCCGATCGACGAGCCGGAGCGGGTCGCGTAACGGAAGCCGGTGTACATCAGCTGGTCGGCGAACACCACCGTGTCCTTGAGTCCCAGCCGCCGGTAGCACTCGTTGATCAGTTGCGAGATGGTCTTCTTCTTGAGCACCTGGTTGACCAGGGCGAAGGGCAACCCCTTGGGCAGGATTTCCGACAGCAACACCCGGCCGACGGTGGTTTCCACCCGCCGGGTGACGGTCTGCAACGCGCCATCCGGGCCGATCTCCTCCACCGTCAGGCGGGCTTCGATCCGGGCTTGCAGTTCGACCTTGCGGTTTTCGTAGGCGCGGTGGACTTCCTTCAGGCCGGAGAAGACCATGCCCTCACCCTTGGCGTTGATGCGCTCGCGGGTCAGGTAGTACAGACCTAGCACCACGTCCTGGGACGGGACGATGATCGGCTCGCCGTTGGCCGGGCTGAGGATGTTGTTGGTGGACATCATCAGCGCGCGGGCTTCGAGCTGGGCCTCGATCGACAGCGGGACATGGACTGCCATCTGGTCGCCGTCGAAGTCGGCGTTGAAGGCGGTGCAGACCAGCGGGTGCAACTGGATGGCCTTGCCCTCGATCAGTACCGGCTCGAACGCCTGGATGCCCAGGCGGTGCAGGGTCGGGGCGCGGTTGAGCAGCACCGGATGTTCGCGGATCACCTCTTCAAGGACGTCCCACACCGCCGGCTCTTCGCGCTCGACCATTTTCTTGGCGGCTTTGATGGTGGTGGACAGGCCCTTGAACTGCAGCTTGCTGAAGATGAACGGCTTGAACAGCTCCAGCGCCATCTTCTTGGGCAGACCGCACTGGTGCAGGCGCAGGGTCGGACCGACCACGATCACCGACCGGCCGGAGTAGTCGACCCGCTTGCCGAGCAGATTCTGGCGGAAACGGCCCTGCTTGCCCTTGATCATGTCGGCCAGCGACTTCAGCGGCCGCTTGTTGCTGCCGGTGATGGCGCGGCCGCGCCGGCCGTTGTCCAGCAATGAATCCACCGCTTCCTGCAGCATGCGCTTCTCGTTGCGCACGATGATGTCGGGAGCGGACAGCTCCAGCAGGCGCTTGAGCCGGTTGTTGCGGTTGATGACCCGCCGGTAGAGGTCGTTGAGGTCGGAGGTCGCGAAACGGCCGCCGTCCAGAGGCACCAACGGGCGCAGATCGGGCGGCAGCACCGGTAGCACGGTCAACACCATCCACTCCGGCTTGTTGCCGGAGTGGAGGAAGGATTCCACCAGCTTGAGCCGTTTGGACAGCCGCTTGAGTTTGGTTTCGGAACTGCACTCGAGGATTTCCTGCCGCAGCTGTACGACCAGTTGCTTCAGATCCAGGCCATGCAGCAGCTCGCGCACCGCCTCGGCGCCCATCCGCGCATCGAATTCGTCACCGTATTGTTCGACCGCGTCGAGATAAGCCTCGTCGGTCAGCATTTGCCCGCGTTCCATCGGGGTCATGCCGGGGTCGATGACCACGAACGATTCGAAGTACAGCACCCGCTCGATATCGCGCAGGGTCATGTCCAGCAACAGGCCGATGCGCGAGGGCAGCGACTTCAGGAACCAGATGTGCGCGACCGGCGAGGCCAGTTCGATATGCCCCATGCGCTCGCGTCGCACCTTGGCCAGGGTGACTTCCACCCCGCACTTCTCGCACACCACGCCGCGGTGCTTGAGCCGCTTGTACTTGCCGCACAGGCACTCGTAGTCCTTGGTCGGGCCGAAGATCTTGGCGCAGAACAGGCCATCGCGTTCCGGCTTGAAGGTCCGGTAATTGATGGTCTCGGGCTTCTTCACCTCGCCACGGCTCCAGGCGCGGATCATCTCCGGCGAGGCCAGTCCGATGCGGATGGCGTCGAAATCTTCGATCTCGTCGAAGGTCTTGAACGGGTTCAGCAGGTCTTTCATCAGTTCTCACCCACGGAATTGCGTTGTCTCACTGACAGCGGGCGCGGCATGCTTACTCAGGGCGCTGCGGAGGTGCCATGTCGTTTTCCAGGTCGATGTTGATGCTCAAGGAACGGATCTCCTTGACCAGAACGTTGAACGATTCCGGCATGCCGGCTTCCATGCGGTGGTTGCCATCGACGATGTTTTTGTAGACCTTGGTACGACCGTTCACGTCATCCGATTTCACTGTCAGCATTTCCTGCAGGGTGTAGGAGGCGCCATAGGCTTCCAGTGCCCAGACTTCCATCTCGCCGAAGCGTTGGCCGCCGAACTGGGCCTTACCGCCCAGGGGCTGTTGCGTCACCAGGCTGTACGGACCGGTGGAACGGGCGTGCATCTTGTCGTCCACCAGATGGTTCAGCTTGAGCATGTACATGTAGCCGACCGTGACTGGCCGCTCGAAGGCTTCGCCGGTGCGGCCGTCGAACAGTAGGGTTTGGCCATTTTCCGGCAAATCGGCCAGTTTCAGCATTTCCCGCAATTCGGTCTCGGTCGCGCCGTCGAAGACCGGAGTGGCCATCGGGATGCCGCCGCGCAAGTTCCGGCACAGGGTGCGGACTTCGTCATCGCCGAACTGGGACAGATCGACCCGCTGCTCGCCAGCTCCGCTATAGAGGCGGCTGAGATAGGCGCGCAGTTCCTCGACATGGGCTTGGGCGTCCAGCAGTCGGCCGAGTTTGATGCCCAGACCCTTGGCGGCCCAGCCCAGATGGGTTTCCAACACCTGGCCGACGTTCATCCGCGACGGTACGCCCAGCGGATTCAGCACGATATCGACCGGGGTTCCGTCTTCCAGATAGGGCATGTCTTCCTGCGGCACGATCATGGAGACCACGCCCTTGTTGCCGTGGCGGCCCGCCATCTTGTCGCCCGGCTGCACCCGGCGCTTGACCGCCAGGTAGACCTTGACCATCTTCAGGACGCCGGGGGCGAGGTCGTCGCCCTGGGTGAGCTTGCGGCGCTTTTCCTCGAACTTCTGGTCGAAGTCCTTACGCTGCTGGTCGAGCTGGCGGCTGATCTTTTCCAGCTGCTCGTTCAGCTCGTCGGACTGCATGCGGATCTCGAACCAGAGCGCGCGCGGCAGTCCCAACAGGTATTCGGCCGTGACCGGGCCGCTGCCCCGCATATGGGGGCCGCCATGGGCCATCTGGCCCACCAGCATGCGCTCCATGCGCTGGTACAGGTCGTCTTCCAGAATGCGCGCCTGATCGTTGAAATCCTTGCGGATGCGCTTCAGTTCGGCGTCTTCGATCTGACGGGCGCGCGAATCCTTTTCCACGCCGTCGCGGGTGAACACCCGCACGTCGATGACGGTGCCGTCCATGCCGGAGGGCACCCGCAGCGAGGTGTCCTTCACGTCGGAGGCTTTCTCGCCGAAGATGGCCCGCAGCAGTTTTTCCTCGGGAGTCAGCTGGGTTTCGCCCTTCGGGGTCACCTTGCCGACCAGGATGTCGCCGGTCTTAACCTCGGCCCCGATGAAGACGATGCCCGCTTCGTCGAGCCGGGCCAGCGCGCTCTCGCCGACATTGGGGATGTCGGCGGTGATTTCTTCCGGCCCCAGCTTGGTGTCGCGGGCAACGCAGGACAGCTCTTCGATGTGGATGGTGGTGAAGCGGTCTTCCTGCACCACCCGCTCGGAGATCAGGATCGAGTCCTCGAAGTTGTAGCCGTTCCACGGCATGAAGGCGACCAGCAAATTCTGTCCCAGCGCCAGTTCGCCCATGTCAGTGGACGGACCGTCGGCTAGGACGTCGCCGCGCGCCACGGCGTTGCCGACCTGGACCAGTGGTCGCTGGTTGATGCAGGTGTTCTGGTTGGACCGGGTGTATTTGGTCAGATTGTAGATGTCGACCCCCGGTTCGCCGGCTTCGGTTTCCTCGTCGTGGACGCGTACCACGATACGGCCAGCGTCGACCGAGTCGACCCGCCCGCCGCGCTTGGCGATCACGCACACCCCGGAGTCGCAGGCCACGATCCGCTCCATGCCGGTGCCGACCAGCGGTTTTTCCGAGCGCAGGGTGGGGACAGCCTGGCGCTGCATGTTGGAGCCCATCAGCGCACGGTTGGCGTCGTCGTGCTCCAGGAACGGGATCAGCGCCGCCGCGACCGAGACGATCTGCTTGGGCGACACGTCCATGTACTGCACTTTATCCGGCGCGGCCAGGGTGAATTCGTTCTGGTGCCGGCAGGAGACCAGCTCGTCGGTCAGTCGCCCGTCGACATCGAGCGGAGTGTTGGCCTGGGCGATGACGTAATGGCCTTCCTCGATGGCCGACAGGTAATCGATACGGTCGGTTACCCGGCTATTTTCGACCCAGCGGTAGGGCGTTTCCAGAAAGCCGTAGGAGTTGGTGCGGGCGTAGACGGCCAGCGAGTTGATCAGGCCGATATTCGGCCCTTCCGGGGTTTCGATCGGGCAGACTCGGCCATAGTGGGTGGCGTGCACGTCGCGCACTTCGAAGCCGGCGCGCTCGCGGGTCAGGCCGCCCGGTCCCAGCGCCGACACCCGACGCTTGTGGGTCACTTCCGACAGCGGGTTGTTCTGGTCCATGAACTGCGACAGCTGCGAAGAGCCGAAGAATTCCTTGATGGCGGCCGCGACCGGCTTGGCGTTGATCAGATCCTGCGGGGTCAGATCCTCGGACTCGGCCAGGCTCAGCCGTTCCTTGACGGCGCGTTCGACGCGCACTAACCCGATCCGGAACACGTTTTCGGTCATTTCGCCCACGCAGCGGATGCGGCGATTGCCGAGATGGTCGATATCGTCGACTTGCCCGTTGCCGTTGCGGATGTCGATCAGCACCTTGAGCACGGCCAGGATGTCTTCCATCGACAGCACGCCGGCGGGATGCGGCTTGGCCGGCACGTCCGCAGTCGACTTTCGACGGTGGCCTACTCGGCTGTCGAACTTCATGCGGCCGACATCGGACAGGTCGTAGCGCTCCGACGAGAAGAACAGGTCGTGCAGCAGGCGCTGGGCGGCGTCCTTGGTGGGCGGTTCGCCGGGACGCATCATCCGGTAGATTTCCACCTGGGCGTCCCACTGGCTGCGGGTGGTGTCGGCGCGCAGGGTGTTGGAGACGTAGGGACCGCGATTGACTTCGTTGATGTAGAGCGTCTGGAATGCGGTGACGCCGCCGACTAGCATCTTCTCCAGCTTGTCCAGGGTCAATTCGTCGTTGGCCTGGGCCAGTAGTTCGCCGGTTTCCGGATCGGGCAGGTCGTGCGCCAGAATCTTGCCGATCAGATATTCGCGCGGGATCTGCAGGCTTTGAACACCGGCCTTGGTCAGATCGCGGACATGCTTGTTCTTGATGCGCTCGCCGGCCTTGACCACCAGCCGCTCTCCGATCTGGATGTCGAAGCTGGCGGTTTCACCCTGCAGGCGTTCCGGCACCAGATCCAGATGGAATTGCTCGTTCGCGATCCGAACCGTGTTGGTGTCGAAGAAGATGTCGAGAAGCTGTTCGTTGACGCTACGGGCCTGGGGGTCGTTGGGATTGGGCTCGTCGAACAACGCGCGCAGCAGAATGGTCACCGGCAGCTTGCGCCGACGGTCGATGCGAGCGTAGACGATATCCTTGATGTCGAATTCGAAATCCAGCCAGGAGCCGCGATAGGGAATGACGCGGGCTGAGAACAGCAGCTTGCCGGAAGAGTGGGTCTTGCCTTTGTCGTGATCGAAGAAGACGCCCGGCGAGCGGTGCAATTGCGACACGATCACCCGTTCGGTGCCGTTGATGACGAAGGTACCGTTGTCGGTCATCAGCGGCAGTTCGCCCAGATAAACTTCGTTTTCCTTGATATCCTTGATCTTGTGGGCGCCGGCTTCGGCTTCCTTGTCCATCAACACCAGCCGCAGCCGCACCCGCAGCGGCGCGGCGTAGGTCAAGCCGCGCAGCTGACACTCCCGCACATCGAAGACCGGCTCACCCAAGCGATAGCTGACATACTCCAGTCGCGCATTACCCGAATAGCTGATGATCGGGAACACCGAACGGAAGGCGGCGTGCAAGCCGACTTCCCGGCGCTCTCCCGGCGAGACTTCGGCTTGCAGAAACTCGCGGTACGAATCGAGCTGGATCGCCAGCAGATAAGGTACGCCGAGAATGCTGGGGCGCTTGCCAAAGTCTTTACGAATGCGTCTCTTTTCAGTAAAAGTGTAGGCCATCGGGATTCCTCTCACGGGAGTACCAGCCAAGGGTGGTGGGAGCCACCTGATTCCATGATCGGTTCCGAACCGCGCTCCTGCGGACCGGAACATGTTTCAACCACCGCGCTTGGCGGGGTGTGGATCGAACCCTGACGCACGCGAACGGAAACAAGCCGGCATCCATAGGGTGCCAGCTGTTCCCGTTCAAGTCTGTCCAAACCAGACCGATACCGTGCAACGAGATCCCACGCTGTAGTGGGTAACGCGGCACTTACTTGACGTCGACCTTGGCGCCGGCTTCTTCCAATTTCTTCTTGATGTCTTCGGCTTCGGCCTTGGGGATGCCTTCCTTGATGGTGGAAGGCACGCCTTCGACCAGGTCTTTGGCTTCCTTCAGACCCAGGCCGGTCAGGGCGCGGACCACCTTGATCACTTCGACCTTCTTCTCGCCGAAGCTGGACATCACGACGTCGAACTCGGTCTTTTCCTCGACCGGTGCGGCGGCGGCGGCGGCGGCCGGCGCAGCCGCGACAGCGGCAGCGGCGCTGACGCCGAATTTCTCTTCCATCGCGGAAATCAGGTCCACGATTTCCATCACGGTCATGCCAGCGATGGTTTCCAGAATATCGTCTTTCGAAACGGCCATTACGGATTTACTCCTGAATAAGAACGCAAACTGCTGTAATCAATGAGGCTGTGGGTTGCCGAAACGCTCAGGCGGCTTCCTTTTGCTGACGGATCGCCTCGATAGTGCGCACCAGCTTGCCGGGAACTTCGTTGAGGGTCCGCGCGAACTTGTCGAGCGGTGCCCGCAGGGTCGCCATGAACAGGCTGATCGCTTCGTTACGGGTCGGCAGACTGGCCAGTCGGTCCAGCTCGCTCGCTGGATACGCTTGCCCACTGACGGCCAATGCTTTGACGATCAACTTGTCGTTGGCTTTTTCCTTGAGAAATTCCTTGAACAACCGAGCCGCAGCGCCTGGATCCTCCTGGGAGAACGCCAGAATCAGCGGTCCCACCAAACTGGGTTGCAGACATTCGAACTCGGTGCCCTGCACGGCGCGCCGCGCCAGGGTGTTCTTGACGACACGCAAATAGACGCCGGTTTCCCGCGCTTTCACCCGCAGGGTCGTGACCTGCGCTACGCTCAGCCCACGGTACTCGGCGGCAACTGCGGAGTGCGCACTGGCAGCCACTTTGGCGACCTCGGCCACCACAGCCTGTTTTTCTGCCAGATTGAGACTCATTGCATTACCTCGTAGTTTTTCCTCCACTGGCGTGGAGAAGGGTACGGCGGCCTTACCAGGAATGATCCGGAAGGGCTCTACCGTCTGCGCAGGCCATATCCGGCGGGTAGCCGGCCATGATTAAGTCCGAAGACGCCTGCGGTCTTTGACGCTGGCCGGATAGTCCGGCCGGCCCAAAGTTGGGTCGTGCGCCCTCACGGTTGAGGCAAGGGCGCCTGATGTTCTGAATATTCAGAATGATAGCGTAGCCTGATCGACCATGAGACCCGGACCCATGGTGGTGGAAACGGTCACCCGGCGCATGTAGACGCCCTTGGAGGTCGCCGGCTTGGCCTTCTGCAGATCGTGCAGCAACGCCTGAAGGTTTTCCTGCAGCTGCATCGGGGCGAAATCGACCTTGCCGATAGTGCAGTGGATGATGCCGGCCTTGTCGGTCCGGTAGCGGACCTGGCCTGCCTTGGCGTTGCGGATCGCTCCCGTGACATCGGGGGTCACGGTGCCGACCTTGGGATTGGGCATCAGGCCGCGTGGACCGAGGATCTTGCCCAACTGGCCGACCACCCGCATGGCGTCGGGAGAGGCGATGACGACATCGAAATCGAGATTGCCGGCTTTGACCGATTCGGCCAAGTCCTCGAAACCGACCACATCAGCGCCAGCGGCCCGGGCGGCATCGGCATTGGCCCCTTGGGCGAACACCGCTACCCGCACCGTCTTGCCGGTTCCGTTGGGCAATACCGTGGCGCCACGCACCACCTGATCGGATTTACGCGGGTCCACCCCGAGATTGACCGCTACGTCGACCGATTCCCGGAATTTGGTGGCCGACAGATCCTTCAGCAGATCGAGAGCTTCGCCGATCGGATAGCTCTTGCCGGGCGTGAGTTTGGCGCGGATCGCCTGCATGCGTTTGGTGAGCTTGGCCATGTTTACACCCCCTCGACCGTGATGCCCATGGAGCGGGCGCTGCCAGCGATGGTGCGGACAGCGGCATCCAGATCGGCGGCGGTCAAATCGGGCATCTTGGCCTTGGCGACTTCTTCCAGCTGCGCGCGGGTAGCCGTGCCGACCTTCTTGGTATTGGGGTTGGAGCTGCCTTTATCGATGCCCAGCGCCTTGCGCAGCAGGACCGAGGCCGGCGGCGTTTTCATGATGAAGGTGAAGCTGCGGTCGCTGTAGACCGTGATCACCACCGGGATCGGCAGACCGGGCTCCAGGTTCTGGGTCTGCGCGTTGAAGGTCTTGCAGAACTCCATGATGTTCACCCCGTGTTGACCCAGGGCCGGACCGACAGGGGGGCTGGGATTGGCCTTGGCGGCCGCTACCTGCAATTTGACGTATGCCGTGACTTTCTTTGCCATACTGACTCCTGACGGGTGCTAGCGCCTTGCGGCTCCCCGAATGGACCGCCCGATCAGCGGGACGGTAGATAAGGCGACCGGCGCGGAGCCGGTCAGCGGGACACTTTCTCGACCTGACTGAATTCCAGTTCGACCGGAGTGGTGCGGCCAAAGATCATCACGCCCACCCGCAACCGGCTTTTTTCGTAATTGACTTCTTCGACCACGCCTTCGAAGTCGTTGAACGGCCCATCGGTGACCCGCACCATCTCACCGGGTTCGTACAGCACCTTGGGCTTGGGCTTGTCGACGCCGTCCTGGATGCGTTGCAGGATTACTTGGGCCTCTTTCTCGGAGATCGGAGCCGGCTTGTCGCTGGATCCGCCGATGAAGCCAAGTACCTTGGGAACGCTGCGGACCATGTGCCAGGTTTCGTTGTCCATCTCCATCTGCACCAGCACATAGCCTGGGAAAAACTTGCGGTCGCTTTTGCGTTTTTGCCCGTCCCGCATTTCCACGACTTCTTCGGTCGGCACCAGCACCTGGCCGAACCGATCTTGAAGTCCATCGCGGCTAATTCGCTCCAGCAGCGAGCGCTTGACGTGCTGCTCGAAGCCGGAATAAGCCTGTACCACATACCACCGCATCGCCATATCGTCGCCTTGCGCTATCCGGTGATCAGTCGAACCAGCCAGAACAGCACGATGTCGAGCAGCCACAGCAACAGTCCCATGATGACGACCATGGCGATGACGATCAGCGTAGTTTGGGTGGTCTCGGCCCGGGTGGGCCAGACGATCTTGCGAAGTTCGGAGCGAGCGCCCCGCATGAATTCCAGGGTTTCCGCGCCCAGTTCGGTTTTCAGAGCGATCGTCACCGCTATGCCGAGCGCGATCAACAGGCCGATCACGCGTACCAGCAACCCATGATTGGCGAAAACGTAAAAGGCTGCCAGCGCAATCAGGACGATGGCGCCTGCAGCGAGCAGTTTCAGAGTGTCAGCGCGATTATTGAGGATTGGCGTTTCGGTTTTGGTCGGATTCATGCGGGTATCGGCTTCACGCATCCCAACGAATCCCCATTCGCCAGCAGCGACGAATGGGTTTGGGATATGCCATGCAAGAGATGGCAGGCCAGGAGGGTCTCGAACCCCCAACCTGCGGTTTTGGAGACCGCTGCTCTACCAATTGAGCTACTGGCCTGTAGCTACCACTAAGAGAGTGGAACCTTTACCAAAAGGTTCCACTCAATCTATTTTCGTCCTGAAATTACTCGATGATCTTGGCGACGACGCCGGCGCCGACGGTGCGACCACCCTCACGGATGGCGAAGCGCAGACCTTCGTCC
>RXIW01000048.1 GCA_003989065.1 Candidatus Competibacteraceae bacterium
CCGTAGCAATACGCGCCATTCTCTCGGACGCATGACACGCCGCAGCCAAGTAGCCCGCAAGTCTCCCGATATGGTCAGTCAATGCCTCCATCAAGCGCTGGCTCGCCCTCACCACATATCAGATCTTCCGTCACTATCAGGCCACCTTCTCCTATCTATCTTTTAAGTAAACACTCTCGTAATTCCTTCACCATGTCCAGCCACCCAGCCCAAACTACTCCCCCGCCACGGTCATCCGCTCCAGCAGCAGCGAACCGCAGTGAATCCCCCCGCGCTTATCCACATCGCTGCCCAGCGCCCGAATGCCCGTGAACATCTCCTTGAGATTACCGGCAATGGTGATCTCGTGGACCGGGAATTGAATCTCGCCCTGCTCCACCCAGAAACCGGACGCCCCCCGCGAATAATCCCCGGTCACGGTATCGACCCCGTGGCCAAGCAGCTCGGTCACCCACAAACCGGTATCCAACTGCTGCAACAGCGCCTCATGACCGAACGGTCCCGACGGCTCCACGATCAGGTTATGCGTACCACCTGCATTGCCGGTCGTCGTCATCCCCAGCCGCCGCGCCGAATAGCTATCCAACACATAACCCTGCAACACCCCGCCCTCGACCAGATGACGGTCGGCGGTCGCCACCCCCTCGCTATCGAACGGCGCACTGGCCAACGCCCCCAGCAAGTGGGGCCGCTCGCGGATCGTGACGAACTCCGGAAACACCGGCGTACCCAAACGATCCAGTAAAAACGACGCCTTGCGATACAACGCACCGCCGCGAATGGCCGCAATGAAATGGCCGATCAAACCACGCGCCAGCTCCGGCGCAAACAATACCGGCACCTGACGAGTCCCCAACCGGCGACTGCCCAACCGCCGCAAGCTGCGCTGCGCCGCCTTCTGCCCGACCGCAATCGGCGCTTCCAGGCCCACGCGGTCGCGCGCCACCGAATACCAGTGATTGCGCTGCATCTCGCCGTTGTCCTGGGCAATCACCGAACAGCTCAACGAATGCCGAGTGGTTGGATAGCCGCCGCAAAAACCGTGCGAATTGCCGTACAGGCCAAAACCGGCATGGGTCGCGACGCCGCCACCCTCGGAATTGCGAATGCGCGGGTCCATCGCCAGCGCCGCCGCCTCGCACTCGCGGGCCAGCTCGATCGCCTCCTCGGCCGATAACGCCCAGGGATGGTACAGATCGAGATCGGGAATCTCCCGCGCCAGCCGCTCGGGGTCAGCCAGACCGGCGTAAGGATCGGCAGCAGTATGGCGAGCGATGGCGCAAGCGCTGGCCACGGTGTCGCGGATCGCCGCCTGGCGCCAGTCGGCGGTGCTGGCCGATCCCCGGCTCTGGCCGAAATAGACCGTGACCGCCAGTCCACGGCGGCGGTGATGCTCCAGAGTCTCGACCTCGCCCAGCCGGACCGCAACCGACAGCGCGCTGCCGAAACTGACGGCAGCTTCGGCAGCGCTGGCGCCCTGAGCGCGGGCCTCGGCCAGAATATCGGCCACCAAGGTTTCCAGTTGTTCCCGTGCCGGCAACGGCATAGTAGCGGAGCGTTCAAGCGATTCGGTCATGGGCGATGGCGAGGTAGCGGCGGAAGAAGCGGCGGGTACGTTCAAGCTTGGGTCCCTCCCACGGTCAGGGTTTCGATCTTCAGCGTCGGCTGGCCGACTCCCACCGGCACGCTCTGCCCATCCTTGCCACAGGTGCCGACCCCAGCGTCGAGCTGCAGATCGTTGCCGACCATCGACACCTTGGTCAACACGTCTGGACCGTTGCCGATCAGGGTGGCGCCGCGGACCGGGCGGGTGATCCGACCGTTTTCGATCAAATAGGCTTCGCTGGCCGAGAACACGAACTTGCCGGAGGTGATATCGACCTGGCCGCCGCCGAAATTGACCGCGTACAGGCCACGCTCCACCGAAGCGATGATCTCGCCCGGATCGTGCGCGCCGGGCAACATGTAGGTGTTGGTCATCCGGGGCAGCGGCAGATGGGCGTAGGATTCGCGGCGGCCGTTACCGGTCGGCGCGGTGTTCATCAACCGGGCATTGAGCTTGTCTTGCAGATAGCCCTTGAGCACGCCGCCCTCGATCAGGGTGGTGCACTGGGTCGGCGTGCCTTCATCATCGATGTTCAGCGAGCCGCGCCGCTCGGCCAGGGTGCCGTCGTCCACCACCGTGCACAGCGGCGATGCCACCCGTTCGCCAACCCGGCCGGCGAACGCCGAGGTGCCCTTGCGATTGAAATCGCCTTCCAGACCATGGCCGATGGCCTCGTGCAACAGGATGCCCGGCCAGCCCGGCCCCAGCACCACCGTCATAGCGCCAGCAGGCGCTGGAACCGCGTCCAGATTGACCAGAGCCAGGCGCACCGCTTCCCGCGCATAGCCCACGGCGCGCTCTTCGGCCAGGAACCAGTCGTAGCCAACCCGACCACCGCCGCCAGCGCTGCCCTGCTCACGCCGACCGTTCTGCTCGACGATGACCGTCACGCTCAAGCGCACCAGTGGCCGCACATCGCCGGCCAGGGTGCCGTCGCTGCTGGCCACCAGAATGGTGTCCTGAGCCGCGGCCAGGCTGACCATGACCTGATTGACGCGGGCATCCTGACGGCGCGCTTCGGCGTCCACCGCTTCCAGCAGGCGCAATTTGGCCTCGGCCGACAGGGTGAGCAGCGGATCGAGCGGCGGATAGAGAGCCGGGCGCTGGATCGGCCGCCAAGACTGCAACGGACCATCGCCACCGTGCCGGGCGATGGCGCGAGCGGCGGTGGCCGCTTCCAACAGGGCTGGCATCTGGATCTCGTCGGAATAGGCAAAACCGGTCTTTTCACCGCTGACCGCCCGCACCCCGACCCCTTGCTGGATGGCGTGGCTGGCGCTCTTGACCTGCTGGTCCTCCAGCGACCAGGACTCGGCCCGGCGCGCCTGAAAATACAGATCGCCGCTGTCGATGGCATGGCCCAGCAAACAGGCCAGGGTCCGGTTCAAGTCATCCTCGCCGAGGCCGGCGGGAGTCAGCAATTGCTGGCGGGCAAGGTCCAGGGTATCGATGGTCATCATTCTCCAATCTCGCAGTCAACTCGGTGCGTCAGGGCGGGAAACTGTCGCCGCACGTTCTCCAGGTGCTCGCGATTCCATTCGGCCAGCACCACGCCCGGACCCTGCGGCAGGCGCTGCAACACCCCACCCCAGGGATCGGCGATCAGGCTGTCGCCATAGGTCTCCCGACCGTTGGCGTGCCGGCCGCCCTGCGCGGCCGCGATCACATAACACTGATTCTCGATGGCGCGCGCCCGCAACAATACGTCCCAGTGAGCGGCGCCGGTGGTGGCGGTGAAGGCGGCCGGTAGGGCCAGAATCTCCATGCCATGCCCCACCATGGTGCGGAATTGCTCGGGAAAGCGCAGGTCGTAGCACACCGCCAGACCCAGCCGCCCCAACGGGGTATCGGCGACGACATAACGACGGCCTGGCGCAATGGTGGCCGATTCGGCATAGCGTTCCGCGCTGCCGACCACCTGCACATCGAACAGATGGACCTTGTCGTAACGGGCAACCGGCCGGCCGTGATCGTCGTACAACAGGCAGGCGGCATAGACCCGGCGCTCATCGCCGGCCACTCGCAAGGGAATGGTGCCGCCAACCAGCCACAGCCGATGGCGATCAGCCTGTTCGGCCAGGAACGCCTGGATCGGCCCATCGCCCTCCGCCTCGCTGACGGCCAGCTTGCCCTCTTCCTGGCGATCCATCAGGGCGAAATTCTCCGGCAACACTGCCAGCTGCGCGCCTTGGTCGGCGGCCTGCGCCAACAACTCGGCGGCGACGGCCAGATTGTCGGCGACGCTGGGACCGGACACCATCTGAATAGCGGCCATGATCGACATGAAACGGTACCTCGCTCAGTGGTCACCCGCGAAACCCGGACTCGGATTCGCGGGCGGTGGGTCACGCTGCGCTGTCAGTTCGGGAGCATCCCAGGAACCGGTCAGGCGGTAATGATAGCGGGTCACGTGTTCGATACCTTTTTGCAATATCCGTTCCGCCAGGAACACGGCCGCGCCCACCGCCGGTCCGCCGGCCAGCGCCCCCGCCACCGGCAAAGCGCCGCCCAGATGCGGCGTCACCGTGATCTCCTGATCGTAGTCGCGCGCCTTCAGGCCGGTCCGCCCCTGGATCAGGATCTGGGCGGCGGGCGCGTCGATGGTCAGATCGTCGGTGAAGGCTTGGCCGCGCCGGAAATCGAACACCCCGCTGATCCGGTCGAAACCCATGCCGGGCTGGAACAGGTCGCTGAAATCGAGGGTGAGACGGCGCAGCAGATTCTGCACGTTGAACAGGCCGACCACCCGTCCCATACCCGGATCGATATCCAGCAGCTGACCGGGTCCCACTTGGAATTTCAAACGACCCGCCAACCGATCCAGGGCGAAATCGGCCGGCGTTCCCGCCCATTCGACCGTCAGTTCCGCCTGGGTCCGGCCACGAGCGATGCCCAGTTCATCGTAGCCGAAAGCGGCCAGAGTATCGCCCAGCGACTGGGTCTGGCCGGTAGCCTGTAGGCGGGATACCGTACCGTTGCCGGTTTGTCGCCATTCGCCGCTGGCCTCGACCCGCAGCTGCTCGGAGTTCAATTCGAAATCTTTCAAGCGCTGACCGCCGGACTGCGGCTCGGTGATCAGACGTAAACGACCCATGGCCTTGTCGTTCAGGCGCAGATCGGCCACGGTCACCACCAGCGGCGGCAACTGCCGCAACTTGGCGTCGCTCAGGCCGGCGGCGCGCGTCTCGCCGGGATCGCTGACCGCAGCGTAGCGAAGCGCCAGCCGCTGCAGCGCGGCATTGACCGGCCGATCCGGCGTCGGTTGATCCGGCACGGTCACTCGCCCCTGCAGGGTCTCGCCCATCAGATCGATGCGCAACCCGTTATCCTCATGGGTGGCCTGCAGGGTCACCTTCGGGAACGACTGCCCCGCCACCACCCACTCGCCGATGTGGGCTTCGACATGGCGCAACGCGGCCCAGAAGGCGGCGGCCGATGGGGACGGCGCGGCGATGGCCGCCCCCGGCACTTCCGCCGATGCGGCCGACGGCAGGGTCGGTTGCCAACGCGGCACATCGACGATGACCGCCAATCCGGGCGCATCGGGCAATTGCGCCGCGCCCGCCCCGATGCGCACTTCGCCGCGTTCGAGCTGGTAGCGGGCGGGGAATCCGCTCAGCGCCAGGGCGGCCTGCGTGTCCGCACCATATTCCAGTCGCAGATCCAGGCTGTCGCGATCGGGACGTAGGGCCAATTTCAGCGGGCGGGCCTGATCGGCGCTCTTGCCCAGCGGCTCCGGCAACCGCACCGCGACGCCGCGCAGATCCGAACTCAATTCCAGCGTCGGCGATAGGGATTCGCTGCGCCGTTCCCGCTGCCCGGTCGGGATCGCCAGCACGATATCCCAGACGCTTTTGCCGCTGAGATAGGCTCCCAGCAGAGCCGCCGGCTCGCCGATCAGCGCCCGCAAACTCAGGCGTCCGCGCAGGCGCGCCCGCAGCTCGCGCCGACCCGCCGCGCCGGCCAGCTCCAGATCGAGCCGGACCGGTTCGCCGCGCAGGGTAGCCTGGATATCCCGGCCTTCCAGCCCAGCCTCGCCAAAGCGAACCTCGCCGCGCAGACGGCTCAGCTCAAGGTTCAAACCCGACAGGCCCAGCCCCCCGTCCAGTAGCCCCACCCGCCCCCGAATGCGGCTCGGCTGGTCGTCGGTCGGGATACTCAGATCCAGATCGAGCATATTGGCCCCGGTGAAACGCAGATCGGGCAGCTCGCCCAGTTCATGACCGACCGGGCTCTCCTGCAACGCCTGCCACATGCTGGCGCTGGGACCCTTGGCCCGACCCTTGACCCGCACCAGCGGATGGGCAAGATCGTCGATCCACACCGTCGCGTTCTGGATGTCGGCGTCCCCCACCCGGCCTCCTTCGCCCTCGATGCGCAAGCCCCGGTTGCGAAAGCGCACCTTGGCCCGCACCCGCTCCAGTCGAGGCCAGCCGGGCGCGTAGTCCAAAATCCCGTTCTCGATCTGGAACCGGGTCTCGAACAGGCCCTCGTCCCGGTCGAACGGAAACGCGGCCGGCGGACCACGCAGGACCATGTCTCCCGAGATCACCCGACCGCCGACCAGCGCCCGATCGAGCCAGGCAACTCCGGCAGGGGGAATCACCGCGACTGGCAAATAGCGCTGCGCTTGATCGCCGCGAACACCGTAGTATTTCCCCTGCAAATCCAGCACCGGCAGGCCATGATCGGGAATATCGACCTGGCCCTGGAACTGCGCGGTCAAATCGGCGTTATGCAGGTCCAAACCGGTGCTTTCCAGGTGAAGCGCATCGGCAGTGCGCTGCCAATGGACGACCCCGGCCAGGGTATCGAGGGTGATGGGCGCGCGCAGGATGCCATGGGTATCGACCTGCACCGCGCGGCTGTCCAATTCGATGTGGCCATGATCGGGCGCGATTTCCAGAACCCCATCGATGTGGTCGAACCCCGGCAGACCATGCACCGACTGACCCGCTCCATCGCGCAATTGCGCGGTCACCGTATAAGCGCCGGTGGCGGGTTCGACTCCGAAAGCGACGTCCGGTAAAGTTCCGCGCGGATCGAGACCCGCCAGCCAGCGCTGCGCCGGCTCCGTCAGCCAGGGCAACGCCCAAGCCGCCAGATCCTGGACCCGCAGATCGTGCAGGTCACCCTGCCAGCGCTCGCCGACCTGCGCCAGGGTGAAGCGCGGCTGGGCCTGCGTTCGGCCCTTGCCGTCGGCCAGCCAGGCTTGACCCTGCCATTGCCAGCCGTCGTCCCCGCGCTGCCCGTCGAAGCGCACGCCGCCGTCCGGAGCCTGCGCCAACCAAGGCTCCAGCAACAGATTGCGTACGTCCCGCTGCGCCACCGCCTTCTGCCAGGATACCCGCCCTTCCAGGCGCTGCATCCGCCAGTCGCGCCATTCGCCCTGTAATTTCACCCCGGCCTGGCCCGCGGCGAAAGGCAGCGGCAACGGCCAGCCGGCCAGGTTCAAACGATCGGCGTTGAACTCGAAGCGCCCGCCCCAGGTATCGGCGTCGACCGCCGCACGCTCCAGACGCAGTTGAATATGATCGCCAAGCTCGGCCGGCAGCTCGGCGGTAAAGGCGATCCGCTGGCCGGAGTCAGTATCGCGCACCTGAAAATAGGGATGGCGAATTTGCAGCGTTTCGCCGTCGGGGCGGCGCACGGTCAGGCGGTCACCGACCAGATCGAGATGATGCACCTCGAACAGCCAGCGGGCGACATCGGTCAGGGCCGGCGGAGGTTCGGCCGGCTCGCTGTCGGCGCGCAGCCGTGGAATGCCGTCTGCGCCCTGCTCCAGGGTCAGATGCACCCCTTCCAGCCGGATGCGGGTGAACACCGGCCGCCACTCCCGCAGCGAACGCCACAGATTCAGGGTGACAGCGGCCTGGGAGAAGCTGACCAGTTGCACGCCGCTGCGCGGGTCGGCCAAGCGGACCCCGCGCAGGCGCAGACCCAGCCGCCAACCGTCGCGGAAACCGGTCACCGCATCGATCCGCACCGGCGCTCGCAGATGCTCCTGCAAGACTGCCGCCAGAGCGTCGCGATAATCGTTCAGGCGGGGCAACCACCACCATTGGCCCAGGGCGGCCAACAACAGCAACGGCAACAGCACGGCCAAAAGCAGGCGGCGGACCCAGCGCAGGGTGGTGCGGGTCGCGCCCCAAAACCGTCGACTCACATCAACACCACGTCATACTGCTCGCGGGAATACAGGGCTTCCGCCTGAAACTTGATCGGAATGCCGATGAAGGCTTCCAGCTGCGCCACGCTGGCCGATTCTTCGTCGAGCATGACATCCACCACTTCCGGCGCGGCCAGCACCACGAATTGGCGCGGCGCATACTGGCGTGTCTCGCGCAACAGCTCGCGAAAGATTTCGTAGCTGACCGTTTCGGCGGTCTTGATCGAACCCCGGCCGCTGCACAGCGGGCATGGCTCGCACAGCACCTGCTCCAGACTCTCGCGGGTGCGCTTGCGAGTCATTTCCACCAGCCCCAGCGGCGAAACCTGCGAGACGTGGCTCTTGGCGCGATCCTTCTCCAGATGCTTTTCCAGCGCCTTCAGCACAGCCTGACGATGCTCCTCGCTGGCCATGTCGATGAAATCGAGGATGATGATCCCGCCCAGATTGCGCAGCCGCAGCTGGCGGGCGATGGCCGCCGCCGCTTCCAGATTGGTCTTGAAGATGGTCTCTTCCAGATTGCGATGGCCGACGTAAGCGCCGGTGTTGACGTCGATCGTGGTCATAGCCTCGGTCTGGTCCACCACCAGATAGCCGCCGGATTTCAGCGGCACCTTCTTGCCCAGCGCCCGCTGGATCTCGTCCTCGATGCCATACAGCTCGAAGATCGGCCGCTCGCCGGGATAATGTTCCAGGCGCGGCACCATCTCCGGCACGAATTTTTCGGCGAACTCCAACATGCGCTGGCAGGTTTCGCGCGAGTCGATGCGGACCTTTTCGACGCCGTCGCCGATGAAATCGCGCAACACCCGCAGCACCAGGGGCAGGTCTTCGTACAGGGTGGCCACGCCGGCCACTTCGTGGATGCGCTCCTGAATCGAGCTCCACAAGCGCCGCAGGAACTGCATGTCGGCCCGCAAGGCCCAGGATTCGGCGCCCTCCGCCGCGGTGCGGACGATATAGCCGCCGCCGAATTCGGCGCGGAAGGCGTTGACCATCTCCTTCAGGCGCTGGCGTTCGCGTTCGCCGTCGATCTTGACCGAGACCCCCGCTACGTCGGAATCGGCCAGAAACACCAGAAAGCGCGAAGGCAAGGTCACATGCGTGGTCAGGCGCGCCCCTTTGGTGCCGATGGGGTCCTTGATCACCTGCACCACCAAGTTCTGACCTTCGTGGACCAAGTCGGTCACGGCGAGGCTGAACCGTTCGCCGTTGCCATTGGTGGCCGCGCCGTTGTTCTGCAGGATCTCGGGGCGAATGTCGGAGACGTGCAGGAAGGCTGCCCGTTCCAGGCCGATATCCACGAAGGCTGCTTCCATGCCCGGCAACACCCGACAGACCCGGCCCTTGTAGATATTGCCGACCAGGCCGCGCTTGCCGACTCGCTCGATCAGAATTTCCTGCAACACGCCATTCTCGACCACGGCGACCCGGGTTTCGCGGGGGGTGACGTTGATCAGAATTTCGTCGCCAGTGCCGCCTTCGGTACGTGTGGCCATACGGTGGTTATCCCGGTCGATGAATGATGGTAGTGGGTGGAAAACGTCAAGGTATCAGTAATGGACGCCGAATTCTCGCAGCAGCTCGGCGGTTTCGAACAGCGGTAGCCCCATCACGCCGGAGTAACTGCCCTGCAATTCGACGATGAACGCCGCCGCCCGGCCCTGAATGCCGTAGCCGCCGGCCTTGTCCTGCGGCTCGCCGCTGTCCCAGTAGGCCAGACACTCCGCCGGGGTCAGGGCGCGAAACCGGACCCGACTGTCCTGGACCCGGACCGCGTCTCGCTCCGGGGTGGCCAGCGCCACCGCGCTCAGGACCTGGTGTTCACAGCCGGACAATCGCGCCAGCATCGCCAGACCGTCGGCCCGATCGCGCGGCTTGCCAAAGATCGCTCCTTCCACCACCACCGCCGTATCCGCGCCCAGCACCAGCGCGGGCAGTCGCCGCCCCAGTCGCGCGCAACCGCTGCGAGCCTTGAGCAGGGCCAGCCGCGCCACATAGGCGTGGGGCGACTCCTCCGCCAGCGGCGTTTCGTCCACCGCCAGCCGCAGCAGGCGGTAGCGCACGCCGATCTGGCGCAGCAGTTCGCGGCGGCGCGGGGAAGCGGAAGCCAAGTACAGGTGTGGAGCCGGCATGTCAAGCCCGATGATAGGGATGGTGATGCAGCAGGCTCCAGGCCCGATACAGCTGCTCGGCAACCACCACCCGCACCAGCGGATGCGGCAGGGTCAGCCGCGACAGCGACCAGACGCCATCGGCGCGGGCGCGGCAGGCCGCATCCAGGCCGTCCGGTCCGCCGACCAGCAGGCTGACGTCGCCGCCTTCCTGCAGCCAGCCCGCCAGGCGTTCGGCCAGCTCCGTCGTGCTCCATTCCTGGCCGCGTTCGTCCAGCGCGATCACCCGGCAGCCGGTCGGAATCGCCGCTAGCAGCCGCTCTCCCTCGTCACGGATGATGGGCGCTACGGCGGCGTTGCGCCCCCGCTTGCCGGCCGGGATTTCATTCAGGAGCAACGCGCATTCCCGTGGCAGGCGCTCGGCGTATTCGGCATAACCGGCCTTGACCCAGTCGGGCATGCGCGTACCGACCGCCAGCAGATGAATCTTCACGGCGACTCGATCAGGACGCGCCGTGACGCCGCAGCGCCTTGGCGGAATCCACCGACCACAGCTTCTCCAGATTGTAGAAATCGCGGGTCTGGGGCAGCATGACATGCACCACGATGTCGCCCAGATCCACCAGGATCCATTCGGCCTCGCGCTGGCCCTCGACCCCCAACGGCCGAACCCCGGCCACTAGGCATTTCTCGACCACCTTGTCGGCCAACGCCTTGACCTGGCGGGTGGACGCGCCGCTGGCGACGATCATCAGATCGGTGAAAGTAGCGATATTGCGCACGTCCAGGATCTGGAGATCGTGCGCTTTCAATTCTTCCAGAGCGTCTACGACAATCTGTTGCAAAGCCTCGAGTTGCATGGAATCCGGTTCATCCTCATCAAGAAGTGGCAGGGAACGCATCAGGTCGCGACCGGTACAGGCCGCGCTGGTGAATGTAGGCCAGCGCCGTTTCCGGCAATAGATAGCGGGGAGACTGGCCACGCGCCAGCAAAGCGCGGATCTGGGTAGCGGAGATGCTCAATTGGGTGACCGGCTGGAACAGAATCCCGCCGGCCGGCCGCTGGCGCAGCGCTGATACATGGGAGACCACGCGCGGAGCGATAAATTCCGCCAACAGCGGCCGAAACGGCTCCTGCGCGCCAGGGCGCTGCATCACCACGATATGGGCCAGCCCGGTCAATTCGCGCCAGCGCCGCCAGGTGTCCAACTCACGGAAAGCGTCGCTGCCGACGATCAAGGCCAGCGGGGTCGCGACGCCGAAGTCTTCCCGCAGCGACGTCAGGGTGTCCACCATGTAGGACGGCCCCTCGCGCCGCAGTTCCCGATCGTCGACCACGAAACCGGCCTGCTCGGCGGTGGCCAGTTGCACCAGCGTCAGGCGCTGGTCGGCCGTGATGGCGGGAACATCGCGATGGGCCGGAATCCGGCACGGCACGAAGCGGACTTCGGCCAGCGCCAGCGTCTCCAGCAGTTCCAGCGCCGGCCGCAGATGGCCGTAGTGGATCGGGTCGAAGGTGCCGCCCAGGATACCGATGGGGCCGGACACCTCGACCGTCATCGGTTCGAGCCCTTGGTCTGCGGATAAAACGAAGTCATGGCGGTTTTACTGGCGAATATGGCCATCGCCCAAGACCACGAATTTCAGGGTGGTCAAGCCTTCCGCCCCGACCGGACCACGGGCGTGCAGCTTGTTGGTGCTGATGCCGATCTCGGCGCCCAAGCCGTATTCGCCGCCGTCGGCGAAGCGGGTGGAGGCGTTCACCATCACCGAGCTGGAATCGACCTCGCGCAGAAAACGCCGCGCCCGACTCAGGTCTTCGGTGACGATGGCGTCGGTGTGGGCGGAGCCATAGCGGTTGATATGATCGATGGCCTGGTCGAGATCGTCGACCACCCGGATCGCCAGGATCGGCGCCAGATATTCGGTGCCCCAGTCCTCTTCGATCGCCACCCGCGCCTCCGGCAACCAGTCGCGGGTGCGGGCGCAGCCGCGCAACTCCACCCCGGCTTCCCGATAGCGCCGGCCCAGTTCGGGCAATGCTTGGCCGGCGATGTCGGCGGCCACCAGCAGGGTTTCCATGGTGTTGCAGGTGCCGTAGCGGTGGGTCTTGGCGTTGTAGGCCACGGCGAACGCCTTGTTCAGGTCGGCCCGGTCGTCGATATAGACGTGACAGACGCCATCCAGATGCTTGATCACCGGCACTCGCGCTTCACGGCTGACCCGTTCGATCAGGCCCTTGCCGCCGCGCGGCACGATCACGTCGACATACTCGGCCATGCGGATCAGCGCGCCGACCGCCGCCCGGTCCGGGGTATCGATCACCTGGATGGCGTCGGCCGGCAGGCCAGCGCTCGCCAGACCTTGCTGGATGCAGGCGTTGATGGCCTGATTGGAATGGAACGCCTCCGACCCACCGCGCAGGATGGCGGCATTGCCAGACTTCAGGCACAGGGCCGCCGCGTCGGCGGTCACGTTCGGCCGCGACTCGTAGATGATGCCGATCACGCCCAGGGGAACCCGCATACGCCCGACCTGGATGCCGGACGGGCGATACTTGAGATCGCTGATTTCGCCGACTGGATCGGGTTGGGCGGCGATTTCCCGCAGACCCTGCGCCATCGCCTTGACCCGTTGCGGAGTGATTTCCAGCCGATCCAACAAGGCCGCATCCAGACCCGAAGCCCGACCGGCCTCCATGTCCTGCCCGTTGGCGGCCAGCAGGCGCTCCTGTTCGACCTCCAGCGCCGCAGCCATCGCCAGCAGGGCGGCATCCTTGACCCGAGTTTCGGCGCGGCCGACCAGGCGGGAAGCGGCGCGAGCTCGTTGGCCAACCCCGATCATGTAGTCATCGATACTCTTGTCAGTCATGCCATTCTGTTCCTGTCATTCCGACGCCGGGCGCGGCATGCGCGGCGGCGCTCGGGTTAGCTACGAATCCTGGCTCCAGCCGGGCCGGTCGGGCAGCAACGCTACGCCAGCCAAGCGCAGACCATTGTCCAGCAACGCCTCCCACGGGGAACCCGGCTCGATCCCCTTGATCAGGCGATCGGCGCGGGCGCAGTCCCTCAACAAGCGTCGGCACCCGGCCAGATCGAGCCGTTGCGACGCCTGGAGCAGGGTCGGCTTGCGCTTTTCCCACACCTTGTGGGCGGCGAACACCGCCTCCAACCCCTGCCGTCGGTCGCGGGCGAAAGCTAGCGCGGCCAGGGTGCGGATTTCCCGATGCAGCGCCCAGTTGACCAGCGCCGGCTCGACGCCTTCGCCGCGCAGTCCATTCAGGATGCGCGCCGTCCGTTCCGGCTGGCCGAGCAACGCTGCCTCCACCCAATCATAGATGTTGTAACGGGCGCAGTCTCCTACCGCCAGTAGGATAGCCTCAGCCCCCAGCGGCTGACCATCGGTCAATAGGAGTAGTTTTTCGATTTCCTGGGCGGCGGCCAGCAAATTGCCTTCCATCCGCTCGCTTAAGAGCGCCACAGCGTCCGCGGTCGGATTCAGCCCCCGACTCCGCATCCGCCGTTCGATCCAGGCTGGCAGCTGTCGCGCCTCCACCGCCTGGGCGGCGACGGCGACCCCAGCACTCTCCAGCGCGGTGAACCAGCGCCCCTTCTGGACCTGCCAGTCCAACTTGCCGGCGGTAACCAGCAGAACCACGTCCGCCGCTGGCCGGGCCGCGCACTCGATCAGGGCCTTGGATCCGGTCTCGCCCGGCTTGGCATCGCCCAGCCGCAGCTCCAGCAAACGCCGGCTGGCGAACAGTGAGGGACTGGCCAGGGACTGGCGTAAGGCGTTCCAGTCGAAACCGGCGCCTACTGTCAAGCACTCCCGCTCGACGTGACCCCGCTCGCGCGCGGCGGCCCGGATGGCGTCGGCGGCCTCCTGCGCCAGCAGGACCTCCTCGCCATGGACCAGATACAGCGACGCCAACGCCTTGCGCAGATGGGTGGCCAGCTGGTCGGGACGCAAGCGCAAGCGACAACCTCAGGATGATTTGGCGGCCTGCGCCTGCAGCCGCCGGACGATCTGCCAGGCCAGTTCGCTGGTCATGCTGTCTTCCAGCGATTCCTGGGCGGCTTCGAAGGCCAGCACCTGGTTCTCGTCGAACAGCAGGGCGCGGTTCACATTGACGCCTTCCGGCTCGATCAGAATCTTGCCGTTGGCCAAGTGGACCTGATAGACGGCGCTATAGATCAGGAAGTATTCCCGCTTGACGTCGAAACGGTCGGCGGCGACCGCGCGGCGACCGCTGCTCTCGTTCGAGATGGTGATGATCGCCGTCGCCTGCGCCCGATCGTGGGTAATGGCGGCCCCGCTGCTGGCCAGCAATTGCTCCAGCTTGCGGCTCAGGGTGCCGGGAGGGACGCCTACGCCGCGCACGCTGTCAATGTAGACTACGGCTAGCTCCTTCGGCAACTGCACTTGGCCGCGCAACTGGAAGCCGCAACCGCCCAGTAGTAGCGCTAGCAGCGCTGCTGCGCTCAGCATAGCCTGAACGATCCGGCGTCGCATCGCTCTCACCCCCTGCCCCGCGCCTATCGGGCGAGGGCCGTTTCGACCCACGCGTTCAACACACCACGTTGACCAGCTTGCCGGGCACGATCACGATCTTGCGGATCGGCTTGCCCTCGACGAAGCGCGTCACGTTCGGCTCGGCCTGGGCGATCTGCTCGATCAGCGCCCGGTCAGCATCCACCGGCGTCTCGATCTGAGCTCGCAGCTTGCCGTTGACCTGCACCACCAGCGTCACCATCGACCGCTGCAACGCGGCCTCGTCCGGGGCCGGCCAGGTGGCATGGAGCACATCGTCGCCGTAATCCATTCCCCGCCACAGGGCATGGGCGATGTGCGGCACGATCGGCGACAACAAGCGCAGCAGGATACTCAGACCTTCGCGGCGCACGGCGGCGGCCTGCGCACCGGCTTCGATCCGGCCCAGGGCGTTGAGAATCTTCATCGCGCCGGAAATCACCGTATTGAACTGATGCCGACCGAAATCGTACAACGCCTGCCGCAAGGACTCGTGCAGCTCGCGGCGGATGGCGCGCAAGCCCTCGTCCAAAGTTGCGCCATCGACCGCTCCCGCCGTCCGGATGGCCTCCTGATGCTCGGCGGCGAAAGCCCACAGCCGCCGCAGGAAGCGGTAAGCGCCCGCCACCCCGGCGTCCGACCATTCCAGCGCCTGATCGGGCGGCGCGGCGAACATCATGAACAGACGGGCGGTATCGGCCCCGTACTGCTCGATCAGGGACTGCGGATCGACGCCGTTGTTCTTGGACTTGGCCATCTTCTCGATAGCCCCCACCGTCACCGGCTGGCCATCGTCGCGCAGGGTCGCGGCGATCGGCCGGCCCTTGTCGTCGGTGCTCACCGCCACGGCGGCGGGATTGATCCACTGCTTGCGGCCGTCCGCGCCTTCCCGGAAGAAGGTGGGCGCGACCACCATGCCCTGGGTCAGCAGGTTGGTGAACGGCTCCGCCACCTGGGTCAGGCCGCAGTCGCGCATCACCTTGGTCCAGAACCGGGCGTACAGCAGATGCAGGATGGCGTGCTCGATACCGCCGATATATTGATCGACCGGCATCCAGTAATCGGCGCGCGCATCGGTCATCGTCGCCGCGCCCGGCGTGCAGTAGCGGAAGAAATACCAGGACGAATCCACGAAGGTGTCCATGGTATCGGTCTCGCGCCGGGCCGGCTGGCCGCACTGGGGGCAGGCGCACTCGAGGAATTCGGGATACTTGTTGAGTGGGTTGCCGGAACCGTCCGGCACCAGATGCGTCGGCAGCACGACCGGCAACTGTTCATCGGGAACCGGGACCGCGCCACAGTCGGGACAATGGACGATCGGGATCGGCGTGCCCCAGTAACGCTGGCGGGAGATACCCCAGTCGCGCAACCGCCAGGTCACTTTCTTCTCGCCCAAGTTGCGGGCGCTCAGATCGGCGGCGATGGCATCGACGGCTTGCTCGAAATCGAGGCCATCGTACCGACCCGAATTGATGCAGACGCCATGTTCGGCGTAGGCATCACGCCAAGGCGCCGGGGTGCCGTCGCCGGCGCTGGTGCGGATCACCGGTTTGATCGACAAACCGAATTGCAGAGCGAAGGCAAAATCGCGTTCGTCGTGAGCCGGCACCGCCATCACCGCGCCCTCGCCGTAGCCCATCAGCACGTAGTTGGCCACCCACACCGGCAACGCCTCGCCGGTCAGGGGATGGGTCACGGTCAGGCCGGTGGCCATGCCCTTCTTGTCCTGGGTCGCCAGCTCGGCCTCGGTGACGCCACCGCGACGGCATTCGTCGATGAAAGCGGCCAAGGCGGGATTGTCCTGGGCGGCATGGAGCGCCAGCGGATGCTCGGCGGCCACGGCCACGTAGGTCGCGCCCATCAGGGTATCGGCCCGAGTGGTGAAGACCCACAGAACGCCGCCCTCGCCGACGGTGTGCGGGAAACCGATGCGCACCCCGTGGCTCTTGCCGATCCAGTTCTTCTGCATCAGCTTGACCTGCTCGGGCCAGCCCGGTAGCTGGTCCAGCGCCGACAGCAACTCCTCGGCGTAGCGGGTGATCGCCATGTAGTACATCGGGATTTCCCGCTTCTCGACCACCGCACCGGTACGCCAGCCGCGCCCGTCGATCACCTGTTCGTTGGCCAGCACGGTCTGATCGACCGGGTCCCAGTTCACTACCCCGGTCTTCAGATAGACGATGCCGCGCTCCAACATGCGCAGGAACAGCCACTGATTCCAGCGGTAGTACTCGGGCCGGCAGGTCGCCACTTCACGATCCCAGTCCAGGCCGAAACCCAGCGAACGCAGCTGCCGCTTCATATAGGCGATGTTGTCGAAGGTCCACTGGGCTGGCGCTACTCTGGACGCCAGCGCCGCGTTCTCCGCCGGCAGGCCGAAAGCATCCCAACCCATCGGCTGCAGCACGTTGCGGCCCAGCATGCGCTGATAGCGGGCGATCACGTCGCCGATGGTGTAGTTGCGTACATGACCCATGTGCAGGCGGCCACTGGGATAGGGAAACATCGACAGGCAGTAGTATTTCTCGCGGCCTGGCTCCTCGCGCACGGCGAAAGTTCCCTGCTCGTCCCAGTGGCGTTGCGCTTCCGCTTCAAGAACCTGTGGGTTGTAAGACTCGACAATCACGGTGATTCCCTGGCATCGACTGGCAATAAGATGAAGTTTGGTAAGATAGCACAACCCGCGCCAAAATCGCCGGCAGGAATACCACGCAAACGAGGCTGCCCAATCCGTGAACGACCCACATGCTTCCTCCCCCGCGCTCAGCTACCGCGACGCCGGGGTCGATATCGATGCCGGTAACCGGCTGGTGGACCGCATCAAGCCCCACGCCCGCCGCACGCTCCGGCCTGGGGTGCTGGGCGGTCTGGGCGGCTTCGGCGCCCTGTTCGAATTGCCGCTGGATCGCTACCGCCAACCGGTGCTGGTCTCCGGCACCGATGGGGTCGGCACCAAGCTCAAGCTGGCCCTGGAATTGAACCGGCATGGCACCATCGGCATCGATCTGGTGGCGATGTGCGTCAACGATGTGCTGGTTGCCGGTGCCGAGCCGCTGTTCTTCCTGGATTATTACGCGACCGGCAAGCTGGATGTGGATGTTGCGGCTACGGTGATCCAGGGCATCGCCGACGGCTGCGAACAGGCCGGGGCGGCGCTGGTGGGCGGAGAAACCGCCGAAATGCCGGGGATGTACGCCGATGGCGATTACGACTTGGCCGGCTTCTGCGTCGGGGTGGTGGAAAAGAGCCGCATCCTCGATAGCGCACAGGTACAGGTCGGTGACGTACTGCTCGGCCTGGCCTCCTCCGGCCCGCACTCCAACGGCTATTCGCTGATCCGCAAGATCGTGACGGTCAGCGGCGCCGATCTGGAGCAGCCTTTCGCCGCCGGCCGCACCCTGGGCGAAGTGTTGCTGGCCCCGACCCGCATCTACGTCAAGCCGGTCCTGCGCCTGCTGGAGCAGATTCCGGTGCGCACCATCGCCCATATCACCGGCGGCGGCCTGACCGAAAATCTGCCCCGCGTGTTGCCGATCGACACCAAGGCGGTCATCGATCCCCACAGCTGGCAACGGCCGGCGGTGTTTCAATGGCTGCAGCAGCAGGGTGGCGTGGCCGAAGCCGAGATGTGGCGCACCTTCAATTGTGGGGTGGGATTGGTAATCTGCGTGGCGGCGGACGATGCCGAACGGGCGCAGACCCTGCTGCGCGAAGCCGGCGAAACCGTCTGGCGGCTGGGTCATATCGCCAGCGGCGCGGGTGAGCCACATGTGGAGTTTCAGGCATGAGTGCGGCCCGAAAAATCCGCCTAGTGGTGCTGATCTCCGGACGCGGCAGCAACCTGCAGGCCATTCTCGATCAGGCGGCAAGCGGGGAACTGCCGGTCGAGGTGGCGGCGGTGATCAGTAACCGTCCCGGTGTGCAAGGTTTGGAGCGCGCCCAACGGGCCGGCGTTCCAACCCTGGAGCTGGATCACCAGCCCTATGCCGACCGGCCTGCTTTCGAAGCCGCCTTGATCGAGCGGATCGACCCATACCAACCGGATCTGGTGATTCTGGCCGGGTTCATGCGGGTTCTGACCGCCGGCTTTACCGAGCACTATCGCGGCCGCCTGTTCAACATTCACCCATCGCTGCTACCCAAGTTCCGCGGCCTGCACACCCATGAGCGGGCTATCGCTGCTGGGGAAGACGAGCATGGCGCCAGCATCCATTTCGTGACCGCCGAGCTGGACGGCGGACCGGTCATCGTGCAGGCGCGGGTGCCGGTCCTGTCCGGTGACGATCCCGATATCCTGGCGGCGCGGGTGCTGGAACAGGAGCATCGTCTCTATCCGCAAGCCATTCGCTGGTTTGCGGAGGGCCGCCTGCAACTGATGGGAGAGCAAGTCTGTTTCGACGGAGCGGTGCTGGAACAGCCGTTGCGGCTGGAGCAGGACGGCGGGCGCTAGACGAACGAACCGCTCACCTTGCACGGACGGCCATTGCTGCAGGGCGAGACCGTCACCGCCATCGCCCGCAGCTACAATGTCAGTCACAGCACTCTCTCGCGACTGACGGCATGACTGGAATAACGCTCATTCGCTGTGACCCGGCCCGCAATCTCCATCGCTACTACCGGCTGGACGTGCAGCTCGATTTGTTCGGAGCCTGGTGCTTGATCCGGGAATGGGGCCGAGTCGGTCAAGGTGGACAAATGCGCTCGACCCCCTACCCGACCGTCGATGAAGCGCAGGAAGCACTGGAACGCCAGCGCCGCCGCAAGGAACGACGCGGATATCAGCTGCTTTCAATTCGGCCAGTAATCCGGGTCCAGGATTTGTTCAACCGTAAACGGACAGGCTTCCGGGAAGGTGGCCAACGGTAGGCCGGTTTCATCAGAAGCATCCTGCCGGGCTCGCCGGTATTCAGTAGTAAGCTGCTCTGGAATCTTGCGACGTAAGCTAGGACTGAATTCGATAAGTCGTTCAATCCGGTTTCTACTGTTACGGATACTAGCTCTCCAACTACTTCCGCGTCGTTCCGGTTGATACTGCCACTTAAGCAAGTGGAGCAAGATCAATTCAAGATAGCTACCCAGCGCGTTCCGACTATTTGCGCCCATATCCTCAATCTCATCAATCAAGTGGGCGGTATCAAGTTCTGTTAACTGCCCTTGGCGTAACAGCGCGGCCTGTTGCTGGGTCCATAGGTAGAAATCGGTTTCGTAAATGGTAGGCGTCGCCATGGCGTAGGTCCATCATCAGGGTGCGGGGTCGTCAAGTTCTAGCCGCCGTTCGATGCGTTCGGCGCGGGAATGCATCGCTCGCAAGTGTTCCCGCGTCATCTGAATTACTCCTGCCGTGAAGTCCATAATAGTACTGCTTTTTTGCCGCACAATAGCCTAAAGTCCGCCACCTCGAGAAACCCTCGACACTGGGACGCACGGGTCAAGACACACACGGGCAGGGGGTAGCCATCGACCAGACGAAATAAGCTCAAAGCAGTGACGTCATTACCGCCGCACACCCACTGACCTCGCGCCTTAAAATCGTCCAGAAAACCCATCAAATCCTGCAGCGAGCAGTCTACCCCCGCTCACTCGCGGGTCCGGGTCGATCCCGGATCGAGCGGTTCGTCATCGCCGATCCGGCTCGGGATTGGACCGCTCTGGCGCTGGTACTTGGCGTCCTGGCGCTTGTGATAGGGCCGCAAGGCAGGGCCAGACAGCATCTCGAAACTGATGGCGCAAATCGGCATGCCGGGCCGCAGCGCCAGCGGCAGCTTGCCGCTGTTGAAACATTCCAGCACGATGGCCCCGCTCCAGCCGGGATCGATGCGATGGGCGGTCACATGGACCATCAACCCCAGCCGGGCCAAGCTGGAGCGACCGTCCAGCCAACCGACCAGATCGTCCGGCACCGTGAGGGTCTCGGCCGTCACCGCCAGCGCCAATTCGCCGGGATGGAGGAAAAACGCGCCGTCCGAGGCAATCGGAATCTCCTTGCTCATGATCCGATTGATGGCGCAATCCACCTCTTCGCGCGGACCGCTCAGATCGATATGGGACGCCGCGTGGTCGTTGAACACCCGAAAGCGGTTGCCCAGATGCAAATCCACGCTGACCCCATTGATCCGACCGGGCGCGGGAAGCGGTTCGATGCGAATCCTGCCTTCTGCCAAACATTGCTCGATATCACGGTCGCACAGGCGCACCGTCAGCTCCTCACAAAAGCGAAGCGCGGCCCGCGCCGCGCTCCATAGGTGATCAATCAGTAATAGACCCGGCGGCAATCGCGGTGCTTGACCCCATGACGCCAATAGGTGTTGCACACGGTGCGATAAGCCGGCTTGGTGGTGCAAGTGCGCTTGACCACCTGACCATGCGAAATCACCTCGCGGCATTTGGTCACCGCCGCCGCATCCTCGACCGCGCCGGCAAACAAGCCAACCACAGCCAGAGCCATCAGACTCGCTTTCACCAGTTTCATGTCGATTCTCTCCATTGCGTTGGTATGGTGGGAAACTTCGCCCCCACCATAGCGGCAGAAAGCTTTACGTATTCTGAATGACGATCTTAGGAAACTTGTGGCTGTAGTTCTTGGCCTGCAGGGACAACCGGGCGGCGGCACGGCGGGCGATATCCCGATACAGCTCGGCGATGCGGCTGTCCGGCTCGGCGGCTACCGTCGGCTGGCCATTGTCGGTTTCCTGACGGATACGGATATCCAGCGGCAGCGAACCCAAAAACGGCACGCCATATTGCGCGGCCATGCGCTGACCACCGCCCTCGCCGAAGATGTGCTCCTCGTGGCCACAGTTCGAGCAGATGTGGATGCTCATGTTCTCGACGATGCCGAGCACCGGCACCTCCACCTTCTCGAACATCTTCAAGCCCCGTCGAGCGTCCAGTAGGGCAATATCCTGGGGAGTGGTGACGATGACCGCGCCGCTGACCGGCACCTTTTGCGACAGGGTCAGCTGGGTATCGCCGGTGCCGGGCGGCAGGTCGATCACCAGATAATCCAAATCCCGCCAGCGAGTATCGCGCAACAGCTGCTCCAGCGCCTGGGTGACCATCGGTCCGCGCCAGATCATCGGCGTCTCTTCCTCGATCAGATAGCCGATGGACATGGATTGAATGCCGTGGCTCATCACCGGATTCAGCGACTTGCCGTCCGGCGATTCCGGCTGCTCGCTCGAACCCAGCATTCGCGGCTGGCTGGGACCGTAGATATCGGCGTCCAGCAGCCCGACGGTGGCCCCCTCGGCGTGCAAAGCCAGCGCTAGGTTGACTGCGGTGGTGGACTTGCCCACGCCGCCCTTGCCGGACGCTACCGCGATGATGTTCTTCACCCCAGGCAACGGCGTCAGACCCTTCTGCACATCGTGGGCCACGATCTTGCTGTCCACCCGAAGGGTCACTTCCCCGACCCCAGGCAACGCCGCCAGCCGCTCACGCAGCGCAGCGCTCAAGGTCTCCCGATAACCGGCTGCAGGGAAACCCAGTTCCACCGCGACCTCGAGCCGGCCCGCATCGATCTGGATCTCACGGACGCAGTTGGCTGCGACCAGATCCTGGTCCAGATAGGGGTCTACATAGCCCTTGAGGGCGCTTTCCACATCGGCGCGCGATATCGCGGTCATAGAGGATTTCTCCAGAGATAGCAAATGGAACGAGCCAGGGCGGACCACCACGGCCCGCAACCCGGTCTCGCAAGTCGATACCCGCTCAACATCAGTAATTGGCGAGACACTGTTGCCGGGCAGCGGCCAGGGGCAGGCGTGCATCGGCTTTCATGGCAGCGATCACGCATTGCCAGTAAGAGGGTTGATAGTAATTCAGCAGGGGACAGTCGACCAGATTCAGGGCCTGCTGACTTTCGCCCCGCTGCGCCGCCAGACTAACCGCTTGCTCGCAAAAATTCTGGCTCCAGATCTCTTCCGCCAGGGTTCCGTTCTGGGCCTGAGCCGAACCAGCCGCCATCAGGCCCATCGCTATCATCGACCCAGCCCATCTGTTCTTGCTACGCATCCGAACCTCCTCCGCCTCGATTGCCGCGCTGCACACCACCCCCGTCACCGATTCCGCCATCGATGGATGACAGCGACGCCGGAATACTGCTAATTTAGCTGACTTCCGATCCAGTGACCGCCACTTTCCGTATCATGAGCGACCGAACCCGTCGAATTCTCGTCACCAGCGCCCTGCCCTACGCCAACGGTCCGATCCACATCGGCCATCTGGTCGAATACATCCAGACCGACATCTGGGTCCGCTTCCAGAAGCTGCGCGGCCACGAATGCCACTACCTCTGCGCCGACGATGCTCACGGCACTCCGATCATGCTGCGCGCCGAGCAGGAGGGCCTCCAACCGGAACAGCTGATCGCGCGGGTCTGGCAGGAACATTACGCCGATTTCGGCGATTTCCTGATTGAATTCGACAACTATTATTCGACCCATTCGCCGGAAAATCGCCATTACGCCGAGTTGATCTACAGCCGGCTCGACGCGGCCGGCCATATCAATCGCCGGGTCATCACCCAGGCTTACGATCCGGAAAAACAGATGTTCCTGCCGGATCGTTTCATCAAGGGCGAATGCCCGCGCTGCGGCACGCCGGACCAGTACGGCGACAGTTGCGAAAACTGTGGCTCGACCTACTCGCCCACCGATTTGAAGAATCCTCGCTCCGTCATCTCCGGCGCGACGCCGATCACCAAGGAATCGCTGCATCTGTTCTTCAAGCTGGCCGATTTCGAGGCCATGCTGAAGGAATGGATCGGCAGCGGCACCATTCAGCCGCAGATGGCCAACAAGCTCAACGAGTGGTTCACGGCCGGCCTGCAGGAATGGGACATCTCCCGCGATGCGCCCTACTGGGGCTTCGAAATCCCCGATGCGCCCGGCAAGTACTTCTACGTCTGGCTGGACGCGCCGATCGGCTACATGGCCAGTTTCCAGAACTACTGCAGCCGCGTCGGCCTGGATTTCGCCGACTTCTGGAATCCGGACAGCGGCACCGAGGTGTATCACTTCATCGGCAAGGACATCGCCTATTTCCACATTCTGTTCTGGCCAGCCATGCTGACCGGAGCCGGCTTCCGCAAACCGACCGCGGTCAACTGCCACGGCTTCCTGACCGTGGACGGCCAGAAGATGTCGAAATCACGCGGCACCTTCATCAAGGCCCGCACCTATCTCGACTATCTACGCCCGGAATGCCTGCGCTATTACTTCGCCACCAAGCTGAGCGACGGCATCGATGATCTCGACCTGAATTTCGACGACTTCCTGCAACGGGTCAACAGCGATCTGGTGGGCAAGCTGGTCAACATCGCCAGCCGTTGCGCCGGATTCATCACCCGCCGCTTCGACGGTCGCCTGGCCGGGACACTGGCGGAACCGACGCTGTACGCCGACTTTGTCGCCGCCGGCGATTCCATCGCCCAGGCTTACGAGCGGCGGGAATTCGGCCGGGCGATGCGCGAGATCATGGCGCTGGCCGACCGCGCCAACCAGTATATCGATGAGAAAAAACCGTGGGCTTTGGCCAAGCAGGCCGGGGCCGAGGCCGAGGTGCAGACCGTGTGCAGCCTGGGCCTGAACCTGTTCCGGACCCTGATCCTCTACCTTAAGCCAGTGTTGCCTGGCATTGCCGCCCAGGTCGAACAGTTCCTGCAAATCGACCCGCTGTGCTGGGCGGATCTCGCCACCCCGCTGCTGGATCACACCATCGTCGAATACAAACCCCTGCTGCAACGGATCGAGATGCGCCAGATCGCCGCCATGGTGGAAGATTCCAAGGAGAGCTACCCTGCTGCCGAGGAAGTCGCCCAACCGGCCGGCCACCTGGCCAGCGATCCCATCGGCCCGGCCGTCTCCATCGAGGATTTCGCCAAACTCGATTTGCGGGTGGCGCGGATCGTCAAGGCCGAAGCGGTGGTGGGCGCGGACAAGCTGGTGCGGCTGGAACTGGATCTCGGCGGCGAGACCCGCCAGGTGTTTGCCGGCATCAAGTCGGCTTACGCTCCCGAACAGCTGCTGGGACGGCTCACGATCATGGTCGCCAACCTGGCCCCGCGCAAGATGCGTTTCGGCGTCTCCGAGGGCATGATCCTGGCGGCGGGCGGTGGCGGTGGCATCTACCTGCTCAGCCCTGACAGCGGAGCGGAGCCCGGCATGCGGGTCAAATGACCGCCGCCGGTGCGCTGCCGACCACTCGGATCTCGCACCGCCGCGCCGTGCGCCTCATGCACACATGACCAGAATGACATCAATCTTACTTGGATCATCGGGTAAGATGGATGTCACTGGTAGTCAGCGCCTCCACCTTCTCGAACCTGCAACGCTCCGCATGCACTAAGCCCTTTATGATCAAGAAAATCATCCTGACGATCTTCGGCCTGCTGCTGCTGGTCGGCGCGCTCGCCGGCACCAAATTGTTGCAGTTCAAAACCATGTTTGCCGCTGGCGAGCATTTCGCGCTGCCGCCGGAAACCGTCACCACCGCCGAGGTCAAGCAGGACACCTGGCAGCCCACTCTGAACGCGGTCGGCTCGGTGGTCGCCGTGCAGGGCGTTACCCTGGGCGCTGAAGTGGCGGGCACCATCACCCGGATTGCCTTCGACTCGGGGAAAACGGTCAAAACCGGCGATACCCTGGTAGAGCTCGATACCTCGGTCGAACAGGCCCAGCTGCGCTCGGCCGCCGCCAGCGCCGATCTGGCCCACGCCAACCTGGCCCGGGCTCGCGACCTGCGCACCAAGAACCTGGTGTCGCAGGCCGACTTCGACGCCGCCGACGCCCAGGCCAAACAGGCCAACGCCCAGATGGACAACATCCGGGCGGCCATCGCCAAGAAATCCATCGTCGCACCGTTCACCGGCCGACTCGGCATCCGCCAAGTCAACCTGGGTCAGTTTCTCAACAACGGCGATTCGGTCGTCTCGCTGCAGTCGCTCGATCCGGTCTACGTCGATTTCGCCCTGCCCCAGCAGCGTCTGGCCCAACTCAGCGTCGGGATGGCGGTCCAGGTCACCACCGACGCCTTCCCCGGCCAGACCTTCGAGGGCAAGTTGACCGCCATCAATCCCGATGTCGACACCGCCACCCGCAACGTCCGGCTGCGGGCCACGCTGGCCAACGCCAAGGAGCTGCTGCGCCCCGGCATGTTCGTGAATGTGGCCGCCGTGCTGCCCAAGACCGAACCGGTGCTGATGATCCCCGCCACCGCCGTGCTCTATGCCCCCTATGGCGACTCGGTGTTCGTGGTCGAGGACAAGAAGGACGAAAAAACCGGCAAGGTCGGCAAGGCCCTCAACCAGAAATTCGTTCGGCTGGGCAAGACCCGCGGCGATTTCGTGGTGGTCGCCTCCGGACTGAACGTTGGCCAGAGTATCGTCACCACCGGGGTGTTCAAGCTGCGCAACGGCATGAGCGTGGTGGTGGACAACAAGTTGGCTCCGGATTTCCAGACTGCTCCCAAGCCGGCCAATTCCTGATCCCATGAAGTCCTTTACCGATCTGTTCGTCAGCCGGCCCATCCTGGCGATCGTCGTCAATCTGGTCATCATCATCGCTGGCCTACAGGCCGTCTTCACCTTGAACGTGCGGCAATATCCGCGCAGCGACAACGCCAGCGTGACGGTGACCACCACTTATATCGGCGCCAACGCCGATCTGGTGCGCGGCTTCATCACCACCCCGCTGGAGCGGGCCATCGCCGCCGCCGACGGCATCGAGTATCTGGAATCCAAGAGCGCCCAGGGTCTGTCGACCATCACCGCCCGCCTCAAGCTCAACTACGATCCGACCAAGGCGCTGGCCGAAATCAGCTCCAAGGTGGATCAGGTGCGCGGCGACCTGCCACCCGAAGCCGAAGTGCCGGTGCTCAACATCGAATCGGCCGACAGCCAGTTCGCCTCGGCCTATCTCAGCTTCTCTTCCGACACCCTGGCCCAGAACGAAATCACCGATTATCTGGTGCGAGTGGTGCAGCCTCGCTTGTCGGCCCTGGAAGGGGTGCAGCGGGCCGAGATTCTCGGCGGACGGACCTTCGCCATGCGGGTCTGGCTGAAGCCCGATCGGATGGCGGCGCTCAATATCAGTCCGGTGCAGGTGCGCCAGGCCCTGGCCGCCAATAATTATCTAGCCGCCCTGGGCCGTACCAAGGGGGCGCTGATCGAGGTCAACCTGACCGCCGACACCGACCTGCGCTCGGTCGAGGAATTCAAGAATCTGGTGATCCGCGCGCAAGACGGGGCGCTGGTGCGACTGTCCGACATCGCCGACGTCGCGCTGGGGGCCGAGGATTACGATACCGAGGTGCGCTTCTCCGGGCAGACTGCGGTCTTCATGGGTATCTTCCCGCTGCCCAACGCCAACTCCATCGACGTCATCAAACGGGTCCGGGCCGAAATGGATTTGATCCAGAAGGATCTGCCGACCGGCCTGCAAGCCTATATCGCCTACGACGCCACCAACTACATCAACAACGCCATCCACGAAGTGGTCAAGACCCTCGGCGATACCCTGCTGATCGTGGTGGTCATCATCTTCCTGTTCCTCGGCTCGATCCGCTCGGTACTGGTGCCGGTGGTGGCGATCCCGATCTCGCTGATCGGCGGGGTGTTCCTGATGCAGGTGTTCGGCTTCACCGTCAACCTGCTGACCCTGCTGGCCATCGTGCTGTCGGTCGGTCTGGTGGTGGACGACGCCATCGTGGTGGTGGAAAACGTCGAACGCCACCTGCGCGATGGCCGCAGCCCGTTCGAGGCCGCCCTGCTCAGCGGTCGCGAACTGACCGGCCCGATCATCGCCATGACCTTTACCCTGGTCGCGGTTTATACCCCCATCGGCCTGCAGGGCGGTCTGACCGGTTCGCTGTTTCGCGAATTCGCCTTTACCCTGGCCGGTGCGGTGACCATCTCCGGCGTCGTGGCGCTGACCCTATCGCCGATGCTGGCGTCCAAGCTGCTCAATACCGAGGACGAACAACACTGGCTGCCGGCCCACATCAATGCCGCCTTCGACCGCCTCAAACAATTCTACGGGCGGCGGCTGGACGAAACCCTGAGCGCGCGTCCGGCGGTTTATTTGTTGTGGATCACCCTGACGATCCTGATCGTGCCCATGTGGATGTTCTCGGCCGAGGAGCTGGCCCCGATGGAGGATCAGGGCGTCATCTTCGGCATCGTCGACACTTCGGCCAATGCCACGCTCGACCAGACCAGCCGGTTCACCAACGCTGCCAATCAGGTGTTCCTCAACATACCGGAGACCGAATTCACCTTCCTGCTCACCATGCCCACCTCCGGCTTTGGCGGCATGGTGGTCAAACCCTGGAAGGAGCGCCAGCGCACCGTCTCGCAGATCCTGCCCGAGGTGCAAGGGAAGCTGCACAACATTCCCGGCATCCAGATGTTCCCGATCACCCCGCCGGCCCTGCCGGGCGGTGGACAATTCCCGGTCGAATTCATCATCGCCTCGACCGCCGAAACCCGTGAGATCCTGGACATCGCCCAGCAGCTGCAGGCCAAGGCGGCCCAGAGCGGCATGTTCGCCTTTCCGCCGATCATCGACGTCAAGATCGACCAGCCGCAGACCGAAATCCAGATCGACCGCGACAAGGTCGCCGCGCTCGGGCTGAACCTGCAACAGGTCGGGGCGGATCTGACCGCTGCCGTGGGCGGCAACTACGTCAACCGCTTCAACATCGACGGCCGCAGCTACAAGGTCATCCCGCAGATCCAACGGGTGGGCCGCCTCAATCCCGACCAGCTGGAAGACATCTATGTGACCGGCCCGAACAACCAGCTGCTGCCGCTGAGTTCGGTCGCTTCCCTGCACAACAGCACCGAACCGCGTTCGCTCAACCGCTTCCAGCAATTGAACGCGGTGAAGATCAGCGGCGTCGCGCTGCGCCCGCTCGATCAGGCCCTGCGCTTCCTGGAAGACGAAGCGGCCAAGATCATGCCCAAGGGTTATGTGATCGACTACACCGGCGAATCGCGCCAGTTGCGCACCGAGGGTGGCGCGCGCTTCTTCAAGATCATGGGCTTCGCCATTATCCTGATCTTCCTGGTGCTGGCCGCCCAGTTCAACAGCTTCCGCGACCCGCTGATCATCCTGCTCGGCTCAGTGCCGCTGGCGCTGTTCGGGGCCTTGATCTTCACCTTCCTGAAGATGCCCAACCCCAATATCCCCTTTCCGCTGACCGCCGGCTGGACCAGCACGCTGAACATCTACGCCAAGGTGGGGTTGGTGACGCTGATTGGGCTGATCGCCAAGAACGGGATCCTGATCGTAGAATTCGCCAACACTCTGCAGCGCGAGGGCTGGGCCAAGCTGGCGGCGGTGCGCGAGGCTTCACTGATCCGGCTGCGGCCCATCCTGATGACCACCGCCGCTACCATCGCCGGCCATTTGCCGCTGACCTTCGTGACCGGCGCTGGCGCGGCTGCCCGTAATTCCATCGGCCTGGTGCTGGTCGGCGGCATGGCGGTAGGTACGCTATTCACCCTGTTCGCGGTACCGGCCATCTACATGCTGATCGCCAAGGACCATGCCCACGACCGCGACGCCGAACAGAACGCCGCAGCCGTCGGTGACGCCACCGACGATGCAGCCCCGCCGCCTACCGCCGAACCGCCTGCCCATCCGCCCAGCTAAGACGATACCGTCATCGCCTTAGCCGTAGCGGGCAACGCGCGGCTCGTCAGCCTTCCAGGGCGCGCTTGGCCTGGGCATCGGCATGATAGGACGAGCGCACCAGCGGCGCGGAAGCGACATGGGTAAAGCCCAGCGTCTCGCCGAATTCGCGCAGTTGTTCGAACTCCTCCGGCGTGACGTAGCGCTGCACCGCCAGGTGATGGGCGCTGGGCTGCAGATATTGGCCCAGGGTCAGCATCTCCACCTCGTGCGCCCGCAAGTCGCGCATCACCTCCCGAATCTCCTCCAGCGTCTCGCCCAAGCCCAGCATCAGGCCCGATTTGGTCGGGACAGCGGGATGACGGGCCTTGAAGCGCTGCAGCAAGGTCAGCGAGTAGGCGTAATCGGCCCCAGGTCGGGACTGCCGATACAGGCGCGGCACGGTTTCCAGATTATGATTGAACACATCCGGCGGCTGCGGCGCCAGAATTTCCAGCGCCAGATCCATCCGTCCGCGGAAATCGGGGGTCAGGATCTCGATGGCGATGCCCGGCTGGGCCGCACGGGTCGCTCGAATGCACTCGGCGAAATGGGCCGCGCCGCCATCGCGCAGATCGTCGCGGTCCACCGAGGTGATCACCACGTATTTCAGCGCCATGGCCGCGACGGTGCGGGCCAGATTCTCTGGCTCGTCCGGATCGAGCGGATTGGGGCGACCGTGTCCCACATCGCAGAACGGACAGCGGCGGGTGCAGATATCGCCCATGATCATGAAGGTCGCGGTGCCGTGGCCGAAGCATTCGCCCAGATTCGGGCAGCTGGCTTCCTCGCACACCGTGTGCAGGCGATTGTCGCGCAGGATCTGCTTGAGCCGCATCACTTCCGGGGTGCCGGGGAAACTGGCGCGAATCCAGGCCGGCTTGCGCAGACGCTGTTTGGGATCGCTCGGGGCGACCTTAATCGGAATGCGGGCGACCTTTTCGGCGCCGCGCAGCTTTTCACCGGTCTGGGCTTGAGGTTTGTTCGCCGGAGCGGCGGCAGGGGCGGCCGGCGTCACATCGGCCTGGCCGGAGGAAGTCAATTCGGACATGAGCGGTTCCTGGTGGTATCGGGACGGATCATCTTATGGTTTGGACTGCGCATTATGCCGCAGCCGGCCCGGCAAATCCCGCCCCGATGCGATCGGGTGTGGTTCGGTGGATGCGGTTTACACCGTGAGATCCGAACAAGTGCGTTTGGTTACGCCACCAGTAGCGCTAAAAGAGACCTGAGAAGCTGTATAAAAATTAAGTCATTGATTTTTATGGTGTGATTTTGGTAGAATTTAAAGATTATTCTGATTTTAATAATTCTATTCGAGGTAATAAATGGCATGGCCTAAAGAAGTTTCAGTAAAAAGATACCCAAGCGATATAACGGATGAAGAATGGGGAATCTTAAAAGAAGCGTTGGAAGAGATCGAACCTTATACCACTGGACGACCACGAAAAGT
>RXIW01000049.1 GCA_003989065.1 Candidatus Competibacteraceae bacterium
AAACCCGGCTTCGAGTGCTAGCATGGTTTATGTGACTTCGGGTCGCTTGATGTTACGACAGCTTTGCAAAAAAACCGCCTCTGTAGCAGAAATAACAAGAGGAAATTTAGAATTAAATTTGGAATTTCTTTAGTCATTGATTTTTATACAGCTTCTGATTATTTTGTAACAAAGCTAGAGGATTTCTCAAGATTTGCAAATGGGGAAAACAGATTTTAAATAAAGACATAGGTGATTTTAATTTTTAATTTGGCAGGCATCCTGCATTCTCTAAAATGTCCAACAAATGGTTCGAGTAGACGCCGCGCTCGGGGCTGGTTTTAAAAATGGTTTAGTTTAAAAATGCAGTGCGATTTAACCTATCGTTAGGCTTTGTTGCTAATGAACTGCGGCAACAAAATTAGTGCTATTAATGCAGTTCTATCACCTATCATAGGGGGTTACCTCGTGAGAAAGCCGTTTCAAATGCTTGCCCCAGCAGCCATTGTATTTGCTATAAGCAGCAATGCCTTAGCTATCGACATTTACGATGGTTATTTCAAGCTCACCACTCAATTTCGCGAAAGCCAAAATGAATGTCTTGAAGGCAATCAGGTGAAAGGCTCAATGAATGGCGCAGCATTCATGGATAAGTGCCAGAATGTGTCCGGCCAATTGTGGAAAGCGACACCTGCTGGGAATGGTTATTTCAAGCTCACCACACAGTTTCGCGAAAGCCAAAATGAATGTCTTGAAGGCAATCAGGTGAAAGGCTCAATGAATGGCGCAGCATTCATGGATAAATGCCAGAATGTGTCCGGCCAATTGTGGAAAGCGACACCTGCTGGGAATGGTTATTTCAAGCTCACCACGCAGTTTCGCGAAGGCAAAAATGAATGTCTTGAAGGCAATCAGGTGAAAGGCTCAATGAATGGCGCAGCATTCATGGATAAGTGCCAGAATGTGTCCGGCCAATTGTGGAAGTTCAGTAAATAATTATTAAGATGGATAGCCTAATATATAGGCAAACTCGGACCCCGCACAATAAAGTGTGCGGGGTCGTTTGCTCTGGATGTTAGGCGTTATCAGAATCCAGAAAAAGCAATCAGCGAAATGCCAAGAATCAGTTTATAGTAATTTTTCTAGCTTCTTGGTCGAGGCTACTCAGCCGCGACCGTCTAGCCGAAGCCTTGGCCACCGCCGATCTCACCCTCACGGCGGAGGATCTGGCCGGCATCGAACAGGCTATTCCTGCCCATGCGGTCGTTGGTACGAGCGCTATCATCTATAAGGGATGGCCGCACTCGACAGCGAGCGCCATTAGCTGCGTTCTTCGACCTGCCGCATCCGTATAGGCGGCGCGTGTTTCACTTCGTTCCGCCGGTAAGCTTCGCGTTGGATGTCATGAGGGGATTGCCATGGCTGAGTCTGATCACAAACTGAGAGAATTGTCGAAAACGAGAAAATGGGCGCATAAGAAGCTCCTCGATCTCGGTTCTGAAACGTACCGCGCCTTCGTCGAGATGGAAGAGGCCACCTTCAGTCCTCGCGCCCTTGGAAAGAAGGAAAAAGAGCTGATTGCCGTTGGTATTTCGGTCCGAATCGATTGCGAATCGTGCATGCAATGGCATATTGAACAGGCCGCGATCGCCGGAGCCTCTTACCAGGAGGTCTTGGAAGCCGTCGAAGTCGGTATCGAGATGGGCGGTGGTCCGGCGACGGTATCGGCCCGTTTCGCGCTGCAGGTGATGGAAGCGGTATACGGTGAATGATTCTGGCCCGACAGTGCGGTCAGAGGGATCGTACGCAAGCCGTTGCTCGGCGCTCTCCGTCGTTTCACAGCCGATGGAACGATAGACAAGACGCCGCGATCCAGTCCCGTATTGAAAGCTACAGGTACCACGCATATGAAACTCGATACTGCAATCAAACCGTTCGGGTCACGACTGGGGCTGTGGATCGTAGCCGCCCTGCTGACCGCAGGCTGCGCCAGCAAGGATGACCGCCCGGAAGCACCCCCAGCCGCCGGTGTCCGCGAGAATGGCGTCTTGATCGTCACCCACGCCGACAACAACCGCACTGCCGTCCTCAAGGTCGGCGAACGGCTGGAAGTACGTCTGCCGGAAAATTCCTCCACCGGCTTTGCCTGGGCCATCGACGACACCGATCGTCGGTTGCTGAAGCTGGACAATGCGACCTACACCCCGCCGGCCGAAAACGGCTTCATCGGCACTCGTGGTCAGCGCGCCTTTATTTTTACCGCCCAGCAGCCAGGCGAGATAGCGCTCAAATTCAAATACTGGCGGGTTTGGCAGGGCGATGACTCCATTAAGGAACGATTCGCCGTAACCCTGCAAATTCACGACTGATATTCCCCCTTTCCCCAGAGTATTTCTATGATGAAAGAAAACCCATCCGCCGGGTCGCCGGCGTCCAAACCACGGGTTGGTCTGTTCGTCACCTGCCTGGTGGATCTGTTCCGCCCCACGGTCGGTTTTGCCGCGGTGAAACTGTTGGAAGACGCCGGTTGCGTGGTCGAGGTCCCGACGGCGCAGAGTTGTTGCGGGCAGCCGGCCTACAATTCCGGCGATCGCGCCGCGGCCCGCGCCCTGGCCCGGCAGCTGATCGCTGCTTTCGAGCCTTTCGATTATGTGGTGGCACCCTCCGGTTCCTGCGGCGGCATGATCAAGCATCATTACCCGCATCTGTTCGATGACGATCCGGCCTGGCAGGCACGCGCCGAACGGCTGAGTGCCAAGACCTTCGAACTGGTATCGTTTCTGACCGACGTGTTGGGGGTCGAGCAGGTCGAGGCTCGCTATACCGGCGTCGTCACCTACCACGACTCCTGTTCCGGGCTGCGGGAGTTGCGGATCAAACACCAGCCGCGCCGTTTGCTGGCCTCGGTCGAAGGACTTAGCCTGCGCGAGATGGAAGAAGCCGAGGTGTGCTGCGGCTTCGGCGGGACTTTCTGCGTCAAGTACCCCGAGCTGTCTAACCGCATGGTGGGGGAGAAGGCCGCCCGCATCGTCGCTAGCGGAGCCGATACCCTATTGGCTGGCGACATGGGTTGCCTGCTGAACATGGCCGGCAAGCTGCAGCGTGAAGGCGCGACGGTTCGGGTTCGCCATGTGGCCGAAGTGTTGGCCGGCATGACCGACGTACCGGCCATCGGCGAGCCGGGCTGAGGAGAACGCCATGCATCCCACCAGTCAGACCTTCAAGGCCAACGCCAGCGCCGCGTTGCACGACGCCGCGCTGCAGCGGGCGCTGAAGAATCTCAAGTCCGGTTTTCCCGGCAAGCGGGCCGCCGCTATCGCCAAGCTGCCCGAGTTCGATGCTCTGCGCGATGCTGGCCGCGACCTGAAGAACCATGTGCTCGAACATCTGGATTTCTATCTAGAACGGTTCGAGGCCCAGGTGACGGCACAGGGCGGGCAGGTCCACTGGGCGCGCGACGCCGCCGAGGCCAACCGCATCGTGCTCGACATCTGCCGTGCGGTCGAGGCCCGGACCGTGACCAAGGGCAAGAGCATGGTCAGCGAGGAGATCGGTCTCAACGATTTTCTCGCGGCCAACGGGATCGAGCCGATCGAAACCGATCTGGGCGAATACATCATTCAACTGCGCCACGAGCATCCCAGCCATATCATCGCCCCGGCCATTCACCTCAACCGCGATCAGGTGGCCGACGCTTTTCACGCCCATCACGGCCAATACGGTTTCACCGAACGCAACGAGAACCCGCGCGCCTTGATGAGCGAGGCCCGGCAGGTGCTGCGCCAGCGGTTCCTGAATGCCGATGTCGGCATCACCGGGGCCAATTTCTGCGTGGCCGAAACCGGTACCACGGTCATCGTCACCAACGAAGGCAACGGCGATCTGACCCAGATTTTGCCGCGCGTGCATATCGTGTTGGCCAGCATCGAAAAGATAGCGCCGACCCTGGAGGATGTCAGCACCTTCCTCCGGCTGTTGTCGCGCTCTGCCACCGGCCAGGAAATCACCGTCTACACCACTTTTTCCAGTGGTCCACGCCGGCCGGAGGATGTGGACGGACCGGAGCAGTTTCATGTGGTGCTGCTCGACAACGGTCGCAGCGGGATGTTGGGCGGCGAGTTCCAGGACATGCTGCGCTGCATTCGCTGCTCGGCCTGTCTCAATCACTGTCCGGTATACGGCGCTATCGGCGGTCACGCCTATGGCTGGGTCTATCCGGGGCCGATGGGGTCGGTGTTGACGCCGCAACTGATCGGGGTCGATATCGCCGGCGCGTTGCCCAATGCCTCGACCTTCTGCGGGCGTTGCGAGGATGTCTGTCCGATGCGGATTCCTCTGCCGGCCATGATGCGGCACTGGCGGGAACGGGAATTTGAGCGTCATTTATCGCCAGCCGGCTTCCGTTTTGGGTTGCGGGCCTGGGCCTTTTTCGCTCAGCGGCCAAAGCTGTACCAGTCGGTTACGCGGATCGCGGCCAGGGTCTTACGCTGGCTGGGCGGGCGGAATGGCCGGATCAAGAGTCTGCCGCTAGCCCATGGCTGGACCGCTTGGCGCGATTTGCCGACGCCGCAGGGCCAAACCTTTCAGCAACAATGGGCGGCACGGCAGGAGAAACGGTCATGAGCGAAGCCCGTGAACAGATTTTGGCGACCATCCGACGTGGTCTGCAACGAGGGCCGCTAGCCGGCGAACGGCGCGAACAGCTGGAAGCGCGGCTGGCCCAGCCGCCGCGCAACCTGATTCCGGCCCGCGCCGCGTTACCGCCTGCCGAGCAGGTGGAGTTGTTCGTCACTCTGGCGCTGGCGGCGGCGGCTACCGTAGAACGGGTCGCCGATCTGGCGGCCGTGCCGGCGGCGGTGGTCGCGTTTCTGAGCCGCGAGGGGTTGCCGACCGATCTGGTGTTGGCTCCCGATCCCGATCTGACGGCGCTGCCATGGGATGGCCAACCGACCCTGCACATCGAGCGCCGGGCGGCGGTGGATGGCGATAAGACCTGCGTAGCGTCCGCCTTCGCCGGCATCGCCGAAACCGGAACCTTGATGTTGCTGTCGGGGCCGCACAGTCCGACCACGCTCAATTTCCTACCGGACACCCACATCGTGGTGCTGCGCGCCAACCGCATCGTCGGGGCCTACGAGGACGCTTGGAGTCGGTTGCGGGAGCGGGGGCAGGGGATGCCGCGGACGGTCAATTGGATCACCGGTCCTTCACGCAGCGCCGATATCGAACAGACCATCCAACTGGGCGCCCACGGTCCGCTACGGCTGCATATCGTGCTGGCCGATCCATGACGGCGCGATGCGTGGCAGTCTCAGCAATTTGTCGAATATTTGCAAAACTAGCATTATGCTATGCGCGGCTGGCCAGCCTCTGCATTTAGGTGGAATGACGCCGGTCGAGCATAGAATCCATAGCAGGGTTGGCGAATTCCTGCTCTGCTCACTCAAGGTATTGATTTCTCAGTAAGGAGAACAAGTATGAAAGCACGTGTTGTAGCCGTTCTGGGGTTGCTGAGTTTGTTGGTGGCGACGGGTTGCGCAACCTCGTCCGACAAGATGCCCCCGAAGGAAGAGAAACCTGTTGTGACACAACCGGAAGATCCCACCATCGGGTTGCGTGAAACGCTGACCGCCACCGCGACGGTCAAGGCGATCAACCTGCAGACCCGCCAGGTGACCTTGAAGACCGGCGATGGCAAGACTTTCGATCTCAAGGTGGGCGACGCCGTTCGCAACCTGGAGCAGGTCAAGGTGGGCGACAAGGTTGTGGTGACCTACTACACCGCTTTGCTGGTGCAGATGACCACCAAGAAGGGCAATGGCATCACCGTGCGGACCGACACCCTCAGCGCCGGCCGCGCCGAGCCTGGTCAGATGCCCGCTGGCATCGTGACTGACACCGTCAAGGTCACCGCCAATATCCTGTCGGTCAACAAGAAGACCCACAAGATTTTGGTGAAGGGTCCGAATCGCGCGGTCACTCTCAGCGTGCCGGCCGATATGGACATCAACAAGTTCAAGGTGGGCGATCAGGTCGACGCCGAATATGTCCAGGCGCTGGCGATCAATGTGGAGCCAGCCCCGGCCAAGCCCCACAAGAAGGGACCTGGCTACGACAAGAAGCAGATGTAAGATCGCTTTTGAATCAAGGTCACCATCCAGCCGATGGTGACCGCTGAAGACCCGCCGTCAGGCGGGTTTTTTTATAGTCGGGCGGCGTTGGCGATCAGAGTCCGCAATTCCGCGGTGCGCTGTTGCAGCAAAGCCGGATCGCCACGGGTCTCGACGTTCAGCCGTAGCAAGGGTTCGGTATTGGAACAGCGCAGGTTGAAACGCCAAGTGGGAAATTCCAGGCTGACACCGTCGGTGTCGTCCTGCAACGGCTGTTGGTCGGCGTAGGCGGCGAGAATGGCCCGGACCGTGGCCGGCGCGTCGGCGACCTGGAAATTGATCTCGCCGCTGCAGGGAAAAGCCTGCATCCGCTCATCCACCAGGGTCGCCAGCGGTTGACCAAGACGGCATAGCGCGGCGGTCACCAGCAGCCACGGAATCATGCCGCTGTCGCAGTAGGCGAAGTCGCGAAAATAATGGTGGGCGCTCATTTCGCCGCCATAGATCGCATCTTCCTGCCGCATCCGTTCCTTGATGAAGGCGTGGCCGGTCTTGCTTTGGACCGGAATGCCGCCGGCCGCTTGCACCAGCGCGCGGGTGTTCCAGGTCAGCCGCGGGTCGTGAATGATCTTCGCGCCCGGTTGCCGCGCCAACAGCATCTCCGCCAGCAGGCCGACCAGGTAATAACCTTCGATGAAGCGACCAGCGCCGTCGAAGAAGAAACAACGGTCGAAGTCGCCATCCCAGGCCAGCCCCAGATCGGCCTGGTGGTCGCGCACCGCGCGCGCGGTGGCGTCGCGGCACTCCGGCAATAGCGGATTGGGAATGCCATGGGGAAAACGACCATCCGGCTGGTGATGGATCTTGACGAAATGGAACGGCAGATGCGGTTCCAGGGCGTCGATGATCGGTCCAGCTCCGCCGTTGCCGGCGTTGACCACGATCTTCAGCGGCCGCAGGCTGGCGATGTCGACGTAGCCCAGTAGGTGTGCGATGTAGTCTCGCTTGTCTGGGCGGTGCTCCAGCCGACCGCTGCGGTCGGTGGCCGCGAAAGCGCTGTCGCTCGCGGCCAGATCGCGAATCGCGAACAGGCCGCTGTCGCCGCTGATCGGTCTGGCCTGCTCGCGCACCAGCTTCATGCCGTTGTAATCCAGCGGGTTATGGCTGGCGGTGACCATGATGCCGCCATCGAGCTGGTGATGGAAAGCGGCGAAATAGATTTCTTCGGTGCCGCACAGACCGATATCCATGACGTCCGCGCCGCCGTCCAGCAAGCCGTTGGCGACGGCGGCGCTCAGGGCCGGACTGCTGGTTCGCACATCGTGGCCGACCGCCACCCGTTGCGGTTGCAGCAGGGCGGCATAGGCCCGGCCAATGCGATAGGCCAGCGTTTCGTTCAGTTCGTCGGGAATGCGCCCACGGATGTCGTAAGCCTTGAAACAGGCTAGCCTGTGACTCATCGCGCCTTACTCCTCCCCGTTGCCGCGTCCGTAGATATCCTCGAACCGGACGATATCGTCTTCGGCCAGATAACTGCCCGATTGGATTTCGATGATTTCCAGCGGAATCTTGCCGGGGTTGGTCAGCCGGTGCTGGACGCCGACCGGAATGTAGGTGGATTGATTCTCGGTCAGCAGGAACACTTCGTCGCCGCGGGCAACGCGGGCGGTGCCGCTGACTACCACCCAATGCTCGGCGCGGTGATGGTGCATCTGCAGGGAAATACTGGCGCCGGGCCGGATCATGATTCGCTTGACCTGGAAGCGGGCTTCCATGTCGATGGCGTCGTAGCAACCCCAGGGACGGTAGACTTTGCGGTGGGTGCGGCTTTCCGGTCGGGCGCTGGCTTGTAGCCGGGCGACGATTTCCTTGACCTCCTGGACCCGATCCTTGTGGGCGACCAGCACGGCGTCGGGGGTTTCCACCACCACCAGATGATCGACCCCGACCGTGGCGACCAGGCGGGTGGCGGCATCCACGTAGGTGTCGTGGGTTTCGACCGTGATCACGTCGCCACGCAGGATGTTGCCGTCGGTGTCGTGGGGAGTCACATCCCACAGCGCCGCCCAGGACCCGACGTCGTTCCAACCGACCGCCAGCGGCATAACCACGGCGCGGTCGGTCTTTTCCATGACGGCATAGTCGATCGAATCCTTGGGGCAGGTGGCGAAGGCTGGGCGATCCAGCCAGCAGAAATCGGTATCGACATGGCTGGCGGCCAGCGCTTGTCGGCAAGCGGCCAGCATCGCCGGGGCGAAGCGCTCCAGTTCTGCCAGGAAAGCCGAAGCCCGGAACATGAACATGCCGCTGTTCCAGTAATAGCGGCCGGATTCCAGATAGCCGCGGGCGGTGGCGAGATCGGGTTTTTCGACGAAGCGTTCCACCGCGCAGACCGTGGATTCGGCCGATTCCTCCAGCGGTGCTCCGGCTTTGATATAGCCATAGCCGGTCTCTGGCGCGGTCGGCACGATGCCGAAGGTAATGAGTCGACCGGCCTCGGCTTGCGGCGCGACTTGGCGGATGGCGGCGCGAAACCCGGCCACATCGCCGATCACATGATCGGCGGGGAGCACCAGTAGGATCGGGTCGTTCCCTTCGCGTTGGGCGTGCAGCGCGGCCACCGCCACCGCCGGCGCGGTATTGCGGCCGACCGGTTCCAACAGCACTGTCGCTGGCTGGATGCCGACCGAGCGCAGTTGCTCGGCCACCATGAAACGATGATCGGCGTTGCAGATCACCAGTGGCGCACTGACGTCGGTCAGGCCGGCGATCCGCACCGCGGTGTTCTGCAACAGCGTCTGCGCATCGACCAGCGGCAGAAACTGCTTGGGATAGGTCTCGCGCGACAGCGGCCACAGCCGAGTGCCGCTGCCACCGGATAGGATCACCGGGACGATCATGCCTTTTCACCTCGACCGATGGCGTAATAGACGAAACCTTGATCGCGCATGTAATCCGGCTCGTAGAGGTTGCGGCCGTCGAAGATCACCGGTTGTTTCAATAGCCGGCGGATAGCGTCGAAGTCGGGGCTGCGGAACAGGATCCATTCGGTGACGATGATCAGTGCATCGGCCCCGGTCAGCACATCCATCGGTCGTTCGCACAACTGGAAATCGGGCCGTTCGCCATAGATGCGCCGGGCCTCGTTCATCGCGGCCGGATCGTAGGCGCGCACGGTGCAGCCAGCCTGCCAGAGTGCTTCCAGCAATTTGCGGCTGGGCGCTTCGCGCATGTCGTCGGTGCCCGGTTTGAACGCCAGTCCCCACAAGGCGAAGGTGCGTCCGCGCAGCTCGTGCTGGAAGTGGCGGGCGATCTTGGTGAACAACACGGTCTTCTGGCGCTCATTGACCGTTTCCACTGCCTGCAGCAGGGCGGCTTCGTAGTTCACCGAACGGGCGGTATGTTCCAGCGCTTTGACGTCCTTGGGAAAACAGCTGCCGCCGTAGCCCGCGCCCGGATAGATGAAGTGATAGCCGATGCGCGGGTCGGCGCCGATCCCCACCCGGACCTTTTCGATGTCGGCACCCAGCCGTTCGGCCAGGTTGGCGATCTCGTTCATGAAACTGATCTTGGTAGCCAGCATGGCGTTGGCCGCGTACTTGGTTAGTTCCGCCGAGTGCACGTCCATTTCGATCAGACGGTCGCGGTTGCGATTGAACGGAGCGTAGAGCGTGCGCAACTGCACGGTGGCGCGGGGGTCGTCGCTGCCGATGATGATGCGGTCAGGGCGCATGAAGTCCTGCACCGCCACGCCTTCCTTGAGGAACTCCGGGTTGGAGACCACCGAAAACGGGATGTCGCAACCCCGTGCGGCCAGCACCCCAGCGATGGTCGCCCGCACGATGTCGGCGGTACCGACCGGCACGGTGGACTTGTTGACCACGATCCGATAATCGGACAGATGCTGGCCGATGGCGCGGGCGACGGCGCGAACGTGCTGGAGATCGGCGGAGCCGTCTTCGTCCGGCGGCGTGCCGACGGCGATGAACTGGAACAGGCCATGGGCCACGCCGGCCGCGACATCGGTGGTGAAACGTAGCCGACCGCTGGCGCTGTTGCGACGGACGACCTCGTCGAGGCCGGGTTCGTGAATCGGAATTTCGCCGCGCTGCAACATGGCTACTTTGCGCGCGTCGATATCGACGCACAGCACGTCGTTGCCCACTTCGGCGAAACAGGCCCCAGTGACCAGCCCGACATAGCCGGAGCCGAAAAGGGTGATGTTCATTGAAGGGTTCCCTGTGAATGAAGAGCCGTCGCCACCGCGGCGGTTGGCCTCAATGCTAGTTGATCAATGCAACTTTATCACAGCCTGGACAGGGCGGTTTTGCTAGAATCCCCCGCCATGGATGTTTCCTGGATTCTCGATGATCTCAATGAGCCCCAGCGCACGGCGGTGACCGCGCCGCAGGGACCGCTGCGGGTGCTGGCCGGGGCCGGCAGCGGCAAGACCCGGGTCCTGACCCGGCGGATCGCCTGGTTGCTGACGGTGGAACAGGCTTCGCCCTGGTCGATTCTGGCGGTCACCTTCACCAACAAGGCCGCGGCCGAGATGCGCGGTCGGGTGGAGCGGATGCTCGATCAGCCGCTCGGCGGACTGTGGATCGGCACCTTCCACGGCATCGCCCATCGGTTGTTGCGCCAGCACTGGCAGGAGGCGCGCTTGCCGCGCGGCTTCCAGATCCTCGACAGCGACGACCAGTCCCGGCTGCTGAAACGGGTGTTGCGCGGCCTGAATCTGGACGAGAAGAAGTGGCCGCCGGCCCAGTGCGCCGGTTTCATCAATCGCTGCAAGGACGAGATCCAGCGTCCTGCCGATCTGGCCGACGACGGCCATCCAGTGCAGCGTCAATACCGGCGCATCTACACGGCCTATCAGCAGGAATGCGAGCGCGGCGGTCTGGTGGATTTCGGTGAGCTGTTGCTGCGCGCCTACGAGCTTTGGCGCGACAACCCCGAGCTTTTGGCCCACTACCGCGAGCGGTTTCGCCATGTGCTGGTGGATGAATTCCAGGACACCAACGTCATCCAGTATCAGTGGGTGCGGTTGCTGGCCGGCGGGCGCGGCGATGTGTTCATCGTCGGCGACGACGATCAATGCGTCTATGGCTGGCGCGGCTCCAAGGTCGAGAATATCCAGAAGTTCGCCGACGATTTCCCCGGTGCCGAAACCATCCGCCTGGAGCAGAACTACCGCTCCAGCCACAACATCCTCAAGGCGGCCAATGCCCTGATTGCCCACAACGCTGGGCGGTTGGGCAAGAATCTTTGGACCGCCGATGGCGATGGCGAACCCATTCAGGTTTACAACGCCTTCAACGAATTCGATGAGGCCCGCTTCGTGGCCGAGCGCATCCGCCAACGGGTCGATGCGGGTGGCCGCTGCCGTGACGTAGCGATTCTGTACCGTTCCAATGCCCAGTCGCGGTTGTTCGAGGAAACCCTGATCGGCATGGCGATTCCTTATCGGATTTTTGGCGGGCTGCGTTTCTTCGAGCGGGCCGAAATCAAGGATGCGCTGGCCTATTTGCGCCTGCTGGCCAACCGCGACGACGATCCCTCGTTCGAACGGGTGGTGAATACCCCGTCCCGCCGTATCGGCGAACGCACGCTCGAACTGCTGCGCGATACAGCCCGCGCCCGTGGCGAGTCGCTGTGGCAAACCGCGCTGCAATTGCTGGCCGACGGTGGCCTGAGCGGGCGAACTGCCAGCGCCGTGCGCAGTTTTCTCACCCTGGTCGAGGCGCTGGACCACGACACCGACCACCAGCCTTTGCCCGAGCGGGTGCGGCATGTCATCCATCACAGCGGCTTGCTGGCCATGTACGAACAGGCCAAGGATGACAAGGGCGAGATGCGGGTGGAGAACCTGGAAGAACTGGTGCGGGCCAGCAGCGATTTCATCATCCATACCGATCCGGTGGTGGTCGGCGAGAACCCGGAGAATCCCGATTGGCTGAACGCCTTTCTGGCTCACGCCGCCCTGGAATCGGGCCGGGGGCAGGGTTCGGCGGACGATGACTGCGTGCAGCTGATGACGCTGCACATGGCCAAGGGCCTGGAGTTCCCGGTGGTGTTTCTGGTGGGACTGGAGGAAGGCTTGTTCCCGCACAGCCGTTCGGTGATGGAGCCGCGGCAGCTGGAGGAGGAGCGACGGCTGGCGTATGTCGGCGTCACCCGTGCCCAGCGGCAACTGTATCTTTGCCACGCCGAGCGACGCACTTGGTATGGCAAGGACAGCTATCCGGCCCCTTCGCGTTTCGTCCGTGAAATCCCCGAGGAACTGATCCGTGATGTTCGGGCCGGGGCGAAACGGCGGACCGGGACGGTCTCGCGAACAACGGAGGCGAAGTCGTCGGCGGGTGTCGGGACGGAGAACGTGAGCGGCGCCGGATTACGGCTCCGCCAACGGGTGCGGCATGCCAAATTTGGCGAAGGCGTTGTTCTGGAGGTCGAGGGTCAGGGTTATCATGCTCGGGTTCGGGTCGATTTCCCCGCCGCTGGCGGCCCTAAATGGTTAGTTGTGGCTTATGCCAAACTGGAATCATTATGACATCTCCAAAGGGGGTCGGCTCGACCGCCCGAACGCTGACCCATGGCGCTACGAACGCATTACCCAGGCCGCGTCAGCCTGAACATCGCTTGACTCTGAAGGAAGTTCTGGCCGATTTGATCGCCGATGGCTGGGTGGCCGAAGGCGACCGGACCGTTGCGGCGACCAGGACGGAGCGTAGCGAACTACACCCGCTGGTGGTGATCGCCAACAAGCAGTTGCGCCATCTCCAACCCCCGCATCGGATTCTGAGCCTGGAACTGTTGACCGAATGGTTGGCGGATCGGGTCGGATTGCCGTACCTGCGCATCGATCCCCTCAAACTCGATATCGCCGCCATCGAACGGCTGTTGCCGTTCATCTCCTACGACTATGCCGCCCGTTACCAGCTCCTGCCGGTCGTGGTGGACGCCAAGCGGGTGGTGTTCGCTACCGCCGAACCCTGGTTGACGGAATGGCAGGAGGTCCTGCGGCAAACCCTGCGTCGCGACATCGAACGAGTCATCGCCAATCCGCTCGATATCAACCGCTACCAGTTGGAGTTCTATGGCGTGTCGCGTTCGGTGCGCGGCGCGCTGAAAGGGGCCGTGGAGCCAACGTCCGGCTTTCTCAATTTCGAGCAGTTGGTGGAGCTGGGCCGGCGCGGTGAGCTGAGCGCCGACGAACGGCCGATCGTGCAGATCGTCGATTGGCTGTTGCAGTACGCCTTTTCCCAGCGCGCCAGCGACATCCATCTGGAGCCGCGTCGCGATCAGGGGCATATCCGCTTTCGCATCGACGGTGTGCTGAACGCCATCTATCAATTGCCACCACCGGTGATGGGCGCGGTTACCAGCCGCATCAAGATCCTGGGGCGGATGGACGTGGCCGAGAAACGCCGGCCGCAGGATGGCCGCATCAAGACCCGCACCCCGGCCGGGCGGGAGGTCGAACTGCGTTTGTCGACCATGCCGACCGCGTTCGGCGAAAAGTGCGTGTTGCGCATCTTCGACCCGGATACGGTGACCAAGAATTTTAGCCAGCTGGGTTTCGCGGCCGCCGAGGAAAAATCCTGGCGCGCCATGATCGCACGCCCGCACGGCATCGTACTGGTGACCGGCCCGACCGGGTCTGGCAAGACCACGACGCTGTACACCACGCTCAAGCATTTGGCGGTGCCGGAGATCAATGTCTGCACGATCGAAGACCCGATCGAGATGGTGGTGCCGGAGCTCAACCAGATGCAAGTCCAGTCGGCCATCGATCTGAGCTTCGCCCAGGGTATTCGCACTTTGCTGCGGCAGGATCCCGACATCATCATGGTCGGCGAGATTCGCGATCTGGAGACCGCCGAGATGGCGGTACAGGCGGCTTTGACTGGCCATCTGGTGCTGTCGACCCTGCACACCAACGATGCCGTCTCGGCCATTACCCGCCTGCTCGATCTCGGGGTGCCGTATTACCTGATCCAGAATGTGCTGATCGGGGTCATGGCGCAGCGGCTGGTGCGCACCCTGTGTCCGCATTGCAAGCAGCAGGATCAGATCGACGATGCCTTGTGGCAGGCCCTGGTCCAGCCCTGGTCCCTGCCCAAGCCGTCGACCGTCGCCGCGCCGCGCGGCTGTCCCGAATGCCGCAACACCGGCTACCTCGGGCGGGTCGGTTTATATGAAATGTTGACGCTCACCCCGGAGTTGCGTCGACTCATTCGCACCGAAATCGACGAAGAAGTCTTGCGCGGTCGCGCCTTCGAGCAAGGGATGCGGCCGCTGCGGGTCAGCGCCGCATTGCAGATTGCGGAGGGATTGACGACTTTCGAGGAGGTGGTGCAGGTTTTGCCTCCCCTGGCTGATTGAAAATGCTGTGGATGACGATCATACATTATTGTTTTTGACTAATTTGTTGCTTTATGGCATACAATAGTTGTGTTTTTATTGATCGTCTCATCCATAACAATCTCGATCAAGAGGAGAGTGTCATGTCTTCAAAATTGCTCAGGGGCGCCGTGGCGATTGCTTTGGCTGGAGGATTGCTGGCGGGTGTTGCGCAAGCCGAACCGGGTTATGAGGCGGGCACCTGGATCGCCCGCGCGGGCGCCTGGGGAGTGTTCCCCAAATCCGATAACCTGAATACCGCATTGGGCACGATCAACGTCGATGACGGTTATAGTCTGGGGTTCAACTTCACCTATATGGCGACCCCGAACATCGGTATCGAATTGCTGCTGGCCCTGCCGTTCAATCATGACATCAGTCTTGGCGGCACCAGTATCGGCAGCACCGACCAGCTGCCTCCGACTCTGTTCCTGCAGTATTACTTCATGCCGACCGGAACTATCCACCCCTATGTCGGCATCGGCCTGAATTACACCTTCTTCTTCAACGAGGAGACCAGTGGCCCTCTGACTGGCACCAGTCTGTCGCTGGATAGCTCCTGGGGCGTAGCCGGACAGGCGGGTATCGATATCGACGTGGCGCCGGGCTGGTTCGTGAATGCCGAGGTCGACTATATCGATATCGACAGCAAGGCGTCGGTCAATGGCGTGGGTCTCGGCACCGTCAGCATCGATCCCTGGGTGGTTGGCCTCAATATCGGTACCCGCTTCTGAGTGGGTTCGAACGACCGCTGAACGATTGCTATAGTCTTCAGAGTAGCGATTGTCCCGGCGGGTGAGGGCTGCGCCTTCGCCCGCCGTTTTTCTCTCTCAAGACCACACAAAGCGTTTCCTGCATTCATGACCGATCGGACCGGCGCCGACGCCGTGCGCGATGCGGCGCTTCAATCCTTCTCGGGATAACCCAGATCCTTCAGCGCGGCGCTCAGGACGGGGCGAAGGTCGCTCGTGGCGGTGACCGTGACCTGGCCGGTGGGCACATCGACCTGAACGGTTTGTACACCGGGATATTGACCGAGTCCGGTGCGGATCGCGCTGGCGCAACCCTGGCATTTGACATTCTGGACCTGGAATTCGAGTTCCATGACGCGTTCCTCCGACGATTGTGGGTGAGCGAAGTATAAAGCCTTGGCGCGCTGTTTCGGCAAGTCGCCGGTCGTGGATGTCGATCTGTAGTGCACTATAATTGGGCTTTTCGTGGAGACAATTGCACTATATTTGCGCGCAATGGGGGCTTGGATTTCCTGCCATAGCCCCAGTTTGTGGCCGAATCCCGGCAAAATAGCCGTGGCATGATTCGTGCTCTGTAGGGCCGACATGGTTTTTTGACGCTCGGCCCACTGCGGTCGATATCTTTATAGAAACCCGAGGAATGAATGACGATGAATGCTGCTGATGTGATGAAGCTGATCGAAGAAAAAGGCATCAAGTTCGTGGACTATCGGTTCACCGATACCCGTGGCAAGGAGCAGCACGTCACCGTGCCTGTCAGCCAGATGGAAATCGATGTATTCGAGGACGGCAAGATGTTCGACGGCTCGTCCATCGCCGGCTGGAAGGGTATTCAGGAATCCGACATGATCCTGATGCCCGATCCCGTGACCGCCTGCCTCGATCCCTTCTTCGAAGAGCCCACCCTGGTTTTGACTTGTGATGTCATCGAGCCCAGCAACATGCAGGGTTACGAGCGCGATCCTCGCTCGCTGGCCCGTCGGGCCGAGGCGTACCTGAAGTCCACCGGCATCGGCGATACCGCTTACTTCGGTCCGGAAAACGAATTCTTCATCTTCGACGACGTGCGGTGGAGCGCCGATATCAGCGGTTGCTTCTGCAAGATCGATTCTACCGAAGCGGCGTGGAACTCCGATCGCGCCTACGAAGGCGGCAACCCCGGTTTCCGGCCTGGCGTCAAGGGCGGTTATTTCCCGGTGCCGCCGACCGATTCCCAGCAGGACATTCGTTCCACCATGTGTCTCCAGCTGGAAGCGATGGGGATGGTGCCCGAAGTGCATCACCACGAGGTCGCCACCGCCGGCCAGGCCGAGATCGGCGTCAAGTTCGACACGCTGGTCCGCAAGGGCGACGAAGTGCAGCGCCTCAAGTACGTGATCCAGAACGTGGCCGCCAGCTATGGCAAGACCGCCACCTTCATGCCCAAGCCGATCGTTGGCGATAACGGCAACGGCATGCACGTGCATCAGTCCATCGCTAAGGACGGGGTCAACCTGTTCTCCGGCGATCAGTACGCCGGGCTGTCCGAGATGGCGCTGTACTACATCGGCGGCATCATCAAGCACGCCAAGGCGTTGAATGCCTTCACCAACGCCTCCACCAACAGCTACAAGCGGCTGGTGCCGGGCTTCGAAGCGCCGGTGATGTTGGCCTACTCGGCCCGTAACCGTTCTGCTTCCATCCGTATCCCCTATGTCCAGAGCCCCAAGGCCCGCCGCATCGAGGTGCGTTTCCCTGATTCGACCGCTAACCCCTATCTGGCGTTTGCGGCCATGCTGATGGCCGGTCTGGACGGCATCCAGAACAAGATCCATCCGGGCGAGCCGATGGACAAGGATCTGTACGATTTGCCGCCGGAAGAGGAAAAGCTGATTCCCAAGGTCTGCTTCTACTTCGACGAAGCCTTGGCCGCGCTGGATGCCGACCGCGAATTCCTGACCAAGGGCGGTGTGTTCACCGATGACCTGATCGACGCCTACATCGAGCTGAAGCAGGCCGAAGTTACCCGTCTGCGCATGACCACGCATCCGGTCGAGTTCGACATGTACTACACCCTGTAATGGCAGCGGCGGTCTTGTAACCGCCATCTTAGCGCTAGCTACAGGAAGGCTACGACGCCCCCGTTTCGGGGGCGTCGTCGTTTCAGGCTCTCGCAAAATGCCATTTCAGGTATCTAAATGACATCGATAGCGTTCGTATTGCACTATTTTGGTGCTAACGGAAAAGGGCGCATCGGATGGGCATGGCCGTGGATCGACGACTTCCTTGGGTGCGATGCGCTGGGATGCTCCGAAAATATGCGGTTACTTCTTTGGTCTATAGGCGCTGATCGGCCTGTTCAGTAGTTGGTTTGGTTCTTGCTAGCTGGCGAATAAGAGCGGGGGAATATACGGTCATGCTCAAAGACTACAATCGTCGGGTGGTAGAGGGTCTGAGCCTCGCCGTGATTGTGCTGGACCGGCGGTTGCGGGTGGCGTTCATGAATCCTGCCGCCGAGACCCTGTTCGAGTCGAGTTTTCGCAAGGCTCGCAACCTCATCCTTCCGGAACTGATCATCGGTCCCGATACCTTCATCACGGGGCTGCAGCAGTGCCTGGAGAGTGGTCATCCCTACATCGAACGGGAATTGCAATTGATTTTTCCGCCAGGGCGCATCGTCACCGTGGATTGCACAGCTTCGCTGCTGCTGGAACGCGAGCCTCCCACCGAATTGTTGCTGGAGATGCGGCAAGTGGATTGGCGATTGCGGATCAGCCGGGAAGAACACATCCTGGCTCAGCACCATACTACTCGGGCTTTGGTGCGCAATCTGGCCCACGAGATCAAGAATCCGCTGGGTGGACTGCGCGGGGCGGCCCAGTTGCTGGAGCGGGAGCTGCCGGATCCGGCGCTGCGCGAATACACCAGCATCATCATCGGCGAGGCCGACCGCTTGCGCAGTCTGGTCGACCGGATGCTCGGTCCCAACCACTTGCCAACCCATGGCGAGTTCAGCATCCACGAAATCCTGGAGCGGGTCTATGGCCTGGTGGAGGCTGAAGCCAATCTGGGCATTCGTATCGAGCGCGATTACGATCCGAGCATCCCGATGCTGTGGGGCGACGCGGATCGGCTCATTCAGGCGGTGCTCAACGTGGTGCGCAACGCCGTGCAGGCCGTCGGTCGATGCGGTGTCATCACTCTGCGCACTCGGGTGCAGCGCCAATACACGATTGGAGCCAAACGTCACAAATTGGTGGTGCGGTTGGACGTGGTGGATGATGGTCCTGGTATTCCGCTCGAGCAGCAGGAGCAGATTTTCTATCCGATGATCAGTGGCCGACCCGACGGCACCGGACTGGGGTTATCCATCGCTCAGAACATCGTCAACCAGCACGGCGGGCTGATCGAATGCACCAGCCGGCCGGGTGAGACGGTATTTACACTGTTGCTGCCTTTGGGAAAGACCGGATGAACAGGAAAGAACATGTTTGGGTGATCGACGACGATCATGCGATCCGATGGGTCCTGGAGAAGGCTCTGCAACGTGACGAAATGATCGTCAAGACCTTCGACAATGCCCTGGGCGTGATCGATGCGCTCCGGCAGGGACAACCGGACGCCGTCGTCGCCGACATCCGGATGCCGGGGATGAGCGGGCTGGAGCTGTTGTCCCGCTTGCGGGAACGGGCGCCGGAGCTGCCCGTCATCATCATGACCGCGCATTCCGATCTGGACAGCGCGGTGTCGGCCTACCAGGGGGGCGCATTCGAGTATCTGCCCAAGCCGTTCGATGTGGACGAGGCGGTGGCGCTGGTGCGCCGCGCCTGTCAGGTGCAACACCAGCAGGCCGAGTCGGTGGTGCAGATCGAGAGCTTGCCGGACATCGTGGGCGAGGGACCGGCCATGCAGGAGGTGTTCCGCGCCATCGGTCGCCTGTCGCGCTCCAATATCACAGTGCTGATCACCGGCGAATCCGGAACTGGCAAGGAACTGGTGGCCCGTGCGCTGCACCGCCACAGTCCACGGGCCGACAAGCCCTTCATCGCCATCAACACCGCCGCCATTCCGCGCGATTTGCTGGAATCCGAACTGTTCGGCCACGAACGCGGCGCGTTCACCGGCGCGCAAGCAGCCCGTCAGGGCCGGTTCGAGCAGGCCAACAGCGGGACGCTGTTTCTGGATGAAATCGGCGACATGCCCGCGGAGTTGCAAACCCGGCTCTTGCGGGTACTGGCCGAAGGGGAGTTTTATCGGGTCGGCGGGCATACTCCCACGCGGGTGGATGTGCGCGTGATCGCTGCCACCCATCAGAATCTGGAGCAGCGGGTGCGGGACGGCCTGTTTCGGGAAGACCTCTATCATCGTCTGAACGTCATCCGAATCCAGCTGCCGCCGCTGAACAAACGGGCCGAGGATATTCCGCTGTTGACCCGACGCTTCCTGGGGCAGGCGGCGCGGGAGATTGGGGTCGAGCCGAAGATTCTGCGGCCGGAGACCGAAAGCTATCTCAGTCGCCTGGATTGGCCCGGCAATGTGCGGCAACTGGAGAACCTGTGCCGCTGGTTGACGGTGATGGCCTCGGGCCGGGAAATTCACCTGGAAGATCTACCGACCGACCTGCGGGAACGGGTGCCGACCGCCGCCGGCGGTCCCGACTGGGAAGCAGCGCTGCGGATCTGGGTCAGCCAGAGCTTGGCGCGAGGCGAACAGAATCTGCTGGAGACGGCCCTGCCCAGTTTCGAACGGGTGTTGATCCGGGCGGCGTTGGAACAGACCGGCGGCCATCGCCAGGACGCTGCTCGCTTGTTGGGTTGGGGGCGCAATACCCTGACCCGCAAGATCAAAGAACTGCGCATGGAATAGCGGCCTGGACCCGCGCGCAGCCATGTTCGATATCGTGTTGTTCGAGCCGGAGATCCCGCCCAATACCGGCAATATCATCCGCCTGTGCGCTAACAGCGGCGCTCGCCTGCATCTGATTCGGCCACTGGGGTTTCAATTCGACGATCGGCAGTTGCGCCGGGCTGGTCTGGATTATCGCGAGTGGGTCGCGGTGCAGCTGCATCGGGATCTGGCCGCGTTCCTGGCCGAGGTGCAACCAGCACGGTTGTTCGCTTTCACCACCAAGGGTGGACGTTCCTACCATACCGTGACCTATCGACCGGGCGACGCGCTACTGTTCGGGCCGGAAACGCGTGGTCTACCGGCGCGGGTGCTGGCCGAGATCGCTCCAGAGCAGCGTTTGCGCATCCCGATGCGACCCGGCGCACGCAGCCTGAATCTGGCTAACGCCGTCGCCATTGCCGTATACGAGGTCTGGCGGCAATGGGAGTTCGTCGGCGGAGAGGTTGCGACGGACCCTGCCACTGCAAGCTGATGCCGGCTGTCGCCTTCACTGCACCGGAAAATCGAAATAAGTCTCGGGGAAGGGCTCGTCACGCAGTGTGAAGTGCCACCATTCCTTATCGTAGGGTTTGAAACCGTACTTTTCCATGACCGTTCGCAACAGCAGGCGATGGGCGCGCTGGGGCGGAGTCATCTCCGGGTTGTCCGGCCAGGATTGCGGACTGAACAGGTCGAAACCGGTTCCCATATCCAGTTCTGCGCCCGGATCGCCGGGGTGGAGGGGCGCGAGGGTCAGATCGACGGTGCTGCCCCGGCTGTGTCCGGACTTATGGGCAATATAGCCTTCTTGAAATAGCACGCGCTTGTCCACGTCGGGATAGAATTCCGCTTTCATCCGGGTGTCGTTGGGATCTTCCGCCCAGCGGGCGAAGTGATTCACTGCCTGCTGTGGACGATAGGCGTCGAAGATCTTCAGTCCCAGCCCGAATGGCGCCAATTCCTGCTGCACGTTCTGGAGCGCCTCCGCGGCCTGACGCGTGAGCAGCGCCCGTGGGGCCCGATAGCCATCGATGCGCTCGCCGACGAAATTGTGGCGGCCGTAATAGCGCAGATCGAGCTGGATATCGGGAATGAGCTGCTGCACATCGACGAAGCCTTCCGGCGGCGACGCGGCGGACGCGGCCAGGGTGGCGACACAGCAGCAATAAAACGCAAAAGTACACCAGAGCCAGCGTTTCATCGTGAGGCAACCTCGTCGAAATAGGGTGCGACTGGCGCAGATCCTGATCGTGGGGCCGAAAGCGCCAACGTTCAGGCTCCTCCCGGCCGGTGGCGCGTGGGCGCGAAGGTCAATACAATCATAGTCCATGCACCAGTACGATCGTGCGACCGGGTTCGCGCGTCAACCAATGCCAGGGGAGTGAGTTCACGATGGCGACCGAGATCGAGCATAAATTTCTGTTGCAGGATGAGCGCTGGCGGCAGCAGGTCGAGCGTTCGGTGCGCATGCGCCAGGGCTACCTGCTCAGCGATTCGCACTGCTCGGTGCGGGTGCGGGTGGCAGACGAGCGAGGTTTCTTGAACATCAAGAGCGGGACACTCGGCATCCAACGCAGCGAGTACGAATATCCGATTCCCTTGGCCGAGGCCGAGGAAATCCTGGATACCCTGTGCGAAAAGCCGCTGCTGGAGAAGACCCGTCACTATGTGCGCTTTGGCGCTCATCTGTGGGAGATCGACGAGTTCGCCGGCGACAACGCCGGGCTGATCGTGGCGGAAGTGGAGCTGAGTCGGGTCGATGAGCCGTTCGCCCGGCCGGACTGGTTGGGTGAGGAAGTCTCGCACGATATCCGCTACTACAATTCGCAACTGGCTCGGCATCCCTTCAGCACATGGTCGTGAGCGAGCGCTGGATTCGAATCAGTATTCCCGAACAGCAACTGGTCCTACTGGAAAAGAAACAGCCGCTAGCGGTTTACCCGGTCTCGACCGCCCGCAACGGTCCGGGCGAGCAGCGGGGCAGTGGTTGCACGCCGCGCGGCTGGCATCGCATCCGCATCAAGATCGGCGCAGGCCAGCCGCCTAACGCGGTGTTCGTCGGTCGTCGGCCCACCGGGGAAATCTACAGCCCTGACTTGGCGGCGCAATGCCCGAATCGGGACTGGATCCTGACCCGGATTCTCTGGCTGACCGGGTTGGAGTCGGGGCGCAACCGGGGTGGCGACTGTGATACCTTGCACCGCTTTGTCTATATCCACGGCTGCCCGGATACGGTGCCGATGGGCACGCCGTTGTCGCACGGCTGCATTCGGATGCGGAATCAGGATTTGCTGGAGTTGTTCGAGCGGGTGATGGCAGGCGATCGAGTATTCATCGCCGGCTGATTGCGATCGGGACGGGGCGGCTTCAATGATTGCCGAGTTTGGTGCGCAGATTGTCGAGCACGTTCTTGAAGGTTTCCTGGTTACGCGGATTGAGGTCGCTCAGGGTTCGATGCGCCTCGTACACGATCCGGGTCAGGTCGTCCTTGCAAGGGCCTTCGATGGACAGCTGGCGCAAGGCCATCGAAACGGTGTCGCCCGTTTCGATGATGTCGAAGATCTCGTAGAACCCCATGTTGTCCAGAATCTGATTGACGTCGGGATTGGTGGACAACAGGGTAGTCTTATGGGCGAAGCGCTCACGGCTGAAATTGGCGATTCGGGCCAGTAGCCCCAGACTGGTGCTGTCGACCGAATGAGCCTCGGTCAAATCTACCAGAATATTGTCGTAGTCGGTGCGCGCGAACAATCCGTCCAGGAAATCCCCCAGGGCGCAGCCCATGGTGTAGCGGATATCGCCTACCAGCTTGAGGATGAAGGTATCGCCCTGCTTGATGTAGAACGCCGCACCCTCATCCATTTCAGTCTGTCCTTTCGATCAACAGCAGGGTGACGTCATCGGGCAGCAGCCCGGTTTGATCCAGACCCAGCTCCTGGATCAGGTTCTCGATGTTGAGATTGACGCTGCTGATGAGATTCAACAGAAATGCTTGCTTGTCCCGTAGGCTGGTCTGAGGCAGGGTTTCGAGAATGCCGTCCGAGATCAGGACCATGGCGGAATGCAAGGGCAGGGAGATGGCTTCGGTCTGGTAGTTGGCGAAATCGAACAGACCGATCGGCAGGCTTTTCTTGCTGAGGTAATGCGCTTGTTCACCGTCGAACAGAATCGGGAATGGGAACTGACCGCCGCTGCTGTAGCGCAGCTGGTTATTCGGCCAGTCGATCACGCCGTAGAACATGGTCAGATATTTGTCCATGTGGCAGCCAAAAATTTCCCGGTTCAGCCGGCTGAGCGTCTCGGCAGGGTTGAGAATGCCCTTGTCGCGGTTTTGCCGGTGCAGTTCCCGGTAGCGGCCGATATAGCTCTTCAACATTACGGTGACGAAAGCCGACGAAACTCCGTGACCGGAGACATCGGCGATATAGAATCCAAGATGATCGCCGTCGATGGCGAAATAGTCAACAAAATCGCCGCTCAGATATTGCGAAGTGAGCAGATGGCGGCTGAAACGGTAGTGGCGGTATTGCTTGTTGTTCTCCGGAAGTAGCTGAAACTGGATGCGTCGCGCCGCCGCCTCGTCTTCCTGCAAGCGCCGCACGGTCTGGCGCAACTGTTCGTTGATCGTTTCCAGGTGCTCGCGATGTTCGCGGTTCTCCCGACGCAGCCGGGCTCGTTCCAGCGCGTGATCGACCGCGTGCTCCAGAACCGCCATGTCCTCGATCGGTTTGGTCACGTAGTCCCAGGCCCCCAGCTTGAGCGCTTGGATGGCGTCGCTCATGCCGCCCATGCCGGAGACCACCAGAATCGGCAGGTCGGGAAACTCGCGGGTGACGATGGCCAGCACCTGCAAGCCGTCCATGCCAGGCATGCGCAGGTCGCAAAGCACCAGATCGGGTTGCTCTTGGCGGATCAGTTCGATGCCGGTTTGGCCGTCACCGGCCTGGATCACCTCGAAGCCGCTGTCTTCCAGATAGGCGGCGAGCACCTCGCGAACCATCTGTTCATCGTCGATGGTCAGAATGCGTGTCGGGGGCAGGCTCATAGCCGATTCTCTCGCGCTGACGCCAGAGCCCGCACCTTGTCCGCCAGCGGCGCCATGTCGCATAAGGGTTTATGGTAGACGCAGTCATCGTCAAGGCCGATGGCGCGCAGGTCTTCGGGCAGGTTGTAGCTGGAAGAGCCGGTATGGATCAGAAACTCCATGTCCGGATACGACTGATGCATGATGCGGATGGCGGTGTTGCCGTCGATATCGGTCAGGCGCATGTCCATGATGCACACCGGACAGGGACCGTTGTGCCGCAACCAGTCCAGTGCGGCGGTGACGGTGGCGAATGCGATCACGGCCAAACCTTCGTCTTCCAGATAAGCTTTCAAATTTTCCCGAATCATTTCCTCGTCGTCGACGATCAGGATCCAGTTGTTCATGGTAGGGGCTCCCGGCGCGCAGGCAGGCGAATGCTGAAGCGGGCGCCCTGTCCGAGTTTGGACATGACGGACAGCCGGCCGTTGTGCTGCTCGGTCACGATGAAGTAGGACACCGACAGTCCAAGACCGGTCCCGGCTCCGACGTCCTTGGTGGTGAAGAAGGGTTCGAAGATGCGTTTGAGGGTGGTTTCATCCATGCCGGGTCCGTTGTCAATCACTTCGATCAGAACGTAGTCGCTGGCATAGCGGGTGCGCAGGGTGATGACCGGCGACGGCGTGCCGTCCTCGCTCATGGCCTGAGCGGCGTTCTTGAGCAGATTCAGGATCACCTGCTCGATTTCGGTTTTGTCGCAGTACAACACCCGCGGTGTCGTAGCATAGTCACGTTCGATGGCGATCCGCTTGAAATCGTACTTCTTTTTCAGGTCGTAGTCGCTGGCGGCGAGGCGCAACACGGTTTCCAGCAGATCCTCGACGTCCACCGGGGTGAAACGCGGCGCGCCGCTGCGGCTGAACGACAGCATGTCGGCGACGATCTTGGCTGCCCGCGCCCCTGCTTCCCGAATGCCGTCCAGAAATTGCAGGATGCCGCGCTGGGCCAGATAGCCATAGAGATGATCCAGATCGATACCGGCGGCCTCCGCAATAGCGCGGTTCTGTGGCCGGCCCGGATCGATGCGCCGCAGGATATTTTGGCTACCCTGCAGGATCACACCCAGTGGATTATTGATTTCGTGCGCCATGCCGGCCGCCAAGCCGCCGACCGACAACATTTTTTCGGTTTGTACCATCATCGTTTCGATCCGGACCCGGCCGGTGACATCATCCATCCGGATGACCGCGCCGCTTCCCCCTTCAGCCATCAAAGGATAGACCATGATATCGGCGTAGTGCAGCTCGCCCTGCACATCGAGGGTCATGCGCGGCGTCTTGATCGGCTGGCCGAGGCGGATCGCTTGGCGCACCTGTTCGAACTGGCTCTCCAGTTGCGGGAACAATTCGCCGAAGAAACGGCCTTGGGCTTTTTCCCACGACAGGCCGCAGACCTGTTCCGCCGGCTGGTTCAGGACCGTCACATAGCCCCAGGGGTCCACGCCAATCAGCACCGAGGGCATGGAATCGATGATGTTCTTGAGATAGTGCCGCATCCGGGCCACTTCTTCCTTGGCGTGCTTTTGCTCGGTGATGTCGATCGCGACGCCCAGAGCAGCGGTTTCGTTCATACCCGGTTCGATGAACGGGATCTTGATGGTCTGCAAGGTTCGGACCTGGCCGGTATGGTCGGTGAAGGTTTCCTCGGCGATCAGCTTGGAAATGCCGCTGTCGATGACTTCCAGGTCGTCGGCCAGCATCCGCTCGGTTTCCTCGTCCACACCGTGGATGATGCGGTGGGAGCGACCGATCAGCTCTTCGACGCTCTTGCCGTAGGCATCGGCGGAAGCGCGGTTGGCCAGCAGGAAATGGCCGTGGCGGTTTTTGGCGAAGATCATGTGAGGCACCAGGTCGATGATCCGTCGTAGCCGCAGCTCGCTTTGGTACAGCGCCGCTTCCGCCCGTACCTGGTCGGTGATGTCGGTGCCGGTGCCGCGATAGCCGCGAAAGCGACCTTGCGGATCGTAGATCGGTTTGCCACTGATCTTGAGGTGACGCTCTGCGCGCTGGGGGTTGTTCGCGCTCTGGGAGTTGTTCAGACCGGCGGTCCGGTAGACGAAATCGCGAAAGGGGAGGTGCTTTTCCAGTATCTCGCGGTGCAGGCGCCATTTCTCCTGGTCGGTGAACGAATGAGTCGCGCCCAGCTCCCAGCGGGTTCGGCCCAGCACATATTGCGGCGTGATGCCGGTCAAGGCGTAGAACCGCTCCGATAAATAGGTGAAGCGCAGATTGTCGTCCATCTCCCAGATCCAGTCGCTGGCCGCTTCGGTGACATCCCGCAGGCGCGACTCGCTTTCGCGCAGGGCCGCTTCCACCTGTCGCCGCTCGCTCAATTCCCGCTGCAGTTGCTGGGTTCGTTGCGCGACCTGTCGCCGCAGCAGCCAAGACCACAACAAGGTGATGATCGTCACTGCCGCCAAGGGGAACAGGGCCCAGAAGGTATAGTGCAACATTGCTGTGAATCCGCTGGGTGGCGGCGCGGCGGTGGCAGGGGATGGAGCGGGAGGAGGAGAGGAGAATGTCGCGGTGGGGATGGGAGGGTTGGGCGTCGTGGGTTCCGGCGTGACCGGACCTGTGGGCGCGGCAGTCTCGGCGGAAGAGGTCGGGCCTGGATCGGAGATGGCCGACAAGGGTGGAGCCAGGCCCGCTGTCAGCAGGGTCAGCAGGCAAAACGACGCGAGCCCGCCCGTACTCCGCTTGCTGCGGGTCGGCGCTGGTCGAGTCGGGCAGGAGAGCGAGTAGGGGGGTGCGGACATGAATGATGGCGAGTATGAGATTAGCCGCTATGATAAAGCTATTTTTGAATGGCGGCAGGTCGACGAGAGGGTTGGATGATGGCGTTGGGACCGGTGATGGTGGGCGTGGAAGGTTTGGAGTTGACCGCGGAGGAGCGGGATCTGCTGAGTCATCCGCTGGTGGGGGGCGTCATTCTGTTCGCTCGTAATTACCAGTCGCCCGAACAGGTCGCGGCACTGACGACGGCCATTCACGCCCTGCGCCAGCCGCGCCTGCTGGTGGCGGTGGATCACGAGGGGGGGCGAGTTCAGCGTTTCCGCGACGGGTTTACCCGGCTGCCGGCAGTGCGGCGTCTGGGCCAGATCTACGACCAGGATCCCATGCGCGCCAAGCAGTTGGCGCGGGTCACCGGTTGGCTGATGGCCGCCGAGTTGCGGGCGGTCGGGGTCGATCTCAGCTTCGCACCGGTGCTGGACCTGGATCATGGGGTCAGCGGGATCATTGGCGATCGGGCCTTTCACAGCGATCCCGAGATCGTGGCCGACCTGGCGCACGCTTATATGAGCGGGATGCAGAAAGCCGGCATGGAGGCCGTCGGCAAGCATTTCCCTGGCCATGGTGGCATCGCCGCCGACTCCCATCTGGAGTTGCCGGTCGATCCGCGTCCCTGGGATGCTTTGGCGCAAGGCGACATGTTGGCGTTCGAGCGGATGATCCATTACGGCTTACCGGCCTTGATGCCAGCCCATGTGTTGTATCCGCAGGTCGATCCGCGGCCGGCTGGTTTTTCCAGCCGCTGGTTGCAGGACATCTTGCGGCGACATTTGGAGTTCCAGGGCGTGATTTTCAGCGATGATCTGGACATGATCGGCGCGCATGAAGCGGGCGGGCCGCCGGAGCGAGCGGCGGCGGCGCTGGCGGCGGGTTGCGACATGGTGCTGGCCTGCAACGATCGGCGGGCGGCGATCGCCATTGTCGAGCAACTGCGCCGGACACCGGATCCCGTAGCGCAGGTCCGCTTGATCCGGCTGCATGGCCGTGGCCATCTGACGCTAAGTCATTTGCGGCATAGTCCGGTCTGGCAGCGGGCCAGCCGTTTGGTGCAGGATTATGACGCTGCGCCGCTGCTGGCGCTGGATATCTGAAACCCGCGCGCCCGACCACGGCTTATCTCACCGACGATCCCTTCTGGAGGATTTCATGTCTGCCATCACCCCCGACCAGGCGCGCACCGTGCTGCGCGAGGCCGAGCTGTTGTGTCCGCCGGAACAGATCGAAACGGCGCTGGATCGTCTGGCTGCCGCGATCACCGCCCAGCTGGCGCAGCGCGATCCACTGGTGTTGCTGGTGATGAACGGCGCTTTCGCGACCGCTGCGCCCTTGCTGCAGCGCTTGCAGTTTCCGTTGCGGGTCGGCTATTTGCACGCCACTCGTTATCGCGGCGCGACCCGTGGCGGCGGCCTCGATTGGATCGCTCGACCATGGCCGGCCGCGCTTGCCGGTCAGGTGGTGCTCGTGGTGGACGATATTTTCGATGAAGGCGATACCCTCAAGGCCATCCTGGATGAGCTGCGCCAGCAAGATGTCGCCGAGATCTATAGTGCGGTGCTGGTGAACAAACGCCATGATCGCAAGGTCGCCGATTTGACAGTGGATTTCGTCGGGTTGGAGGTACCGGACCGTTACGTGTTCGGTTGCGGCATGGACTACAAGGAATATTGGCGCAATCTGCCGGCCATCTACGCCGCCCGCGAATGATCGGACGGGTTTGACCGTATGCCTGGGTCGCTTTCGCTGGACCGATGCATGTTCCATCCTCCCACGCGATCCTTCAAGCCGATGATATCGAAGATGGCCCGATGGTGTGTACTTGCTGATTGGTGTCCCGCACCGATTGGACTGTTAACGCTGCCGTCCGTCGGCTGAACATAGTGTAATCCTGTCGTAATACCGAAACGTCGGCGCTCCAACCTGCCCGATCAACTACCAGCCAGTTTTGAGCCCTCGCGCTTCGCTGCGCTCCCTCGCTTTGCTTCTGCGCACTTCGTAAACCGCATCGTTGGCGGCCTTCGTTGTACCCATACCGTGTTGTACGTCCATCTGTTCCCGATATTTTGCTTTTATCTTGCCTCTAATATAAGACATAACATTAAAATGACGTATTGATTATTATTTATCTAAATGATAATTTTATGATGCATTATGAAATCTAAAAGATAGTCATATTTCATCGTCATATATAACATTTATATCTATTTATATGGCGAAACATGGGTATCATATGAACATGATTTTTATATAAGACTAGTATATGTGGCTATTATAGTCCCGCTAATTATGATCTATACACAGTCGCCGCTAAACCAAAATTAATCTTTATTAATTAGTATATTATGATTAATAAAGCGACTGGATGTATGGCTGTCAGTCAGCAAGACTATAATAATACTTGTAAAATAGAATGATTTATGCAATATTAATTTATATTAATGTTATTTAATTAAAAAAACATCATAAATAATGTTTTAAATGGATTGCGCTCATTCTTCACTTATTCGCGATGGTAGATGAAATTCCTCCTGAATCGCTCGATTACAAGTACCAATCCACGCAGCACTACACAGCGCCGTTAGGTTCGAGCAAATAGCCCGAAAAGAGAATTAAGCAATGTTTTTAAAGAGAATAGCAGTAAATCGACTCATTTTTTGTTTCATGGTTGCATGCTTAGTCCCGTTTCTGTTGCTGGGACGGATGGCGTGGGCGGCTCCAGTGCCGACGGCAACCGTGACTTCGCCGCTCAGCGAGTTCATCGGGGAGTCGTTTTCTACTCAGGCTTGCTTCGACAACACCGGTGATGTAACCGGATTCCAACCGGTTTTCGAGCTGATT
>RXIW01000050.1 GCA_003989065.1 Candidatus Competibacteraceae bacterium
GTGTAGAAGCCTTCTCGCTGGTTCATTACTCCGGTCTGATCGGCGCTCGTCAGTCCACGGAATTGCGCCAACACGGCATCTGCGTAAAATGCCGCTGTGGATAGACGTGTAGTAATTTTCTCTTGAACATCTGCTAGGTAATCGCTCATCGCTCAGTCTCCAGCTCTAAGGATTGAACCGGCTGGGTGCCGGGAACTGGCGGGCTGGAAAACCGCAAACAAGAGCGGCGCACGGCCTTGCGAACGTGCATCCCGCCAATCCCCGACATGGAGACTGGCAGCCGGAATCCGGGCGGATTCCAGGCGTAAAAAATCCTCGCTGACGGGGAGGTTGACCGCTTGTTTTGGCGTTTTCCAGGCGCCAAGGACAAGAATAGGCTGAGTTGGATCGAGGTGCAAGAGGTGTCATCACGCCACCTCGCGACGGTTGGCGGCTAGCCAGGCGTCCAGGTCTTGCAGATCATATCGGATAGCCCGGCCCATTCGGATGAACGGCGGTCCAGGCGAGCGGTTGGCGCGGCGTCCCTCCATGCGACCTTGGCGCAGGAAGGACAGGCTCACCCCAAGATAGGTGGCGGCTTCAGGATCGGTCAGCAGCCGACGTTGGATGGGTTGATTCTCCATGATGCTCCTCGTATTGCTAAAATACTGGATAGATCATGGAGACAGGAAACAGACATTTCCATAGGTTGAAATCGCTATTTCAACCTATAGCGAGCGCGCCAATTTTCTGGAAAAGACGCTAGAAATTCCGATAATTTATCAGGATTTTCATCATAAATTGTTATCGATGGATCATTATCATTAAAAAGTTTATTCCATTTTTTTCGATATTGCTCCTCTAACCAACTAATATCTGGAACTGGTCTTCCTGCTGCTGATTCACGCTCATATAAACCTTCAGCGGCGGCAGTAATTGTTATAGAAAAAAAATAAACAAGCATATGCATTACCGATCCATGCAAATACGCCATTCCTTCTCTATTTCTATTTTTTAATGGACTCCTTTTACCAGGTCCAGGCGATTTTATTCCAAGCAGTTTTGCTATATCTTCACGGCCTTCTGAGTTAATAAATTTAATCAATGCATCTCCTATCCAATTCATAACTTCAGTAGGCGGATAGATGCGATTTTCGTGGCATATTTTGAACAAATCCAACATATGTAACGGGTCACCTGTTTCTTTATATCGCATAAGGTATGGAATAAACCATAAACAAATAAATGATTGATCCTCTTCAGTTCCGAATAAAATAGATTCTGTTAAATCAGATCGCTCGATAGGAATATCTGGCAAATAGAAAGTAAGCCAAACCTTACTATATTCCGACATAAATAAGCCCTCACGCCTGCATCCTCACAAGGGAGAACCCCGTCAAACCGGTGTGAGGGTCCGGCTTTTCGGCTCGCGATTGCCTAGACGGGGCAAAAACTCACTGACTATTTTTTTCTGGAAAGGTAACCACGTTGTTTTCTGTGATAGGCACATCTAGCTTTGCCACAGCGGCGGATTTGTGCTCAGGTGCCAGGTGGGCATAGCGCAAGGTCATATCCAAACTGGCGTGACCCAATAGTTCCCGTACCGCGTTCAGATCGACGCCAGCCATCACCAGCTTGCTGGCGAAGGTGTGCCGCAGGTCATGCCAGCGGAAATCGTCTAGCTGGGCCTCCTGCCGTAACCGCTCCCAGCCGTTGCTGATATTGTCCAACCGTTCCCCATGGCGGCCGGGGAACAGAAGACCGGCCGGTTCGCGGTGGGTGATCCAGTTCCACAGCACGGCGCGGGCCTCCCGGTTCAGTGGCACATGGCGGCTCTTCTCGGTCTTGTTGCCCTCGGTGTCACCGGCCACGGTCAACAGCGCGCGTTCCAGATCGATGTGTTGCCGTTCCAGATTGAACAGCTCGCCACGGCGCAGGCCGGTATTCAGCGCTAGCAGCACCAGCGGCTTGAGGTGGTCCACAAACGGCATGGCGCGCAGATCGGGCAGCAGGGTGTAGCCGCGCACCGTGCGCCAGGCGTTGGCGCGGTCCCGGTCCTGCCGGTGGCGTTCTTCGCGGGCATCCAGGGCATCCCGTAGGCGCTGCTCTTCCTGGGCACCCAGAAAGCGCACACGGCCAATGTGATCGACCTTGCTGGGTCGCACCTTACCTAGCGGATGAACGTCCAGCAAACCCCACTCCACGGCCTTGGCGAGCGCGGCTTTGAGGGTCACCAATTCCCGGTTGACGGTGGCGGGCTTGACTTGCTTGAGTCGCTGGGCGCGCCACTTCTCCACCAACCAGGCATTGATGTCGCTCAGCCGCTTGTGCTTCAGATCCGGGAACCGGCTTAGCAGATAGTGAACCGTCATCCCTCCTGTGCGGCGGTTGGCCTTGAACCACGGGCCATAGTCCTCGGTGATGAACGATTCCAGCGTGTGCGCCTTGCGGGCCTTGCGCTCGGCTTGTGGATCCGCTCCCAACTCCACCGCGGCGAGGATTTCCCGCGCCTTATCTCGGGCTTGGGTCGGGGTCAACTTGCTGGCTGAACCGATGGTGATCCGCTTCCCTCGCGTGTACTGGCAAACGTAGATCCGTGCGCCAGACGGCTGAACGCGCAGCAGGAAACCCGCCAGTTTGCTGTCGCGGATTTCGTAAGGGCGATCCTTTGGCTTGACTGCAGCAACCAGGCGGTTACCGATGAAAATTTCATCCGGGCGTTTGGGGGGAGCCATAGCCGTAAGTGCAAGGTAAGTGCAACGTGATTATAAAACAGCGTATCACAGTGAACGAACGTGAATGAACAGCATCGAAAAAATCGGCTATAAACAGTGTCTTACGGTTCGCTATTGTTTACTGAATTGTACGGTCATTCACCCCTAAAAGGCCCTCCTAAGGGTGAGGTCACAGGTTCAATTCCTGTTCGGGGCACCATCGTTATTCAGATGGTTTGTACTTGGCTGCCCTTTCGGTATACCCGACGCGGGCACTTCTCCCATTCCAGATCCAACGATCACCCCTGACACACTGAGCAGTACAATCGGGCACTAGCCCAAGGAACTGATTGAATCCATTATTGAGAGCCTATCCCGATTCGCGCAGGGTTAACATCTACAGCAACCATCTGTGACAGTAGAGTATTATCCGACTATCCTGACATTGATGAGCGCAATTTTGGCAGTTGTGTTCATCGGGTGTCCTATCATGAATCCATGACTGCCTCGATTCTTGGAGAAGCCGATGAAAAGCAAAATGGCCTTCAAGCGGTTCGATGCTGAACTCGATACCGACGTTTGTGATCCTTACAACAACGCAGAGCTGACGCTGACGCTCAGAATGGGATTTCGCCAGATCAATCCTTCAGGCGGCGCAGCAGAAGGAACCTATCACGACTACGGCAAGGCTACTGCGCCCACCCGCAAGATCATCAAATGGACCGATGCCTCATGGAAAACATGGAAGAAGAATTTCGTGCAATCCGCCGAATCTTTTTGGCACGGCAAATTCTGGCTCATCAACGATGCCGGGGCCTTTTCCTTTACCAAAAGTGGGGAAACCTATTATCCGAACGTCTGGTGCCGCTTCAAATTGATCGGCAACGACGCCAGCGATGGTAGCAACCATCACACGATCGACGTGGTGCGTCTGCACCCGAGCGAGAGCTGGTTTGGCTCACATGAAAGTCTCTACGACAGTAAGGATACCAACCTCACTCGCAAAAACACCGACAGCAAAGGAAAATCGGTAATGCAACGCGCCCACGTGCACGAGGTCGGTCACCTGTTGGGCCTCGACCATGTCGATGTAGGCAAACCACATTGCCCGGCGTCGGGCGACACCAATGCTGGCGCCTGCTATGGAATCGCCGACGACGATATGAAAGCCGTGATGGGATCGGGAATGCAACTGAGGGCGGAGAATGCCTATCCTTGGCGTGAATCACTGCGCTACTTTGCGCTGGCCGATTTGCTCAAGGCTACGCTAAACCCATACTCCTATTTCATATCGCCCCAGCTACTGCAAGCGCCGGTCGCATCACTGACTGCGGTCTGGCCGGCCAAGATGCAAAGACATTATCCGCGCACCGCTGCCGAAGTACAGGCAGGCAAGATGATCACGACAAGGCCCAACCGCAAGCCCTGAGGAAGACACCGAAGATGAGAGGCGGAAAGAAAACGATGGCCTTAGCCGCCGTATGGGCGGCGGCTTCCGGGCTGGCCGGTTTTTTGTCATTGCAGACGGCGAATGCCGCTACCCCAGCAACGAGGAACTGTACGATGGATGCAATCAAACAATCGATTTGCATTTACGAAGCGATCCTTGCAGACGTGGACAAGAATTATCCCATGCGCGGTGGCGGCGGAATCGGCCGTATCGTGCAAAATTCGACAACCTCGTATTCGATTTACATCCTGCAGGAGGAGCGCGAAGATGTACGCAAATACACAGTGCAGGTTGATCCCAAGGGTAAAGTAACGATCCTCAGTGTGACTGAGGAAACCATCACGCATTGATGATAGGTAGTGATTGGATACCCCCACCGGCCCTGGTTTCTCGACCAGGGCCGGGCGGAAGCGGCCACCCTCGCTCTCAGCCCAACCAGCGCCGGGCGTTGCGGAACAACCGAATCCAAGGTCCATCCTCGCCCCAGCCGTCCGGATGCCAGGAGCATTGCACACTACGGAACACCCGCTCCGGATGCGGCATGATGATGGTGAAGCGCCCGTCGCGGCTGCTCAACCCGGCGATGCCGCCCGGCGAACCATTGGGGTTGGCCGGATAACGCTCGGTCGGCTGACCGTAGTGATCCACGAAGCGCAGTGTCACCAACCTCTCCGCCAGCGCCAGCGCCGGTCCATCGTCCGCCGCGAACTCCGCCCGCCCTTCTCCGTGTGCAACCGCGATCGGCAAGCGCGAGCCTTCCATGCCACGCAGGAACAGCGACGGCGATGGCAACACTTCGACCAGCACCAGACGCGCCTCGAACTGCTCGACCCGGTTGCGGACGAAGCGTGGCCACCATTCGCTGCCGGCGATCAGTTCGCGCAGATTGGACAACATCTGGCAACCGTTGCAGATCCCCAGCCCGAAGCTGTTCGGTCGGGCGAAGAAGGCGGCGAATTCATCGCGGGCCCGGCCATTGAACAGAATCGACTTGGCCCAGCCTTCGCCGGCACCCAGCACGTCGCCGTAGGAAAACCCACCGCAGGCGGCCAATCCCTGAAAATCGGCTAGGGAAGTTCGCCCGGCGATCAGATCGCTCATATGCACATCGACCGCCGCAAACCCGGCCCGGTCGAACGCTGCCGCCATTTCCACCTGACCATTGACGCCCTGCTCACGCAGGATGGCCACCCGTGGTCGCGCCCTGCGGGTGAAGAACGGCGCGGCGATATCCTCGGCCGGATCGAAGGTCAGCCGGACGTTCAAGCCCGGATCGGCAGCATCACAGGCGGCTTCGAACGCTTCGCGAGCACACTCCGGATGATCGCGCAGCGCCTGCAACCGATAGCTGGTTTCCGACCACAGCCGCCGCAGTTCGGCCCGGCTGGCGGCGACCACGATCTCGCCGGCGTGGCGCACGATCAACCGGTCCTCGTCGTTCGGCGCGCCGATGACATGGCTACAATCGCCCAGTCCGGCGGCGGCCAAGCGCGCCAACACCCGCGAACGATCCGCCACCCGCACCTGAATCACCGCCCCCAGCTCCTCGGTAAACAGCGCCGCCAGCGGACCATCGCCATCCAGATCGTCCAACAACACGCTGACACCGCAACCGCCGGCGAACATCATCTCGGCCAGGACCGCCAGCAGACCACCATCGGAGCGATCGTGGTAGGCCAACAATCGACCCGCCGCGTTGAATTCCTGAATCACTGCAAAGAACGCCTTCAGATCATCCGGCGCATCGATGTCCGGCACGGCGTCACCCCACTGCTGGTAAACCTGCGCCAGCGCCGAACCGCCGAGCCGATTCCGGCCCCGACCGAGATCGATCAGGATCAGATCGGTATCGCCCCGGTCACAGCGCAACTGCGGGGTCAGAGTTCGGCGTACGTCCTGGACCGGCGCGAAGGCCGATACGATCAGCGACAACGGCGCCACCACGCTCTTGCGCTGACCGTCGTTCTCCCAGACCGTCTTCATCGACAAGGAATCCTTGCCGACCGGAATGGCGATACCCAGCGCCGGACACAGTTCCAGACCGACTGCCCGCACGGTGTCGAACAAGCGGGCATCCTCGCCAGGATGACCTGCTGCCGCCATCCAGTTGGCCGACAGCTTGACGTCACCCAGTTGCTCGATGCGGGCGGCGGCGATATTAGTGAGGGCCTCGCCGATCGCCATGCGGCCGGACGCTGCCGCATCCAGCACCGCCAGCGGCGCGCGCTCGCCCATCGCCATCGCTTCGCCGGTGTAGACATCGAAGCTAGTGGCCGTCACCGCGACATCGCTCACCGGCGCTTGCCACGGCCCTACCATCTGATCGCGACAGATCAAGCCGGTCACGGTGCGATCGCCGATGGTGATGAGAAAACTCTTGTCAGCCACCGCCGGGAAGCGCAGCACCCGCGCCACCGCCTCGCTCAGATCGATATCGGCCAGATCGAGCAACCCGGCCGCTACTGGCTCGTGCGCGACGTCACGCAACATCTTCGGCGGCTTGCCGAACAGCACGCTCATCGGCACATTCACCGGTGGGTCGCCCAGCTGGCGATCGCTCACCATCAACTCTTCCGGCTCGGTGGCCACGCCGATCACTGCATACGGACAACGCTCGCGTTCGCACAGCTGACGGAAGGTCGCCAGCCCAGCGGCGGCGATGGCCAAGACATAGCGCTCCTGCGCCTCGTTGCACCAGATCTGCATCGGCGTCATGCCGGGATCGTCGTTGGGCACTTCACGCAGCTCGAACGATCCGCCACGCCCGGCCCCATGCACGATTTCCGGCACGGCATTGGACAAGCCGCCCGCACCCACATCGTGAATCGACAGGATGGGATTGTCTTTGCCCAGGGCGACGCAACGGTCGATCACTTCCTGGGCGCGGCGCTGGATTTCCGGATTGCCGCGCTGCACCGAGGCGAAATCGAGATCGGCGTGCGAACTGCCGGCGGTCATGCTGGAAGCCGCCCCGCCGCCCAGGCCGATCAGCATCGCCGGTCCACCCAGCACGACGATCGCGGTTCCCGGCGGCAACTCTTCCTTTTGTACATGCGGGGCGCGGATGTTGCCCAACCCGCCGGCGATCATGATCGGTTTGTGATAGCCGCGGCGCTGGCCGTCGGGGCCGTCCTGCTCGAAGGCGCGGAAATAGCCAGCCAGATTGGGGCGACCGAATTCGTTGTTGAACGCCGCCGCGCCGATGGGACCTTCCAGCATGATGCCCAGCGCCGACACGATACGGTCTGGTTTGCCGTACTCGCTTTCCCAGGGTTGGACGAAATCGGGGATACGCAGATGCGAAACCGAGAATCCGCACAAGCCAGCCTTGGGTTTAGCCCCACGCCCGGTTGCGCCCTCGTCGCGGATTTCACCGCCGGAGCCGGTCGCCGCACCGGGAAACGGTGAAATGGCGGTGGGATGGTTGTGGGTCTCCACCTTCATCAGGATGTGGACATCTTCCGGGTGATAGCGGTATTGGCCATCGCTCGGATCGGGGAAGAAACGCCCAGCGGGAAAGCCGGCCATCACCGCGGCATTGTCGCTGTAGGCCGACAACACCCCGTCAGGATGCTGTTCGTGGGTATGGCGGATCATGGCGAACAGCGAACGATCCTGCCGGACCTCGTCGATGATCCAGTCGGCGTTGAAGATCTTGTGCCGACAGTGCTCGGAGTTGGCCTGAGCGAACATCATCAATTCCACGTCAGTGGGATTGCGCTCCAGTTGGGTGAAACTGGCCAGCAGATAATCGATTTCGTCCTCGGATAAGGCTAATCCCAACGCACTATTGGCGCGGACCAAGGCATCCCGCCCACCACCGAGCACATCCACAGTCACCAGTGGCGCCGGTTCAGCACATGCGAACAACACGGCGGGATCCTCATCCGCCGCCAACACCACTTCGATCATCCGATCATGTAGCAGCGGATGCAGGGCCGCCCGCTCGGCGACGATCAGGGCTGGCGCGGCTTCCAGATAGTACGCGACTCCCCGCTCGATGCGGCGGACGTGATGGAGGCCGCAGTTGTGGGCGATGTCGGTGGCCTTGGACGACCAGGGCGAGATGGTGCCGGGACGGGGAATCACCAGACAGTCCGGTTCGCTGGCGAGATGGCGCTGCGTCGCGCTGGGACCGTAGCACAACAGCCGATCCAGCACCTCGCGATCGTGGGTGGTCAGGGAACCATCCACGAAGTGCACGAACTCGGCGTAGACGTCGGTGAGGGCCGGCGCGCGCTGCCGCAGCGCGACCAGCAATTTCTCCAGACGGAACGGCGACAGGGCGGGGCTTCCACGGAAACGCAGCATCGCGGGGACTCTCCTGGGTCAAACGGGAAAACGCGATGATAACAGCAATCGTCGCCCTGCTTTCAGCGGATCATGGACCCCTCCGCCGCCCTGTCTGACCGGCCGTATTCTGGTCGACATGGCCAGCAGCCGACATCTTTACGGCATGCGGAAACAGCCCTCCAATGGCATGGCTGGATGACGCATGACCCTCGTTTGCGCTAGGCTTACCCTCGTTCAGCGCCAAGCTGGCGCAAAATCCCGTCTTTCCCACATCGTCGAAATCTACAAATCGGGTAAACCCATGAACCTTGCTTCCCGCATTTTCCCAACGAGCCGGGTGATCGCCCTAGCGCTCGGCGCGCTGCTACTGCTGGGCGCGCAGGCGCACGCCCAAACCGATCCACTGCCCTCGTGGCATGACGGTCCCGCCAAGCAAGCGATCGTCACCTTCGTGAAGGAAACGACGGAACCGGGCAGCGCGAAATTCGTCCCGCCAGCCGAACGCATCGCTACCTTCGATCAGGATGGCACCCTGTGGGTCGAGCAGCCTATGTATAGCCAGGTGATCTATTGCCTGGAACGAGTCTCGGCGATCGCCAAGGACAAACCGGGGTTAACAAAGGTCGAGCCGTTCAAGACCGTGCTGTCCGGCGATCGTCAAGCGATCGCCAAGCTATCGAAGAATGACCTCTTCAAGATTCTCGCCGCTACGCTGACCGGCATGACCGTCGAACAGTTCCAAACCGAAGTGAAACAGTGGCTCGACACCGCCCGCGATCCACGCTGGAAGCGGCCCTACACCGACCTGACCTACCTGCCGATGCAGGAAGTCATGAAGTATCTGCGCGAGCATGGCTACAAGACCTATATGGTCACCGGCGGCGGCCAAGATTTCGTGCGGGTGTATTCCGAGCAGGTCTATGGGATCCCCCCCGAGCAGGTGGTTGGCAGCGCCGGCAGCACCCAGTTTGGCTACGGCCCGCAAGGCAAGCCGATGCTGACCAAGGAACCCAAGCTACTCCTGAATGACAATGACGCCGGCAAGCCCGAAGGCATCCATCTGATGATCGGGCGCCGGCCTCATATCGCGTTCGGCAACTCGACCGGCGATCGCCAGATGCTCGAGTACACCCAGGCCGGCGATGGCGCCCGGCTTGCCCTGCTGGTCCTGCACGACGATGCCCAGCGCGAGTATGCCTACGGTCCGGCCGAGGGCCTGCCCGACACCAAGGTTGGCACCTTCACTCAGGCCCTGTACAACGAAGCCAAGAAGGATGGCTGGGTCATCATCAGCATGAAGAAGGACTGGAAGCGAATCTTTGCCTTCGACAAGTGATCGCATGAAAAAGCGCTCGCCATGACCGTATGACGAGCGCAGATCGACTAGGCGGGACATGCGGGCGATTTGGCCGCTCGCGTTTGATCAACGAGCGCCGCGGACCTCGGCCAGCAGACTCAGTGTCCCCACTTTCCTACCCGCAGCAGACCGCCCAGGCCATGCTGTTCCAGAAAACCGTTGACGCGAGCCCGAATCGCCGTGGCACTGTCGAAATCGGCCACCTCGGTCAACAGCGCCTGGGCCTCGTCGTAACGGACGCTACGAATCAGCCACTTGATCTTGAGCAGGCTGCCCAGATTCATGCTCAGGCTGTCCACGCCCATCGCCATCAGCAACAGCGCGCCGGCCGGATCGCCGGCCATCTCGCCGCAGACGCTGACCGTCCGGCCCGCAGCGCGGACCTGACCGACCACATGGTGGATCGCGGCCAGCACCACCGGATGGAGGGAGTCATATAGCTTGGCCACCCGGTCGTTGTTGCGATCCACCGCCATGAGATACTGGGTCAGATCGTTGCTGCCGATCGAGGCGAAATCGACCATGCGGATCAGTTTATCGATCTGGTAGACCGCCGCGGGGACTTCGACCATGATGCCCACCTGCGGAATCCTGGCCTCGATCCCGTCTTCCTCCAGCTCCTTCTGCGCCTGGTGCAACAGCGCAAGCGCCTCGCTCAATTCGCCGACCGTGCTGATCATCGGAAACAGGATCGACAGGTTCGGATAGACGGTCCCTGCCCGCAGCATGGCCCGCAGTTGGGTCTTGAATAGATCGGGTTGATCCAGACTGATGCGGATGCCGCGCCAGCCCAGATAGGGGTTCTGCTCGCGAATCGGGAAATACGGCAACGGCTTGTCGCCGCCAATGTCGAGGGTGCGCAACACCACCGGTCGCGGGTCCATGATCCGCAACACCCGGGTATAGAGCGTGGCCTGCTCCTCCTCGCCCGGAAAGCGGTCGCGCAGGAAGAAATGCAGCTCCGAGCGGTACAGTCCCACGCCCTGCACCCCACTGTCGCGGGCGGCGGCGATGTCGGCGAACAACCCAGAATTGGCCTGCAGCTCCAGGCAATGGCCATCCGAGGTCTCGGCCGGCAGATCGCGCAACTGTTGCAAGTCGCGGGACAGCTCGGCCTCTTCGGCGATCAGCTTCAGATATTCCTGCCGCAGGGTCGGACCGGGCTGGATACAGACCCGCACCGTATAGCCGTCCACCACCACTTCGCGGCCATTCAGGCGACCCGGCGGCAGGTTGCCAATGCCGAACACCGCCGGGATGCCCAGTCCACGCGCCAGCAGGGCGACATGGGAGGTATCGGTGCCGCGCACCGATACCAGCCCTTTCAGTTTTCCGGTCGGCACATCCAGCAGTTGCGAAACGCTGATCTCCTCCCCCATCAGGATGGTGTCGTCCGGGTATTGGCGATTGGTCACCTGCCCTTCCCGCAGGCGGTCCAGCAGCCGCTGGCCCAGATCGAGGATGTCGGCAGCCCGTTCCCGCAGATAGGGATCGTCCATCTCGGTGAAGATGTTGGCGTATTCGAGCACGGTCGCGCGCAAGGCGCCCGGCGCCCAATTGCCGGCCCGAATCCGCTCCAGGGTGCCATCGACCAGGCTATCGCTGCTAAGCAGCAGGGCATAGGCGTCGAACAGCGCTCGATCGCCCGGCGCCAGCAACAACCGCATCCGCTCGCTGAGCCGTTGCAGCTCGGCCAGCTCCGACGCCACCGCTTGCCGGAAGCGGGAAGCTTCAGCGTCGGGATCGTCGATATCCTTGTCCGGCACCCGCTCCAGCGCCGCGACCGGAAACACCACCACGGCCTCGCCGATGGCGATGCCACGAGCGCTGGCCACGCCGCCCAGGAACAGCGTGCCCGACAGAACGTCGCTGTCGAGCCGGTCCAGCCCCTGGCGGATTTCCGCCTGGGTGATGCAGCCGGCTAGCTGGGCCGCCAGCGTGACCAGGAAAGATTCTTCGTCGGCGGTGTATTTGCGCTGTTCGCGTTGCTGGGCCACCAACACCCCCAGCACCTTGCGCCGACGGATGATCGGCACCCCGATGAAACCGTGAAAGGGCGCTTCGCCGGTTGCGGCGATATAGCGAAAGGCGGGATGAGCAGGGGCGTTATCGACGTTGACCGATTCGGCGCGGGTAGCCGCCAGCCCGACCAACCCCTGGCCAAGCTTCAACCGCACCTTGCCGACCGCACCCGGCCGCAGACCGTCGGTGGCCATCAGCACGTGCTCGTCACGGCCGATATCGGTCATGTACACCGAACAGACGTCGGTGTGAATAGCCGCCTTGACCTCGGCCACGATAAGGTTGAGCGCTTCGCTCAAGTCGCGCGTGGCGTTGATGTCCTGCACGATACGGCGCAGGGTATCCAGCATGGAACCGTCCTCGACAGACATCAGGCCGCCACGCGAATCTTTAGCGCCGGGATACGCGGTGTGGATTGGACACGGCCGGCGGCGGCGGACGCACCTCGTCGAGATCGACTACGGCGGTCGCCGACTCCAGTGTCGGCGCAGCTGACTCGGAATCCAAAACACTCAAACGTCGGGCCGAAACGACCATGCGGGTGATGACCGGATGTTGACGGGTCTCCACCCAGCGCAACGGCGCCACGGTGGTCGACTTGGCGGTCGGCGTAGACTGGGCGGCGGGCGAGGGTCGGGCGATGGCGATCTCCACCGCTACATCGCGCGGTATGATCGGCGCGGGCGAGCGCTTGAGCCCCGATCCCTGATGGTTCGACTGGGTGCGGCGCAGCCCCCCCTTGTCCATGCGGGCCATCGATGTCCGTTTCGACGGACGCACCGGAATCAACAACGGGGCCAGCTCGTGCAAGGCTCGCCAGTAGACATGCCGCTTGAACGCGACGACGGCGCGCAACGGATACCAGTAATCCACCCATTGCCAGTGATCGAACTCGGGGCGATCGGACAGGTCCAGCCGCACGGCGTCCTCGCTGCCCAGCATCCGCAGCAGGAACCAGATCTGCTTCTGCCCGATGCAGGTTGGCCGGCCGCTGCCCTCCCGGACCAGACGCTTAGGCAAGCGATAGCGCAACCAGCCGCGGGTGCAACCGATCACCTGCACATGCTCGGGGCGCAAGCCTACCTCTTCGGCCAGTTCGCGGAACATGGCCTGCTCGGGCGATTCATCCCGCTGGATGCCACCCTGAGGAAACTGCCAGGAGCGCTGCCCGATCCGTTTTGCCCAGAACAGGCGTCCCTCAGCGTTACACAGGATGATGCCAACGTTTGGCCGATAACCCTCCGAATCGATCACGGTGAGAACCGATAGTTTGCAATGGATTATTCACATTATTTTTTCATAATGCGGCGCTTTTCGCCATGATGGCGAAACTGTCTTCTGTCGCGACGGCCGCGCCGTAACCGACTATCATCATGCTAGTGCGATCATAGCACTCCGGGCTTCGACAAGCCTGGCCGCCGACTCTGCGCCACTCTCCAGCCCCGAGGAATCCGTGATGCGCCGTCTATCCTTTCTGTTCGTCCTGCTGGCGCTGCTGCTCCCTCCGAGCGTCCGCGCCTTCGACGATACCACGCTCGCCGTGCCTGCGGCCCAGTATCTGCAAACGATCCGGGATGGCCGCGATCCCGCGGGTCAAACCGCCGCCAATCTATTGCAGCAGGCGGAGCAACAGGCGCGGCAAAAGAACTGGACCGCCGCCATCGCCGCCTACGAAACCGCCATCGTCGCGGGCGCTGGACAAACGGCGACCTGGCTGGCCCTGAGCCAAATCTGGCAATCGCGGGCCGAGCAGACAGGCCAGGATAACAAGCAATCCGACGACGCCGAGCACGCCCGAGGGCGGAGCCGACAAGCCGCCTGGAACGCGTTTCAAGCGGCCCGCGCCCCCTTCGAACGAGCGCGCGCGCTGTTCCGGCTGGGCGACCTGTACGACCGCGCCCAGGAGCCGAAATCCGCTATCGCCGTCTACCGCGAAGCCCTGGAGCTGGAAGACAACCCGCGCGCCGCCAAACGCTATCAGGAGCTGGCCGACGCCAACGCTTTCCAGATCAAGGGCGTGGCGGTCGAATCGGACAGCGCCGCGCCTAAAATCTGTCTCAAGTTTTCTGATGACCTCGCCAAGGGCCGGCAAGTTCATTACGAGGACTATCTTGTCGTCGACCCAGCGTTTCAGGCCGTCGTCAGCGCGAACGATCGGCAATTATGCGTCGAAGGGGCCAGCCACGGCCAGAGCTATGTCGTGAAGGCGCGGGCTGGCATCCCGTCGGCCACCGGCGAGAAGACCCGCGTCGGCCAGGACTTCACCGTCAAGGTGGAAGACCGCAAGCCGAGCCTGGGTTTTCGCGGCGCCCCTTATGTGCTGCCCAAAGCCAGCAACCAGCAACTACCGCTGATCAGCGTCAACACCGACGCCGCGCGAGTGCGGATTCTGCGGATCAACGACCGCAACCTGTTGCAACAAATCGAAGATCGCCGCATCGCCCGCCTGCTCGATGGCTACGATCTCAAGATCGTCGCCAAGCGGTCCGGCGAAAAGGTGTGGGAAGGCGTTTTGACGCTGGCCAACGGCGAGCGCAATCAAGAAGTCACCACCGCCATTCCGATCGGCGAGCTCCTGCGCGACCCGCAACCGGGCATCTACATCGTCGCGGCCGAATCGACCAAGGACGATCCCGACAGCTACGACGAGCGCGCCACCCAGTGGCTGGTGGTGTCCGATCTCGGCCTGTTCACCCTGCGCGGCGACGACGGTCTGCACGTGTTCGTACGGTCGCTGGCCACCGCCAAGCCGCTGGCGGGGGTGACCCTGCAACTGTATGCCCGCAATAACGGCGAGCTGGGCCAGATCATTACCGATGGCAAAGGCTATGCCCGCTTCGATCCGGGCCTGTTGCGCGGCGATGGCGGCCGTGAGCCGGCGGCGCTGATGGCCTTCGGCAGCGGCGACTACAACTTCCTGGATTTGACCAAGCCCGCGTTCGATCTCAGCGACCGGGGCGTCGACGGTCGGGCCGCGCCAGGAGCGGTGGACGCCTTCCTCTATACCGAACGCGGCGTCTACCGGCCCGGCGAGACCGTGGAGCTGATGACCCTGGTGCGCGACAGCCGCGCCTATGCCCAGCCCGATGCGCCGCTGACTCTCAAGCTGTTCCGGCCCGACGAGGTGGAAGCCGCCCAGCTGCGCCCGACCCACCCCGCCCTGGGCGGTTACCACGCCCAGCTGCCACTGGCCCTGAACGCCCGGACCGGCAGCTGGACCGTCAAGGCTTATACCGATCCCAAGGGCGAACCGATCGGTCAGGTCAGTTTCCAGGTTGAGGATTTCGTGCCGCAACGCCTCAAGCTGGAACTGAGCGCCACCGCACCGGTGCTGAAACCGGGCGAACCGGCGACGGTAGACATCAACGGCCGCTTCCTGTATGGCGCTCCGGCCGCCAACCTCAAGGCCGAGGCTGAGGTGGTGCTGCGCGAAGATCCCGATCCCTACCCGGCTTTCCCCGGCTATCGCTTCGGCCTGGCCCAGGACAACTGGACCGCCCAGCGTTTTCCGGTGGCACTGGCCGGCACCGATGCCCAGGGCAAGGCCCAGGCCCAGGTCAGCCTGAGCGAAAGACCCGATACCAGCCGGCCCCTGCAAGCGCGGGTGCGGGTCTCGCTGTTCGAGCCCGGCGGCCGACCGGTCAGCCGCAGTCTGAATCTACCCTATCGCACTCAGCCCTTTGTCATCGGCATCAAGCCGCGTTTCGGCGACGACGGCGTCGCCACCGGTCAGGAGGCCGGATTCGAGGTGATCGCTCTCGATCCGCTGGGCCAGCCGCTGGCCAAGAACGGGCTGCGCGCCGATCTGGTGCGCGAGGACTATCGCTATTACTGGTATTACGACGATGGCCGCTGGAACTACAAACTGGTGATCCGCGACAGTACGCCGCTCAGCAGCCAAACCCTCGATCTCGCCGCCGACCGACCGGGCTCGGTAGCGCAGCGCGGGCTGGACTGGGGCCACTATCGCCTGGACGTGCTGGACCCGACCACCGGGGTCGCCTCCAGCGCCCGCTTCACCGTCGGCTGGTTCGAAAGCCCCCATGAGGGCGATACCCCGGATCAGATGAAGGTGACGCTGGATCGTCCGCGCTATCAAGCCGGTGAAACCGCCAAGATTTTCGTCCGCGCGCCGTTCGCTGGCGAAGTGCTGCTGAATGTGGTCGGCGATCGCTTGTGGGCCAGCCGCTCGATCAGTGTGCCGGCGGAAGGTACCACGGTGGAATGGCCGATTCCGGCCGAGTGGGGTCCGGGCGTCTATATCACCGCCACCGCCTTCCGCCCGGCCGACAACGCCGCCCAGCGCGGACCGGGCCGGGCCATTGGCCTGGTGTGGGCGGGCCTGGACCCCGCGCCACGGACCTTGAACATCGCCCTGAACGCACCCACCGAGTGGAAACCACGCCAAACGGTGGAGTTGCCGGTCACCGTGACCGGCCTCGACCCCGGCCAACCGGCCTATCTGACGGTGGCCGCCGTCGATGAGGGCATCCTGCAACTGACCGACTTCATCACCCCGAACCCGATCAAATACTTCCTTGGCAAGCGCCGCCTGGGGATGCAGCTGCTCGACCTGTACGGCAAACTGATCGAAACCGGCGGCCGGGCGGGACAACTCAAGGTGGGTGGCGACGCCGACAGCCGACAGCTGGATGGCTCCGGCGTGCGCACGGTCAAGACCCTGGCGCTGTTCTCCGGGCCGGTGGCCCTGGATGGCAATGGTCAGGCCAGGATTCCGCTGGCGCTGCCCGATTTCAACGGCCAGTTGCGCATTATGGCCGTGGCCTGGGATCGTCACCGGGTCGGCTGGGCCGAAACGGCCCCGCTGGTGCGCGACCCCCTGGTGGCGCGGATCTATCTGCCGCGCTTCCTGGCCCCGGAGGATCAGAGCCAGATCGCCGTCACCGTGCAGAATCTGAATGCCCCGCCGGGCGAATACCACCTTCGCTTGAGCGCCGACGGCGCGGTGGCAGTCGATCAACCGGCGGCGTTCGTGTTCACGGTCGCCGACACCGCCGTGCAGAATCAGGAAAAGCGTAGCTTCACCCTGCGCGGTCTGCAGCCTGGCGTTGGGCACATCCAACTGCATCTGGACGGGCCGAACGGCTTCCAGCTGCTGCGCGAGTCCGAGATCGGCGTGCGGCCGGCCCAGACCATCGTCACCGCCCACACCGCCAAACGGCTGAATCCGGGCGAGACCCTGACGCTGGGCAGTGAGTTGTTGCGTGAATATCTGCCCGCGACCGGTCAGTCTCGCCTGAGTTTCGCCAGTCGTCCCAACCTCAACGTGCCCGAGCTGCTGGCGGATCTGGATCGTTATCCCTACGGCTGCCTGGAGCAGACCACCAGCCGCGCCCTGCCGCTGCTGTACTTCAATCAGATCGCCCAGGTCTGGGTCGGGCAGAACGCCACCGAAGCCGGCTTGCGCGCGCGGGTGCAGGAAGCGATTCAGCACATCCTCACCCTGCAAGACGCTGACGGCGGTTTCGGGCTGTGGAGCCCCGACAGCGACGTCGAAGACTGGTTATCAGCATTCGCCATGGATTTCCTGGTCCGCGCCCGTCAGGAGCAATATCTGGTGCCGGAATCGGCCTACCAGCATGGCCTGAAGCACTTGCAGGAGCGCTTGAGCGCCGACGAGTTCGAACAAGCGGCCCTGGCGTGGCGGGCCTACGACCTCTATGTGCTGGCCCGGGTACAGAAAGCCGCCATCGGCGATCTGCGTTATTTGCACGACAATTACCTGCAAAAGCTGCCCACCGCCTTGGCGCAAGCGCAACTCGGGGCCGCGCTGGCCCGCTACGGCGAGCTGGGCCGGGCCCAGGAAGCGTTCACGGCCGCGCTGAACCGGACCGGGCGGGCTGCCACGGTGCGCGATTACGGTACCTCCCTGCGCGATCGAGCCGCGCTGCTGGCGCTACTGGCCGAATCAGGGCAACTACCGGAGCGGATTCCACCTCTGGCCGAACAGCTGGCTGCCGACTTCGGCCAGCGCCACTACACCAGCACCCAGGAACAAGCCTGGCTCCTGCTAGCGGCCCACGCCCTGCTGGCCCAGGCCGCTGGCCCTATGCGCCTGACGGTGGACGGCCAGGCGGCGACGGCCGATCCACTCTATCTGGCGCCATCGAGCGAGCAATTGGCCAAGGGTTTGAGCATGCGCAACGAGGGCAATGGCCCGATCTGGTACAGCGCCAACCTGAGCGGGGTGCCGATCGCCCAACAACCACCAGCCCGGGAAGGCTTCACCATCGCCCGCCGCTACTACAACCGCACTGGCCAGGAAGTGGATCCCACGCAAATCCGGCAAAACGATTTGTTGGTGGTGGTGATCACCGGCGAAGCGCAGGGCAGAGAACCCCAGCAGGCGCTGGTGGTAGATCTGTTGCCAGCCGGGCTGGAGATCGAAAACGCTCGACTGGCCCACAATGCCTCGACCATGGAAATCGCCTGGCTACCAAAACTAACCGAGACCCTGCACAGCGAATTCCGCGACGACCGGTTCGCGGCGGCACTCGACATCAAGGAGGGGGAAAAGCGCCAATTCACCCTAGCCTATCTGGTGCGTGCGGTGACGCCGGGCAACTACCGCCAGCCGGCGGTGTACGTCGAGGATATGTACAAACCCTGGCAATTCGGACGCGGTGCGATGGGAACGGTCAAGGTGGAATGAATGCAACCAAGGCCGGTTCAGCCGATCGGAATCGACAATTGCTTTAGATACTGTAGTCGCGAGGTCTTACCTCGCCATTGAAAGCTGCCGGCCATAAAATCGACAATTTTGTGGCCGGCAGTATTTGAAGGTTAGGCAATTTTATCCTGGAGCAACGTTTGACGTTGTTCCAATAGGGCTACTACAAAAACAACAACTGCGACAGTTTCAGTCCAGAAAATTGATGTGATGTATAAAGAAAAGCCACTTATTCGGATCAAATGCTCTTGATCAATCCCTCGGCTTTCTTCATCGTCACTCTAATCATGCCAAGATTCGCTCCACTATTGGACACTGCCAGATAGATAAAAATCGAAGGATTCATTTTTAGGGGGCGAATCAGGTGATACTGCGTGCCCAAAGTAATTAATATATCTTCAATATAATCATCACCTAAACCGATCCCTTTCATTGCCTGCAGCTTGGCTTTCACAACCTCGGTGTTGGCCGCTGCCGCCATTTCAATCGCAAAATTGCCTCGCACTTCAGAAGCGAACATCATGCCACTTTCCGAATCGACAACCGCAGCGGCGATAAAGCCTTGTATGCCAGTCAACATGGATAAAGCTTCTGTCATTGAAGAACTCATTGTAAAACTCCTCTTTGGTGTTGTGCGATGAGCCTAAAATAGACCTAGCATAGTAAGACTAGCATCAAAAACACCCGATTACCTATAACCCATCCATCATCGGCATACACGGCATGGCCAGCTTCCAATGCAAGTGCAAATGCCCTGACCTTTTGAATACCTTCCCAGAGCGCCTTGGTGCGAGGTAACCGTCGTTTTTGCGACCCACCGGAGTTTGTGAATGTGGGGCTGTATTGGACGGATTGCCAAGATGCGTGACCGAATTTTGCCAACGGTGAGTGCATCGCGTCAGCCCGATTCCCAGGCTAATCGGGCGGAATGCGATTCAGCGCTTCCCGGCGGCTGCGCCAATCCGGCAGATAGCGGTCCATCACCGCCTTGAAGCGGGGGCCATGGTTGCGCTCCAGCAGATGGGCGAGTTCGTGCACGACCACGTACTCCAGGCACGGCGCCGACTTCTTGGCCAGCTCCAGATTGAACCAGACCCGCCGGGCTTTGATATTGCAGCTACCCCAGCGGGTCTTCATCTTCTTGATGCCCCACTCGGCCGTCATCACCCCCATGATCGACTGCCAATGCGCCAACAGGGCAGGAATCCGCTGGCGCAATTGCGCCCGATACCACGTATCCAGCACCTGTTGCCGTTGCGTCGCCGTCGTTTCCGGGCGGACGAACAACTCCAGGATATCGGTCCCGTCGCAACGAATTCGGGGCGGTCCATCATAGGCGACGATCTGCAACCGATAGCGCTGCCCCAGAACGTAGTGGTTCTCGCCGCTGACCATGGCCGGGGGCGCGAAGGATGGCTGGGCGGCCAACCTGGCCTGCTGGCGCTGGATCCAATCCAGCTTGCCGCGAATCAGCCGACGGATCTCGCCATCGCCGACAGCCAGCGGAACTGCCAGCCGCACCCGCCCATCTGGCGGATGGACGCTCAGACGCAGGGTTCCAATGGCCTTGCGGACCACTTCCACGGTCAACCCATCGACGATCAGAGAGTAGATTCCACCACTCATGCGTGCTATCCGACGCTGCAAAAGCGCACCCAATCCAAACCCTGCCATGGTCGCCGCCTAGCGCTGCCCACTACGATCGATGGAGGGAGTGCCCAGCACATGGGCGATCATGTCGTGAGCCATTCCCTCAACGAGGGTCCTGAAGGCAATGGCTTGCTGTTGTGGAAAAAATGATGAGATGGGGTAGTAGTTGTAGCCCTACGCCAAGGGCAATGGACGAAGAAATGACAGGCGCAACCGAGAGCCGCCCAGATCGGAGGGGAATGGGCGGGGGACCATCGGCGTGGGAATCTTCAGACCGGCATGTTGCGGATGTGATGGGTCAGACGACTCTTGTGACGGGCGGCCTTGTTGGCATGGATCAGACCCTTGTGGGCCATGCGATCGATCACCGGCACCGCCGTTTGATATTCGGATTCGGCCTTCGCCTTATCGCCAGTATGGATCGCCTTGATCACCCGTTTGATGTAGGTCCGCAGCATGGAACGCAGGCTGACGTTATGCTGGCGGTGCTTCTCCGCCTGGCGGGCGCGCTTCTTCGCTTGAGCAGTATTGGCCAAAGTCGAAACTCCTTAACCTTAAATATAAAAAAAACAGCAGGATAAACGCCACGATATTCGGGCGTCAAAAAAGGGGTAATAATATCGATAGTTCCTGGCGCGCTGTCAACTCCCCGTGCAGCGACAACGCTGACAGTCCGCATCAATCCCGCTATCATCCGCGCCTCTGGATCACCGCGCAGGATCGTTTTTCCCATGAGCAACAAGGCCCTCCTCAAATCGACCGGCATCGTCAGCGCCATGACTTCGCTGTCCCGGGTCACCGGTTTCGTCCGCGACATGGTCTACGCACAGATGTTTGGGGCCGGCGCCGGCACCGACGCTTTCTTCGTGGCCTTCCGCATCCCCAACTTCCTGCGCCGGCTGTTTGCCGAGGGGGCGTTCTCGCAGGCATTCGTTCCGGTCTTCTCGGAATATCAGACCCAGCGATCACGCGAGGAATTGCAGGAACTGGTCGATCAGGTGGCCGGCACCCTGGGCGTCATCCTGTTTCTGATCACCGCCGTCGGCGTCCTGGCCGCTCCGATCCTGACTCTGCTGTTCGCGCCCGGCTTCACGGCCGACGCCAGCAAATACGACCTGACCGTGGCCATGCTGCGGATCACCTTTCCCTACCTGCTGTTCATCTCGTTGACGGCCTTCGCCGGCGGGGTGCTGAACAGTTGCGGCCGCTTCGCCATTCCAGCCGTCACCCCGGTACTGCTCAACCTGACCATGATCGCCGCCGCGCTCTGGCTCGCCCCCTACATGGAGCAACCGGTGATGGGGCTGGCCTGGGGCGTATTCATCGCCGGAGCCATTCAGCTCGGTTTCCAGATTCCGTTCCTGCTGCAGGTCAAGCTGCTGCCCCGCCCACGCTGGGGCTGGGCGGCCCAGGGCGTCCAGAAGGTGCTGAAACTGATGCTGCCGGCGCTGTTCGGCTCCTCGGTGGCGCAGGTCAATCTGCTGATCGATACCCTGCTGGCGTCGTTCCTGGCATCGGGCAGCGTCAGCTGGCTGTACTACTCCGACCGGCTGGTGGAATTCCCGCTCGGCATCTTCGGGGTGGCGCTGGGCACGGTGATTCTGCCCAAGCTGTCGCGCCATCACGCCAGCGCCGAAACCACCCATTTTTCCCACACCCTGGACTGGGCCTTGCGCTGGGCCTTGCTGATCGGTATCCCGGCGACGGTGGCGCTGGTCATCCTGTCCGGACCGATCCTGGCGACGCTGTTTCAATACGGCCAGTTCGACGCCCACGATGTGGCCATGTCTACCCGTAGTCTGATGGCATTCGCGCTGGGTCTGGTCGCCTTTATCCTGATCAAGGTACTGGCGCCCGGTTTCTACGCCCGCCAGGATACCCGCACTCCGGTCAAATACGGGCTGATCGCCATGGGCGCCAATACCGCCATGACCTTGATCTTCATCTGGCCGCTGGCCCACGCCGGGCTGGCCCTATCCACCGCCCTGGCCGCCTTCATCAACGCCGGATTGCTGCTGCTCACCCTGCTGCGGCAAGGCATCTATCAGCCGCGCGCCGGTTGGCCAACCTTCCTGGTGCAACTCGGCTGCGCCAATCTGGCGATGGGGCTGGTTCTATGGTTCGGGGCCGGTGATCTCGCCGGCTGGCTGCATGCCGAGGCCAAGATCAAGCTGTGGCATCTGTGCTGGCTGGTCGCGGCCGGCGGCGGCAGCTACCTGTTGACCGTGCTGGCGGTGGGGATCCGGCCCAGACATCTCCTGCACGGCTGACCGTGCCCGGCCACGGACTGGCCTTAGCCGCGACACTCGAGCTTCAGCACGAACGCGCGAGCCTCGTCGGCAACATCGGTAACCGGGCGAACCGGGTGCAGGGGATAGCTCTGGTATTCCACCCCTGCCGCCTCCAAAAAACTGCGGGCCAGCGCGGCCTTGATCGCGAAATTCACATTCTGCGGTACGTCGCCGGTCATCGCCTGGACCCGTGCCGCGTTCAGCTTGGCGCTGACCACGCCCACCACCGCACCCGCGCCATCCAACAACGGCCCGCCGCTGTTGCCGACCTGGGTCGGGGCGGTAAATTGCAGAAAGCGGCTGTCGTCGCCGGGTCCGATCAGGGCGCTGATATTGCCGGTCGTCACCTGTGGCCCCGAACCGAGCAGGCCGCCCAGCGGATAGCCGATCACCACCACCGCTTCCCCCAGCCGCCCCTGGGGGCCATCGCGGAACGCCGCCACGCCGGGTAGCGGCGCATCCGCCCGCAACAAGGCCAAATCGTTGGTCGGATCGGCGAAGGCCAGCTCCAGCCGGCAGCGATGGCGCGGCGAGCGGGCCAGGATCTCCTCTGCCCCCTCGATGACGTGATGATTGGTCAGCACATAGCCTTCCGGATGGATGCAAAATCCGGTGCCGCTGAAGGCCGTCCCGCCCGATGGGCTGGCCTCGCGGCGTGGCTCGACCCGACCGGCTGCGGAATGCTCCGGCTCCGGCGCGGGCCAGCGCAAGCCAAAATGCGCCGCCAGGGCCGGCAAGCCCTGGGCAAAGCCTTGCCCGACCGCGCGGAACTTCCATTGCCCCCGATGGCGGTACAGCTCGGCCAGAATCATGGCGGTCTCGTCGCGGCTGGCCAGCGGCAAGGGAAACGCCAACAGCGCCTGCCCGGCGGCGTCCGTCAGCCAGGTCCGAATCGCGCTGAACACCCCAAAAGTGGTTCCCGGCGGCAATCCCGGCCGGACGGTCAGCATCAAAGCCAGGCGTGCGACCTCGGCCGGCACCGCGTCCAGATCTACCTGAAAGCGGCCCGGCGATTCGGCCAACGCCACCGACCCATCGCGGGAACGCGGCTGATCGGCGCTGACCAGATCGCCAAGGTCGCGGATGCGGCCGTCGACCCCCAGCAACACGATGCCCGCCTGCATCCTGGCGCTGAACAACGCATCGGGCTCGCCGCCAACGTCCAGCATCACCCGGTGATGGTCAATCGGGCGGTTTTGTCCGGCTTGCAGTTCTTGCATGGGCCTGTACTCCAACTTCAATGCGTGCGATTCAAGCGACCGGCAGCAATTCGGAAAAATCGTGAATGGCCGGGAATTCGCCCGGCGGCCGGGGTGGAGCGCTGGAATCCGGCCACAGCACCGACACTAGATGGGCGATTCCATAGCTCTGGGCCGAACGCAGCACACTCAAATTATCGTCCACCAGCAAGGTCGCGGCTGGATCGAACGGTTCCAGGGCGCGCAAGCGCGGCCAGAACGCCGCCTGTTCCTTGGCCAAGCCCAGATCGTGGGCGCAGACCAGCGTATCGAAATACCCCGCCAGGCCGGTCTTCTCCATCTTCATGGTCAAGCTGTGCCCATGGGCATTGGTGACCAGCGCCACCCGCCGACCGCTGGCGCGCAGGGCGGCCAGGAAATCCCGGACATGCGGATGCACCGCAATCAGGTGTTCGATCTCATATTTGAGCGCCACCACATCCAGTTCCAGCTCTCGGCTCCAGTAGTCGAGGCAATACCAGTCCAGCGTGCCCTCCACCCGCCGGGTGCGCGCCGCCACCTCGATCCGGGCCTGCTCCAGCGGCAGACCGTGCCGCTCGGCATAGCGCACCGGGACCAGTTCCCGCCAGAAATGATTGTCGAAACGCAAATCCAGCAGGGTGCCGTCCATGTCGAGCAGAATGGTCTGGATCTGCGGCCAGGGTAAACGCACAGTTATCATGGATACTCCGTTGGCGAACGGCTTGGGTAGCGGTAACATTGTGTAGAATGGGTTGAAGGCAACGCCATCGCGCTGCCAGCCCGACTCCTGAGGTTCATCCGTCATGATCGGCGTCCCCCCCATCGACTTGTCAAAACTGGCGGAGCCGGTTCAGGCTATCGCCCGTCAGGCAGGGCGCCGCATCCTGGACGTCTACTCCGGCTCATTCAGCGTCACCGCCAAGGCGGATCACAGCCCGGTCACCGAAGCCGACATCGCCGCCCACGCCAGCATTCTGCAGGGTTTGGTCGAGCTGACCCCCTACATTCCGGTGTTGTCGGAAGAAGCCGCCGATATCAGCTTCGCCGAGCGCAGCCGTTGGGAGTGGCTGTGGCTGGTCGACCCACTCGACGGCACCCGCGAATTCATTCGGCGCAGTGACCAGTTTTCGGTCAACATCGCCCTGATCCACCAACACGAGGTGGTGTTCGGTCTGATTCTGGCTCCGGTCAGCGGCGTCTGCCACTTCGCCTGGCGCGGTGGCGGGGCCTGGAAGCAGATGCGCACCAGCCAGCCGGCCCGCCGCATCCACGCCGCGCGCATCTGTCACCAGCCGATCCGGATCACCAGCAGCCAAGCCTCCTATCGCAGTCGTCGGCTTCAAGAATATCTAGCCCGGCTTGGACATTATCGCCATCTGTTCCTGGGCAGCGCCCTGAAGTCCTGCCTAGTCGCCGAGGGCGAGGCCGATCTTTATCCCCGCTTCGGCCCCACCGGCGAATGGGATACCGCCGCCGCCCAAGTGATCGTGGAAGAAGCCGGTGGCCGGTTGACCGACCTGCAACTACGACCGCTGCGCTACAACGCCCGGCCGGTGCTGATCAACCCGGACTTCTTCGCTTTCGGCGATGCCAGTCGCAACTGGACCCAATATCTACCGCACCGCCATCCCCACGGACCATCGGTTTTGCTGCCCAGCCATTAGGAAACGATCAAGGTTTTCCACTTCGCCATGCCCTACGAACGCTATCGCCGTGATCTCGAAAGAGACGGTTTCCAACACGACCCCGCCCAGGAACGCGCCGTACTCCAGCTGCAAAAGGTCTACGATCGGCTGATGGAACAGCCGAAGCCAGCCCCTGCCCGCAAATCCGGCGGCTGGTTTTCCCGGCTCATCGGCCACGACTCGACGACCACCGACACCGATGCCGCCGTACGCGGTTTGTATCTGTGGGGCGGAGTCGGTCGCGGCAAGACCTATCTGGTCGACACCTTCGTCGATGCCTTGCCCCTGGAGCGCAAGCAGCGCGTCCACTTCCATAGCTTCATGCGCATGGTGCACGCCGAGCTGAAGGAGCTGAAGCACCAACAGGACCCGCTGCAGATCGTCGCCCGCCACTTCGCCGAAAAAGCGCAGGTGATCTGCCTGGACGAGTTCTTCGTCTCCGACATCACCGATGCCATGCTGCTCTACGGCCTGCTCAAGGAGCTGTTCGCCTGCGGCGTGACCCTGATCACCACCTCCAACATCCCGCCGGACGAATTGTACAAGGGTGGTCTGCAACGCGCCCGCTTCCTGCCGGCCATCGAACTGCTCAAGCAGCATCTGGACGTGTTGAACGTCGATGGTGGCGTGGACTATCGGTTGCGCTATCTGGAAAAGGCCGAGCTCTATCACTCTCCCTTGGACGAGCAGGCCGATCGGGTGCTGGAAGCCGCCTTCACCCAGCTCGCTCCCGATCCGGGCCATCGCGGCGGCAATCTGGAAATCGAGGGCCGGTTCATCCCCACCCTGCGCGAGGCCGACGGCATCGTCTGGTTCAATTTTCGGGCGATCTGCGACGGGCCGCGCGGCACCAGCGACTACATCGAAATCGCCCGCTGTTTCCATACCGTGCTGATCTCCAACATCCCGGTCATGGACTGGCAGATGGAGAATCAGGCGCGCCGTTTCGTCAACATGGTCGACGAGTTCTACGATCGTGGGGTCAAGCTGGCCGTATCGGCCGCCGCGCCTCTGCTGGAGCTGTACCAGGGGGAGCGACTGAAGTTCGAATTCCAGCGCACCATCAGCCGGTTACAGGAAATGCAATCCTACGAGTACCTGGAAAAACCGCATATGCCCTGAGCTTCGCCCGACAAACTGAAATCATGGGTGAAGTTGTGTTGTCATATCTAGGTAGATATATTGGACCTATTCATACATGACGATGCTATCGCCGACCTAAAAACGCTTCGGCAAACCGAACCGAAAGCAGCCGCGATGATCGTAGCTCTGCTGGAAGCATTGAAAGGCGATCCCGACCTGCTGGATCGTTTGACCCAGCACGACTATGGCGCTTACCACTCGGCAGATTTCCATGTCAGCAAGTGGCAAGAACAGTGGAGACAAGGACGAGACCTCTGGCGATTGAAGGTATGGAATCTGGAAGACAAAGGGCTACGGTATCGCGTCGTCTATGCCTTCATGCCCCAAAAGCAGCGCTACCATGTTTTGGCCATCGCGCCACGGGAGTTTGACTATGACTCCAACCACCCACTCAGTCAGCGCATCCTCCGCGCCTACCAAGCCCTTTGAACAGACCTTCTGCCAATCTAGTACGGTTGTTGGGATCACCAATCCCACAAGCTGTCAGGTTTTCAGATTCGAGGACTATGCGTCGCCCTCGCCGCCTGTTCCCGCTCGGCATCGGACCATCGAGCAATTGCTGAATGAATGGGAGCAAGACGAGGAAGGGTGTGCAGTAATGGCGGAGGCTCGCCATTGGATAGCGGATCAATTCTATGCCGATGACGGCGATACGGTTCGCACGTTGCGCCTGCGCAAGGGATGGTCGCAAAGCCGCTTGGCCGAAGTGTTGGGGACCAGTCAATCCCATGTCGCACGCATCGAACGCGGTACGGAAAACCTTTCCCTGGAAACCTGCCGCAAGCTATGCGACGCACTCGGTATCGATATGAACGCTCTGGACCTCGCGCTCAAACGCCAAGAAGCTATCGCCCGAGCGAAGCGGACATGATCACACCTCATGTCGAAACTCTGTTCTGTGACGATATCCGTCATGAAATCAATGGCAAGCTGTCCTATATCGGCGTCTATGCCGATGCATTGCTCGTTCCTGCATTCCCCGCCACGCTACCCAAGCTCTGCGTATCGATCAAAATCGTAAGCCCGGCACATGCACTGTTACGCTCGTTGACATTGCGCGTCCTGAAAGATGATGCCACTTTGCAGGAAATCGTTGTCGACGAAGATCAATTAGCCTCTGCTACCGATGCATTTGCGGAATTGAACGACGAGGAGCGCCAGCGGCAGCATGTGCAGACACTGCAGTATCTGCTCGAATTTTCGCCATTTCATCTGGAAACGGCCTGCACAGTACAAGTGCGCGCCTTGGTCGATGGCGTTGAATTGCAAGGTGCAGGATTGAGAGTCGATCAAATGCCATCTTCTCCCGATTTACCTTCCTAATTCAAAGCCTCCCGTCCTCCTTCGCCAAGAGAACGGGACCATTCATCAGACTCTCAGCCATGGGCGCTCAAGCCCCAGCACGATACGCCGCTGGCGCAGACCGGGTGAGCCTCACCCCACCACGCGCAGCGGCTCGCCCTCCAGGTAGGCTTGGATATTCTCCGCCAGCTGCATCAACAGGCGTTGGCGGGATTCGCGGCTACCCCAGGCGCTGTGCGGGGTAACAATCAGATTGGGGATATCGGGCGCCAACAGTGGATTGCCGTCCACCGGCGGCTCCAGGCTCAACACATCCACCCCGGCTCCACCCAGTGCGCCCTGGCGCAACGCGGCAGCCAACAGCGTCTCGTCCACCAGCCCACCGCGCGCGGTGTTGATCAGAATGGCGTCGCGCCGCATCAGCGCCAGTTCCCAGGCTCCGATCAAGCCGCGGGTCTCCGGGGTCAGTGGGCAGTGCAAACTGAGTACGTCCACCTGCGGCAACAGCATCGGCAACGGCACGCGCCCCTCTTCCGGCTCCACCGCGCCCGGTCGCTGGGCGATGAGCACCTGCATGCCGAAGGCTTCGGCCACCCGCGCCACGCCCTGGCCTAGCTCGCCGTAACCGATGATGCCCAGAGTCTTACCGGCCAGCTCGCGAATCGGAAAATCCAGCAGGCAAAACTGGCTGGACCGTTGCCAACGCCCGGCGCGCACCGCCTGACGATAAGCGGACAGCTGGGTCATCAGCTCCAGCAACAATGCGAATACATGCTGGACAACCGCCGGCGTGCCGTAACCGCGACAATTGCAGACCGTGATCCCCCGTTGTGCCGCTGCGTCCAGATCGACATTGTTGACACCGGTCGCCGCGACGCAGATCAGCTGCAACCGCTGGGCTTGTTGCAGCGCAGCAGCATCCAGCACCACCTTGTTGCTGATCACCACCTCGGCTTCGGCGATCCGCTCGGCGACTTCATGCGGCGCGGTGGCCTGGAAATAGCGCAGATCCGGCAAAAGACGGTCCAGCTCGCTGAAATCCAGATCGTGGTCATGTAGCGAATTCCGGTCGAGAAACACACCCAGCATGGCAAGGGAACCTCCGATAGCTCATTCTTCTCATGAT
>RXIW01000051.1 GCA_003989065.1 Candidatus Competibacteraceae bacterium
CATTGGCGGCGGCGACAACGCAAAAGATCCCACTTCCTCTCTATCACTTTAAGTGAATTTCTACAACTGTAGTACTAAAACAGCAGGCGGTCCCCGCCAAGAACTGAAGCGCTCTGTTGCTGATACCCACCTCACTGAGGTGATAGCCAACAGCGCTCCAAAACGACCGAGGCGCCTTAACGGCGCCTCAATGGGTTTTTATTTAGCCAAGCGCACTCGGCTCCCTGGACCGAAGTTCAGACCGTGGCTGTCGGCCTCTACCACCACCGTATCGCCTGGCCCGAATTCGCCGGCCAGGATATGCCGCGCCAGCGGATTTTCCAGCTCCTGCTGGATGGCCCGCTTCAGCGGCCGCGCCCCATACACCGGGTCGAAGCCGGCTTCGCCGAGTTTGTCCAGCGCGGCCGAAGTGATCTCCAGCTCGATCTGCCGGTCGGCCAATCGCTTGCGCAAGTAACCAATCTGAATGTCGGCGATGGCCCGGATCTGTTCGCGGCCCAGCGGATGGAACACCACCACCTCGTCGATCCGGTTGATGAACTCAGGCCGGAAATGATCGGCCACCTGCGCCATCACCATGCTCTTCATCAGCGGATAGTTATCCTGCGCCGCCATCTCCTGAATCAACTGCGAACCCAGGTTCGAGGTCATTACGATCACGGTATTGCGAAAATCCACCGTGCGCCCCTGGCCATCGGTCAAGCGCCCGTCATCCAACACCTGCAGCAACACGTTGAACACATCCTGATGGGCCTTTTCCACCTCGTCCAGCAGAATCACGCTATAAGGCCGCCGCCGCACCGCTTCGGTCAGATAACCGCCTTCCTCGTAACCGACATAACCGGGCGGCGCACCGATCATCCGCGCCACCGAGTGCTTCTCCATGAACTCGGACATGTCGATGCGGATCATCGCCTCCTCGGTGTCGAACAAGAACTCGGCCAGTGCCTTGCATAGCTCGGTCTTGCCCACCCCGGTAGGCCCCAGGAACAGGAAGGAACCATTGGGCCGGTTGGGATCGGACAGGCCAGCGCGGGAACGGCGAATGGCGTCGCACACCGCCCTGACCGCCTCGTCCTGGCCCACCACCCGGCGTTGAATGGCCTCCTCCATCCGCAACAGCTTGTCGCGCTCGCCTTCCAGCATCTTGGACACCGGAATGCCGGTCCACTTGGACACCACCTCGGCGATTTCCTCGTCGGTGACCTTGTTGCGCAGCAGCTTGAAATCGTCATGCTCGGCGGCACTGACTTGCGCCAGCTTGCGTTCCAACTCCGGAATGCGGCCATAGCTCAACTCGGACATCCGCGCCAGATCGCCGGCCCGACGAGCGGTTTCCAGATCCAACTTCGCCCGCTCCAGCTCCTCCTTGACCTGCGCCGAACCGTGCAAGGCCAGCTTCTCGGCCTTCCACACCTCTTCCAGATCGTTGTATTCGCGCTCCAACCGACCGATCTCGTCTTCCAGCAGACTCAGACGCTTTTTCGACGCCTCGTCGTCTTCCTTCTTCAGCGCCTCACGTTCGATCTTGAGCTGAATCAAGCGCCGGTCAAGCCGGTCCATCTCCTCCGGTTTGGAATCGATTTCCATCCGGATGCGGCTGGCCGCTTCGTCCACCAGATCGATGGCCTTGTCCGGCAACTGACGGTCGGTGATGTAGCGATTCGACAGCGTGGCGGCGGCGACAATGGCCGGATCGGTGATATCCACCCCGTGATGGACCTCGTAGCGCTCCTTCAACCCACGCAAGATGGCGATGGTATCCTCGACGCTCGGCTCGTCCACCAACACCTTCTGGAAGCGCCGTTCCAGCGCCGCGTCCTTTTCCACGTACTTGCGATATTCGTCCAGGGTGGTCGCACCGATGCAATGCAGCTCGCCACGAGCCAGCGCCGGCTTGAGCATGTTGCCAGCGTCCATCGCGCCCTCGGCCTTGCCGGCCCCGACCATGGTGTGCAATTCGTCGATGAACAGGATGATCCGCCCTTCCTGCTTGGCCAAATCCTTGAGCACCGATTTCAGCCGCTCCTCGAATTCACCCCGGAACTTGGCCCCGGCGATCAAGGCGCCCATGTCCAAGGACAGCACCCGCTTGCTTTTCAAACCCTCGGGCACTTCGCCATTGACGATGCGCTGGGCCAAACCTTCGACAATGGCGGTCTTGCCCACACCCGGTTCGCCGATCAGCACCGGATTGTTCTTGGTGCGGCGGGCCAACACCTGGATGGTGCGGCGGATTTCGTCGTCACGGCCGATCACCGGATCGAGCTTGCCCTGTTCGGCCCGCTCGGTCAGGTCGATGGTGTATTTTTCCAGGGCCTGCCGTTGATCCTCGGCATTCTGATCATCGACCTTCTGGCCACCGCGCATGGCGTTGATCCCCTGTTCGATCAGACCTTGAGTCGCACCGGCCTTGCGCAGCAGCGCACCCAGCTCGCCCTTGTCCTCCAGCGCCGCCAACACGAACCATTCGGACGAGATATAGGCATCCTTGTGCTGCTGGGCCAGTTTGTCGGTCAGGTTCAGCAGGCGCAACAAGGCGTTGGAAATCTGCACATCGCCGCCGGACCCTTCCACCTGGGGCAGACGGTCCAGCATCTGGCCGATCTGGGAGCGCAACAGGTTGACGTTGACATCGGCCTGCGCCAACAAGGGCCGCACCGTGCCGCCCTCCTGGTCGAGCAGGGCGGCCATCACGTGCGCCGGTTCGATGAATTGATGATCGCGACCCACGGCGAGACTTTGGGCGTCGCTCAGAGCCGCTTGAAATTTATTGGTCAGCTTGTCCATTCGCATGGAAGGTATTCCCCCGCAACGATTCGATTTCCATACGATTTAGGGGTGGTTTAGGCAAATTCAAGAGGCGGGCGAATTGTCGGCGATGCCCGCTTGCCGATACCATACGAATCTAGCGTTTCCATGCCGCGGAGCTGCTCCCCATGCACCATCTCATCCGCTTCGGCACCCGCCAGGCCCAGGAACTGGTCGACATCACTGAGCGCGTGCGCACTGTGGTGCGCGACAGCGGCGTCCGCAACGGTCTGGTCAACCTCTACGCCCAGGGCGCGACCGCCGCCTTGATGATTCAGGAAAACTGGGACGACAGCGTGCCGCTGGATGTGGTCGATTTGCTGCGCAGGCTAATCCCGCCGGGGGTCTGGCGACACGACCAGCAGGACGGCAACGGCGACGCCCATCTCAAGGCCGGGCTGGTCGGGCCGTCCGAAACCATCCCGATCATCGACGGCCAGTTGGGCCTATCCACTTGGCAGGGGATCTTCTTCTGCGAATTCGACGGCCCGCGTTCGACCCGGACCGTGGTCTGCACGGTGCTAGCGGCGGACTGAAGCCCGCTCAGGCTAGCGCCTGGTCCAGATCGGCGATCAGGTCGTCGATCTCTTCGATGCCGACCGACAGCCGCACCAGCCCGTCGTCGATGCCGAGTTCCTGACGCACCGCCGGCGGCACCGAAGCGTGGGTCATGATGGCCGGATGCTCGATCAGGCTTTCCACCCCGCCCAGACTCTCGGCCAGGGTGAACACCTGGCACCGCTCCAGGAAGCGGCTCACTTCCGCCAGACTGCCGCGCACCACCAGGCTCAACATGCCGCCGCTGCCGCGCATCTGCCGCCGGGCCAGCGCGTGCTGGGGATGGCTGGGCAGACCGGGATAGATGACCCGTGCAATTTTCGGATGCCGTTCCAGCCAGGTAGCGAGCTGCAGCGCATTGGCGCTGTGCCGCTCCATTCGTAGCGCCAGGGTCTTCAGGCCACGCAATGCCAGGAAACTGTCGAAGGGACCGGCGATCGCGCCAATGGCGTTTTGCAGATAGCCCAGCCGTTCCGCCAGTTCCGTCCCACGGCACACCGCCACCCCGCCGATGATGTCGGAATGGCCGTTCAAATACTTGGTGGCGGAATGGATGACCAGATCGAAACCGGATTCCAGCGGTCGCTGCGCCCACGGTGTGGCGAAGGTGTTGTCGGCTACGGTCAGGATGCCGCGCGCCCGCGCCACGGCGGCGACCATCTCCAGATCCACCAGTTTCAACAACGGGTTGCTGGGCGTTTCCACCCAGATCAGCCGGGTTTGCGGGGTCAGCGCCGCCTCCAGTGCCGCCCGATCGCGCAGGTCGGAATAGGAGAAGCTCAAGCCGGCGCTGCGCCGCCGCACCTGCTCGAACAGTCGCCGGGTGCCGCCGTAGATATCATCCAGCGCCACCACATGATCGCCCTGATTCAGCAACTCCAACACCGTCGAGCTGGCCGCCAGACCCGAAGCGAAGGCGAAACCGGCGTCGCCGCCTTCCAGATCCGCCACGCACCGCTCGTAGGCGAAACGGGTAGGATTCTGGCTGCGAGCGTATTCGAAGCCCTGATGCACCCCCGGACTGGACTGCACGAAGGTCGAGGTGGCGTAGATCGGGGTGACGATCGCGCCAGTGGCGGGATCGGGTTGCTGCCCGGCGTGCACGGCGCGGGTGGCGAAACTCAGCGGGCGGGATGCGTCGCTCATTTTTGCAGGGGGCGAATGCCGACCGCGTGTCGCAGCTTGTGCAGGAATGGCGCGCTGTATTCGCGTGCCCGCACCGCACCCTGTTTCAGGATCTGCTCGATATAGGTCGGCTGGGCCAGCAGCTCGTGATAACGCTGGCGCGGCTCGCTCAGACGCTCGTTCAGGTATTCGAACAGCATCTGCTTCACTTCGCCCCAGCCGATGCCGCTGGCGTAGCGCGCTCGCAGCGCCGCCGTCTCCTCGGTCGTGGCGAAAGCCTGATAGATCTGGAACAGGGTGCAACCGTCCGGGTCCTTGGGTGCTTCCGGCGGCAGCGAGTTGGTCTTGATCCGCATGATCAGCTTGCGCAGCGCCTTCTCCGGCTCGAACAGCGGGATGGTGTTGCCGTAGCTCTTGCTCATCTTGCGCCCGTCCAGCCCGACCAACACTGCTGTCTTGTCGTCCACCACCGCCTCGGGCAGCACGAAATGCTCGCCATAGAAGTGATTGAAGCGGGCGGCGATATCGCGCGCCATTTCCAGATGCTGAATCTGATCCCGACCGACCGGCACCTTGTGGGCGTTGAACATCAGGATATCGGCCGCCATCAGGATCGGATAGCAGAACAGCCCCATGGTCACCCCCTTGTCGGGGTCCTTGTCGGCCTCGGTCATGTTCTCGGCCACCGCCGCCTTGTAGGCATGGGCGCGGTTCATCAGGCCCTTGGCGGTGACGCAGGTCAGAATCCAGCTCAGCTCCAGAATCTCCGGAATGTCGGTCTGGGCGTAGAAGATGACATTTTCCACATCCAGGCCCAGCGCTAGCCAAGTGGCGGCGACCTCCAACCGCGAACGATGGACCAGTGCCGGATCATGGCACTTGACCAGGGCGTGGTAATCAGCCAGGAAGTAGAACGACTGCACGTCGGTGCGGCGACTGGCCTCGATGGCGGGCAGGATGGCGCCGACGTAATTGCCCAGGTGAGGCGTGCCGGTGGTGGTGATGCCGGTGAGGGTGATTTCCATGGTGGCGGCTCAGCGTCGAAAGGGAATCAGGAGAAAAACAGACTCAGGATCAGATGGCGGATGCTCATGACGATGGGCATCAGATTCAGCACTCCGCTGACCAGCAACAACACCAGGATGATCAATCCATAGGGCTCGAGCCGCGCCATCCACAGGCCGACCGAATCGGGCGTCACCCCGGCCAGGACGCGCGAACCGTCCAGCGGCGGAATCGGCACCAGGTTGAGCACCCCCAGCATGACGTTCACGTCCACCCCGACCACGCCCATCGCCATGAGCGGTTCGCCCAGCCACGGCATGGTCATCTGCACATTGTGGCCGATCAGAGCGACCAGCGCCCAGCCCAGCGCCATGATCAGATTCGATCCGGGTCCGGCCAGCGCCACCAGCGCCATGTCGCGCTTGGGCTGGCGCAAGCGGCGGTAGTTGACCGGCACCGGTTTGGCCCAGCCGAAGATGAAACCGCCGAACACCGCCAACACCGCCGGCACCAGCACGGTGCCGATAGGGTCGATATGTCGCAGCGGATTGAGGCTGAGCCGGCCTTGCGCCTTGGCGGTGGTGTCGCCGAACTGCAGGGCTGCCCAACCGTGCGCGACTTCGTGCAGGGTGATCGCCAGAAGCAAAGGCGGGGCCAGCACGATGAGTTGTTGGATCACATTCAATTCGTCCATGGCTGGATTATACGCAGCCCTCCCCGGCGCGGACTAGAACGCGGGCCGGGAATTTCATGCTGCGTATTGAACTTCTCCTTAGTTATAATAACTTAGGTTATTATCTTGGAGCTTAGCCATGGCCCGGACTTTCAGTCATTACGAACGCTGCATCGACACCGTGCGGACCCACCATCCGGACATGCCACGCCAGTCGGTGATACTGATGCGGCTGGGTTATCACGTGTTCCGGGCGATGAACGAGCGGCTCGACGCCTTCTTCGCCGCCCATCAGTTGTCGGCCTCGGCCTGGGCGGTGCTGATGAAGATCTACAGCGCCCCCGACCAGGCGGTCACGCCCTCGGAGATCAGCGTGGCGGTGGTGCAGTCGCGCACTCACATGACCCGCGTCGCCGACGATCTGGCTGCGGCCGGCCTGATCGAACGCAGCCACGACCAGGTAGATCGCCGCCGCGTGGTCCTGCGGCTCACCCCGCACGGAGTGGCGCGCATCCAGCAGCTGGTCCCGTTGGTCTGGGCCGAGTACGAGAAGCTCCTCGCGATCTTCTCGGCCGACGAAGCCACCCAGTTGGAAGGACTGCTGCGGCGCTGGCTGGCGCACCTGGAACCGCATCCCTCGTCTGCGGAGAACGACACTTGAGCGCACAACCCCAAACGCCCGATCGGCCTGCCAATGGCAGGCCGATCGGCAAGCGCTTCCGCGTATTACTGCTGCTGGCCCTGCTGTTCGCCACCATTGGCACCGCGGTCGGCTCCTACTGGTACCTCTACGGTCGCTGGCATGTGACTACCGACAATGCCTACGTCGGCGGCAACGTCGTCCAGGTCACCCCGCAGGTCAGCGGCACGGTAGTCAGCGTGCTGGCCGACGACACCGATCTGGTCGAAGAAGGCCAGGCGCTGGTTCGCCTCGACGCCGCCGACGCGCAGGTGCAGTTACAACTGGCCGAAGCCAATCTGGCCGATGCGGTGCGCGCGGTCCGCGGACTCTACGCCAACGACAGTCAGTCGCGGGCCGTGGTCGCCCAGCGCAGCGCCGATCTCGATCGCGCCCGCTTCGACGCCGAACGGGCCGAGACCACCGTGCGCCAGGCCCGGGATGAATACCGGCGGCGCGAAGCCCTGTTCCGGCAGAAGTTCATCTCCAGCGAAACCCTGCAGACGGCGCAAACCGCGCTCGACGCCGCCATCGCCCAGCGCGACGCTGCCCAGGCTGCAGTCGTCCAGGCCCAGGCCGCCGTGCGCCAAGCCCATGAACAGCGCACCGGTGCCGAAGTACTGATCGACCATACCTCGATCGAGACCCATCCACGGGTCGCCGCCGCTGCGGCCAAGGTCAAGGAAGCCTATCTGGCCCTGGCCCGCACCACCATCGTGGCGCCGGTGCGCGGCTATGTGGCCAAGCGCAGCGTCCAGGTCGGTCAACGCATCGCACCCGGTACCGCGCTGATGGCGGTGATCCCGCTAGATGCGCTGTGGGTGGACGCCAATTTCAAGGAAAGCGAACTGGAACACGTGCGCATCGGCCAGCCGGTCGCCCTGGAAGCCGATCTCTATGGCCACGATGTCGAATACCACGGCCGGATCGTCGGACTGGCGCCGGGGACCGGCGGGGCTTTCGCCCTGCTGCCGCCGCAGAACGCCACCGGCAACTGGATCAAGATCGTGCAACGGGTGCCGGTGCGGATCACCCTCGATCCCAAGGCGCTGGAACGGCATCCCTTGCGGGTCGGGCTGTCGATGCAGGTCAACGTCGACACCCATCAGCGGCAGGGCGCGGTGCTGGCGGCTGAACCGAATCGACAGGAGCGCTACGCCACGGCGGTGTTCGACGCCCAGGCCCACGAAGCCGATGCCCTGATCGCGCGCGTCATCGACGCCAACCGTCACGGCAGCGACAAATCGTGAGCGCGCCCGCTTCCCCGCCACCTGCCACCCCACCGCCGCTGCGCGGTGGCCTGCTGGCGCTGGCGACGCTCGCGCTCGGCCTCGGTTCGTTCATGAACATCCTGGACCTGACTATTGCTAATGTGTCGGTGCCCAGCATCGCCGGTAATCTGGGGGTCAGCTTCACCCAGGGTACTTGGGTGATCACCTCCTACGCAGTGGCCGAGGCGATCATGCTGCCGCTGACCGGTTGGCTGGCGCTGCGCTTCGGCGCGGTCCACCTGTTCGTCAGCGCCACCCTGCTGTTCACTCTGGCTTCGATGCTGTGCGGGCTATCGCCCAGTTTCCCGGTGTTGCTGACCGCCCGGGTCATGCAGGGCGTGGTGGGCGCTTCGATGATCCCTCTGTCGCAAACCCTGCTGACCAGCGCCTATCCGCCGCAGCGCCGTGGTCTGGCGCTCGGCCTGTGGTCGATGACCACGGTGCTCGGCCCAATCATCGGTCCGCTATCTGGCGGCTGGCTGACCGAAAACCTGTCCTGGCACTGGATCTTCCTGATCAACCTGCCGACGGGGATACTGGTCGCCGTACTGGTCGCCACGCTGTTCCGCGGCCGGGAGACGCCGCGTCGCAAACTGCCGGTGGATTATGTCGGCCTGGGCCTGTTGATCGTCGGCATTGGCGCTTTGCAGATCCTGCTCGACAAGGGCAACGAGCTGGACTGGTTCAGTTCACCGCTGATCGTCGGGCTGGCCTGCGCCTCGCTGGTGGCCATGAGCTTCTTCGTGGCCTGGGAGCTGACCGACGATCATCCCGTGGTCAATCTGCGGCTGTTCGGACGGCGCAATTTCGCAGTCGGGGTGACCTGCCTGATGTTCGGCTCGATCGCCTTCTTCGGCACCGTGGTGGTATTGCCACTCTGGCTGCAAAGCTATCAGGGCTATACCCCGCTGTGGGCCGGCAAGGTAATCGCGCTCGGCGGGGTGCTGCCACTCATCCTGGGGCCGATCATCGGAGCCAATATCCACCGGGTCGACGCCCGCGCCGTCGCCACCTTCGGCTTTGCCGTGTTCGCCGTAGTCGCCTTCTGGAGCACGCGTTTCACGCCGGACGTCGATTACTGGAGCCTGGCCCTGACTCGCCTGTTCATGGGCATCGGCATCAGTTGCTTCTTCCTGCCGCTGGTAACCATCAATCTGTCGGGACTGGCCCCGACCCAGATCGCCGCCGCGACCGGCCTGCAGAATTTCATGCGCAACCTCGGCTCCAGCTTCGGCACGGCGATCATGACCTCGCTGTGGGATCACCAGGGCATCGAACAACACGCCCGGCTGGCCGAGTTCACCACCGTCTACAATCCACTGACCCACGACTATCTCGACCAGCTGCAAGCTGCCGGACTGGATCTGCAACAGGCCCAGGGACAGCTGGACCACACCCTCACCGTGCAGGCTTATCTGCTGTCGACCGACGCCGTGATGATGATCAGCGGTCTGTTGATGATCGGCTTGATCGTGCTGATCTGGTGGGCCAAACCGCCTTTCACCGTGCGCGCCACCGCCACCGACTGAACGAACGGGCCGGGCGCGTCGGCGCTACAGGAACGGGCTAGCGTCGCCCAAACCCTCGCGGATCAGTTGCGGGGCGTCGCCAGTCAAGTCGAGCACGGTGGTCGGTTCATGCTGGCCAGGGCCGCCATCGATGATCAAATCCACTTCATGCGGCAAACGTTCCTCGATAAGTTCGGGATCGGACAGCGGCCAGTCGTCGCCCGGCATGATCAAGGTACAGCTCATGATCGGCTCACCCAGCTCCGCCAACAGGCCGCGGGCGATGAGGTTGTCCGGAACCCGGATGCCGATGGTCTTGCGGCGGGGATGCTGCAGACGGCGCGGCACTTCGTGGGTCGCCTGCAGAATGAAGGTGAACGGCCCCGGCGTCGCGGCCTTCAACAAGCGGTAACGCCGATTGTCTACCTTCGCGTAGGTGGCGATCTCCGACAGATCACGGCACACCAGGGTGAAATTGTGATGGCGATCGGTTTGGCGGATGGCGCGGATGCGCTCCGCCGCCGCCTTGTCGCCGAGCTGACAGCCCAGAGCGTAGCTGGAATCGGTGGGATAGACGATCACCGCACCGTTACGCAATTGCTCTACCGCTTGCGCGATCAAGCGCGGCTGAGGATTGAGGGGATGAATTTGTAAAATGCGGCTCATGGCCTTATATTCTCGACAACACTTATGGATACGGTCGGGTTGGCAAATTGCCAGTCCGGTGCGATCCGGTCAAGTCGGCGGCCGCAGCGCCGTCTTTCTTTTTTACCCCCTCCCTCCCAGCCAGCACGGACCTTCTGCACCTGCATGAAACTGTTGTTCGATTTCCTGCCTATCCTGCTGTTCTTCGTCGCCTACAAAATGGCGGACATCTATGTCGCCACCGGCGTTCTGATCGTCGTCACGCTGGCTCAGGTAGGTTGGACCTGGCTGCGGCAGCGCCAGGTCGAGAAACTGCCCCTGGTCACCGCCGGTCTGGTGCTGGTGCTCGGCGGCGCTACGCTGATCCTGCACGATCCGATATTCGTCAAATGGAAGCCGACCGTCGTGAACTGGCTGTTCGGAGCAGCGTTTCTCGGCAGCTGCTTCATCGGCAAAAAGACCTTGCTGGAGCGGATGCTGGGCCAGCAACTGGAACTTCCCCCGCCGGTCTGGGTCAAGCTGACATTCGCCTGGGCGATCTTCTTCTGTGTCATGGGTTTGGCCAATCTGTACGTGGCCTTCACCTTCGACGAGAACACCTGGGTCAATTTCAAGCTATTCGGCATGATGGGCCTGACCGTGATCTTCGTGCTGGCCCAGGCTTTTTACATGAGCCGCTACCTTAAGACTGACGACACCGATCCGTCCAAGGAGTCCTGATCATGTTGTACGCCATTCTCGGCCACGATGCGCCTGGGACGCTGGAGAAGCGATTGGCGGCCCGTCCCGCCCATCTGGAACGGCTGAACGCCCTGCTGAATGCGGGACGGCTGATCCTAGCGGGACCGCTACCGGCCATCGACAGCCCCGACCCCGGACCGGCCGGGTTCCAGGGCAGCCTGGTGGTGGCCGAATTCGCCTCGCTGGAAGATGCGCGCAGCTGGGCCGACGCCGATCCCTACGTGGCCGCCGGCGTGTATACGGCGGTCGAAATCTATCCCTTCCGCCAGGTATTGCCGACATGACCGACCGGATCGCCTTGATCGAAGCGCGGCTGCAGGCCGCACTAACCCCCGAGTCGTTGGCTATCGCCGACAACAGCGCCGATCATGCCGGTCATGTCGGTGCGCGCGATGGAGGCGGCCATTTCACCGTCCGCATCGTGTCCTCCGCCTTTGTCGGCAAGCCCCTCCTTCAGCGTCACCGCCTCGTTCATCAGGCGGTGGCCGACCTGATGCACCGGGACATTCATGCCTTGAGCATCGAGGCGCGAACCCCGGCCGAAGTTTGATCCCTACACTACCCTAGGCACTTCACCCACTGTCGGAAACAATAGAGATGAAAAATTCGAGTCGACTGATCTTCCCGTTACTAGCCTTATCCTCCGCCCTGCTGCTGTCCGCCCCGGCAATGTCCGCCGAAGACAAGAAGGCCGAAGCGCCGGCGACTGCCACCGCCTCGGTCAAGCCAGCGGCTCCGGCGGCGGCTCCGAAGCCGTCCTTCACCATCCCCGACCCGGTCGCGGTGGTCAACGGCAAGTCGATCTCAAAGGCGGACTTCGATCAGTATGCGCAACAGCTGCGCGGCAAGGCCAAGGTCGATACCCCGGAAGCCAGCCAGTCGCTGATCGATCAGCTGGTGATGGAAGAATTGCTGGTGCAGGAAGCTGAGAAAGAGAAGCTGGCCGACGATCCGCAGGTCAAGCAGCAGCTGCAGATGTTGCAGCGCAGCGTGCTGGCCAGCACCGTGGTGCGGCGGATGCTGAGCGAGAACACCCCCAGCGACGACGCCATCAAGAAAGAATACGAAACCGCCGTCGCCGCCATGAAGGGCAAGGAATACAAGGCCAGCCACATCCTGGTGGACTCGGAGGACAAGGCCAAGGAGATCATCGTCGAGTTGAAGAAGGGCGGCAGCTTCGCCGAACTGGCCAAGACCAAGTCCAGCGACAGCTCAGCGGCCAATGGTGGCGATCTGGGCTGGTTCACCCCCAGCATGATGGTGCCGCCGTTCGCGCAGGCAGTCGCCAAGATGGAAAAGGGCAAGTACAGCGAAACGCCGGTGCAAACGCCGTTCGGCTGGCATGTCATCCTGCTGGAAGATGTCCGTGACGCCACCCCGCCGTCCCTGGATGAGCTGAAGCCGCAGATTGCGCAGATGCTGCAAAGCCGGACCGTCAACGACTATCTGGGCAAACTGAAGTCTGGCGCCAAGATCGAGGTCAAGGAAGTCAAGGTGGACGAGGTCAAGCCCGCCGCCGAACCGGCCAAATAATAGAGTAAGAAGTAAGCCTCGAGCCGGGATTCGGCGACAGAGTCGAATCCCGGTGGCATCACGCTCCGCACCAAATGCTCAGCTGGCCAGCGTGTTCTTGTAGATGCGGCCATCCTTCATGATGATCCGCAGGTTCGCATCCGGTTCGGTCAGGAAATCCAGGTTGACCGTTGGATCGCCATCAGCAATCAGGATATCGGCATAAGCCCCTGGAGCAATAACCCCAAGCGATGCTGGATAGGGATTGCGTGGGCCAGACAGGGCGACCAATTCACCGTTTTGGCCGGTCGCGATCCCCAACAGTTCGAGCGGCTCGTAGAAACGCGGCGTCAGCTTCGCCAGTTGGCGCGCATGATGTTCCAGGTTCTTCGCCGAGAACAGGATATCCGTCCCCCAACCGGTCTTGATCTGATATTGCTTGGCCAACGCGTAGGCACGCTCGGTGCCTTTGGCGACTTCAAGCTGCTTGGCGCGGGCGAAAGGGTCGGACTTGGGATTGGCATCCTCGTCGCCCAAAAACGGCTGAAGACTCCACCAAGTCCCTTCGCCCGCCATCATCCGCACCGTCTCCTCGTCGGCCAGCTGGCCGTGTTCGATGCATTTCACGCCAACACGGATCGCTCGCTGGATGCCGCGCGGGATATAGACATGCACCATGACATAGGTGCCCCAGTCTTCTGCAGCCTGCACGGCGGCGCGCATCTCCTGCTCCGTATACTGCGTGCTGTCGAGCGGGTCGTACAAGGAGGACACGCCGCCGCCGGCCATGACCTTGACCTGGCTGGCACCCAGCATCAGCACCTCGCGTACCCGCCGCAGCACTTCTGCCTCGCCATCACCGATCACCGACACCCCGAGATTTTCGACATGGCTCAGCGGGGTCGTGTTGCCACGAGGCACCTCGCTCCGTAACCGGAAATCACCATGGCCGGAGGTCTGGGAAATCATCGCACCGGATGGGTAGATGCGCGGGCCGTTCACCAACCCCTGATCAATGGCGCGCTTGAGAGCGAAGGATGGCCCACCGGCATCGCGCACCGTGGTGAAGCCCTGCATCAGGGTCTGCTCGGCAGCACGCGCGGCGGCCAGATAAATGTAGCCGACATCGGTGGTGAACAGTTCCAGTTCGCTCAACGCGCACAACATGGAATGCCAATGCACGTCGATGAGGCCCGGCATGGCGAGCCGGTCGCCACAGTCGACAATGACGGCGTCATTCACAGTCTCGCACGCGTTGGGCAAAGCTTCGATCCGGTTCCCCTTGACGAGGATGTTGACGCCCTTACGCACGATTCTGCCGACGCCGTCGAACAGACGTAGATTGCTGAACAGGATCGGGCGCTCCGGCGCCTTGGGCTGCGCCGTCAGGCCGGACGCCGTATGCGAGCTAGCCAACAATCCAACGGCTGCCGCAGCACCACCGATGAATTGCCGGCGCGACAAGCCAGCGGCAATACGCGCATTGATGAGCTGCATGCGTGGGCTACAGCAGGCACAGGGATAATGCGATTCATGGGATTTCAGGGCCGTAGATGACGCCAAGGCGGCGATCAGGTCCGCGGCGGGACGGTTCGCTTGATGCGGCGCCACGGTCTGACGCGCAAAGGATTCCACTGCTTGAGCTTGCAGTGCACACATCGCAGATTTTCCTCGTAATATTGTTCTTCTAGGTTGGCGTTCAGCCGCATTCACGCGCAATGGCCAGCAACGCCGGAGGTTTCTTGGACTTCAGCGCTCCAGCAGCGCCAGCAAGCCCGCTTCGTCCAGCACCGTCACCCCCAATTCCCGCGCCTTGTCCAACTTGGACCCCGCATCGTGGCCCGCCACCACATAATCGGTTTTCTTCAACACGCTGCCGCTCACCTTAGCACCCAAGCTGCGTAAGCGTTCGGAAGCCTGATCGCGGGTCAAGGACGCCAAAGTGCCAGTCAGGACGAAAGTTTTGCCTGCCAAGGACTGATCGGCAGCGGTTTGCACAGGCAGCACCGGCCATTGAATTCCTGCCGCTCGCAAACGCGTCAACACTTCCTGATTATGCGGCTCTCGAAAGAACGCATGAATAGAGGCCGCAACCACGGGACCGATGTCGGGCACTTGCAACAAACGCGCTTCATCCGCTGCTTCTAGCGCTTCCAAGGTGCCAAAATGCCGCTCCAGCGTCCGTGCCGTGGCTTCGCCGACCTCGCGAATGCCCAGCGAATACAGGAAGCGGGCCAGCGTAGTGGTTTTGCTGTGCGTCAAAGCCTCGACCAGATTGGTAGCCGATTTGACGCCCATCCGCTCCAAATCGGCCAATGCCGCTGCGTCGAGTGCGTACAAATCGGCAGGATCGTGGATCAACCCTCGCTCGATCAATTGATCCACCAATTTATCACCCAATCCCTCGATATCCATCGCCCGCCGTGAGGCAAAGTGACGGATGGCTTCCTTGCGCTGGGCGCGGCAATACAAGCCGCCAATGCAACGGGCGACGGCTTCCCCTTCCGGGCGGATCACCTGCGATCCACAGACCGGGCAGCTCGATGGCATTTGAAACGGCTGGGCATCGGCAGGACGGCGCTCCAACACCACGCCGACGACTTCGGGAATCACATCGCCGGCCCGCCGCACGATCACGGTATCGCCCACCCGCACATCCTTGCGCGCCACCTCATCGGCATTGTGCAAGGTGGCGTTGGTGACGGTCACCCCGCCAACGAAGACAGGCTTGAGCCGAGCAACGGGCGTGATCGCGCCGGTGCGACCGACCTGCACCTCAATGGCTTCGACCGTAGTCAGTTCTTCCTGCGCCGGGAATTTGTGCGCCACCGCCCAGCGCGGTTCGCGGGTGCGAAATCCCAGTTGCCGTTGCCAGTCGAAGCGATTGACCTTGTAGACCACTCCATCGATATCGAAGGGCAAGGCGTCGCGTTTGTCGGCGATGGCTTGATGGAAAGCGATCAGCCCCGCCGCACCCCGCGCCACCGTCCGTTCCCGACATACCGGCAAGCCCAATGCGGCCAGCGCGGTCAGCAAGGCATCTTGCGTGGCGGGGAGATCCCAACCCTGCACCTCGCCCAGCCCATAGGCGAAAAAGGACAATGGCCGTTTCGCCGCCAGATTCGGGTCGAGCTGGCGGATGCTGCCGGCCGCGCCGTTACGGGGATTGACCAGGGTCGGCCATCCCGCCGCGCGCTGCCGGGCGTTGTAGCGCTCGAAATCGGCATGGCTCATGTACGCCTCGCCGCGCACTTCCAGCACGGCGGGCGCAGCGCCATGCAAGCGCAGCGGCAACGATTGGATGGTGCGAATGTTTTGGGTGACGTCCTCGCCGGTTTCGCCATCGCCACGGGTCACGGCTTGCATCAGCACACCCTGTTCGTAGCGCAGCCCGATCGCCAAACCGTCGAATTTCAATTCGCAGTGGTATTCGACCGGTTCCGCCGCGTCGCTCAAGCCCAGCTCACGGCGGATCTGGGCATCGAAAGCGGCCGCACCGCTCGGGCGGGTGTCGGTTTCGGTGCGGATGGACAGCATCGGGACGCGATGCCGCACTGGCACGAAGGCTTCCAGCGGCTTGCCACCCACCCGCTGGGTCGGAGAATCCGGGGTCTGCAATTCCGGATGGGCCGCTTCCAGCGCCTGAAGCTCCCGAAACAGCCGATCGTATTCGGCGTCGGGAACTTCGGGATCATCCAGCACGTAGTAGCGGTAGCTGTACCGGTTCAGCTGCTCGCGCAGCCAGGCGGCCCGCGCCTGCGCATCGCCGGGAGCCGTCATGGCCAATGGTCCGCTAGGACGAAGGCGTCCATATCCGCCGCCGCCGTTCCAGGTCGGCGACCTGGTTGCGCAGGTGCATCAAGGATTGGTTGGTGATCCGATGCCGGCGCTCGTCGCAGATCGTCCCGCGCAATCGCCGCGCCAGCTGGTCGGCGGCGACCACCATCAGTTCCAGCGCCTTCATCTCCTCCACGGGACCGGGCAGATTCATGAACAGCAGCAACCCCGGCGTGCTCAACTCATCCAGGGTCAACGGGTCGAAGACACCGGGTTCGCGCAGATGGGCCATGCTGAACACTGGCCCACCGTCCGCCGCTTCTTCATCGGGAAAGCGTTCGAACAGACCTGCAGCGCTGAGTTGAAATTGCAGATCTTCGGCGACCGGCTGGATTTGGGAGCCCTTGAACGTCTGATCGCGCAACGCCATCACGGTCAAGGCCACGGTCATGCGCGGCGCAGGCGGCACCGCCGGTTCCCGCCGCGACTCGCGCACGGGCAAGGCGGCTGCAGCGTCGGAATCGCCTTCTTCCGGGGGCGTCGGCTCGATCTTGCGGTTGACCGGCAGGATCTCCACATCGACCAGGGCCTTCTCGGCCAGATGATGATCGGGCGTGATGCGGCCCAGATTCATGAAGTCATGCGCGTTCAGCATTGGGTCCGGAGGGGGCTGGTTCGCATCATCGCTCTCCAGAGCCGGCTCATTCTCGAACGACGGCTGACGGCGGCGTTTGCGAATGCCCTCCTTGATGCGGGCCCGAATACCCCATAGATAGATCAGGACCACGATGACGGCGCCAGCGCCGGCCAAAAGCCACTGCAACTGTGTTTTTTCCAATTCCATTAATCGAAAGCCCCAGCTTGCGGCTTGCCCCCGTCGTCGGATCGCGCCGCGCTACGATACTCTAAGCTCAAGTTCCCGGCCCGCCGCGCCGACGGGTCGAGGCGCTACAACTGTTGGCCCGTTTATACTGAAAATACCGTCCTTTCACAAACACCATTTGCCCCGCTGCGGCCAGAGTCGTTCTTGGCGCGATGCGCAACGATCTTGTTCCATCGGAGCTTGATGGTGTTGAGATGCGCGTCCCTGTCCGTGGCGTGGTTCTCGACCGTTGCCGCGAAGTTAGCAGCCTTGGTACTGCCAGCAGCCTTGAAGTGCTTGGCGGGCGCACGCAATGAAAGTGCCCTCTGATCGTCGTCCCACATGGGACAGATCTTTGTGATCGGAGCATCCCACAAAGCGTCGTACCACCGTGTTGACGATGAAGCGGTCGTGCCGCACGTCTGCATTCTGGTTCCAAGTTACCGCAATGGCCTGAATGACTTCCGACCAAACGATGGATTGGCACAGTTGATTTTCAAAGATGTCGAGCATCCGGTCGATATCCATTTGAGGTGCAGCGTTTGCAGCCATTGGCCATCTTGAGCTTTCGCAGATCTACGGGATGACACCCAGTCTGATCTTGGTCTTGATGCTGGACAGCCAATCCTCCCGGTATTGCAGCGCCAGCGCACCGAGGTTGACGCGGGCAACACCCGCCTGGCGCGCCAACGCCTCCAGCGAGATCATGCAGTTCAGCCAGCCCAAGCCGTTCGAAGCCACTAACGCAGCCTTGTCGGCGGTGGTAACGACGATGAGGTCGGACGGCAGCAGCTTGCTGGCGTGCAACCATGCGAACAGATGCTTTTCGCCATCGTCCAGCGTGGTACACGACGGGTAATTCAAGACCAGAGCGGCCAATTCTTTGCGCGTCACCGGGTGCTTCGCAGATAGGCCCGCGCTCAAAGCCGCTGCGGGCACCGCGATGTGACGGGGATCACCGGGGTTGCCGGTCAGCGTTTCCTCAACGCATTTTTCGACCGTCTCAATGGCGAAGTGGGTGCAGATCGCCGTCCAGCACCCGGTGCGAAACGATTCGAGAATGACGTTCGTGTCGGCAAAGACCCGGACTTTCGTCATAGCGCGCATTCTTCACAGTTCGAACGGCGCGGCGAAGTCGTACTGAGCGAACAGCTCGGTCAACCCGCCCAGACCGAGGCCCACGGCTTTGGCAGCCTTGCGGGCTGACAGTCGCCCGTTCTCCAGCGCCTCGTGCAGCATTTTCACGAAGGTGGCAGAAAACCGCTTGGGCGGGCCGGACACGGATGGGCGCTGCTTCTCCTGTGAGAGGTTGCGGCGAGTATCGTGGTCGATGCGCTTGAGGTTGTAGAGCCGCCATGCCAGCGTGACGGGCGCAACCCGCAGCAACGCGGCGACTTCACGCAGATGTGCGATGTCGTTGGTGCGATCCTGGTCGATCAGCCTGTCGAGCGAAGCGAGTGGCATCAGCAGCGCGGCGGCGAAGCTGTTTGCCAATTGCTCAATGCGCTTACCCTTGTTGCGATCTTCGAGGGAATTCGATTCGCGGTGATCGGGCTTCATCGCGTCCCACGTCAGCGCATGGAATAGTTCGTGCGCGAGGTCGAAGAAGCGTCGTGCCTCGCTTTCGTTGCGGTTGATGAGAATGACGCCCATCTCCTCCAGATGGCAGGTCGCGCCGGAAATCGAATGGCCGTCGGCAGTGTCCACCGTATCGACGAACAGCACCGGAATGTCCAGCTCGCGTTCGACCTTGTCGATCAGCGTCTCGGCAGGAATGACGCCCAGATCGAGCTCGACCACCAGACTTTCAGCGCGTTCCTGCGCGTCCTCGTAGGCAGACTGGGCGGACAGGCGCAACGCGCGCTTGAGTACGCTTGCCCGGCTGTCACGCTGCTCGCGCAGCCAGCGCAGCAGGCCGATCCACTGGCCCGCCTTCAACTCGAAGCCGTCCAGACTGTCTTCCGGCACGCCCGGATCGACGCGCCAGTTGAACTGCGCCTCGCCCGCCACGGCGAACGGGTCGATGAAGAACTCAATGTCCCTGTCCAGCAGATCGGACAGGTTGAGCATTTCCTCCGGCTTGAGCGCGCGCTTGCCATTCTCGATGTCAGACACCGACTGGCGGTCGTTCAGGCCGAGGCCCTGGGTGAGCTGATCCTGCGTCCAGCCCTTGGCCTCGCGCGCTGCCTTGACGCGATAGCCGATCAGCTTGTGCGAGATCTTGTTGAGCATGAATTGAAACCTCACAAGTTGGAATTTTGATCTTGCAAAACTATAAACGCAATATAAAATTGCGAAAATAATAAAGCAATCTCCAAAAAGCCTATCAACACACCCGGTGAGCAGGTATCGACAAACATTGTTATATAGCATATATTGCATAAATGACAAACGAAGCCGATCTGCCCACTATCCTCCGCACCCTCCGCGCCAAGCTCGCCCTCACGCAGGAGCAGCTTGCCGAGCGCCTGGGCGTATCCTTTGCCACCGTCAACCGCTGGGAAGCGGGCACCAGCAAGCCGCAACGCGCGCAGGCTGCGGCCATAACCGCCTTGTCGCGGGAAACAGGCATCGAGGGTGAAGCCGCTGCCGAAGCCGGAACCGTCGTGCCGCGCCGCGCCCGTGGCTGCTCTACCAGTGCTGCCGCGCCCACCACCAAACCGATGGAGCAAATGCTGTGGGACGCCGCCTGCTCCATCCGTGGCGAGAAAGACGCCGCCAAGTTCAAGGACTACCTGCTGCCGCTGCTGTTCCTGAAGCGCCTGTCCGATGTGTTCGACGACGAAATCGCTCGCTTGGCTGAGGAATACGGTGACCGTGCCACCGCGCTGGAAATCGCCGAGTCCGACCACTCGCTGCTGCGCTTCTACCTGCCACCCGAAGCCCGCTGGGCAGTCCTCAGCGGGCGCGAGGCGTTCAACTGGCCGCTGGACGCGCAAGGCCGCCCCACCGCGCCGCGCGACATCGGCGAGCACCTCACCAAAGCCGTGCGCGCCGTCGTCAAGCAAAATCCTGCGCTCTCCGGCGTGATTGATGTGGTGGACTTCGCCGCCGAACGCAACGGCGAGCGCGATGTGAATCCCGCCAAGCTGCGCGGCGTGGTCGAGACTTTCAGCGACCCGCGCTACCGCCTGGGCCTGGCCGACGTGCAGCCCGACTTTCTGGGCCGCGCCTACGAATACCTGCTACGCAAATTTGCCGAAGGCTCCGGCCAGAGCGCGGGTGAGTTCTTCACGCCGACCGAGGTGGGATTTTTAATGGCGCATATCCTGCGTCCACGCCCCGGCGATACCTGCCACGACTACGCCTGCGGTTCGGCGGGCCTGCTCATCAAGCTGCAACTGGTGGCGCGCGAACTCGACCCCACCAGTCGCATCCCGCTGAAACTGAGCGGCCAGGAATTGCAGGCTGAGAGCTATGCCGTGGCGCAGATGAACGCCATCATCCACGACATGGAGGTGGAGCTGGCGCGCGGCGACACCCTCATCAACCCCAAGTTCCGCGACGCGGTGGGCAAGATTCGCGGGCACGACATCGTAGTGGCCAACCCGATGTGGAATCAGCCCTTCGCGCCCGACCTGCTCAAGAACGACCCTTTTGAGCGCTTCCAGATGGCGGGCGGCATTACCAGTGGCAAGGGCGATTGGGCGTGGTTGCAACACACGCTGGCAGCAGCGGACGATGATGGGCGCGCCTGCGTGGTGCTGGACACCGGCGCGGTGACGCGCGGCAGCGGCAGCAGGAACGAGGACAAGGAGCGCAACATCCGCAAGTGGTTCGTGGACCGCGACCTTGTGGACGGCGTGATCCTGCTGCCCGAAAACCTGTTTTACAACACTACGGCGGCGGGCGTGATCGTGGTGCTGAACAAGCGTAAGTCCAACGTGCGCAAGGGCAGGATTTTTCTGCTCAACGCCAGTAAGCACTTCCGCAAGGGCAAGCCGAAAAACTATCTACCAGAGGAGGACATCCGACCGCTGGCGGCGATGTATCTGAAGGGCGAGCCGGTCGAGGGCGAACTGGCGGTCATCACCACCCAGCAGGCGGAGGAAGCGGACTACAACCTGAGCCCGAGCCGGTGGGTGGCTCAGTCCAGTGCCGCCAATGTTGCGTCGGTCGCTTCACTGGTGAAAAAACTCGTGCAGCTTGACGATGAAGCACATCAGCTCTCGGCATCCATCACGAAACTGCTGGCGGGGGTTGCCGATGAGTCTGCTTGACCTCGCCAACCAAGATGGCAGAGCTTGGACACGCATCGGCGATTGCTACGCCGTCACCAAGAAGCCGCGCGAGCTTGATGTCCGCTTGCACGCCGCCATTCCGTTCATTCCGATGGAATCCGTGCCGCAAGGCGGTGCTTACGAGCCAGCGTTCATTTTCAAATCGCCGGACGCATTGACAAGTGGAACCTACTTCGAGCGCGGCGATGTGCTGGTCTCGAAAATCACGCCGTCCTTCGAAAACGGGAAGCAGGCGCTTGTGCAGTCCTTGCCTCTGCCGTTCGGCTACGCGACCACCGAAGTTATTCCGCTGCGCCCGTTCGACAGCAGCAGGCACGACTCGCGCCTGTTGTTCTTCTACTTGCTGCATCCCGATGTGCGCCACTTTATCGCCGAGCGCATGGAAGGCTCGACCGGGCGGCAGCGTGTGCCAGAAAGCGTGCTGCTCGATTTGCCGATGCCGGACATTGAACCGCAGGAGCAAGCGCGTGCGGCTGATGCGTTGGAACTGATTCAGGCAGCGATGACCGTCGAGGACAAGGCGACGGAAAACGCACAAGAACTCAAGCGTGCCGCCATGACCCGCCTATTCACGCGCGGCCTGCGCGGCGAAGCGCAGAAGGAAACCGAAATCGGGCTGGTGCCGGAAAGCTGGGAGCTGCGGACCACCCTCGAACTGTGCGAAATCTGGAGCGGTGGCACGCCGCGCAAGTCAGCCACTGAATACTGGAAGGGAGATATTCCGTGGGTATCAGGCAAGGACTTGAAAATGCCCGCGCTCGACGATGCCATTGACCACATTTCTGCGGCAGGCGTTGAAGCGGCAAGCCGTCTTGCGCCAACAGGCGCGGTGTTGCTGCTGGTACGCGGCATGGGCTTGGCAAAAGACCTGCCTGTGGCCGTCATCAATCGTCCGATGGCCTTCAATCAGGATGTGAAGGCGTTGATATCTCACGGCGAATATTCGGGCCAGTTCCTACGTTCGGCCATTTACGCGGGCAAAGACAGACTACTTAGTCAAATTGTTCCGTCGGCGCACGGCACGATGACACTCAACCTCAACGATGTCGAAACCTTCAAGGTCACCTGCCCAACCGACCCTGACGAAGCCACCGAAATCGTCACCATCCTCGACGCCCTTGATCGCAAGATCGCCCTGCACCGCCAGAAGCGCGCCGTGCTGGAAGAACTCTTCAAGTCTCTGCTGCACAAGCTGATGACCGGCGAAATCCGCGTCGACCAGCTCGATATTTCTGCACTTGATCAACCGAAATTCATCCGAGCGGAGGCAAGAGTATGACCGCGTCCGTCCCGTACCATCTCGGCAAGTTTCCACCGCAGCAACTGGACTGGCAGCCTTTGATCCCTCGCATCGGCCAAGCCAACGCGGCGCTGGCCCGTTACGATGGACTACTCTCCGCCATCCCCAATGCTGCGGTGTTGCTCTCGCCGCTCACGACGCAGGAAGCCGTGCTGTCCTCCAAGATCGAAGGCACGCATGTGACCATGGGCGAGGTACTGGAACTGGAGGCGGGTGGTGAGCCGGCCGACTTCACCCAGCCCAAGCGCGACGACGTGGAAGAGGTCCTGAACTACCGCATGGCCCTCAACTTCTGCGCGCAGGCGCTCACGGAGCGACCGCTTTCCCAACACCTCCTGCGCGAGGCGCACGCCCTGTTGATGCGGGGGGTACGCGGCCAGGACAAGCGGCCTGGCAGCTACCGCGTCGATCAAAACTGGATCGGGCCGAAAGGCTGCTCTGTGGAAGAAGCTAGCTTCATTCCCATCGCGCCCGAACATCTACAAGCCGGGATTACGGATGCACCTCAAATCCCGAAGCCGACAGCAAAGCGCATCTTGGCCCTTCTGCGTGACTCCGGCGTACTCGTTACCCTTCGCGAAGGCAAGGGCCGACTCCCCGGTATCCATGCCTTCCGTGAGTTGCTGAACGTAGCCGAAGGCCGAACCGTCCTTTGAGGCTCATCGATGCACCACAAAACCGTTTGTGGATCAAAAAACAAAAAAAATGAGCCGCAAATGCCTTTGTAGTTCATAGGTGAGCCGCAGGCTAACACCAGACTACGAGGGAGGAATTCATGACTATCCTCAAAATCAGCGAAGCGGGCAGCGTGCAGTTCCCCATGGTGGATCACGCCGTCGAAATCGGCTGGACGCCGCTCACACCCATCGAAGCCCTATTCCGGCGCGGCGACGAATCGGCGCGGATGTTTCGCGGCACGCTGGAACAAAAGATTCTGACCTTCAACCCGTGGCTCACCGCCGACGCCGCGCGCTCCATCGTCGAAACGCTGGACGCATTGCCCGCCAGCATCGAAGGCAACCGCGAACTGCTGTCGTGGCTGCGCGGCGAACGCCGGTGGTATGACGAAAACGAAAAGCGCCACCGCGCCGTGACGCTGATCGATTTCCAGCACCCGGCACAGAACCTGTTTCACGTCACCTGGGAATGGAAGATCAAGCCGCCCGCGCGCAAGGGCAACCGCGCCGACCTGATGTTCCTCATCAATGGCGTGCCGGTTTGCATCGTCGAGCACAAGAACCCGAAAGACAGCGGCGCGCTGGAACGTGCCGTCAAACAACTGCGCCGCTACGAACTGGAAACGCCGGAACTGCTGGCCACCGCACAGTTATTCAACGTGACACACCTGCTCGACTACTGGTATGGCGTGACCTGGAACGCCAACCGCCGCGACATGGCACGCTGGAAGCAAACCCCGGAAGAAACCTACCGCTTCGCGGTGCAGGCGTTCTTCGAACCGACCGACTTCCTGCGCACCTTGCAGCACTGGATTCTTTTCTACGTGCAGGACGGCGAAACGCGCAAGTCCGTATTGCGCCAGCACCAGCGCCGCGCCATTGACGCCATCCTCGCGCGCTGTGCCGATCCGACCAAGATGCGCGGGCTGGTGTGGCACACGCAAGGATCGGGCAAGACCTTCACGCTGCTCACTGCCGCGCGGCTGATTCTGGACGACAAGGCGCGTTTCGCCAACGCTACGGTCATCCTCGTGGTGGATCGCACTGAACTCGAAGGCCAGTTGAAAGGCTGGGTGGAGCGGCTGCTGGGCGAAATGCAGCAGCAGGACATCGCGGTGAAGCGCGCGGCGAACAAGGCCGAACTGCAAGCCTTGCTGGACGCGGATTTCCGTGGCCTCGTGATTTCGATGATCCACAAGTTCGAGGCCATCCGCAAAGATTCCTGCCTGCGCGACAACATCTATGTATTCATTGACGAAGCGCACCGCTCGGTGGCGAAGGACTTGGGCACTTACCTGATGGCTGCTGTGCCCAAGGCCACCATCCTCGGCTTCACCGGCACGCCCATCTCCAACGGCGCGCAGGGCGAAGGCACGTTCAAGATTTTCGGCACGCAGGACAAGCACGGCTATCTGGACAAGTATTCGATTGCTGAATCCATCGCCGACGAAACCACGCTGCCCATCAAGCATATGATGGCCCCCAGCGAAATGACCGTGCCCGCCGAACGACTGGACAAGGAGTTCTTCGCGCTGGCCGAAAGCGAGGGCGTCACCGACGTGGAGGAACTCAACAAGGTGCTCGACCGCGCCGTGGGCCTGCGCACCTTCCTCACCGCCGACGACCGCATCGAAAAGGTGGCGGCCTTCGTCGCCGAGCACTTCAAGGAAAACGTGCTGCCGCTGGGCTACAAGGCGTTCGTGGTGGCAGTGAGCCGCGAAGCCTGCGCCAAATACAAGCAAGCGCTGGACAAGCTGCTGCCGCCGGAGTGGACAGCGCCGGTCTATACGCAGAACGCGGCAGACGCGGTGGATCGTCCGCTGGTGGCGAAGCTCCAGCTTTCGGATGAAGCCGAGGAACAGGCGCGGCTGATGTTCAAGAAGCCCGCCGAGAACCCGAAGATTCTGATCGTCACCGACAAACTGCTCACCGGCTACGACGCGCCGCCCCTGTATTGCCTCTACCTCGACAAGCCGATGCGCGATCATGTGCTGCTGCAATCCATCGCACGCGTAAACCGGCCTTATGTGGACGCCAACGGTGTGCAAAAGCGCGTAGGGCTGGTGCTGGATTTCGTTGGCGTGCTGCGCGAACTGAAGAAAGCACTGCAATTCGATTCTAGCGATGTGAGCGGCGTGATCGAGGACTTGGATGTACTGTTGCAGGATTTCCTGCAACGCATCGCGCAGGCCCGCAAGGATTACCTTGAAGCGGATGACGAAGGCGCTTCTGACGAACGGCTGGAGCGTTTGGTATTCGGGCGCTTCCTCGAACCCGATGCGCGCAAGGCGTTCTTTGAAGCGTACAAGGACATCGAAGCGCTATGGGAAATTCTCTCGCCTTCGCCGGAACTGCGCGACCACATCGCCACCTACAAACAACTAAGCCAGCTTTACGCAGCGGTGCGCAACGCCTACGCGGAGAAGGTGGGCTTCGTCGCTGACCTGGCCTACAAAACGCGCCGCTTGATCGAGGAAAGCGCCGAGCAGCAAGGCTTGGGACGGCTGACCAAGAGCGTGACCTTCGATGTAGCTACACTGGAGTCGTTGCGCGGCGACAAGGGTTCGAACGAAAGCAAGGTGTTCAACCTCGTGCGCGGCTTACAGCAAGAGATTGACGATGACGCCGCCGCCGCTCCGGTGTTGCAGCCCTTGAAAGACCGCGCTGAACGCATCCTGAAGGACTTGGAAGAACGCAAGACCACGGGCTTAGCCGCGATAGATCAACTGGCGGCGCTGGCGACGGAGAAGGAAGCGGCGATGCAAGCCGCGCGCGACAGTGGCCTCTCGGCGCGGGCCTTCAACGTGTTCTGGTTACTGTGCGATGACGCGGCAGTCAAGAGCGTGGGCCTCGATGCGATGGCGCTGGCGCAGGAAGCCGAAACCCTGCTGGCGCGCTTCCCCAACGCCATAGTCAACGCCGATGAACAGCGGCGGCTGCGCGCCGCGCTCTACAAACCGATGCTCAAGCTAGCCACGGAGGAACGCGCCCGCATCGTCGATCTAGTGGTCAAGCTACTGCTGGTGGAGGCGGATGAATGAAATCATTTCTGTATCCCGCACAGGAATTGCGCCGCCGCACGCTGGCTTGGGCGTTGAAGCTCAAGGTCAGCCCGCGCACGGTGCGCGTGCAGGCGATGCGGCGCAAATGGGGTTCCTGCTCCTCGGCGGGCACGGTGACGCTGGCCATCGACCTGCTCGATCAGGAAGCGCGGTTTCAGGACTACGTGATCGTCCATGAACTGCTGCACCTGCGCTACGCCACCCACGGGCGCGTATTCAAGGCGCTGATGAGCGCGCATATACCGGGGTGGCAAGCGATGGAAGCGCGACGGATGTACGGTGATATGAACGGGAGGACACCCTGAGCAAGCGCGTCCAGCAACTCTTGGGAGTCATAAAAGAAACCAAATACTGGTAATTTCGCAACGAAAAAGGCCAACTCAGCAGAGTTGGCCTTTAACTTCATTTAGTGGTGGAGCAGAAGGGGATCGAACCCTCGACCTTCGCATTGCGAACGCGACGCTCTCCCAGCTGAGCTACTGCCCCG
>RXIW01000052.1 GCA_003989065.1 Candidatus Competibacteraceae bacterium
TGGAATCAGCGTGCGATTGATCATGGGATGGTCATCGTCGCGCGGCCCGAAATCGCTGTCGGGATGCCAGGCGATCACATCGAGCGCTTCACCCTGAGTATAAAAAGAGTGCAGGCAACCGGTGGGAATATACCAGCCCATGCCCGGTTGCAGAGGATAGGCGCCGTTGGGGGTGCGGCATTCGCCGCTGCCGCGCAGGATGACGCCGATCCGGGCCGAAGGGTGGGTATGCGGCGTTTGATCGGTGCCGGGCGGGATATGCAGATGATTCAGGCAGGGCTCGCCGCAGCGGAGCGGACCGATCAGCAGCGTGTCGCTACAGCCGTCGATGTAGCGCAGACGGCCGGTCGCTTCCAGCGGGCCGCCGATGTGGCGTAGAGCGTGATAGCCGGTCAGGGTAATGGCCAGACCGCTGCCACCCTGGACCGCACCGCCGTCCGGTAACGCAAAGAACATCCCCGCTTTCAGCTCGAAGGGACCGGTTGCGTCGTCGCGCAGTCGGGTATGGCCGATCGTCACCATGCCATAGGCGGTAGCGCCATGCGGCAATGTCACCGGCTCCTCGGTCCAGCCCCAAACCTGGATAGCGCCCAAGTCCAGCAACAAGCCCGGCTGGATAGCCAGTGGCGTGAAAGTCGTCATTGATGTACGAGCCTCGAGGGGGATCGAAGGGAAGAGGGTACTGCGATCCGTTGTCACAGGATCGGGTCTGGCAAGCATTCTTCTCGCGGGATTCGGACCAGCGCCCCGATGCGCTGTTGCTCCGGCAAGCGCAATTCGAGCAGGCTGATGGTCGCGCCCAGCTCCGGCGAGTCCTCGTCGAGCTTGATGCCAAGGCGACTCAAGCGCATGGCGACGATATGGAGCTGCAGGATATTTGCCGGCTCGCTCAGCACCAGGCGCACTTGCTCCAGATAGTCATCCAGGGTATTCAACGGCTTGCGGGCTTCGGCCAGATCCAGCTCGGTTTGCGCCAGACGCTTTTCGAGGAGGGCCAGATGGCGCTCTTCGGGGTCGGCGCTCGATAGCAGAGCTGGCCGTACCGGCGCGCCTTCCCGCAGCGCATCCAGCTGCGCCCGCAGTTGTCGCCGCTGCTCCTCCAGCATGTCCCGCCGGGTTTGCAGCTCGGTCAGGTGTTTCCGGGCCTGGATCGCCAGGAATTGCAGCATCTGCTGGTGGAGTTCCTGACGCAGATCGGCTTCGCTGGCAGCGGGGAAATACAGTCGGTGCTCCGAGAAATTTACCTCGATCTGCTGGGCCTCGCGGACCAGCATTCTGCCTTCCAGCATGGTGCCGAAGGCGACGGTTTCGCGCTTGACCATCTCCATCCAGGCGAAGCACTCCGACCGACCGGTTTTCTTGAAGAAATCCTGCACAGCGGCGGCATTGCTCAGCACGGTTCGCAGATCGTCCACCGTGGCGAAAAAGGCGTTGACCCGTGGATCCTTAGCCCAGGCGCGGCTGTCGAGCGTCAGTGCCGGTGGTGCTTGGCGCAGGGCGTTTTGGCAGTAGCGCGAGGCCGATTCCACCACGTCCAGCAGTTTCTCGGCGTAGTCACCAACCAACCGGAGACGCGGTTCGCTGGCGTTCACCACGGTTTCGATGGCGTCTTTCATGGCCGCCAAGCGTTGCTCCTTGACGCGGTGGTCCGCCAGCTGGCGTTCTACGAAAGTGGTGATGCCATCGATGCCTTCGATGACGTGCTGCAGAAATCTTGGACCGTCGATCATGAGCGCATTGTGCAGGTATGGGCGGAATGCCGCCCTTCTTCAAACGAGGTGACTGAGCAAACGCCGGCGTAGCAGGGGGCTGGTGCGGGGAAAATGGGCGCGCAGAAAATCCATCTGATCCGCCAGCACTCGCTTGCCTTGCAGATAGACATACTCGGCGTGGTTGGGCGTGAAGGGAATCGCCAGCAGCTGCATGTCGGCCTGCTCCGGGGTCTGGCCCCCTTTACGGTGGTTGCAGGGTTTGCAGGCGGTCACCACATTGTTCCAGCAATCGGCGCCGCCCTGAACCAGGGGACGGACATGGTCGCGGGACAGTTCCCGAACCGGGAAGGTTTCGCCGCAGTACAGACAGGTATTGCAATCACGCCGGAACAGCGACGCGTTCGACAGCGGCGGCACGTAATCGTCGCGGGCGCGCAGGCGGGCGTAAGCGCCGCCTTGAGTGGCGATGATGGAATTCACAGTCACGATGCTGCGCTGGCCGCTGAGGGCGTTGACGCCGCCGCGAACCGTGTAGAGCACGATGCCACAGGTGTACGCTACCTGCTGGGCATGGTAGAGCCGTACCGCCTGCTGATAATCGATCCATTCCAGCGGCATCCCCGTGATGTCCGTATGTAGAACCTGTTGCTCCAGTCCGTACATGCTTCACCTGTGCCTGTTCCCGCTCGCCGCACCCCCATTATCGCCGGTTTGCGTGAATGTCCGTTGACATTCGGCGCAATAAATACCCACGGTCGATGGGTGATCTGTCGCTTGCCAATCCCAAAGTATAATTCGCCCTATGCTTTTGTGATGTCGCTAGTCTAGGCTACTATTTTAAAAGTATCGTGCACTTCCCGCCGATGATGCGCGCGACCACCTCGAACCCCCACCCTCCGGCAGGCTTCATGTGAGCCTTTTTTCGTGTCAATTTTCCCTGCGGGCGGGCGCCGGGTAAACAACAACCTTGAGGACCACAACATGCCAGTTCGTATGGCCGTCCCGAAGGAAACAGTTTCGGGCGAAAGACGGGTCGCGCTGGACCCAACCATGGCCGAGCGTTTCGTCAAGCTCGGTGTGGAGATGTTGGTGGAGAAAGGCGCGGGTCTCAGCGCCTTTTTCGCCGACGAGGTGTACGGTAAGAGTGGCCGATTGGTAGATGGCGCTCAATCCTTGTATGCCGAAGCCGACGTGATCATGAAAGTACAGGCTCCCACTCTGGAAGAAGTGGAACTGCTGAAGGAAGGTTCGACCCTGCTGGCCGTGTTGCTGCCGCATCGCAATCTGGAGATCGTCAAGCGGCTGCGCGACAAGAAGATCACCAGTTTCGCCATGGAGCTGATCCCGCGTATTTCCCGCGCCCAGTCCATGGACGTGCTGTCTTCGCAGGCGGCGGTCGCTGGCTACAAGGTAGCGTTGCTGGCGGCCAATCTGACCAGTGGCTTCTTCCCGATGCTGACCACCGCTGCGGGCACCATTCGCCCGTCCAAGGTCGTCATCATCGGCGCAGGCGTGGCCGGGTTGCAGGCGATCGCGACCTGCCGTCGTCTCGGCGCGATGGTCGAAGCCTACGATGTCCGCCCAGCGGCGCGGCAGGAAATCGAATCGCTCGGGGCCAAGATGATCGATACCGGGGTCAGCGCGGCAGGCGACGGTGGTTATGCTCGCGAGTTGACCGCCGAAGAGAAGCAGCAGCAGGCTGATGTTTTGGCCAAGCATATCGCAGCGGCTAATGCGGTGATCACCACCGCTGCCGTTCCCGGTCGTGCGGCGCCCAAGATCGTGACCACCGCCATGGTCGAAGGCATGAAGCGCGGCGCGGTCGTCGTGGATCTGGCGGCCGAATCCGGCGGCAACTGCGAGCTGACCCGGCCTGGCGAGACCTACGAGCACAACGGCGTGGTCATTGCCGGTCCGGTCAACATTCCCAGTAGTTTCCCGGTTCCGGCCAGCGAAATGTACGCTAAGAATCTGTACAACTTCCTGTCGCCGATGATCAAGGACGGTAACCTGAATCTGGACTGGAACGATGAGGTGATCGCCAAGAGCGCGCTGACTCGTGATGGGCAGATCGTCCACGAACCTACCAGCAAGCTGGTCTAACCATCCATCCGGAGAAGCTTTATGGAAGCCGTGGTTGCGCTTTTCTCCCCTATTTACATTCTGATGCTGGCCGGGTTCCTCGGCTACGAGATCATCAGTCGGGTGCCGGTGATCCTGCACACCCCGCTGATGTCGGGCACCAACTTCGTCCATGGCATCGTGCTGGTCGGCGCGATGGTGGCTCTGGGCCAGGCGACGACTCCGCTGGAGCAGGCCGTCGGGTTCCTGGGCGTGCTGCTGGGCGCCGGCAACGCCGTCGGTGGCTATTTCGTCACGGAGCGGATGCTGGAAATGTTCAAGAGCAGCAAGGGCAAGGGGAATTAAGCCATGGATTACTTGCTTGAAACGGTTTATTTCTGTACGGCGGTTCTGTTCATCGTCGGTCTCAAGCGGATGTCGCATCCCACCACCGCCCGCAGCGGTATCGTCTGGGCGGGCGGCGGCATGGTGCTGGCGACGCTGTTGAGTTTTGCCCATCCGCAGATCACCGCGCACCTCAATGTCACCAATTATGTGTTGATGCTGATCGCGATCGGCGTCGGTGGTGGGATCGCCTGGTGGGGCGCGAAAAAGGTGGCGATGACCGCCATGCCGCAGATGATCGCCATCTACAACGGCATGGGTGGCGGCGCGGCCGCGTGTATCGCAGCGGTGGAATTGCTGAAGGATCATGGCCACGAAGCCGCTGCGCCGGGTACCCATACCCTGTTGATGGCGGCGGCGGGCGCGCTGATCGGCGCCGTGTCGTTCTCCGGTTCGGTGGTTGCGTTCGGCAAACTGCAGGAACTGAAGTTCTTCAAGAACGACGCCAAGTTCCGTTTCCCCGGCCAGCAGAAGGTCAATGCGGCGATATTCTTCCTCGCGGTGCTGGCGGGCATCGTCATCGCTGTGGCCCACACCTCCAACGGTGGCTTGATCACTGTGTTCTTCCTGTTGGCGCTGGCTTTCGGCGCCATGATGGCGCTGCCCATCGGCGGCGCCGACATGCCGGTGGTCATCTCGCTGTTCAACGCCTTCACTGGCCTGGCGGTGGCGCTGGAAGGCTTCGTGCTGCTGAACTCGGCGATGATCATCGCCGGCATCATCGTCGGTTCCTCCGGCACCATGTTGACCTTCATGATGGCCAAGGCGATGAACCGCTCGGTGGCCAACGTGCTGTTCAGCAACTGGGCGGCGCTGGGCAGCGGCGAGGCGCAGGAAGTCAAGGGTAGTCTCAAGCCGATGGAGCCGGCGGATGCCGCCATCCAGATGGCGTATGCGGCCAAGGTCATCATCGTGCCCGGTTATGGCATGGCGGTGGCGCAGGCGCAGCACAAGATCTGGGAAATGAGCAAGTTGCTGATCGAGCGGGGCACCGAAGTCAAGTTCGCTATCCACCCGGTCGCCGGTCGTATGCCTGGTCATATGAACGTGTTGCTGGCCGAAGCGGGCGTGCCCTACGATCTGATCGCCGACATGGACGAGATCAACGAGGAGTTCTCCACGGCCGACGTGGCCCTGGTGATCGGCGCCAACGACGTGGTGAATCCGGCGGCGCGCACCGACAAGTCCAGCCCGATCTACGGCATGCCGATCCTGAACGTGGATCATGCCAAGAACGTGCAGGTGATCAAGCGCGGCAAGGGCGTCGGCTTCGCCGGCATCGAGAATGCGCTGTTCTTCGCCGACAATACTCGCATGGTCTATGGCGATGCGCAGAAGGTAGCGGCGGGTCTGATCCAGGGTATCAAGGATCTGGGCTGAACAAGCCTGCGGTGATTCGTAGGTAATCAAACGGAAGGCGGCCCACGGGTCGCCTTCTTTATTTCCATTTTGTCGCTGCTGATTCTGTTTGCCGGCGGGGCGTTGTTGTTACAGGTCGATGAAGCCGAAGGGCAGCGGATGACCAAGACGCTGCAATCAGCTACGCAACGTGGTCAACCGCGTGACCAGATCGGCAATGGCAGTGTAGGGATCGAAGCCGTTATTGGCATCGTAACGGGTAGCCAGGGTTCGCGCTCGCTGCGTGGCGGTCCCCAGTAGCCCTTTGGTCGTGGCGAAAGCGTTGCTTGCCCCTTTTTGGTAGTCGGGGAGGTATTGCTTCAGTCGGCGCATCACCTCATCGCGGTGGATCGGCGCCTGGATATCTTCGTAATGCAGCAACAGCCACAGCTCGAAGCTGGGGACCGAAGCGATGGTTTTGAATCTCACGGGTTGCTTGAGGTCGTTGCGCAGTTTGTTATCCAGTGATGCCGCCTGCGTCAGAGCCTCGAAATAGCTGTCGTGGTCGTCGCGATCGAATACGGCATAAACTTGTTCAAACGCTCGGGGTTGGATTTTGTGAGGGTTTCCTTTTTCGAACAGATCCTTGGCGTATTGCACGATCTGGAGTGGTGCGGTGCCCCATTTGCAGGGTTGTACCGCGATGTTGGCCGTGTGCAGGCGGTGATCGGCGCGGATTTCACGGAAGTAGTTGGGCTCGGTTTTACTGCCTTCCGTGACGATCAGAATACGATCATAACTGGCGCGACAGGCTTGCTTACGTTCGAGCTGTGCGCGCTGCCGTTCCTTGGGGGCGTTATCGCGCCCCATCGGTGCTCAACCCCAGATTGTGATCCAGGAAGGGCAAACCGCCATATCGTCCCTGCAGATAGCCGCGTTCGATGGCTTCATTCTTGCGCGGGCTGAACTCAGACAGCGTAACCAGGGTGGAAGCCTGATCCCGATCTTTCTCGACGAACCACACTTGATCGCGCCGGAACAGGTCGGGCGCGTCCAGCAATGAGGTGTCGTGGGTGGTGAAGATCAATTGCGCACCGTTGGTATTGACCTCGGGTTGGTGAAACAGTCTGACCAGCTCTCGCACCAACAGGGTGTGCAGACTGGTATCGATCTCATCCACGACCAGCGTCAGGCCGTTCTCCAGAATATTCAACACGGGTCCAGCAAGAAAGAGCAGGTTACGCGTACCGTTGGATTCGTCCATCAAGTCGAATACGGCCTGCCCCTGCTCGGTCGCGTGGGAGAAGCGGAATTCAGGTTCTTCCACCTCGGCACTATGCACTTCGGTTGTGCCAGCGGCCAGGTCGACGAAACGGATAGTTTGTCCGGGCATCTTGCGGATAACGACCTCGATGTTGGTGATGCTGATATCCGCTGCTGCGAGAAAGTCACAAATCTGCTTACGGCCTTTTTCCTGCTGGAGCATCTGGAGCGATGTTCGCTGGTCGAGTTGAGCCCGTTCGTTGAAGATCACCAGACTGTTGGTGAGCCAGTCGAACACGGGTCGCAGAGCTTCGCTGTTGAGTTGCACTGCCGTCGATAGGAACAGGGCATTGGGGCGGGTAGCTTCTTCCCAAAGACTCTTGGCGCCCTTCAAGCTAGAACTGAAGTCGTATACATCTTTGCCGGTCTGATCATCGAAATGGCGCTCGAACCAGCGTTGTGGCTTGAAGGCTTTGTAGACTAGCAGGTGCTCGCTGACGATGCGTTGCGGCGTCATGGCGAAGCCGTATTGATAACGTACCCCCTTCAGGATGAAGGTGATTTCGAATTCGGTGGGTTGATTGGCAAAAGTGGCATCGAGCCGAAAGGACTGCACCGCGTAGGTTTGTCCGGGTTGAACGATGGTGGCGGATTCGAGCACCACGCCACGCATGTATTGCAACGCTTGGATGAGGTTGGATTTGCCGCTGGCGTTCGCGCCATAGATGACAGCGCTGCATAGCAGGGCGGGTGCTGCCTTGATGCCGGTGCTCAGGGTATGGGTGTCTTGCAGGGTCTTGTCTTTGGATGCAACAAGACTGAGCACCTGCTCGTCGCGTAGGCTGCGGAAGTTCTTGACGCGAAACTCGACCAGCATCTTATTCACCAATTTATTGATAAATAAATGCCAATTTTGCACTATAAATTCAGTATATCAAGATATTCAGTGTGATCATGATGAAATTCTCTATTTGGCACTCTTCCCGTCACACACCGGATTTGCCGGCGATGACCCAGTAGAAGGTCTCTCCGCCGATGGCGAGTAGGCGGTCGTCGAGGATGGCGAAGCCAGCGGCGCGCAGCTTGTTCAGCGCCGCTTCGGGACGGTCGTGGCTGTAGGGCAGGCAGCGACCGAGAAATTCGACCTCGCCGTCGAATTCGTCATGACCGCTGTATTCTCGTGTCGCCAGAGTCAGCAGCAGGACGCCGCCCGGTTGCAGGACCCGTGCGAAGCCGGCAAACAGCGCCTGATGGTCGGCGCGGGGCAGATGGAACACGCTGTACACCGCCGTGATGGCGTCGAACGATTCGGCCGGAAAATCCAGCTGGCGCATGTCCATGCGACGGAAATCCGCTTCCGGGGCGCGCTGGCGGGCCAGGGTCAGCATCCGTTCCGACAGGTCGATGCCGACCACCGCACATCCCTGGTTCAGGAAATAGCAGGCTGTCGGTTCCCCCGCGCCACAGCCGACATCGAGCAGCCGTGCGCCCGTCGGCAGGCGCTGGGCCAAGCGCTCCAGGATCGGCGTGGTGTCGAAGCGATGGCGTCCGGCGGCGTAAGTGTCAGCCAGCTGGTCGTACAGCGATGCCAGGGAGTCGCCGGTCTCGTTCACGTTCATGGCCGCTCAGGGTTCCTGCATGTCCGGTTCGACCCAGTCCGGATCGTCCAGCGTCACCGTCACATGGTGCATATGGCCGTCCCGGAACAGCGGGATGCAGGCCGCGCCAGACTCGATCCGGCCCGGCCGGTCGTCGATTTCCACCGCTGTGACCTGCGCCGCCCGTCCGTGCGGATTGCGCACCTCGATATCGTAGATCGCATCGCCGTCGGGCAAGCGGTAGCGCAGACTGAAACCCGGCCAGTCGTCGGGGATGCAGGGCCGTAGGCGCAGGGTGTGGCCCTCGCTTAGCTTCAGGCCCAGGATCGATTCCAGCGCCACCCGCAGCATCCAGCCAGCCGAGCCGGTATACCAGCTCCAGCCGCCGCGTCCGACATGCGGGGCGGCCCCGTAGATATCGGCGGGAGCGACGTACGGCTCGATCCGATAGGTGGCGACGGCGGCTGGATCGAGCGCATGGTTGATCGGATTCAGCATCTCCAGCAAGGGCGCGGCCCGGTTGCGCCGCCCCAGTCGCGCCATGGCCCGAACCACCCAGAGCGCGGCATGGGTGTACTGGCCGCCGTTTTCCCGCACGCCGGCGACATAGCCCTTGATGTAGCCCGGATCGTGAGGGGTGTGCTCGAACGGTGGCGTCAACAGCCGGATCAACTGGTCCGGCTCGGAAATCAGATGCTGCTCGACCGCATCCAGCGCCGCAGCGGCGCGTTCCGCAGGCGCGGCTTGGGAAATCACCGCCCAGGCTTGAGCCAGCGCATCGATCTGGCATTCGTCGCTGGCGGCCGAGCCCAGTACTGCGCCATCGTCATACCAGGCGCGGCGATACCATGCGCCATCCCAGCCGTGTTCGTCGAGCACGCTCGCCAAGTGGCTGCGGAAGGCCGCATAACGGCGCGCCCGGTTGTGATCGCCGTGCTGGCCGCAGACCGGAATGAATTTGCTGAGGATCCGGTACAGGAAGAACCCCAACCAGACGCTCTCACCGTGGCCTTCCCGACCGACCCGGTTCATGCCGTCGTTCCAGTCGCCGGCGCCCATCAATGGCAAGCCATGCTGACCCTGGGTCAATGAACGGTCGATCGCTCGACAGCAATGCTCGTACAGGCTGGCCGATTCGCCGGCGCTTTTCGGCGTCAGGAAGGCTTCATCCTCGTCGTCAGCGAGCGGTCGGGCTTCGATGAAGCGCACCGATTCGCTCAACAGGCTCCAGTCACCGGTGCTACGGGCGTAGAACGCCGCCAGGTACGGCAGCCATAGCAGGTCATCGCTGAAGCGGGTGCGGATACCGCAGCTGACCGGCGGATGCCACCAGTGCAACACGTCGCCCTCGCGGAATTGGTGGCTGGCGTGCAGCAACAGTTGTTGTCGGGTCAGTTCGGGGGCGTAATAGAGCAGGGCCGAGGCGTCCTGCAATTGATCGCGAAAACCGAACGCGCCGCCGGACTGGTAGAACGCCGAGCGTCCCCACAGACGACAACTCAGGGTTTGATAGGCCAGCCAGCCGTTCAACATCAGGTCGAGCGCCGGCGTCGGGGTCTGGACCTGCACGGTAGAGACGTAGTGACGCCAGAATCCTCGCACTTCGGCCAGCGCCGCCGCGACCGCACCATCCTGGCGGTAGCGGCCGATCAGCCGGCGCACCTCGTCGCGGCTTTCCGCCTCGCCCAGCAGATAGGCGTATTCCACTGTCGCGCCCGGTTCGAGTTGCAGGGTGATCTGCAAGGCGAAGCAAGGGTCGAGGCTCATGCCCAGCCGGCCGTTCAAGGTCTTGTCATGGCTGAGGGCCGCCGGTCGGGCCGGATTGCCGCAGCGTCCGATGAAGCTGGCCCGGTCGCCGCTGACGTGAATCGGCACTCCATCGAGCGGTGTCATGGCGGCGAAGACCATGCGACCGGCGAATTCCCGGTTGTGGTTCTCGGCCAGCAGCGCGCCGGTGGTCGCTTCCCGTTCGATGATGGCATCGGCCGCGTGATCCCCCGGCAACACCCCCAGCACCAGGCGGGCGTAGGCGAACAGCGACAGCCGCCGCGGCCGGTCGCTGGCGTTGTGCAGGCGAACGCGGGTGATCTTGACCGGATCTTCGCGCGGTGCGAACAGCCAGGTATCGTGGGTCAGGCCGTGGCTGGCGTGACGGTAACGGCTATAGCCGAAGCCATGACGGGTTTCGTAGGGCGCAGTAGGGGCGACCGGACCCGGTAGCGGCGACCAGAATGCGCCGCTGTCTTCGTCGCGCAGATACAGGGCTTCGCCGTGCGGATCGAGTACCGGATCGTTGTACCAGGGGGTCAGGCGATTTTCGCGGCTGTTTCGGCTCCAGGTGTAGCCGGCCCCAGTTTCGCTGACGATGAAACCGAACTGAGGGTTGGCGACGACGTTGATCCAGGGTTGCGGTGGCAATTGCGGCCGACCATCGTCGTTGGCCTGGATGCGGATGACGTATTCGTCGCCAGTGGCGTTGAAGCCGCCATAACCGTTCCAGAACTGCAACGTTTCCTCTGGCGATGGCGTGTCGGCGCAGCTTTCGGTCGCATCCGGGAGCGGAGCGGTCGGCGCCGGACTCACCGGGAGCGGGGGCTTGAAGGCCACGGCCGGGCTGGCCAGCGCTGTCTGGAAAGCCGCTTCGATGCAGGTGGAATCGCGATAGGGCGTGAGCAACGCCAACGCCGCTTCCCGTTCTGCGGCCGCCCCGAGCAGAAAGCTCACCTGGGCCGACTCTCCCGCTGCCAGCCGCACCGTCCGCCGCAGGCTGACGATGGGGTCCAGCACGTTGCCGACCGTACCCGACAGCGGGGTTGCGCGGGTCAGAGCCTGGGGGGCAGCCATCGAATGGCCTCGGCCGATGAAACGCACCCGGTCGGTTTCGTATTCGACCGGTTCGGCGCGGTCGTCGCCGTCCGCCAGCGCGTGAACCAGCCAGCAAGGCGATTCGTCGGGGCTGCGGGGCCGTCGCCGGGCCAACAGGGCCCGTTGGGCAGCGACCCACTCGGTCTGGATGAACAGTTTGGAAAAGGTCGGGTGGGCGGCATGAGCGGCCCAGCCGTTGAGCACCACTTCGGCGTAACTGGTCAGCTCGATGCGCCGGGGGCGGTCGCCGAGATTGCGCAGAGTGATGCGGCGCAATTCCAGATCGGCGTCCGGGGCGATGCACACTTCCAGCCGGGTTTCGAGCGTACCGTCCTGCCGCAGCAGCTCCACCCAGCCGGTCCGACAGTGGATTTCATAGCGTTCGGCGGTTTGCAGGATCGGTTGCTGACCCAGGGACCAGAACGCGCCGTCGTCGAGATCGCGCAGATACAGCAGGTGCCCGCACCCACCTTCGGTTGGATCGGCGGTCCAGCCGGTCAGCGCCAGCGGGCCCCATGCGGAATAGCCGGTTCCGGCGGCGGTGAGAAAGGTCGCGTAACGACCTTGGGCGAGCACATGTCCAGCAACAGCCTGAGCGTGCTGGATGAGATCGGTCTGCATGAAAATCTCCCGGCGAACATATCTGGATAAAGTGTAGCTCTACCGTCTTGAATCGCTCTGACTGGCCGCTGCGCCGTGGACTCAATAACGAAGTTCCACGTCAGTTGGAAAGCGGTCGAGGGTAACGGTATCGGCCGTGAAGCGGGTGGTGGTCTGGCCGTCGACGATCACGTTCCGCAGCGGCCGGTCGAGCGGCGAGTACAGGATGATATGGCCCGGCGGCACGGTTACATCGCCGGTCAGCCGCACCCGCAGCGTATTCGGATCACGCAGCGTCATGCGGTAGTTCAGGGTCCCGTGCCAGGTGGGCATGCGCTTGACCGTCACTCCTTCCGGGCTTTCCACCCACGCGGCGGGAATGCCAGCGCCGATCACCAGGGCCTGGTCGCCCTCGCGTTCGTAGACGAACAGGCTGCGGGCCGAGCGGATGAAATCGGAGCCGACCCAGGTATGTGGCATGTCGCCGATGAAATCGGGGGTGCGCGGTTGGCGCCAGACTACTTCCGCCCACTGGTTCCAGGCCGCCGGCCGTTGGCCCTGCAGGAAGAACGCCAGTTCGTCCAGGGCTTGCTGGCGGTGGCCCAGGCGGATCATGCTGCCGACCACCCGCCATTCGTAGGGGGTATAGCGGACCCAGGTTCCTTCCGCCAGGCGCTGGCGGAAGAAATCGATGTAGCGTTCGAACGTCCGGTTCAGGGCTGGCTGGGGCAGGCGGCCCAGTTCGCCGCCCGGATCGAGGGCGATGGTGGTGGCGGTCGGATCGAAGTCGCCCAGCTCGACCGCGCCGGGAATATAGTCGATCTGGCGTTGCTTCATGGTTTCCAGGATCGAGGCGTACAGATCGCGGCGGAACGCGTCGCGCAGGGCCGCGATGCGATCGCCTTCGCCGTCTTCGCCCAGGATGGTCGCCATGGCGGCGGCGTCCTTCAGGCCGCGCAGGGCGAAGAAGTTGTCCCAGTAGGAGTGGCGCGGCTGGTCGAAATAGCCTTCGTGGCTGACCGATTCCGGCAACAGGCCACAGTACGGGCAGGGCTGCGAACCTCGGTAGCGTTCGGTCAGGTGTTGCTGGCGCAGGAGGTCGATGTGGCCGACCGCCTTCTGCACGTAGGGCCACATCTCGCGTAGGAAACCGACATCGTGGGTGTAGCGGTAATACTCCATCACGGCAAAGATCAGTTCGCCATGGCTGTCGTGCTCGACCAGCGGATCGGCGCCGCGTCGATCCACGCAACAGGGGACTTTGCCATCGGCAAACTGGTAGGGTGCGTACCATTGCAGGAATTGCCGGACTTCCTCGGTGTGGCCCATGCCCAGCAGGGCCGCCGAGGTCAGGGCGCCGTCGCGGATCCAGGAGCGGGCATAGGCGCGTGAGCCGGGCTGGATGGCGGGACCGTCGCGGTTGATCAGAATATAGGCCAGGTTACTGGCGATGCTGTGGGCCAAATGCTGGCCGGCCGGCGGCAGTTCCAGGGCGACCCGGTCCAGGCTGGCAGCCCATTGGCGGCGGGTCTGTTCCAGCAATTGCTGTACCTGGGCGCTGGCGTCGGCGTCGGTCAGGGTCGGTGGGTTGGAGGCAGGGGCATGGAACGGGATGCGTAGATCAACTTCGCGCGCTTCGCCGGGGCGCAGATCCCAGCCGTACTCCAGCGCGCCGGAGGCGTAGCCGAAGCGATCGTTTTCCACCCAGTCCCGGCTGGGTAGTTTGCCTTTGGCCAGATAATCGACCAGCGGACCCTGGTCGAAGGTAGCCGCCCGGAACCGGTCGGGCGTGGTCAGCACCGCGATCGATTTGCCGGTCGGCGTGATCTGGATCACCCGGTCGGCGTAGGTCAACCCGCGGATCAGCGATACCCCGCCGATCATGTTCAGGGACTGCCAGGGGGGATTGACCTGGAACGGCCGGATCGCCAGGAACAGGGTGACGTGACGGGTTTCGCTGCTCGGGTTTTCGACCCGGTAGCGGGCGTAGAGCATCGATTGGCCGGGGTTGCCGGCGGCGAAGGCGGTGGTTGCCAACTGGACGTTCGGGTGTTTCCAGCGCACGGTGGGAATCGGCAGATAGCCATCGGCCAGCTCCTGGCTCGGCTGGACATCGGCCCAGGTGATCAGCTGGCCATCGGTGAACAGAAAGGGTTCGATGGTGAAGCTGCTCTTGTCGACTTCCAGCGCGCCATCCTCGCCGAGCAGGGCGTTCTTGCTGTCGCCGCTGACTCCGACGATGGTCCAGTAACCCTGTTCGCCCTGGAAATAGCGGGGATAGTGGCCACGGGGAGCATCATGGGCGATGGTCTCGAAGAAGCGGTTGGGCGAGGCGGAAAATTCGTAGGATTGAATCTGGATGTGGCTGACGCCATAGCCGCGGCCCCGGCTGCTGCGTTGCAGATTGAGCCGTAGATAGCGTGATTCGGCGTCGTGCAAATAGAGATAATCGCGCTGGCCGTTGCCCTCCCGTACGGTGTAGAGGGTTTGCCAGTTGTTGCCGTCATCGGAGATCTGCGCTTGATAATCAGTGGCATAATCGTCCGGATCCCAGTCGATCACCAGGCCGCCGAATTCCCGAGGCTTCTGGAAATCCAGCATCAGCCACTGATCCTCGGCCAGGGCGCCGCTGTGCCAGCGCGTGGCCGTGGAAGGGTCGAGCACCGCTTGCGGCGGCTGGCCTTCGACCGTGGTGGATGCCTGGACGATCGGCTGCAAGGTGTAGGACTGCACGGGCGGGCGCTCCTCGACCGCCAGTTCGTCGAGCCATACCGAGCCCTTGCCCAGGGCTCTGGCGGACAGGGCGAATTCGATCGCGACAACCTCGTCTTGCGAGCCGCCGGGCCCCCAGGCCAGACTCAGATGCCGTTTCTTGACCGTGACCGCTTGCCAGTCGCTGGGAAAGGCGAAGTCCCGTTGCTTGAACCACCACACGCTCTGGCGGGCATCGACCAGCTTGAATTCGATGTCGCTGCGCGGTGCGTCGCCACGGATCTGGAAACGGAAGGCGTAGTTTTCCGGCAGGCGCAACCGGAACGTCTTGCGAGCGATGATATAGCTGGCTCCGTCCTGAAACTCGAAGTCCAGCCGCATGGCCCGATGACCGGCTCGGCCGGTATCCTGGGCGATTTCCAGGCGAGCGCCTGGTGACGTGGCGACGCTCCAACCGTCGAGACTGTCGAAATCGTCGAGCAGGGTGACTTTCGGCCCGCTGCCGACGGTGGCGGCCGGTGGGGCGGCGTTCTCAGGCGCGGCCGCTTGGCAGATCGACGTCAGCAGCAAGGTCATGAGCGTCAGCAGCAGGGCGAACAGTGGATGGAGTGACGACATGGGCTTGGGCGCTCCTGGGGGTTGCGGTGAGATTGCCGCGTCCGCGGATCGGCGGAATCGCCAGCCTGTCCTGTTTTCACCGCTTCCGGGTGCCAAAAGCGGAAAACGGTCGGATACTCTAACCATTTTGTTCTCGAATTCGCATTAAGGATCCACATTCATGAAATTCTGTAGCCAGTGCGGCGCTCCGGTGGTCTTGCGCATTCCGGCGGGCGACAACCGACCGCGCCATGTTTGCATCGCGTGCGACGCCATTCATTATCAGAATCCCAAGATCGTAGCCGGTTGTATCCCAGAATGGCAGGATCGGATTCTGCTGTGTCGGCGGGCCATCGAGCCGCGCTACGGTTTGTGGACCCTGCCGGCAGGCTTCATGGAGAACAGCGAATCGGCGGTTGCGGCGGCGGCGCGCGAAGCGCAGGAAGAAGCCAATGCCATAGTCGAAAATCTCACCCTGTACGGCCTATACTCACTCATTCATGTCAGTCAGGTGTACCTGATGTTTCGCGGCAGCCTCAAGGATGGTTATGCCAGCCCCGGCGAGGAAAGCCTGGAGGTGCGGCTGTTCGCCGAGGATGAAATCCCCTGGGAAAAGCTCGCCTTCACCGTGGTTCACGAAACCTTGCGCCAATATTTCGCGGAGCGGCGCGCGGGCGCATTCAGGTTACACGTTGGCGATATCTTGCCGGGATCGAACCGCGATTTTACGATTCATCGCTACGATCAATAGCTCCGGCGCGCCAAGTGGCCCTTGACCATTACGATGCGCGTTTTCCCAACCCTGGAGATCCACCGAGATGCCCACTGCTGAGACCGACGACGGCGCACCGGTCGGTTTGTCCTATGCGCACAAGGAGGAAGCCTTGCTCGAACAAGCCTGGCAGGCGCAGGATCGCGCCGAGTACGAGCAGGACGTGCGGGGAATCGTCGGCCAAACCGCCGAGTTGCGGCAAGCGCTCGATCGGGTGCGCGCCCAGATCGATCCCATCTGGGAGCAGTTCGCCACCTTGGCGCTGGAGCGGATCCTGTCCGATCAACTCCGCGACTTTCTCGACGAGGGCGAGAGCGAGCTGCGGTGCGTGAATCTGTTGTTGGTGGAGACGGGTTGCGGGATCGACCGGGTCCGGGCGCAGGTCCAGGAGCGGCGGCGCTGGCTGGAAGAAAAACTCGCTGCGCTGGAAACCCTGGCGCATCGAACCTCCACCCAAAACCATCTCAACATGATGCTGGCCCGGGTCGAGGGGCTGGAAACCTATCTGCTCGGCAAGCCGGAGGCTCATCAGCTAGCGAGCGAACCGCATCACCGGCATCACAACACCCTGCCCAGCGATCTGACCTACCTGCGCATCCGTCTGTTAACCACCCGAAGCGCCATGATGGCTTCCAACTGCGCCAAGTTGCTGCACGGACTCGAGGGCGGGCTCACTGCGTTGTTGCCGGATATCGAACGGCTCAAGGCCGATCTGGCTGCGCAGACGGCCCGGGTCGAGTGCATGACCGAGCTGTCCCACTTCTGGCTGGCGTATCTGGACCTGATGCGCGGCAACGGTGAGCCGTAGCCGGGCGCAAGCGGGAGGAGGACGGGTCCTTCCGTCTCCCTGGTCCGGTCGCTTACAGCGTCCGCACGCTCAACACGCCCTGCACCTCCGCGATCTGCGCCGTGACTTCGACGGGGATCGGGGCGGCGGTGTCCACCAGCGTGCAGGCGATGTCGCCGCGCGACTTGTTGATCATATCCAGGATGTTGATGCCAGCGGTCGAGATGGCCTTGGAAATGCGCTCGATCATGTGCGGGACATTGGCGTTCACGATCGCCAGGCGCGGACCGCCGTTGCGCGGCATGTTCACTTCCGGGAAATTGACCGAGTTGTGAATGACGCCGTTTTCCAGATAGTCGCGCACTTGATCCGCCACCATGACCGCGCAATTATCCTCGGCCTCGCCGGTGGATGCGCCCAGATGCGGCAGCATGATGACGTGCGGGTCGTCCTTGAGGCGGTTGGTCGGGAAGTCGCAGACGTAGGCCCGCAGCTTGTTCGCCAGCAGGGCTTCGTGCAGGGCTTCCTCGTCTACCACGCCTTCGCGGGAAAAATTCAGCAAAGTCAGTCCTGGACGGCAATTCTTGAGGAATGACGTACCGATCAGATGCCGCGTGTCGTTGTTCAACGGCACGTGCAGGGTGATGAAATCCGCCTGCGCCGCCATCTCGTTGACGCTGAACACGTGCTCGACCTGCGATGACAGCTGCCAGGCGTTATCGACGGTGATGTGCGGATCGTAGCCGATCACCCGCATGCCCAGGGCGCGGGCCGCATTGGCCACCTTGACCCCGATCGCGCCCAGACCGATCACGCCCAGGGTCCGACTAGGCAGTTCGATGCCGACGAATTGTTTCTTGCCGGATTCGACCTGCTTGGTCAGCTCGGCGTCGGTGCCCTGCAGCTTGCGCGCATAATCCCAGGCCGGGCAGATGTTGCGGGCGGCCAGCAGCATGCCGGCCAGCACCAGTTCCTTGACCGCGTTGGCGTTGGCGCCGGGTGCGTTGAACACGCAGATGCCCTTGGCGGTCATTTCCGGCACCGGGATGTTGTTGACCCCAGCGCCAGCCCGTCCCACCGCCTTGAGGCTGGCGGGAATCGGCCAGTCGTGCATTTTGAAGGAGCGCAGCAGCACCGCGTCGGGATTGGGGAGTTCGGAAGCGATTTCGTAGCGATCGCGGGGAAGGCGTTCCAAACCGGAAACGCTGATGTTATTGAGAGTGAGAATCTTGTACATCGCGAGTCAACCATTCGCCTGAAAAAGAACACCCCGAACGCGGACGTTCGGGGCGGATGATGAAGGACGAAAATCCGTTTAGCCGTGTCGCTTCTGGAAGTCGGCCATGAAGTCGACCAGCGCCTTGACCCCAGCCATCGGCATGGCGTTGTAGATGCTGGCGCGCATCCCGCCGACCGAGCGGTGGCCGGCCAGAGTCAGCAGACCGACGGTCTTGGCCTCGGCTAGGAACGGCTTGTCCAGCGCCGCATCGGGCAGGATGAACGGCACGTTCATCCAAGAGCGATAGGCCGGATCGACCGGGTTCTTGTAGAAGCCCGATTCGTCGATGGCCTTGTACAGCAATTCGGCCTTGGCCTTGTTGTGCGCGCCCATTGCCGTCAGCCCGCCCTGGGCCTTGATCCACTGGAACACCAGACCGGCGATGTACCAGGCGTAGGTGGGCGGGGTGTTGTACATCGACCCGTCCTTGACCATGACCGCGTAGTCGAGCATGGTCGGCGCGCCGGCGATGGTTTGGCCGATCAGGTCTTCGCGCACGATGACGATGGTCAGGCCGGCGGGGCCGATGTTCTTCTGGGCGCCGGCGTAGATCACGCCAAACTTGCTCACGTCCAGCGGACGCGACAGCAGGGTGGACGACATGTCGGCCACCAGCGGCACGTCGATCTCGGGGATCGTGTGCATCTCGACGCCGCCGATGGTTTCGTTCGGCGTGCAGTGCAGGTAGGCGGCTTCCGGATCGCATTTCCAGCTGTCGCGCGACGGCACGGTCGTGAAGTTGACCGCCTCGGCGCTGGCGACGACGTTGACCTGGCAGAACTTCTTGGCTTCGGAGATGGCCTTCTTCGACCACTGTCCGAGGTTAAGGTAATCCGCCTTGTTCTTGCCGCGCAGCAGGTTGATCGGGACCATGGCGAACTGGCTGGAGGCACCGCCTTGCAAGAACAGCACCTTGTAGTTGGCCGGGATGGCGAGCAACTCCCGCAGGTCGGCTTCGGCCTGTTCGGCGATGGAGACGAATTCCTTGCCGCGATGGCTCATTTCCATCACCGACATCCCGGAACCCCGCCAGTCAAGCATCTCGGCCTTGGCTTGTTCCAGAACCGCCTCGGGCAGCATGGCGGGACCTGCGCTGAAATTATATGGACGTGGCATGTTGAAAATCCTTTGTTACCGCACTAAAACGCGGCGCATGGTAGCAGAAACGCCGGGTTTGGGCATAATGCCCAAACAGTCGATCCATCATGGATGATAGCTGGATCATTGCGATCGGACAGCCTCAAAATTGGGTTGCGCTGCAACACGATGCGATTGGTCGAGCCTGGCCGATCCTGCGCTGTCCGAGTTCTTCGATGATGGATTGCAACCCAACCGGTCATTCATGGCATGCTCGATAAAACTACCGAAACGCCATCGGCGGCCAGGATAGCGGCCAACGAGTCGTCCGAGTCGCTGTCGGGGCCATTCCCGGTTGCGGAGAATTACGATCGATACTTTGCCAGCCATCTGTACGATCGACGCTATCCGCGCCCGAATCCAGCAAGTCTGGCCGTCATCGTCGAGCAGATCCGGGCGCGTGGCGGCCGGGTTCTGGATTTCGGCTGTGGCAACGGCCGCTATGCAGCCCCGCTGTTGGCGCAGACCGAGGCGACGATCGTTGCCTACGATATCAGTCGGGAGGCGATCGACGAGCTGTCGGCGCGTTACCCGGCGCAGGTGGCGGACGGTCGGTTACGGCCGGTCTGGGGCGATCTGGCGGCGCTGAGCCGGACGACGATGGCGCAGGGCGAGCCTTTCGACCTGGCCATCATGATGTTCGGCGTCCTGGGCCACATCGCTTCGCGCACGCAGCGCCGGGAGACCTTGGCCACCATCCACCAGTTGTTGCGGCCTGGCGGTCGGCTGATCGTGACGGTGCCCAACGCTGCGCGCCGGTTCCGCCGGCACCAGGCCGAGGCCCAGCCGCTGATGGAAAAAGGCGTGCTCGAACCGGGCGACATTCATTACCAACGGATGGCCGGGCAGGTCATGGTCAAGATGTATTACCACCTTTATTCGTTGGAAGAATTCGGCATGGAACTCGAACGACAGGGTTTTCGGCTGATCCAGATGGGGGCCGAGAGTTTTTTGCCGGAGAGCGGGGTAGTCCGATCGCCGTTCCTGCGTGGACTCGATCGGCTGCTGGCGATTTTTGCGCCGCTGCGCTACGCCTACGGCTTTCTGGCGGTGGCGGAGACAGCGCCCGAGGCGAACTCGCCCGTCGATCGCTCGCATGGGGCGGGATGATGGTCAACCGTCCGTGGCTGCGCATGGTCTGCGTAGGAGTGCTGTTGGCCCTCGCACTCGGTCAGGAAGCGCTGGCCAGCCGCCTCGATCTGATCCAGAAGCGCGGGACCTTGATCGTCGGGATCAAGTCCGACTATCCACCCTTCGGCATGCTGAACGCCGAAGGGCAGTTGGTCGGTTTCGAGGCCGATCTCGCCGCCGACCTGGCGCGCCGCCTCGGTGTGCAGTTGCAACTGGTGGCAGTGACCTCCACCAATCGCTTGCAGAAACTGGAGGAAGGCTCTGTCGATGTGGTGATCGCCACCCTTGGCGATACCCCGCAACGCCGCCAGATCGCTACCCTGATCGAGCCCAGTTACTACGCCAGCGGTGCCGCGATCATCGCGCCGCCCAACGCCCATTTGTCCAACTGGTCCGATCTGCGCGGCAAGAAGGTGTGCGCCACCCAGGGCGCTTATTTCAATCGCGCCATGACCCAGCGCTTTTTGCTCGATCTGCAGATCTTCAATGGCACCCGCGACACCAAGCTGGCCTTGCGCGATGGCCGCTGTGCCGCTTGGCTGTATGACGATACCGGCATCGTGGGGTTGCTGAGCGATCCGGAATGGGGCAGCTATGAGAGTCCGTTGCCGTCGATGATGGTCTCGCCGTGGGCGATGGCCATCGCCGCCCAGGAGCGCGGGTCTCCGCTCGAACGGACCTTGTCCGACATCGTCGCCGACTGGCATCGCAGCGGCTGGTTGATGAATGTCGAGAAGCGCTGGGGTATCAAGCCGAGTCAGTTCCTGGCCGATACCCACAATCTCTGGACCCGGACCGGGTCCGATGGCAATCCGGTCTGTACCCGGCAGGCCAACGGCGACTGGCCGGCCGCCTGCCGTAACAAGCTGCTGCTGAGCTCCACCGACGTGACCGGTCTGTACCATTTCGGTCTGTTGCTCAAGGAGCGGGCCGGCCTCGATCTGACCATCCTCTACGATGTCTACGATCGCGACCTGTTCCTGGCCGGCCTGTGGATGACCTTGCAACTGATGCTCGGCTCCATCGTCGGCAGCCTGCTAGTGGGCTGTCTGGGTGCGCTGGTGGCCGAGAGCTTGCCCTGGCTGCGCGGCCTGGTGCGGCTGACGTCGGCGCTGGGGCGGATGACGCCACCGCTGCTACTGATCTATCTGGTCTTTTTCGGCGTCGGTCACATCATGGTCAGCCACTACGGCTGGACCTTCGACGGCGCCATGATTGCCGTGTCCTGCCTGTCGCTCTATACCGGATGCGCCATCGTGTTCACTCTGCTCGAGGCGACCGCCGTGCTCAAGCACCAGGAGCCGGGATTCACGTTGAGCTGGCGTCGGTTGCCACGGGTCTTGCGCCTAGCCTATGCCGCCGTGGTCGCTTCGCTGATCAACGTGGTCAAGGCGACCGGCATGGCCAGCGCCATCGCCGTGCCGGAATTGATCTCGGCTTCGACCGCCATCGTGGCCGAACAGGGCAATCCCGCCGTCATGATGAACGTGTTGATGCTGATCTATTTCCTGCTGGTGATGCTGGTCATGCAGATTTTCAATGCCATCGAACGCCGGATGATCCGCCATGGCGTTCGCTGAGATCGTGCAGATTCTGATGGTGTGGACGCCGTTCCTGCTCGAGGGATTCGTCTGGAACATCCTGATTTCGCTGGTGGCCATGACCATCGGCACCGTGATCGGCGCCGTGTTGGCCCGGATGCGGTTGTCCGAGCGCAGGATGGTCGCGGGCGTCAGCCTGACCCTCACCGAACTGACCCGCAATATCCCGACCTTCGTTTTCCTGTTCTATCTAGCGTTCTTGATTCCGGTGGAATTCGAGTTCGCTGGCCGACTGTATCTGTTTCCCGCCTGGTTCAAGGCTTCGCTGGCGTTGTCGGTGGCGGTGGTCGGCTTCGTTTCCGACAACCTTTCGGTCGCTTGGCGTCACTGGCGCAATCACGACCGGCTGGCGGCGTTGCTGTTCGTGCCGAACTGGACCACTTATCTGCTGATCATCGTGATGGCGTCGAGCACCGCCTCGGTCATCGGCGTGGGCGAGATCGTCTCGCGTTGCAACGTCGTGATCGCAGCGGTGGGTAGCGACGAGGCCATGCTCTGGATTTACATGTACGCCATCTGCTATTTCTTCCTATTGTGCTTTCCCTTGAACTGGGCGATGGGGCGGGTGAAACAACGACTGCTGGCCCACGTCCATCGGGCGGCGGTGTGACGGTCGGGAGAGGTCGAATATGGGAGTCGGGTCTTGAGACAGCAGCTTGCGATTGTCCGTAGCGCCTGTTGGGGCATGGCCATGGCGGCGACGCTGGCGCTGTTGGCGCTGCCGGACCCGGTCAGGGCAGAGGAGGTGCTCGAACGCATCGCCCGGACCGGTGTGTTCAGCGCCGGCACTCGCGCCGATGCATTGCCCTTCGCCTATCGGGATGGCAAGGGCCGTCTGGTCGGGTTCTCGGTCGACCTGCTCGAACAAATCCATCAGCGACTCGAACAGCGTTTCGGTCGCCCGATCGACATGCAGTTGCGCGCGGTGACGGCCAGCAACCGCATCGAATGGGTCGCCAGCCACGCCATCGACATCGAATGCGGCATCACTACCCCAACCTGGAAACGGGAGGAGGCAGTGGATTTCTCGATTCCGTTTTTCGGCAACGGCACTCGCATCATGACCCTGCGCTCGACCGCGACCCAGCTCAACGAACTGCGCGGCAAGCGCATCGGCGTCGCCGCCGGGGCCACCACGGCCAATATCCTCGGTCAGCACGCGCCCGACGTGATCCTGGTCGAAGTACCCGACATGGATACCGGTTTTCGCATGTTCGAGCAGGGCGAGATCGATGGTTTGGCCAACGTCGGTGTCGTATTGCGCGCCCAGGTCGAGACGAGCCCGCTGAAAAGCAAGGTGGTTCTGTTGCCGCGCACCGAGGAACTGTCCTACGAATCGATGGTATGCATCCTGCCGCAGAACGATTCCGCATGGCGGGCGTTCGTCAACAGCGTGTTGGCCGATCTGCTCAACGGGGTCGACCAGTACCGAGGCGCTTATATCGAGATCTACGATCGCTGGTTCGGGCCACGCGGAGTGATCTATTTTCCGCTCGACTACAAGGTCGCCCAGCGGTTGGCCGCCGCCATGATCTGGCTCAAATAAACGCGCGGACCATGACCCTGCGCCGCCGGCTGTTCCTGTTCGTCACCCTGATCATCGCCATCGGGCTACCCAGCGCGGCGGGCGTGTTCGCCTATGTGTCCTGGCAATCTATTCTGGAGCGCACTCAGCGCGACGGCACCCTGATCGCCCAACTGCTGGCCCAGTCCATCAGTTTCATCCGGCAGGTCCCGTTCACCATCGAGGAGATCGTCGGCAAGGACGTGCAGGCCCAGGCCGACATCGTCGCCCAACTGACGCAAATCGCCATCAAGCGCAAGGCGCCCAAGGTCGAGATCGATCGCGCCCTGCGCAATATTGCCGCCCAGAATGACATTCCCGAACTCTGGATCACCGACGCGCGCGGCAAGCCGCTCTTCTGGTCGCTCGACGATATCGATGCCTCGATCGGGGTCGATTCCGGCCTGACCCAGCAGCCGGCGCTGCGGCCTCTGCTGGAGGGGCGCAAGTTCAGCGTGTTCGCCGATCTCCAGCGCCGCAAGCTGGACGGCCATGTGCTCTATTACGGCGGCGCGACCCTGCCGGATCGCCATGGCATGGCCCTGGTCGCCCGCCTGATCAGCGCGGACAGTCAGATCGTCGATAGCATCGGCCTCAAGCGGATGACGGAAACCGTCATGGCGACCGCTTTGATCGACACGATCTGGGTGTTCGACGAAGCGCTCCAGCCGCTGGTGGTCACTTCCAGCGACGGGGAAAGCAAGAACCGCAGCCTGACCGCCACCGAGCGGGACATCATCGAAAAGGTCGTCGAGAACGGCCAGCCGACCTCGTATCTGGCCAACAGCGGCGTGCGTAACGTGCTGTTCGGCCATGCGCTGATGTACGTGGCGGCTCCGGTGTTCGGCGCGGACGGCTTGCCCAACGGGGCCACGCTGATGAGCCTGCCGATCAACATGCAGGCTGAATTCCATACCCTGCTGACGATCGGCGGTGGGCTGACCGCGCTCCTGTTGTTGCTGGGCATGGCGCTGGCGCTGCCGTTTCTCAACCGCATCGTCCGCCCCCTGGTCCGCCTCACCATCCAGACCCACCGTCTGGTGGAGCGCAATTTCAACGCCGACGAGGAGATGCAGGCCGAATTGCAGAAGGTGTCCGAGGGTCGCCGCGACGAGGTCGGCTATCTGGGTCGCGCGCTGTACTCGATGATCACCACGCTGAAGACCTATATCGCCGATCTGAAGGAAACCACGGCGGCCAAGGAGCGGATCGAAGGCGAGCTGTCGGCGGCCCGTAGCATCCAGATGGGGATGTTGCCCGACGATTTCGTCCTGCCGGGACATGCTGAGTGCGACCTGTACGCCATGCTGGAGCCGGCCAAGGCCGTGGGCGGCGATCTGTTCGATTTCTTCCTGCTCGACCAGAATCGCCTGTTCATCCTGATCGGCGACGTGTCGGACAAGGGGGTGCCGGCGGCCTTGTTCATGGCGGTGACCAAGACTCTGTTCGCGGTGGAAGCGCAGCGCGATTCCTCATCAGTCGCCCGCATCATGGAGCGGGTTAACACCGCGCTGTGCAAGAACAATCCGGAGACCATGTTTGTCACCATCTTCGCCGGCATTCTGGATCTGCGCAGCGGGGAACTCACCTTCAGCGATGGCGGTCACGAGCGGCCGCTGATCTTGCGCCGGGACGGCCGACCGGAGCTGATCGAGAAACGGCGGGGCGGGCCTTTTCTGGGCTTTGCGCCCGAGGTGGCGTATGAAGAGGAAGACGTCATCCGCCTGGCTCCAGGCGAGGGTCTGGTGATCTACAGCGATGGCGTGAGCGAGGCGATGAATGCCCGACAGGAGCAGTTTACCGTAGCGCGGCTGAGCGCGGCGTTGGAGCCGGTATGCGCGCAGGGGTCCGCCCGCACCGTCATCGACGGCGTCATGCAGGCGGTCCGATCCTTCGTGGGCCACTATCCGCAAAGCGACGACATCACCCTGCTGGCTTTGCGCTGGCAGAGGCCGGCTGCGGAGGGCGAGCCGCCCGCGACCAGTGGCTGATCAGCCGGGCAGCCGAATGATGCGGGGCGGATGGCCGATCTGGTCGAGAAAGCGCAGCAGCTCGGTCGTAGCGATCGTCGTGGTGCGGTCATTGCGCAGCGGATGGCAGTTCAGCCGCTCGGTGTCGAGCACCTGCTGCTCCAGCACCACGCAGACCTGGCCCTCCACGTCGTTGACGGCGGCGAAGGGTGAGACCGCGCCCGGCTGAACGCCCAACAGCCGATCCAGCGCCTCGGCGTTGGCGAACGAGAAACGCGGGGCCTGCAGCAGGCTGGCCGCCTCGCGCAGGTCGACTGCGGTGTGCTCCAGTGCGACCAACAGCCAGTAACCGCCTTTCTTATCCTTGAGGAACAGATTTTTAGCGTGACCACCGGGCAGATGGCCACGCAGACGGCGGCTGTCTTCGATGGTGCGCAGGGGCGGATGTTCCACCGTCGTGGTGGCGATGCCCAGCGTGTCGAGCATCGTCATGAGCTGTTGGCTGTCGATGGCCATTGCGGATTCTCGAATTGGAAAATCGTTCGGGCATGATAACGCAGCGGTGGCGGGCTCGTTGACGAGCTGCCGACCATGCATCATATTGGCTGGCATTGGCAGAATTTTCACACAAGGATTCAAGCGTATGGCGATCCAGGTCGATGTGTCCAATCAAGACGAGACCACCGTTGTCGCGGTGACCGGCGCCGTCGACGGCGGTTCGGCCCCCGGCTTGCAGACTCAGCTGCTGCCGCTGCTGCAACCGGGCGGCGCTCTGGTGCTGAACCTGGGCGGCGTCAACTACATGTCCAGCGCCGGTTTGCGGGTCTTGCTGCTGCTCTATCGGCAAGCCATGACCGGCAAGGGCCGGGTGGTTCTGGCCGGATTGGCGGAATCGATCAAGGACACCATGACCATCACCGGATTTCTCAAGTTCTTCACCGTGGCGGACAACGTCGAACAGGCGCTGGTGGCGCTCCGGCGTGGATGAGCCCATCCTCGGCGCCGCCTGTGAGTCTGCCCATGGTCAAGCAGGACATCGCCGCTGATCTGGCGGCGCTTCCGGCCTTGCGCCAGTGGGTCGAGCAGGCTTGCCGGGATGCGGGTCTGGATGAGGCGGCCAGCTATCGTCTGATTCTGGCGGTGGACGAGATCGCGACCAATATCGTCACGCACGGCTATGCCGAAGCGGGGCTGAGCGGCGACATCGCCCTGACCATCGAACGGACCGATCGGACTCTGACCGTGATCCTGGAGGATGGCGGGGTCGCCTATGATCCGCGAACCCGCAGCATGCCGACCGCGCTCGATCTCGACCAGCCGCTGGAGGAACGCGATCTTGGCGGTCTGGGCATCTTCCTGGCGCTGCAGGGCGTGGACCGCTTCGACTATCAGCGCTGCGACGATCGCAACCGCAATATCCTGGCGATGAATCTGCCTTGAATCTGCCTTGAATCTGCCTTGAATGGTGACCGCTACACCATGTTCAGTTCCAGCTTGGCCCGCATCGACATCAT
>RXIW01000053.1 GCA_003989065.1 Candidatus Competibacteraceae bacterium
CGCACCCCTGGGGCCGCGCGTGATCACGAACTCCCGGCTGAGGGTCTTGAGATAGGCCACCGCATCGTCCAACTCGGTGGCGTCGGCCATGGTTTTGGCCTCGTCCTCGTTGGCGAACAGCAAATCCACCCCGGAGTCGATCATCGTCAGCAAGCCCGGTTTGAAGTAGCGCACGATGTTGGGATCGGACAGGGACAGGGCGGTCTTGACCCCGGCTGCCAGGGCCAGGCGTCGGGCGTCACAACAGGCTTGGCGGGCGCTGTCCGAGGTGACCAGGTAGCCTTCCATGTAAAAATAGCGCGAGTCGCGCAAAGCACTTTCGACCAATTCCTTGGCCGACAGATCGCCACTGATGCCCAGGAAGGTGCAGAGCGTGCGGTCGCTGTCCGGGGTGACCAGCACCACGCAGCGGCCGGTATGGCCCGGCTCCCGTTCGGTCTGGTGATTGGTGTCCACCCCGCCGGCGCGCAGATCCTGCATGTAGAAGTGGCCCAGCTCGTCTCCGGCGACCTTGCAGGAATAGAAGCTGGTCCCGCCGAGCTGGCTGACAGCGATCAGCGAATTGGCCGCCGAACCGCCCGAACTGCGCTGGTGCGGATAGCCGGCCAGATGCGCCATCATTCTCGACTGGCAGTCCTCGTCTACCAGGGTCATCACCCCCTTGTCGATGCCCAGACTCGCCAGGTCGGTTGGCTCGACCTCATACTCCATGTCCACCAGCGCATTGCCGAGCGCGTACACGTCATACTTCGCCATCGGGTTCTCTCATCAGTGGTAAAGGATTCATTGAATGTCGCTCGTGGTCGGCGGCCGTGCCATCGCTGCTGCGATGGCGGCGCGCACTCGTTGCCGATCCTGTTCGTCGTTGCAGGGCAGCGGGTTTTCATCAGCCGTCGGCGGTTCGTCGAAGCGCAGCTGCCGCTCCAGCACCTCGACATCGGCTTCGGCGGCATCGTCGCCACGCTGGTGTCGTGCAGCTACCCGCGCCCGCAGGGTGGCGGGGTCGGCGCGGCAGTCGAGCAGGATGAACGGGACCCCGTGGCGAGCCGCCAGCTCGCGGAACGGTTGGCGGTGGGCGCGCTTCATGAAGGTGGCATCCACCAGCACTGGCAGCCCCGCAGCCAGCAGACCGTCGGCCAGACGCTGCAGGCGTCGATAGGTACGGGCGTTGGCCGTCGAAGAATACAGTCCCTTGCCCAGCTGAGACCGGCTGTCGTCCAGTGGCCCGAGACCGAATAGGCGCTTGCGCTCCACATCGGAACGGAGGCGGATGGCGCCGGGGAATTTTTCCAGCAATTGTCCGGTTTGGTGCGATTTACCGGAACCAGAAACGCCATGGGTGATCAACAGAAACGGCGATGATGCGTGGGTCAGCGTCAGCGCCAGGCGCAGATACCCCAAGCAGCGGTCGTGGGCGGTGGCGCGGGCAGCGGCGGTGATGCCATCCTGTCCGCTCTGGATGGCGTAGACCTTGGCCCGCACCATGGCTCGGTAGACCTGATAGTAGTCGAGTAGCGCCACGCCGGCGAAATCGCCGCTGTATTCGAGATAGACGTTCAGGGCCCGTTGAGCGAGATCGCCGGCGCCACGAAAGCGCAGGTCCATGATCAGGAAGGCCAGGTCGCTGATGACGTCGATCCAGCGGAACGGATCGTTGAATTCGATGCAGTCGAAGATGGTGATCTGGCCGTCCTCGCTCAGCACCATGTTGCCGAGATGGAGATCGCCGTGACACTCACGGATCCAGCCGCCGGCTTTGCGTTCCAGCAGTTGCGGCCGCAGCTGCTCGGAGGCGGCCAGGGTCCAGCGCTCCACAGTCGCCAGCTGTTCAAGCTCGGCCGGGTCGCTCAGCCGCGGCCGGACATGGGTGAAGTCGTCCAGCATCGGCTGGAGTACCCGGTCCGGCAGGCCGAACGGCGTGGAGGGTGCGGCGGCGGGTACGCTGCGGTGAAAGGCGGCCAGACGGCGGGCTAGGGCGTCCAGGTGTCGGGATTGCAGCCCTCCGGCGTCCAGCACCCGGTCCAGCAGGGCTTCCTGGGCGAAGCGCCGCATCTGCACCGCGTATTCGATGGGGGCGTCGGTCGGGTCGCCCAAGCGGGGATGATGGCTGTCTCCGCCGATGGGCAGACAGGCTAGGTAGAGTTCCGGCGCGAGTCGGCGGTTCAGCCGCAGTTCTTCTTCGCAATAGTATCGTCGTCGCGCCAGGCTGGTAAAATCAAGGAAACCCAGGTTGACGGGTTTCTTGATCTTGTAAGCGTAATCGCCTGCCAGCAGGATATGGGAAATGTGCGTTTGCAGGTGGGTGACGGTGGTGACGGGATGCGGATAACACGCCGGTTGCAGCAGCGCCGCAATCAACGCGGCCTGGTCGTGGGTCGGGTGAGATGGCACGCATCGTGCTCCAGCGTGAGAAGCGGAGCCGGTAGGATAAATCAGAATCAGCAGGGCGCGCCAAGTGAATTGACGGTCGCGGCGTCAGGCTCTAAACGGAACAGGCATGGGTAAAGGTCGATCATCGCAGAATGCCAGGTCGCGGCCGCGGATTTTCCGGTCGCTGCTATCGTTGTTGTTATCGCTGCTCTTCGGCGCTTTGTTGCTGAGCGCGTGTGGACTGGGCCTGTACATGGTCTATCTGGATGGGGTGATCCGGACCGAGTTCGACCAGAAGCGCTGGGCCATGCCGGCCAAGGTCTACGCCCGGCCGCTGGAGCTGTATGCCGGGATGCCGCTCAGCGCCGAAGCCTTTACCCAGGAATTGCGGCTGCTGAATTACCGCGACGTGAACTGTCCGGTCGAGCCGCCCACGCCGCTGGCCGCTCATGGCAAACGCGTTTCCTTCAAGCGCAAGCCGCAACTGCCGCCCAAGGAGGCTTGCGCTCCGCCGTCGGGAGGCGGCGAATCGCCTAACAAGCCGGGCAGTTTCGCCCGCAATGGCGAAGTTTTCGAAGTGATGACCCGCGATTTCGTGTTCTGGGACGGCGCGGAGCCGGCGCGCAAGGTCAAGCTAGTCTTCGCCGGCGATATCCTGGTCGATCTGACCAGCCTGGGTGGCCAGGAAGCGCCAGGCTTGCTGCGCATGGATCCGCCCGAGATCGCCGGGATCTATCCGGCCCATTACGAGGACCGCATCCTGCTCAGGGGCAAGGATCTGCCGCCGGTGTTGGTGGACACCTTGCTGGCGGTCGAAGACCGCTCGTTCTACGAGCACGGCGGCATCAATCCCAAGGGCATTTTCCGGGCGATGGTGGCCAACCTGCGCGCCGGGCGGGCGGTCCAGGGCGGCAGCACTCTGACTCAGCAGCTGGTGAAGAATCTGTTCCTCAGCAACGAGCGGACCTTCAAGCGCAAAGTCAACGAGATCCTGATGGCGATCCTGATCGACTCGCGCTATGACAAGGACGACATCCTGGAGGCGTACAGCAACGCCATCTATCTCGGCCAGGATGGCAGTCGGGCGATCCATGGTTTCGGTCTGGCCAGCCAGTTCTATTTTGGCAAACCGCTGGATGAGCTGGACCTGCATCAGGTCGCCCTGCTGGTTGGGATGGTCAAGGGTCCGTCGCTGTACGATCCGCGCCGGAATCCGGAACGGGCCAAGGAGCGCCGCGCCCTGGTGCTGGACGTGATGGTCGAACTGAACCTGATCAGCGCCGAGGATGCGGCCCTGGCCAAGGAGATGGCGCTGGATGTGACGCCCAAGGCTGGCAGTGGAATCACCGCCTATCCGGCGTTTCTGGAGCTGGTGCAGCGGCAGTTGCGGCGATACTACAAGGCCGACGATCTGATATCGGAAGGTTTGCGGGTGTTCACTACCCTCGATCCGCGGATCCAGGCGACAGCGGAGAACACTCTGGCCAACAGCTTGACGCCGCTGGAGCGGAGCAAGCCCAGAGCCAGACCCCTACAGGGCGCCATCGTCGTGACCGACACCCAGACCGCCGAGGTGCTGGCTATCGTGGGCGATCGGGAGCCGAAAGCGGTTGGTTTCAACCGGGCGCTCGATACCAAGCGCCTGGCCGGTTCGCTGGTCAAGCCGGCGGTTTATCTGACTGCCCTGGAACAGCCGGACCGCTATACGCTGGCGACCATGGTGAACGACAGCCCGTTGACCTATCGGTCCGGCGGCCAGGTCTGGAGCCCCAAGAATTATGACAAACGCTTTCATGGCCGGGTCATGCTGCGGGACGCGCTAGCGCGCTCCTACAATATCCCGGCGGTGCGGGTGGGCTTGGATGTCGATGTGATCAACGTAGTGAGCATGCTCAAGCGCTTGGGACTCGAACAGGATCTGAAGCCCTATCCGTCATTGCTGCTGGGTGCGCTCAACGTGTCGCCGTTCGAGATCGCGCAGATCTACGAAACCATTGCCAGCGGCGGATTCCGCATTCCGTTGCGGGCGATTCGCGAGGTCACCGACACCAATGGCCGGCCGTTGCAGCGTTACGCCATGGATGTGGTCAAGGTGGTGGAACCGGGGCCGGTCTATCTGGTGACCAACGCCATGCAGCAAGTGGTCAAGGCGGGAACCGCCACCGCCATGAAAACCAAGCTGTCGCCCGATTTGAACATCGCGGGCAAGACCGGCACCACCGACGACTATCGCGACAGCTGGTTCGCCGGCTTCAGCGGCAATCGGCTGGCGGTGGTCTGGCTGGGTCGCGACGACAACAAACCTACGGGGTTGAGCGGCGCCAGCGGCGCTTTGCCGGTCTGGATGGACCTGATGGCGGGACTGAGTCTGGACCCGCTGGATACCCCACCGCCAGCCGATGTGGAAGAGGCGTCGATCAATCCCTACAGCGGATTGCGCGTCGGTCAAAGTTGTCGAGGGGGACTGGAATTGCCGTTCTTGAAGGGGTCCGCGCCGCGCGGCTCCGCGAGTTGTGGCGGTGGCGGGTCTTATGCCCGGCGGACCGAACGGCCAGCCCGAGATCTGGACATGCCCTCGGATTCGTCCGATGACGCCGATAACGGCGATGCGGGGAGCGATTCAGGCAGCGATTCGGGCGGCAATGGCGAGATGGGCGATTTCTTCAAACGGTTGATGAATTGAAGCCATCCGGTGGCGGCGTGGGCAGTTTCGCATAGCGCTGTCGGACATGAACAGGTAGAGTTAAAACTGGTGAAAAGTTTTCGTAAGCCGGTTTGGGGCGCTGGCCAGGGCGACCGAACCTGCGAGGAGTCTTGATGAACGTGACCTTGAAGCAATCCTTGGGCATTTTGGCCTTGACCCTGGGGGTGGGCGGTTGTGCCACGAATAACCCGTTTCAGCAGCCGACCAATAACCAGCCAGCCCCTAAGGCGCCGGTAGTCGACCGCAACACGCGGCAGCCCTATCCTCAGCAACCCTACTATCCCCAGCAGCCCCAGTCTTCTCAGGTGGAAGTCGGGCAGGTGCCCCAGGAAGACCCGCTCCTGCCGCGGGAGTATTCCTCCGCCTATCCGTCGGGCGGCGCGCCGGTGGAACGGCCGTATTCGCAGGACAGCGGCTACCCGCAGGGCGGTGGTTATCAACAGCCGCAGAACTACCCGCAGGGTGGTGGTTATCAGCAACCGCAGAATTACCCGCAAGGCGGTGGTTATCAGCAGCCGCAGAACTACCCGCAGGGTGGTGGCTATCAACAGCCGCAGAACTACCCGCAGGGTGGTGGCTATCAGCAGCCGCAGAACTACCCGCAGGGTGGTGGCTATCAGCAGCCGCAGAACTACCCGCAGGGCGGTGGTTATCAGCAGCCGCAGAACTACCCGCAGGGTAACTACCCGCAGGGTGGTTATCAGCAACCCCAGAACTACCCACAGGGCGGAACCTCGTCCTATCCGTCTGGGTCCCGGCCCTATTCGACGGCTCCGGCTGGGAACCAGAACAGGACAGCATCTTCGACCGCGCCGACCTATTCGACCTCTGGGCGGAGTACGACCGGATCGACACCGGGCTCCTTGCCCGAACCGCAACCGGTGACGCCGCAGACCGCGCGTCCGGTAGCGCCGCCGCGTCCCGTCAGTCCGCCGCCGACATCGACCCCGACGCCGGTATCGACCCCGGCTCCTGCGCCCGCGCCTGCACCGGCGACGACCGTAGCCAAAGCGACGCCGCCTGCGATGCCGACAGCGCCTGCTCCAGCGCCGGCGGCGACAGCGCCTGCCCCAGCGCCAGCCGCCCCGGTTGCGCCCAGGCCGGCCCAACCGGCTCCGCAACCGCGGCCGCCGGCCGATCTGCCGCCGGCGGAGATCAATCGCGAAGGCAACCAGGCAGTGACAGCCTTGCTGGACAGCGCCGACAAGTACGTCAAGAGCAATCAGCTGGACAAGGCCGGCGCGTCCCTGGAGCGAGCGCTGCGGATCGAGCCGCGCAACGCCGGCATCTGGCATGATCTGGCGCAGATCCGTCTGCATCAGGGGCAGTATCAACAGGCCGAGTCGCTGGCAAGCAAATCCAACAGCTTGGCTGGCTCCAATCGCGCCCTGCAGTCGCGCAACTGGAAGTTGATTGCGTCCGCCCGCAAGGCCACGGGCAATGCGCCGGGAGCCGATGAGGCCGAGGCGCAGTCGGCGCAGTTGGCGCACTGAAACCGATAACGGCCGGGATCTGAGCGTGGACGCGGCCGAATGGCTGGGGCCGGACGGCCCCCTGGCCAGCCAGGTGCCGGGATTCGCCCCGCGCGCGCCACAGCAACAGATGGCCGCAGCGGTCGCCGCCGTCCTGGAAGACGGTGGCACGCTGTTGGTCGAAGCCGGCACCGGCATCGGCAAGACTTACGCATATCTGGTGCCCGCGCTGCTGTCTGGGGCGCGGGTCATCATCTCCACCGGCACCCGTCATCTGCAGGATCAGCTGTTCCAGCAGGATTTACCGATGGTCCGCCGAGCGCTGGACCTGCCGATCCAAACCGCCTTGCTGAAAGGACGCAGCAACTATCTTTGCCGTTACCGCCTGCAAGCGGCCGAGCGAGACGGTCGTTTCGACTCGCGCCAACAGGTGGGCGAGCTGCACCGCATCCGGGAATGGAGTCGCCATACCCGCCATGGCGATATCGCCGAAATCCCCGATGTGCCGGAAACTTCGTCGATCTGGCCAAAGGTCACCTCGACCGTGGACAACTGCCTGGGGCAGGACTGTCCCGATTTTGACGACTGCTTTGTCGCCAAGGCCCGCCGTGAAGCCTTGGGGGCGGACCTGCTGGTGATCAACCATCATCTGTTTTGCGCCGACATGGCCATAAAGGAGACCGGTTTCGCCGAGCTGTTGCCCGGTGCGGAGGCGATCATTCTCGACGAGGCCCATCAGTTGCCGGAAATCGCCAGCCACTTCTTCGGTAAGTCGCTGAGCGGACGGCAGCTAGTCGAGCTGGCTCGCGATACCCTCGTCGAGCAAGCGCGCGAGGCAGCGGATTTTCCTGCGCTGCGGCAGCAGGCCGAGGGGTTGCTGCCGATGGAAGCGGCGCTGCGGGAGGCGCTAGGGCCGATGGAACGCCGCGCGCCGTGGCGGGAGGTGGCCGAGCTGCCAGCCGTGCGGGAGGCGGTCGAAGGATTGACCGGCGCGCTGGATCGGCTGCGCGAGGCTTTACAGGAAGCCGCCCAGCGCGGCAAGGGTCTGGAGAACTGCCATCGCCGCAGCGAGGAGCTGGCGCAGCGATTGACGCTGTTGGCGGGCGAGGCCGAGGGCGCGGACCAGGTGCGCTGGTTTGAGACCCGTGGCCGTGGGTTTACCCTGAGTCTGACGCCGCTCGACATCGCCCCCGCCTTTCGGGGGCGGATGGCGGCGCAACCGGGCGCGTGGATCTTCACCTCGGCGACGCTGGCGGTGGCGCAGAACTTCGAGCATTTCGCTGCGCGCCTGGGGGTGCAGGATTATGACGCGCTGCGTTTGGACAGTCCCTTCGATTTCGCTCGCAATACCTTGCTCTATCACCCGCCACAGCTGCCCGATCCGAGTTCGCCGCACTACACGGCGGCGCTGATGGAGGCGGCCTTACCGGTGCTGGAGGCCAGTCGGGGCCGGGCTTTCCTGCTGTTCACCAGTTACCGCGCGCTGCGCGAGGCGGCGGGATTGCTGGCCGATCGGCTGGAGTATCCGCTGCTGGTGCAGGGAGAATTGTCCAAGGTGGCGTTGTTGCGGCAGTTTCGGAAACTGGGCAATGCGGTGTTGCTGGGCACGGCCAGTTTTTGGGAAGGGGTGGATGTCCGGGGCGAGGCGCTGTCCTGCGTCATCATCGACCGCTTGCCGTTCGCTGCGCCCGGCGATCCCGTGCTCCAGGCGCGCATCGAGTCCCTGCGTCAGCGCGGCGAAGATCCGTTCCGCTGCTATCAATTGCCCCAGGCGGTCATTACCTTGAAGCAGGGTGCAGGGCGCTTGATCCGCGACGTCAGCGACCGGGGCGTGCTGGTGCTGGGCGATCCGCGGTTGTTGAGCAAATTCTACGGGCGGGTGTTCTTGGACAGCTTGCCGCCCATGCCGCGAACGCGTGATCTGGCGCGGGTCCAGACGTTTTTCGTCCAGTAGCGGCGGGCGGGTCCGCCGGAGGGTAACAGCATGCCGGATCCCATCAAGCATACCGGTGACAACTTTCTCATCTTGCGGCAAACCGCCCAGGGTCGGGCCGGAGTCATGCGGCTGTCCCGCCGCCTGGTGGGGCGCGAGGCGGCGGCGTTTCCTGCTTTCACCCTGGTGTATAGCCGTCCCGAACAGTTCGCCGACTATTTGGCCAAAAGGCTGATACTGTCCACCCGGCTGGCGCGGCTGGCCCATTATTTCGTGTTCCTGTGCCACCCCACGGGCCGCCTGCATGTGGCGGGCGCGCATGCCCAGCACGGCACGGGTATCGCCGGCGCGATCGACCGCGATCCGCAGGGGCGAGTGGTCTACAGTGGCTACGACGCCGCGCATGTGCGCTTGGGCAGCTATTACTGCGATGGGCAGGCGGTCAATCAGGCTTGGTATCGCTACCTGGAGGGCGTGCTCCGCGCCAGCGGCAACCCGGTTGGCGCCATCCGCCAACTGTTGCCGGTCAACTGCGAGCTGATCAATATCATGACCATGTTCGAAGCAACCACGGACCAGACCGACGCCTTGTCGAACCGGGTGTTCGGACAACTGGAAAGCGCTTTGCACGCGGCGATGCGCAATCTGATCATGCCGGCGACGCCGGCGACGCTGGCCGAGTTCGGTCCGGCGCTGCAACGCTTCAGCGCAGGTTTGCCGCGCTTGCTGGCGGTGATGTTGAAACGCGTCGCTCGAGCCCGGCTGCGGGAAATCACCCAGGAGCCGCGCAAGGAACAGATGCAGGCAGCGGCCGGACCCCGTATGTTCGCCAGTGAGTCGGCGATGCTGCGGGCGCTGATCGATCAGGTGGAGCAGCCTAACAGCGGCTTGTGGCGCGAACTCTCCCAGAGCCAGAATCGGGCCGATAACGACATCCGAGACGAGCTGGAGGACGTGCGGCTGGCGCAGGAGGAACTGGCGGCGCTGGGGGCTTGAGCCGGGACGCTCCAACGGGCTAAGCGCCGCGTACCTGGAGCCGGCTTTGGCCGCCGGATTGGCGCTGTAGTTGTACCTGCACACCGATCCGTTCGGTCATTTCCTGCACGTGGGAAATGACCCCAACCTTGCGACCCTGAGCCTGCAGATGGTCCAGGGCGTCCATCGCCACCCGCAGGGTATCGGCATCCAAACTGCCGAAACCTTCGTCGATGAACAGCGATTCCACCCGCACCCGGTTGGAGGACAGCGAGGCGAGGCCCAGCGCCAGCGCTAGGGATACCAGGAACGATTCGCCGCCGGATAGGGAATGCACCGAGCGGACTTCATCGCCCATGTCCTGATCCACCACCAGCAGCGCCAGGGTGTCCTGGACCCGCTCCAGGCGGTAGCGACGCGAAATATCGGCCAGATGGTGGTTGGCGTAGCCCAACAGCACGTCGAGGGTGAACTGCTGGGCGTGATTGCGGAATTTCTTGCCGTCGGCTGAGCCGATCAACTCGTTCAACTGATCCCAAAGCGCGGTGACGCCTTGCTGTTGGACCAGGCGTCGCTGCAGATCGCTGGCGTGTTCGCGCCGCTCGTTGTCCTGACGTAAGGTAAATTCGGTCTCGGTAGCCTGGCGCTGCGCTGCGGCTAGCACCGTTTGGGTCTGGGTCAGGGCGTCTTGTACGGCTTCGATGGAATCCGTCTGGGTTCGCTGCCGTTCGTGCGTTTCCCGTTGGGTCTGGCGTTCCTGGCGAACGATATCGGCCTGGCTGACGGCGTCGGCCAGGATCTGGAGCAGGGCGCGTTCTTGATGGCGCCAGGCGTTGTCGTGAGCCAGCAGGGCGCGCAGGGCGGCCATATCCACGGCGTCGTCGGGTCGATTGGCGTTGAAGTCGGTCAGCCAGCGCTGCAGGGCCGTCATGGCCTGTTTCGCTTCCTGTTGGCGTTCGGTCAACCGCTTTTTCTCCTGCTCCAGCGCGGTTGCGGCGCTGGCCAGGGTTTGACCGGCAGTGCGCGTGGTTGCCTCCTGCAGGTCGAGTTGCTGCCGGGCGGTTTCGATCGCCTGCGCCAGCTGTGCTTCCACTTCGGCCACGGCTTGGCCGGAGAAGAGCGTTTGCCGTTGCTGGCGCTGGTTGTGAAGGTCGCGGTCGATCCGGTCGAAGTCGGTAGCAGCGCGCTGTTGTTGGACGGCTTTATCGGCAGCGGCGGCGGTATGACCCTGGATTTCGATCTCCAGCGCGCCGAGCTGCTGTTGCCCTTGGTCGGCTTGCTGGGTGTAGTCGCGCCATTGCGCGACCTTCTGCCGGCGCTGCTGGTGGAATTGCTGCGGATCGGCCTGCCACCGCGGTCGCCAGTCGTGGCCGGAGAATGCCCCATCCAGTTCGTCCAGCCGTTGCGCCAAGCGTCCGGCGAGATCGTCGCGTTTCTCTTGAGCGGTTTTGACCTGCTGCTCGGCTTGGGCGCAGGCGGTTAGCCCAGCGCTGACCGCCTGTTGCGCCAGGCCGTGCCGCTGTTGGGCCTGGTCGCGTTTCTCCTGGGTGGTTTCCCGGCGGCGGGCGGCCTGTCGCTGCGCCTCTTCCTGTTGGGTGACGGCGTCCAACTCGCGCCGGATCAGCCGTTGCTGATCGCTCAGCCAGGCAGCGCGGTCGGCGGGTGCGACGGCGGCCAGTTCCGTGGCCAGCGCCTGCCGAAGCCAGGCCACTTCGTCCTGTTGCAGCGTGACGGCTAGTCTTTCCATCTGGCCGGCCAGTTCGTCCAGCCGTTGCCGCTGATGCGCGTGGCGGGCCTGCTCGGCGGATTGCTGGGCGACCAGCCCTTCCAGGGCTTTGCGGCATTCACCGACTTCCGCCTTGAGACTGCCGAGCAGGGCACGTGACGGCGCATCGCTGATCGCATACGGATGCTCGGTCGCGCCGCAGACCGGGCAGGGCGTATCGGGCTCCAGCAGGGCGCGCAGGTTCTCGACATTCTTGGCCGTGGCCCGTTCCGCGATTTTCAGCGAGCGCTCCGCCTGTTCCAAACGGACTTCAGCGATACGTCGATCTGCGTTGAATCCAGCGAGAACGGTTGCGGCTTGGGCCAGCTGCTGTTGCAGCGCGCGCTGCTCGTTGGCCCATTGGTTTTGCTGGGTTTGTCCGCTATTGATGCGGGTCCACAGCGCCTCCGCCGTGGCCAGTCGATCGGCGCGGTCCTGCCCGATTTGACGTCGTTGCGCCATGGCTTCGCCATCGAAGCGGACCAACTCGGCCAGGGCGACCTGCAAGCCGGTCTCCGCTTCCTGCAGCGCTGCCGTAGCGCTGGCATGATGGGCCGTAGCCTGCGCCAACGCCTCGCGCTGCTGGTTCTCGGCTTGTCGACTGACGTCGATTTGTCGTTGTGCCGCGCGCAGATCGGTTTGCAGGGTCGCCGCATCTTGTAGCAGGGTATCCCAGCGCGGCCAATGGGCGGCCAGAGTCTCCAGGGGCTGATGTTGGTTCAGCCAGTCCTGGGCCGTTTGCAGTTGCTGGGCGACCTGCTGACGTTTGGCCTGTGTGCTCTCCAGGCGGTTGCGCGCTTCGGTTTCGGCCTGGCGGGCGGCGTTCAAGTCCTGGGCGGCGATCCGGTGCGCGGGGGTCAGCAGCTTGATGGCGGTATCGAGCTCGCGCGCCTGAATCAGGGCAGTGCTGGCCTCGCTGCGTTGTCGTTCAGCGGCGGCGACCGCTTGCGCAGCGTGTAACTGGGCTACTTCGGCCTGTCGCAGGCGTTCTTGTGCCGCATCGCGCTGCCGTTCGGTGGCGGACACGGCTTGGCGACCATGTTCGACCTGAGCGGCGTTGTCGTCTACTTCCTTCACTGCCGCTCTGGCGTCCTGAGCGGCTTCGACCCGAGTCAGATACGCTTGGCGGGGTGCAGCGGCCTGCTGCTCGGCGTGGGCCTTTTGCAATGCATCCAGCGCTTGCTGCTCCTGTTGCTGCAGGGAGCGCCACTGTCGATGCCAGCGTTGCTGACTTTCCAGCTCGGATTTGCGCTGCGCCAGACGTTTGGCTTCGTCCTGGGCGGTGGCCAGGGTCTGTTCCAACTGGGCGCGGGCTGTTTCGTCCAGCGGTTGCTGGCCGGCCAGCTGTTCGCACAGCTCCTTCAAGCGTTCCTGCTCTTGCTTGGCTCGTTCGTGGGCGCGTTTGGACAGATCGGTGAAGATGTCCAACCCGGTCAGGGTTTGCAGCAACTCCGCCCGCTCATCGTCCTTAGCCTTGAGGAACGCAGCGAACTCGTTTTGCGCCAGTAGCACCGCGCGGGTGAACTGCTCGAAATTCAGACCCACCCGCTGGAGGATGGCTTGCTCGAATTCGTCTTTGCCCCGAGTGAGGGCTTGCTCATCGGCCAGGGTTTTCAGGCTCAACTCGGTTGCCTGCAGCGCGCCGCTGGCTTTGTTGCGGGCTCGCCGCACGCTCCAACGGGCGCGGTATTCGCCGCCGTCGTTGCCGACGAAATCCACTTCGGCGAAGCCTTCGGCCGCGCCGCGCCGCAGCAGATTACGGGAATCCTGAGGGGTGAGGGTAGCGTCACCGACATCCGGCAGGATGCTTTTGCCGACCGCGCGGGCCAGGCGGGGCGTCTTGTCGTAGAGCGCCAGACACAGGGCATCGAGCAGGGTGCTTTTGCCCGATCCGGTGGGGCCGCAGATGACGAACAGACCGGCCGAAACCAGCGGATTCTGGTGAAAGGACAGCTCGAACTCGCCGGCCAGCGAGGCCAGGTTCCGACCGCGAATGGCGAGGATTCTCATGGCGCGTTCTCCCGTTCGGCGGCCGCCAGCAGCTCGGTGAAGGCGGCCAACAGCTCCGACGAGGGTGCGGTATGGCATCTGCGTTGGTGGAGTTGCCGGAAAATGTCCTCCGGTTGCAGGCGACCCAGGTCGTCCAGGGTTTGAAAGCGTCCTTCGCTAGCGCCGCCAGCAGCGCCGGGATAGCAGGTTTCGATCCGGGCCAGCCGGACCGGTTTGGGGTCCAGCACGGTTTCGACCTGGGTCCGCAAGCCGGGTTGTGGAGAGGTCAGACTGATGCGTAGCTGGAGATAGGGTTGCTCGTCCCGTGGTCGCTCGGGCAGATCGAGCGCCTGCAGCCGGTCGAGCACCTCGTCGAGCGGCGCGGGCTGCTCGGGAATGCGTAGCAACTCGACCGGGCGTGGGATGGGCAGGGCGGTGATGGTCTGGAGCGCGTCGCCGGCAAGGTCGACTCGCACCACTTGATGGCGATAGTGGATTTCGGCGAACGACATCGGCAAGGGGCTGCCGGCATAGCGCAGACGATCTTGGCCGCCGACCCGCTGGGCGCGGTGCAGATGGCCCAGGGCGGCATAAGCGATCTCGGGAGCGAAGATGTCCGCGGGCAGGGCCTCGGCCCCGCCGATGACGATCCGCCGCTCGGAATCGACCGATGCCTGTCCACCGCTCATGTGGCAATGCCCGAGAGCGATGATGGCCTGGGTGCTGGATCGGCGTTGCAGCGCAGCGTCCAGAGCGCGCTGGTACAATTGCCTGACGCCTTCCAGGTAGGGATCGCCGCTGGTGTCGATTTGCGGCACGTCGCCAGGACGGAGAAAGGGTACGGCCAGACACCAGGCCGCGATTTCCCCTTCCCGATCCCGCAGTGGCACGACCAGCCGATCGGTTGCGAGTGCGCCGTGAGCAGTAGAGGAAGCAGCCCCAACCACGGTGATGTTGAACGGTTGCAGCAGCGGGGCGGGGGCTTCCAGCCGGCCGGCCGAGTCGTGGTTACCGGCGATGATGACGATGGCGAGGTGCGGTGTGCGGCGCTTGGCTTCGGTCAGGAAATGGTAGAACTGCTTCTGGGCCTCGGCCGAGGGATTGGGGTTGTCGAACACGTCGCCCGCAATCAGCAGGGCATCGGCCTGCTCGCTTTCCAGCGTATCGAGCAGCCAGTTCAGAAAATAGCGATGCTCGTAGCTGCGGTCGAAATCATGCAGGGTTTGGCCGAGATGCCAGTCGGCGGTATGTAACAGGCGCACGGTGCGATCTTCCGGAAGGTGATGTCGGGTGCTCGGGTCTGGACCCGCAGGGAATGGGCTTACATTCCAATAGGCATTGTATAAGATTGCTCGATAAAACAAGACCAATGCCGATAACTGGCAGCGACATTTGGGTGACTAGCCGTGACTCAGGGAATTCAACGTTCGACCCGGCGCTTGATCCTGCTGCTGTCGGGAATGCCGGCGGCTCTGCTGATTTTCGCTCTGCTGTACATGTTCGGTTCGACCTATCTGGAAGGGAAGCCTGCGACCTTCTGGGCCAGCTTGGAATGGGCCGCCGAGACCCTGACCACCACCGGCTACGGGGCCTATGCGCCCTGGTATCACCCGGCCATGATCCTGTTGGTCATCCTGACCCAGTTCGTCGGCATGTTCTTTCTGGTGCTGGTCTTTCCCGTCTATATCCTGCCCTACATCGAAGAACGGTTCGAAGTGCGCCTGCCGCGAACATTGCCGACGATGGGCGGGCGGGTGCTGTTCTATGGCTATGGCCCCGCCATCGATTCGTTGCTGGAGGAGTTCCAGCAAAACAGCGCCAGCTTCGTCATCCTGGAAGAGGATGCAGTGCTGGCGCGGAATCTGCGCGACCGTGGTTTTCAGGTGGTGTTCGGCAAGCTCGACGAGGAACCGACCCTGCTGGCGGGCGTGACCCAGGCCCGGGCGATTGTCGCCAATGCCGACGATCACGCCAATGCCATCTGCATCCTGATGGCCCGCGAGCAGCAGTTCGAAGGGCCGATCTACGCGCTGGCCAACGATCCACTCTACCGTGCGCCGATGCTGCAGGTGGGTGCGTCGGCGGTCTATACGCCGACCCATGTACTCGGCGCGGCGCTGGCGGCGCGCGCCAGTACCCGGATCAGCCCGCCGGCGGAAGGCTTGCACCTGCTCAGCGCCCAAGTGGGCCTGGCCGAATTCCGGGTTCGCCCCGACAGTCCCATGGCCGGCCAGCGGCTCGGTGAACTGCACTTACGCGAACGCTATGGGGTGACGGTGGTCGGCCAGTGGCGGGGGGGGGACTTTTCCCTGATCATGAAGGCGAGCACCACGATCGAACCGGGCGCGATTCTGGTCGTGGTCGGCGCGCACGCCAATCTGGCCCAGGTCGAGCAGTGGGCCGCGCCCATCCATCGCACCGGCCCGATCGTGGTGGCCGGCTTTGGCACCGTCGGCAGCAAGGTGGTGCAGATGCTGCGTGACGCCCACGAGCTGACCGTAGTCATTGATCAGCAGCTGGTTCCGGGAGTGGACATCGTCGGCAACGTCCTGGAGCACGCTACGCTGGCTCGGGCCAATGTCCGTACGGCCAGCGCAGTGGTGCTGGCCTTGAGCAACGACAGCGAAGGGGTGTTCGCCACGGCCGTGGTCCGCGACTACGCGCCCGAGGTGCCGCTGATCGTGCGGGTCAATCGGGCCACCAACGTGGCGCGCCTGTATCAGTCGGGGGCGGATTTCGCGCTCTCGGTGGGGCAGGTCGCTGGCCAGATTCTCGCCTATCACCTACTGGGCGACAGCGCGATCGCGGTCGAGCCGCGGCTCAAGTTCATGCGGGTGACCACCGGCACTTTGGTGGGTGTGCATCCCTGGCGCACCCAGGTGCGCGAACGCACCGGCGCGGCGGTCATCGCAGTCGAGCGCGAGCAGAAGGTGTTCGTCGAGCTCGACGACGGTTTCCGGGTGCGCTCGGGCGATATCCTGGTGATTTGCGGCGCGCCCGACAGCCTGGATCAGTATCTGCGGGAGCTGCAAGCTGTGCCGACGCGAACGCCGCGTGCTTGACGGCGAGACACCACGCTAACGCTCGCGCCAGCGCCGTTCCAGATAGAAGGTCAGGGCCAGGGCGCTGCCGCCGGTGATCAACAGGCTCAGCAGCCATCCCAGATCCTTGGCTAGATGGGCGAAGAACAGGGTGTAGAGCTGAATGATCAGGAAGGTGGCGCCGTAACCGGTCAACATCCGCATGGCCCAGCGCGCGCCCAGCCAGATCAGCGTCGCGTTCAGCCCGGCCCACAGGCCGTTGAACAGCATCAGTTCGGCGGGGCTGGTCCGGTGCCACCCGTCGCTGGCCAGATCGAAGTTGCCGAACAACGACAGCAGCCACAGCGCCATTTCCGCGAAGTACAGTCCACTGGATAACCAGATCTTGGAAAAGCCCCGATAGCGGGCCAGGGGGCCGGCTTCGCTTTGTTGATGGATGACGGCCACGGCCAGCATGGCGATCGCCGCCGCCAGGAAGCGCAAGGGGTAGTTCATCCCGAACCAGTAGGCTCCCCATCCGGAGGCGTAGCCGGTGAAGCCGCCGAACCAGCTGAAGAACACCACGGCACTCAGTACCAGCAGCAACGGATTGCGCAGGGCATAGCTCAGAACGAGCAACAGCACGAGATCGATCAGCAACAAAGCCGGCCAGTTGCCGGAGCCGCTCGAATACAACACACCCAGGGTGAAGGTCAGGCCGATCGCCAGCAAACCACCCAGCAGTTCCAGACTCAGTCGGCTCCACAGCAGGGCTGGGCGGCGGTGCTGCAGCCATCGTGCGCCGCCGAAACTGGCGAGTATGGCCACGCCCAGCAGGACCGCCAGTTTACTCAAGGTGAACTCGAACAGGGTGCGGCTGAGAAGCGCCAACCCGGCTATGATGCTGACAGCGCCGAAGATCACGAACCAGCGTCCGAGCGAACGCCAATCCCAACCTTCGGTCGGATAACGGTCGCGCAATTGCCGATAAACGCTCTCGCTCAACAGGCCCTCGCGCAGTAGCGCATCAAGCTCCCGGCGTACGCGGCGATTGCGGGCGGTGGGCGTCATGGGGTTTGCTCCGACGCGTGGGCCTGGCTGCGATATTCGCAGGCATAGCCGATCAGCATCGCCAGCGCGCCGCCGATCAGGAAGAAACTACCGAGCGACAGCTGATCCCAGAAACGCTCGAAGTAGCGGGTGTACAGGTCGATGGCCAGAAACACGATACCGAAACCGGTGAAGCGGGCATCGTGCAGCCAGGCGCCGACGACGATCTGGGCGATGCCGGCGGCGGTGAACACCAGCACCCACTGCAACGGGCCATCCGGCAGCGTCAGGAACCACAGCGACAGGTTGAGGTATAGCAGGCCGAAGATCAGATAGAGTCCGCCGAAGCCGGTGCAGCGCCACAGTGGTCCGGGCTCCAACCTCTGTTCATGCCACAGGCCAAGCGCGATGGTCGCCAGTGCCACCAGGGCCATTAGTCGTTCATCCTGGATATGAGCGAAATAGGCCCCGTGACCGCCATAGGCGTGCCAAGCCCCCAAACCGTGAAAGAACAGCAGCAAGGCCAGCAGCAGCGGCCAACGCAAGTGATAGCGATAAGCGGTCACAGTGCTGAGCACGCCGGTCAGGGTCAGGAAGAGGGGTGCAACCCGTTCCGGATCGTGGCCGTTGGCCGCGGTGTAGAGCAGGAGCATGGTGCCGAACGCGGCCATCAGACTGATGGTGACCAGAGCCGCGCCGCTGAAGGGATGGCGTTGCTGTGGATCGGTCGCCAGCCGCACGCCGAACAACCACAACCCCGCCCCCACGCCGCCGAGTAACAACGCGGCCAGCAGGGCCGATTGCGCCACGATGGCGATGAAGGACAGCACCGCCAGCCCCAGTTGGAAAATGGCGAACAGCCCGAGCCATTTCAGCAGGGCGGCCAGAAAGCGGCCACGCGTTTCATAGCGCGGCAACAAGACCTCCAGCAGGGGCCGGTCGATCAGACCCTGCTGGTGCCAGTCGATGACCTCGCGGGTCAGCAGATCGCGGGTGATAGGACGCATGGGGTGGGTTCCGGAGTGTTGAGAGGGGGTGGCTTACCGGCTATCCTCCCAACGAAGGACGCTGACCAGGCTGCGGATGCCACAGCGCGCGGGTTTGCCTAGAGGAAGGATTGGCTTCACGCCCATTCAGTATAGTCTCGGGTATGGAGCGAATTCGGCCTGATCCATGCAACATCGGGTCGGGACGCGTGGATCAACTGCAGCCGCATCAATTTGGAATCGACCATGAAAGCGATCATTCTCGCCGGCGGTTTGGGTACCCGGATCAGCGAGGAATCCCACCTCAAGCCCAAACCGATGATCGAGATCGGTGGCAAGCCGATCATCTGGCATATTCTGAAAATCTATTCCTATTACGGGATCAACGACTTTCTGATCTGCCTGGGCTACAAGGGCTATCTGATCAAGGAATATTTCGCCAATTATTTCCTGCACATGTCGGATGTGACCTTCGATATGCAGAACAATCAGATGCATGTCCACGAGCGGCATGCCGAACCGTGGCGAGTGACCCTGGTGGATACTGGGGAGCAGACCATGACCGGCGGGCGGTTGCGGCGGGTGCGTGAATATCTACAGGAGGACGAAACCTTCTGCTTCACCTATGGCGACGGGGTGGCGGATGTCGATATTGCAGCGCTACTGGAATTTCACCGCGCACAAGGGCGATTGGCGACCGTGACTGCGGTGCAGCCGCCGGGTCGTTACGGCGCGCTGGTGGTGGCCGCAGATCAAGTGCGTGGGTTTCAGGAAAAACCGCAGGGGGATGGCGGTTGGATCAACGGTGGTTTCTTCGTGCTGTCGTCGCGCGTCATCGAGTACATTGCTGGCGATGCCGTGATTTGGGAGCGGGAGCCGCTGGAGGGCCTAGCGCGGGAGGGTCAACTGGCGGCTTTTTGCCATCGCGGGTTTTGGCAGGCAATGGATACCTTGCGGGATAAGGTCTATTTGGAGGAACTGTGGGGGGCCGGGCGGGCGCCATGGAAAGTTTGGCCATGACTGCCCCATTTCGGCAGGAATGGACGATTTTTAGCGCTGGCTATGCCAGCAGCGCTACGAGGGTGGGGGCTGTGGATACTCGGGTGGATCGGTTGCTTTGCCACCGCCGACATTCGGTCTGCATGAATCGATGAGTTGAGAATCTTTGGGTAATCTACATCTTTGACAGCATCTATTGTCAGGATTATTAGACAACTCATCCGCATATTGACGCGGGATTTATGTGGTGACGCCTGGGATTTTCTGAAAGTTAGCCATTTGTGTTTTTATGTTGGTGGTTTGATACAGGATTTCAAGACACTGGGTACGTTCTGAAAATGGGTTGCTATGAATTCAATTGCACAGCGAGATAAGGATCTCTTCGAGAATCTCTTCATCCTTGAGCTAGCGAACAATCACTGGGGAAAGGTTGATCGGGGCCTAAAAATCATCCGTGACCATGCTGCAATCGTTCGTTATAATAATATAAAGGCAGCGATCAAGCTTCAATTCAGGGATGTTGACGCATTTATTCATCCTGAGTTCAGAGGTAACAGAGATCATCGTTATATTAAGAAAACAGAAGATACCAAGCTGAGCAAAATTGATTTCGCCCGCATGGTCGAGGAGATCAAACATCTCAGCTGCATACCGATGGCGACTCCTTTTGATGAGGCGTCGGTTGATCTTTGTGTTGAATTTAATATGCCCATCATAAAAATTGCCAGTTCGGATATAAATGACTGGGTTTTGATCGAAAAAATAGCGGCTACTCGATGTCCAGTCATTGCTTCAACCGGTGGGGCTTCAGAAAAGGACTTAGATGATCTAGTCAAGTTCTTTGAGAAACGAAATATTCCTCTGGCGATCAATCATTGCATTGCCCTTTATCCAGCTGAGGATGATGAACTCGAACTCGACCAGATTGACTATCTCAGGGCACGATATCCCAATCATATCATTGGTCTGTCCAGCCACGAATATCACGATTGGCATTCATCTATGCTGATTTCCTATGGCAAGGGTGCGCGGACTTGGGAACGGCATATCGATATTGATTATGAAGGGGTGGCAGTTTCTCCTTACTGCTCTCGTCCGCACCAGATTGACGGGTGGTTCAAGGCATACCACAAGGCAACAGAGATGTGTGGGGGCCGTAGTTATTCAAGGCGGATCATTCCAAGGAGGGAAATCGAATATCTCAACGCCTTAGTACGTGGCGCTTATGCTCGGCATAATCTTGAGCCAGGTTACGTTTTCAGCAAGGAGGGTGTTGAGAGAGATTTCTATTTTGCCATCCCCCTTCGTAAGGGCCAGTTGTCTTGCCGCGAGGTTATGAACGGACTGAAACTAGTAACCAAAATACAAGTTGATGAACCGCTCACCATTCATCATATCGATGGCCCCTACAGTGAAAACGAAGCCCTAAGAAGATTTATTCTCGATCGTGGGCTATAAGTACGTACAACATCCATGAACAAGCCTAACAAGGGTGCATGCGCACCATGAATGTCTCCCAACAGATTGCCAACTGGCTGGCAGAACAGGGTATCGAACAAGTGTTCTGCGTCACTGGCGGTGGGGCGATGTTCCTGAATCATGCGTTGGGCACCCATCCGCGTTTGCGCTGTACTTACATGCATCACGAGCAGGCTTGCGCGATGGCGGCGGAAGGGTATGCGCGCGTCACTGGTAAACCTGCGGTGGTCAATGTCACTACTGGTCCTGGTGGTATCAATGCACTCAACGGGGTGTTTGGCGCCTATACCGATTCGGTGCCGATGCTGGTGCTGTCTGGGCAGGTCAAGCGCGAAACCTGCCTGGATTTTGTGCCTGTTCCCGGCTTGCGCCAGCTGGGTGACCAGGAAGGTCCGGTGATTCACATGGCCAAGTCGGTCACTAAATATGCGGAGGTGGCACGCCGACCGGAAGACCTGTTAATGCTGCTTCCGACCGCACTCGCCATTGCAACCAACGGTCGCCCTGGCCCCACTTGGGTCGAGATCCCGCTCGATATTCAAGCCGCTAATGTCGACCTGAAGCTGCCTGACCCCCTCCCAGCCGTTGCTGTGGAGGCTGCAGCGTTAAGTCATGACTGCAAGCAGATCATTGCGCGGTTACGTACCGCACATCGGCCTCTGATCCTCGCCGGTAGCGGAGTATGCATTGCTGGCGCTGGCGCTGCGCTGCTCGCACTGGCCGAAGCCACCGGTATTCCCATCGCCACCGCTTGGGCCCATGACCTCATCGCCAGCGCTCATCCGCTGTTTGCCGGGCGTCCCGGTACTATTGGCACGCGCGCTGGTAATTTTTGCCTGCAAGCAAGCGATTTCGTACTGGTGATTGGTGCGTGTCTCAACATCCGTCAGGTCAGCTACAACTGGTCGCGATTTGCGCCACAGGCATTTATCGTGCAGGTCGATATCGATTCTGCTGAATTGGCTAAGCCCTTTGTTCACCCTGATCTGGCCATTGTTGCTGATGCGGCGCACTTCATCACCACGCTCGCTGCCCAGGCAGCGCTTCACGACCTGCCGGATTATGGGGATTGGGCGCACTGGTGCCATGCACTTCAAGCGCGCTATCCGGTTTTACAGCCACGCCAGATGTTAACACTGCGCTTGAATCCCTATGCCATCGTGGCGCAGGTTTTCGGCTGTTTACGCGACGATGACATCATCGTATGTGGCAACGCTTCTGCCTGCATCCTGCCGTTTCAGGTGGGCCACCTGCGAGCCGGGCAGCGCCTGTTTAGCAATTCCGGCTCCGCCTCAATGGGCTATGATTTACCGGCGGCGATCGGCGCCGCGATGGGTGCGGGCGGGCGGCGGGTTATCTGCTTCGCGGGCGACGGCAGCCTGCAAATGAATGTGCAGGAACTGCAAACTTTGAAGACCCTGAGCGCACGGGTGCTAGTGGTCGTCCTGGCTAATGACGGCTATTTGTCGATCCGCCAAACCCATGAAAATTTCTTTGGTCGCGTGGTCGGTGCCACTCCGGACTCGGGTGTGGAGTTCCCCGATTTTAGTGCGCTGGCCCGCGCTTATGGTTTATGCGCTGCCCGTATTGCCGGGCCGGACGACCTGCCCGAATTGAAGCGCCTGTTGGCGCTTGATGGCCCGGCGCTGATCCAGGTCGATGTCGATCCCACTCAAGCTTTTGAACCCCGCATCAAATCGCGGATACGGGAAGATGGCACCTTTGTGACGCCAGAGCTCGACGATATGTTTCCTTTTCTAGCGGAAGAGGAACTGACTGCCGTGCGGGCGGAAGCGGCGGCGCTCCGCGCAAAGCCACGTTCCGGACCGGTGGAAAAGCAAGAGTCACTATGATGAGGAAGGCCGAGAAAGTGAAGAACTCGCAGGATATTTTGACCGAGGATCTTGAAGAGATCTTCAGATCACTGACTGGAGATCAACTTTCCAAGTTAACCGGTAAGACCTTTTTGATTACAGGATGCGCGGGTTTTCTAGGTCACCATTTGGTTAATTTTCTGTGCCATTTTTCCGAGGATCTGGATGTCAGGAAAATCATAGCACTGGATAATTTTCTGTTTGATAAGCCCGCTTGGCTAAAATTACTTGCAGAAAAATATCCCTGTTTAAAGCTTGAGGAATTTGATGTAGGCAAGAATAGTATTTCCAGTATCCAGGATGCGGAAAAGGCGGATTATATCATTCATATGGCGTCAATAGCTTCGCCAACCTATTATCGGCAATACCCCATTGAAACCTTCGAAGCTAATCTGCTGGGCCTGAAAAATTTGCTTGAATATTATAAGAGGCTTCCAGTTTCTGGAATTCTTTATTTTTCCAGTAGTGAGATTTACGGTGATCCACCACCCGATTGTATTCCGACGAATGAGGCATATCGAGGCAACGTCGCAACGATGGGGCCTCGCGCCTGCTATGATGAGGCCAAGCGAAGCTGTGAAACCCTAAGTTATCTATATGCGCAATGTCATAATTTACCAATCACCCTAGTTCGACCATTCAATAACTATGGACCTGGCATGCGTCTTAGTGATAAGAGAGTGCCAGCTGATTTTGCCGCTGCTATACTGGATAATCGCGATATTGAGATCTTTTCCGACGGCCAGCCCACTCGAACTTTTTGCTATATTTCGGATGCTATGTCTGGTTACCTCAAGGCTCTTTTGCTGGGAAAATTTGACTATTTCAATATTGGAATGGAATTTCCGGAAATTTCCATTGCGAAGCTCGCTGAGATCTATCGTGCGGTAGGGATGCAGGTAACCGGTTATCAGGGCCAGATCCGTTTTTCGCCACCGCCAGAGCGGGATTATCTTGCGCATAATCCCAACCGGCGTTGTCCCAGTATCGCAAAAGCGCGCCGAGTCTTGGGCTACGCGCCCACCGTTGATATTGAATCCGGCATCGAGCGTTTTCTCCGTTTTCTGATCCAGAAACCATGAGTCAAAAAATCACCGTCATTGGTCTTGGGTTCGTCGGACTGACGACCGCACTGGGTTTGGCGGAGAAGGGGCACGCCGTTATTGGTTACGATGCTAACCTGGAGCGTGGAAGTCAGATTGCGGCAGGGCATGTTCCCTTACATGAGCCCGGGCTTGAAACCGCGCTCGCCAAGCATCTCGGTGCCCAGTTTTCGGTAGCCGTAACGCTCCGTGAAGCCGTGCGGGATACCGAGACGATTTTTTTGTGCGTCGGGACTCCTTGTAGTGAGGATGGCGCTGCTGACTTGTCGATTTTGCAAGAGGCGATTCATCAGATCGTCGACGTGATAGCCGACGATGACTATCGGTTGTTGGTCATCAAATCCACTGTGCCGCCGGGAAGCACCGCGAAAACGCTGCAAGCTTTTCTCGTGGAAAGTGCTGGTGCCCGCGCTCCGCAGTTCGGGCTCGCCACCAATCCGGAATTCCTTCGTGAAGGTTATGCTTGGGGCGACTTCATGTATCCGGACCGGATCGTCATCGGCGTTAATGGCGACCGCGACTGGGTACGCTTGGCTGCGATTTATGCTGGATTTGATGCGCCTGTTCATCGTCTCACGCCGAGCGAAGCCGAGTTCGTTAAATACCTTTCGAACACGCTGCTGGCGACATTGATCAGTTTCTCCAACGAGATGTCGATGGTGGCCTTGCGAATTGGCGATATTGATATTCCGCGTACTTTCAACATCCTTCATCAGGATAAGCGCTGGTTCGGTTATCCTGCCGGCATGGCTTCCTACGTCTATCCCGGTTGCGGTTTCGGAGGCTATTGTTTGCCCAAGGATACCCAAGCGCTCGCGTGCCTTGCGTCCACACTGGGGATGAAGCCTGATATCTTGAATGCGGTCATCGAGACCAACCACAGGATCAAGATGACGGCGATTGAACGTATTGCCGCCGTGTCGGTGCCCCAGCACGTGATCGGGATATTGGGTCTCTCGTTTAAACCGGATTCGGACGATGTGCGCGACTCGCCAGCGAAGGATATCATTCAGGGATTGCTGTCCAGAGGTTATGAACGGATACTGGCGCACGATCCATTGGCTATAGCCAACTTTGCTGCCGCCTATTCATTCCCGATTACCTATCGCAATGATCTTGATGTCCTTATCCAGGTAGCCGATGTACTCGTTATCACAACCGCATGGTGCGATTATCGCGATCTGCGTATCTTGGCCGGCGGTAAGTCCATTGTTGATTTGAGATATTGCCTGGCCTAACGCCCTGAACCTGCAACTGGAACAGCGACCTATGACTACTCGTCAGGAAATCCTTGATCTTGTCGCTTGCTACGCCGAGACACAGTTTGCTCAGCAACCATTCTCGCCGGGTGTGGCTAGTATTCCTGCATCTGGCAAGGTTATTGGTAAAGATGAGCTGGTGACACTGGTCGATGCGGCATTGGATGGCTGGTTGACGAGTGGGCGATACAATGAGCTGTTTGAGAAAAACTTGGGAGACTATATTGGCGTCAGTCACGTGCTGACGACCAACTCCGGCTCGTCGGCCAACCTACTAGCGATCTCGGCACTCACTTCGCCAAAGCTGGGTGATCGCGCCCTGGTTGCTGGCGACGAGGTCATCACCGCCGCCGCCGGGTTTCCGACGACGATCAATCCGATCCTGCAGAACGGACTCGTCCCGGTTTTTGTCGATTCGGAGATACCGACCTACAATCCAACGCCAGCACACATCGAAGCGGCCGTCGGCCCGAAAACGAAAGCCATCATCATCGCCCACACGCTCGGTAACCCTTACGCTGTTGCCGAGGTGCGGGAGATCGCCGATCGGTACGGGCTCTGGCTGGTCGAAGATTGCTGTGATGCCCTGGGTTCGACCTATCGCGGACGGAAGGTTGGCACTTTCGGTCATATCGGTACGTTGAGCTGTTATCCCGCGCACCACATCACCATGGGGGAGGGGGGCGCTGTTTACACCGCCGACCCGCAGCTGCGCCGCCTGCTGGAATCTTTTCGCGACTGGGGTCGGGACTGCTATTGCGCGCCGGGTCGAGACAATACCTGCGGCCAGCGATTTGGTTGGCAGTTGGGCGATCTGCCGGCAGGTTACGATCACAAGTACATCTATGCCCACGCTGGCTATAATCTCAAGATTACCGATATGCAGGCCGCGCTGGGGGTGGCGCAGCTGAGCCGCATTGAGGAATTCTGCGCGATTCGGCGTCACAATTTTGCTCGGTTGCGCGAGCGGATGGCGGAGTTCGAGGAGTTCCTGATCCTCCCGGAGGCAACGCCGGATTCGGATCCTTCCTGGTTCGGGTTTCCCATCACTCTACGAGAATCGGCAGGTTGTGACCGTGTTGATCTGCTACGTTACCTTGATGAGCAACGCATCGGTACCCGCCTGATCTTTGCCGGCAATGTCACGCGCCAACCTTATTTTGCGGGCAGGACCTATCGCGTTTCGGGGACTCTCGACAATGCAGATCTGATCATGAAGAATACATTCCATATCGGTACTTTCCCGGGCATTGACGACGAGATGATTGATTATATGGCGGATCGCATCGGTCAGTTTTTCGGCTTTGGGTTTTGAAGAAAGCGGCTCAATGAGACTTCCCGTGGTCGTCCCAAGCTGTAGTGGTATGGCACTGGGAGCCGAAGAGTGGGAAGCTGACCGGGTATTCCTGCGGATGGACCGTTGACGATGCCGATGACGCTGGCTGTACCCTTGGATCTGCCCGATGTGCGGGTGTTGGCCCATCGAATGTTGGAAGATGGCACGGTGTTGATCGAGGTGGAAAGCACCTTGCAGACGACCCGCTGCCACCGCTGTGGTCGGGAAATCGACCGGTTTCACGGATTCGATCGATCGATCCAGCTGCAGCATCTGCCGGTGTTTGGGCGTCGTGTGGTGGTTGAAATCCGCCCGAAGCGCTACCGCTGTCCGCACGGCGAGAGCGGGCCGACCACGACGCAGCGCTGTACCTGGTACGATCCCAACTGCCCGCACACCACGGCGTTCGAACAGGAGGTCTTGAAGCGGCTGATCCACAGCACGGTGGCCGATATCAGCCGGTCGCTGGGTTTGGGGGTCAAGGCGGTGGAAGGC
>RXIW01000054.1 GCA_003989065.1 Candidatus Competibacteraceae bacterium
GACAGCAGAGTATTCATATACCATTTAATCTTGGTTAAATCAAAAATTTATTGATTGATAAATCACAGAAATTCCTTTTAAGTTATTGAAATATTTTATTCTTATACAATATTTTTGTAGAAAATTTCTCCTTTCAGGCAGGCATTTTCAACCAGAATAGGAAAGCCATATACTACTCTCGTCGCTAGGGCACCTTGCCGGTGCGAGTCGACTCCAGCGAAGGATTAGGCGGTAGCGGCTGCTTTGCTCGAGTGGACTTGATAACGAAGTTCCGCGAAACCCGAACCAACCTGCCTGACCGAAACGAGTACTAACGACGGGCTCGTGAGCCGACGGGGCAATAGCGGCTTGCCCTTGCCCAGAGTGACTGAGCCCACTTGGACGATGACCTCATCCAGCAGCCCAGCATCGTAGAACTGACCTGCCAGATCGCCACCGCCAACGACCCAGATATTCTTATCTGCGGCGGCCGAGCACATCGCCGCGTGTACAGGCCGAACATCACCTTGGACGAAGCGCACGTTCGCTCCTGGAGCTGGCGGCAACGTTCTGCTTGAGAAGACCCATGTGGGTTGGGTGTATGGCCAAGCGGAGCCAGTTTCGGCGGCGACTGCGTGAGCGTTGCGCAGTATCCACTCGTACGTGGAAGACCCCATCGCCAGTGCGCCAACCTCGGCGATGAACGACGGGTAACTGGTGTCGTTGACGTCACCGAGCGGGAACAACCATTCGAGCGAGTCGTCTTCAGTGGCAATGAAACCGTCGAGGCTAGTGGCTGTGTAGTACTGAGTCTTCATAAGACTGGTCCGTAGTCTCGCAGGAAATTATGACGTCTAACAGTTAATCAGACAGAACGCGCCGATAGAGCACTAGACAGAACCCATGTAATTGCTCGTGCAGATTATCTGCCTAGAAAAAAACTCAAATTTGATACAAAAAAAACTAATCCATGACCAGCATCCTGTCAAGCTCTACGGACGCAGTCGCCACTTCGGGGATCGATACTGGAACGGCTGTATAAGTCGCCTGTCAACCGATGATTGGTGATCTAGGCCGAGGCACAAATCAACTGCTGATCCGCCGGTACCTGATGGATCTTGGCAGGTTGCCATCTGAACAAGTGGATTGAAGCGTTGGTTACGGCGAGCAGAGAGCTTGCCGCGGCGGTCGGGCGAAATCACCCATTGGCAGCGCATAAATGCACACCCCCGCCATGGCGGCTGGCCATGGCGGGGGTGTGAGTTATTTCCAGCGTCAGCCGACGAGGATCAGACGTCCGGTCCCCAACCAAACACTTCCACGGTGCGGAACAGATCGTTGTCCGTCACCATGCCGACCGGCTTGCCGTCCATCTCGACGATCACGCGGCGGACATTGGCTTCGGCCATCCGCTGCGCCGCTTCGGCCAGCGAAATGTCGCGCTTGACCGTCACCAGCGGCCGGGTGGCGATTTCGCCGACCTTGACCCGCGCCGGCGAGCGATTGACGCTGATCACCTTCTTCAGCACGTCGCGGTCGGTCATCACACCCCACTGCCCGCTCTCGTCCGGCTCGACCATGACCGCATTCACGCCCTGGTCGATCATCTGATGCATGGCAACGTTCACCAACTCCTCGTTCCGCGCGATCACCACCGGCGACATGATGCCGCCGACCGTGGTGGGCATGCGGCCCGACGCGATCATCGCCTGCACCGGATCGGCGACGCGGGCGTCTTCCAACGCCTTGCGGGCGTCTTCCTGGGCCTTGCGGCGGCGCGCCATTTCTTCGCGCAGAGCCGCGCCCTGCTGACGCATCTTGGCGATGATCAGATCACCGAACTTGCTGGTCGGCACCTCGGTGGCCCCATCCATCAGGCGGGCGAAGTCATAGGTGACGGTCTTGTCGGCGATCACCTGGGTCAGCGCCGATTCGATCAGCTCGGCCGCTTCCTTCCAACCCATGTACTGCAGCATCATCACGCCCGACAGCATCAGCGAGCCGGGATTGACCTTGTCCAGATTGGCGTACTTGGGCGCGGTGCCGTGGGTGGCCTCGAACACGCCGATATAGTCGGCCATGTTGGCGCCGGGGGCGATGCCGATACCACCGACTTCGGCCGCCACGGCGTCGGACAGATAGTCGCCGTTCAGATTCATGGTGGCCAGCACCGAGAATTCTTCCGGCCGCAGCTGCAGCAACTGGAAGATGATGTCGGCGATACGATCCTTGATCACCACCTTGCCGGCCGGCTGTTTGCCGCCATAGACGCTGTACAGGTCGTTTTCGGTGATGGTCTGATCCGGGAATTCATCGCGCGCCAGCTCGTAGCCCCAGTTCCGGAAGGCCCCTTCCGTGAACTTCATAATGTTACCCTTGTGCACCAGGGTCACACTGTCACGGCCATTGTCGATAGCGTACTGGATCGCCTTGCGCACCAGACGCTTGGAAGCGAACGGCGAAATCGGCTTGATGCCCAGACCGGCGTCGTCGAAGAAGTCCGCGCCCATTTCTTCGCGCAGGAACTTGGCCAGCTTGGCGTTTTCGGCCGAACCGGTCTTATACTCGATGCCAGCATAGACGTCTTCGGTATTCTCACGGAAGATGACGACATCCACCTTCTCGGGCTGGCGCACCGGCGAAGGCACGCCAGGATAGTAGCGCACCGGACGGACGCAGGCGTACAGATCCAGATCCTGACGCAGCGCCACGTTCAGCGAGCGGAAACCGCCGCCGACCGGGGTCGTCAGAGGTCCCTTGATGGCGACGATCAGATCCTTGATGGCCTCCAGGGTCTCTTCGGGGAAGTAGTTACCTTCATATAGCTCGGCCGCTTTCTCGCCCAGGAAGATCTCGCACCAGTGGATCTTGCGCTGGCCGCCGTAAGCCTCTTCGACCGCCGCATCCCAGACCTTCAGCGAGGCCCGGGTGATGTCGGGACCGATACCGTCGCCTTCCACGTAGCCGACGATAGGTTGATCAGGAACGTTCAGCTTGCCGTCCTTGATGGTAATTTTTTCGCCGCTCGTGGGGATGCGGATATGCTTGTACGCCATGAATCCTCCTGCTCGTTTTGTGGATTCCGCGGGTATGCTCAAGATGCTGCAACGCGCGGTGTTTTTGGAATAATTGAAAGCCGCGGCTGGCGCGAAAAAAACGTGCATTAAGCTACACGCAAACCCGTTTTCTGTCCATGATAACGGGCCATCGTCCTCCTCCATCCGATGGCTCTCCGAGAGTCCGAACGCCATGACTCTGAACGAATTACGCTATATCGTCGCCGTCGCCCGCGAGCGGCATTTCGGCCGGGCCGCCGAGTCCTGCCATATCAGTCAACCAACCCTCAGCGTGGCCGTGCGCAAGCTGGAAGACGAACTGGGATTGATCCTGTTCGAGCGCGCCCCCACCGAGATCACCGTCACGCCGACCGGACGGCGTATCATCGAACAGGCGCAACGGGTGCTGGAAGAAGCCGCCGTCATCCGCCAGATCGCCTCCCAGGGCCAGGACGAGCTGAGCGGGGTCCTGCGGCTGGGTGTGATCTACACCATCGGCCCCTACCTGTTGCCGCATCTGATTCCACGGCTGTACCGGCGCGCGCCCAACATGCCGCTGCAGATCGAGGAAAATTACACGGCTGCGCTGAACGAACGGCTGAAGGATGGCGAATTGGACGTGCTGATCCTGTCACTGCCGTTCGAGGAGCCCGGCGTGCTGACCCGGCCGTTGTACCAAGAACCGTTCGTGGTGCTGATGCCGGTCGGCCATCCGCTGGAACAGACCGGGGTGATCGACTCTCCCACCCTGGCCCAGCAGGATCTGCTGCTGCTGGGACCCGGCCACTGTTTCCGCGACCAGGTTCTGCAGTTCTGTCCGGAATGCAATCGGCTGAGCGTGGCGTCGGACAAGATGCAGAGAACCCTGGAGGGCAGTTCGCTGGAAACCATCCGGCTGATGGTGGCCACCGGGATGGGCATCACCGTGCTGCCCTACACCTCGGTCAACGGTTACGCCTACCCCAGCGATCTGCTCAGCATCCGGCCATTCGCCCCGCCGGCCCCGACCCGGACCGTGGCGCTGGCCTGGCGCAAGAGCTTCCCGCGCCAGCGCGTCATCCAATTGCTGCACGAGGCGATCCACAGCTGCCCGCTGGGCGAGGCGGTGCGGTTGCTGTAGCGGCAGCAACCGCCTACCCGACCCCAAACGCGTCGGGACTGAATCCCACCAGCGGCAGCAGCCGCTGCAACCCGGCCGCCAGCGTCTCGGTCTCGTCGGCCCGCAACGTGATATGCCCGACCTTGCGCCCGGAGCGCGGCGATTTGCCGTAGGCGTGGTAATGCGCTCCCGGCACCGCCAGCACCGCCGCCAGATCGGGCAGCTCGCCGATGCAGTTCAACATGGCGGAATGGCCGATGGCTTTGGTCGAACCGAGCGGCAGGCCGAGAATCGCCCGCAGATGGTTCTCGAACTGGCTGGTTTCCGCCCCTTCGATGGTCCAGTGCCCGGAATTGTGAACGCGCGGGGCCATCTCATTGGCGATCAGATGGCCATCCAGCACGAAGAATTCAATTGCCAGCACCCCGACATAATTCATGCGATCCAGCAGACGGCGGGCGTATTCCCAGGCTTCCTGGCGCAACTGCGCCGTCAGCGCTGGATACGGCGCCAGCGACAGCCGCAGGATGCCATCGCGATGATGGTTTTCGACCAGCGGATAGAAGGCAATCTCGCCATCGCGGCTACGAACCGCCACCACCGACACTTCCCGTTGGAACGGCACGAATCCCTCCAGCAGCAGTGGCACGCTGCCCAGCGCCTGCCAGGCGGGTTCGATATCGCCGAGCGAGCGCAACAACCACTGACCCTTGCCGTCGTAACCCAGCTGGCGGGTCTTCAACACCGCCGGCAGTTCGATCCGCAACACCGCGCTGCGCAACTCTTCCAGACTGTCGATGGTGGCGAAGGTCGGGGTCGGAATGCCGAGCTCCCAGAATAGGGTCTTCTCGAACATGCGGTCCTGCGCCATGGCCAGCGCCCCAGGCGGCGGATAGACCGCGACTTCCTTGGCCAGCAACCGGGCCGCGGCGGCTGGAACATTTTCGAAGTCGAAGGTGACCACATCGACTCCATCGGCCAGTTGCCGCAAGCGAATCTCATCGCTGTAATCGCCTTGAATCAGCAAGGCCACCTGGCCGGCGCAGGCGTCGAGCGCCGGGTCGAGCACCTGGAATCGCAGGTTCAGCGGATAGCCGGCCAACGCCAACATCCGCGCCAGTTGGCCACCGCCGACGATGCCGACTTTCATGGCTGCTTACCTCGGGGATCGGGTTGGCTCAACACGGTTTCGGTCTGACGGTCGCGGAATCCCCGCACCGCCTCGCGGATGGCCGGATGCTGGTTGCCAAGCATCGCCGCAGCCAGCAGAGCAGCATTGATCGCGCCGGCCTTGCCGATGGCCAGGGTCCCGACCGGCACGCCGCCCGGCATCTGCACGATCGACAGCAGGGAGTCCAGGCCGTTGAGCGCCTGCGACTGGACCGGCACCCCCAGCACCGGCAACACGGTCTTGGCCGCCACCATTCCCGGCAGATGGGCCGCGCCACCCGCCCCGGCGATGATCACCTGCAAACCACGGGCTTCGGCGCTGGTCGCGTATTCGAACAGCAAGTCGGGGGTACGGTGGGCCGACACCACGCGTGTCTCGTAAGGCACGCCGAGAGTGTCGAGGGTATGCGCCGCATGTTCCATGGTGCTCCAGTCGGAGGTGGAACCCATGATCAGGCCAACCAGTGGATTCATATCGCTCATATTCCTGCCAAGTGAATCTTGCCAGCCGCAGCCATCGCATCCGCCGCCCAGCGGCGACGGCTTGATATGCCCAACTTCATCAATATCTTGATCATAACATGGACACCGAATCGAATGACTGTCGCCTAAGATAATCCATTATATAATACAGTGTTTATAAAGCATGACGGTCTTGCCAACATGCGTGTTCGTAGCGAACGCCCATTTATCAAATCCTTATGTGGCGTCTAACCAAATTTACGACTTCTTTACAAGGGCTCGGGTAGAAAAAGCGAACTTTCGCCAACGATCGCGAGCCATACGCCAGGGAGCCCGCCATCATTCCATCATTCATAGCTGCAACCAGCGTTTTCCCAGGAATCGGACGTCAATCCTACTTGCCAGGAGATTGATCATATGTGCGGCATTGCCGGCATCTTCTTGAAAACGCGCGCACCGGATCGAGCTCGCCTGCTCGAAGCGCTGGCGACTCTACGCCACCGCGGCCCCGACGACACCGGTTTACATCAATCCGAACACGTCGGTTTGGCGTTCACCCGCCTGTCCATCATCGATCTCGATCATGGCCAACAGCCGTTGTACAACGCCGACAAAAGCCTGTGCCTGGTCGGCAATGGTGAAGTTTACAATTATATCGAGCTGCGCCAGCAACTGGCCGACAAAGGCCATCGCTTCGCTACCCAGAGCGATTTCGAACCGATTCTCTACGCCTATCAGGAATACGGTCTGGATTTCCTGGCCCATCTGGAGGGCATGTTCGCCTTCGCCCTCTATGACCAGCGCCAGAACCGACTGCTGCTGGTGCGCGATCGATTGGGCATCAAGCCGTTGTTCTTCAGCTGGACGACCGACGGGGTCTGTTTCGGCTCCGAACTGAAAGCGCTGTTTGCCCTGCAAAACCGGCAACCGCACACGGTCAATCCGATCGCCCTGGCCCAATATCTCCACAGCGGATTTGCCGCGGATAACATCACGCTGTGCAACGGCATCGAACGCCTACTGCCTGGCGAGGCATTGCTGTTCGAAGCCGGCGAGCTGGTGTGGCGCTGGCGCTATTGGTCGCCGCAACAGGTGCAACCCCAGGCGATACGCTTCGAGGAAGCCGCCGAGCACTTCGAAACGCTGATGACCGAGGTCGTGCATAAACACCTGCGGTCCGATGTGCCCTTCGGACTGTTTCTATCCGGCGGCATCGATTCGGCAACCCTGCTTGGCATGATCAAAGCCGCCGGGGCCGAACCGCTGGACACCTATTCGATCGGTTTTCCAGGCAACGACGGCGCGACCAACGAACTGGGCGACGCCCAACGCGTTGCCCAGCATTTCCAGGTCCGGCACACCGTGCTCGAACTGGACGAGCAGGCCGCCTTCGAACGCATGCCCTACATGGTCTGGGCCGCCGACGAGCTGATCGACGACTATGCCGGGCTCGCGCTGTCGTATCTGGCTGAACGGGCGGCGCAAGACGTCAAGATGGTGTTCACCGGCGACGGCGGCGACGAGGCGTTCGCTGGTTACGGACGCTACCGGCGGATCTACCTGCAACGCTTGCTGAAATCCTGGCGCTGGCCGGGATCGGGCGGCTTTCGCACCAAACCGGGCTTCACTCCCAGCGAAGCGAAAATGCTGTTCAATCCCGCTCTGCTACAAGCCAACGCGGCCTGGCGGCAACCGTTCGTGGCATCGTGGCAGGCAGCGCCAGCCGCCTGGAGCGATCTGCAGCGTATGCAAACCGTCGACATCGACACCGTGCTGCCCGGCCGCTACCTGGTCAAGACCGACCGGATGACCATGGCCTGGGGGCTGGAGGCGCGGGTTCCCCTGCTCGATCATCGCGTGATCGAATTCGGCCTGAGCCTGCCAGACGCCCTGAAGATTCAAGGGCGGCAGGGTAAATTCTTCCTGCGGCGCTGGGCGCAGCGCTGGCTGCCGCTCGAATATCTGCAATTGCGCAAACGAGGGCTTTCGGTGCCGGTCGATCACTGGCCGACCGGTGCGCGTCTGCCCCGGCTGGAGCGGGCCTTGTTGGGCAACGCCGGCGTCCGCGAGTGGTTCAACCCGGAAGGGGTGCGGCGACTGATCGCCGAGCAGCAACGCCAGGCGTCCAGCACCCTCCGCGCCAAACTGCTGCGCCTGCTGCAGTTTGCACTCTGGCATCGACTGTTCATCGAAGGCGGTGGCATCGCGCCGGCCCGACGGCAAGACCCGCTCGACTTTCTGGAGGTGTGATAGTGCTCGAAGATCCCATCGAATCGGTCGTCAAAGAACCGGAAGCGGCCGACAAGGCCGCCAGTTCGCTCAACAACTGGGTCGCGGTCACCATCACCCTGATCGCGACCTTCCTCGGCATCTGCAAGATCAAGGACGACAACATCGTCCAAGCCATGCAACAGGCCCAAGCCGACCGGATCGACCATTGGAGCTATTACCAGTCCCATAACATCCGCGAGGAAATCGCCAAGGCGACACTGAACCAGTTGCGAATCGCCGGATCAGCGGAGCCGGTGACGACCGGGGCGGCTCGCGAACAGCTGATCGCCGCTTACGAAACCCTGGTCAAGGATCAGGCTGACAAAAAGAATGCGGTCAAGGCCCAGGCTGAGACCGATCAACGGGCCTACGATGCCCTCAATTATCGCGACGATCAGTTCGATCTGTCCGACGCTTTCCTGGCCCTGGCCATCTCCATGCTGGCTATCACCTCGCTCACCCAAAAGCGCTGGCTGTACGGGGTCGCGCTGCTCCCGACCGCGCTGGGCGCGCTCATGGGGTTGGCCGGTCTGCTCGGCTGGGCTCTGCACCCCGACTTCCTGATCCGCTGGTTGTCCTGATGCAGCGGAGGGCGCATTTCATCGGCCAATCGCCCATGCGAGTCCGGTAACTTGTGGCGGCGGCGAAGGTCTCAGAGGAACGAGAGATCTTCGCTGAGGAGCGCGCCATGCTGATCAAGAAACCCGCCGATATTCGCCCGTCCGAGATCACCCCGCCCGAACTGTACGCCCGTCGCCGCGAATTCCTGAAAACGGCCGCTGTGCTGGGCGCTGCCGCGATTCTACCGCCCGCGCTGGGCGGCAGAATCGCCCGCGCGGCTGCAGACGACAACCTCAAACCGACCCCCTACCAGGATGTCACCACCTACAACAACTATTATGAGTTCGGCTCCAGCAAATCCGACCCGTCCGAAAATGCCGGCAGCCTGAAGACCAAACCCTGGACGGTGACGGTGGAAGGCCATTGCGAGAAACCAGGGCAGTACGCGCTGGAAGATTTTCTGGGCTCGCAAACCCCGGAGGAGCGCATCTATCGCCTGCGCTGCGTCGAAGCCTGGTCCATGGTGATCCCCTGGCAGGGCGTGCCGCTCAACAAGATCCTGCCACGGTTCCAGCCGACCGCGAACGCCAAGTACGTTGAATTCACCACCCTGCTCGATCCGGCCCAGATGCCGGGCCAGCGCACCCGCCTGCTGTCCTGGCCCTACGTCGAGGGGCTGCGGATGGATGAGGCCATGCACCCATTGACTCTGCTGGTCACCGGCCTGTACGGCAAGGAACTGCCCAATCAGAACGGCGCGCCGCTGCGCCTGATCGTACCGTGGAAATACGGCTTCAAGAGCGTCAAGGCTATCGTCAAGGTCCGCTTCACCGAACAGCAGCCGCGCACCACCTGGAGCAGCGAAAATCCAGACGAATACGGCTTCTACGCCAACGTGAATCCAGCCGTCGACCACCCGCGCTGGACGCAGAAGAAGGAACGGCGCATCGGCGACCTGTTCCGCCGCGATACGCTGCCGTTCAACGGTTACGCCGAGCAGGTGGCCGGACTGTATGCGGGCATGGATCTGCGCAAGAGCTTTTGACCCCGCCGTCGCTTTCGCCCGACGCCGTTTCATCGGCGTCACCGTCGATGCCGTCTATAATCGGATAGGACCTCCGCAGGAGTGAAGCATGCGTGTCGATCTGTTGTCGACGGCCGTTGCGCCGCTCGGCTCCGGCCTGGGCGGCGGGGTGGAACACATGGTGATCCAGGCCGCCCGGCAGTTGAACGCACAGGGTCACGCCGTACGGATCATCGCTCCGCTGGAGTCGGCGGCCGACGTTCCGGAACTGCTCACCCTGCCCGGTCGCTTGGCACCGACCATGATCGGCCATGGCCATGATCGACCCCTGTCGATCGAAGCCGACGCCTTTCTGGTCGTCGCGCTGCGCCGCCTGATGGATCAGTCCCAGGCTGGCGACGTCATCCTGAATTTTTCCTACGACTGGCTGCCCCTGTTCCTGAGCGATCATCTGCCCTGTCCGCTGGGCACACTGGTCAGCATGGGTTCGCTGAATCGCTCGCTGGATCTGGAAATCCGCCGCATCGCCGCCTGTCAGCCGCACCGTCTGGCATTCCTCAGCGCCCCGCAGGCGGCCAGTTTCGGCCTCGCTGGCCCGACGCGGCTGATCCCGCCGGGACTGGACCTGGCGCGCTATCCCTACAACGCCCATCCAGGCCCTGCGCTGGGCTGGCTGGGCCGGATCGCGCCGGAAAAAGGACTGGAGGACGCGTTCGCCCTAGCCGACCGGACCGGCGCCACGGTGATGGCGTTCGGCGTCATGCAGGACCGGGCCTACTGGGACCGTTTGGTGCGACGGCATCCCACAGCGGCGGTCCGCTACGGTGGCTTCCTGCGGATGCCGGCCCTGGCCGAAGCAGTGAGCCAGTTCCGGGCGCTATTGATGACGCCGAAATGGCTGGAAGCCTTCGGCCTGGTCGGCATCGAAGCGCTGGCCTGCGGCACCCCGGTGATCGCCTACCGGCGCGGCGGCATCGCCGCCTATGTCGACGACGGTGAAACCGGCTGGCTGGCCGAGCCGGACGATCTCGACGGCCTGTGCGCGGCCGTGGAGCGGATTCCGTCGATCGAGCGCGCTGCCTGCCGGGCGCGGGTGGAACGCAGCTACACCCTGGCCCATTACGGCACGGCTCTGGCCGACTGGCTGGCGGCACTGACGGCGGAACCCAACGGAACGGAGGAAGCGGTGGCATGAGCAGGCAGGCCGCACAGCGGAGCTGGATGATCCACATCCGCAAGGACTACCTCAAATTTTCCGCCGCGCACATGACCGTATTCGCCGACGGCAGCAAGGAAAGCCTGCACGGCCACAATTATCAGGTCGAACTGACGGTGGAATTGACCGAACCGGCGCTGGCGCACATGCTCAGCTACGACATCTTCAAGCAGGCGCTGAAGACCGTCTGCCACCAGTGGGACGAGAAGGTCCTGATCGCCGGGCGCAATCCCTATCTGGAAACGCTCGCCGCCGCTCCGGACGAATACGCCTTCCGGCTATGCGGCAAGCGCTACATCCTGCCGGCCGACGAAGTGGTGGTGCTGGCCGTGGACAACATCACCGCCGAGAACCTGGCCCAAGCGCTGTTCGAACGGCTGTGGGACGAGCTAAACCGCGATCGCTCGGTGCCCTGGCGGGAGCGCACCATCGCCGCCTGCCTGCGCATCGACGAATCGCTCGGCCAGGGCGCCAGCTATCGGGTCCAGTGGGAACACTGACAGCGAGCCGCGAAGGCCCGCCGCGTCACGCCAGCGTCGGACGCGCCAGCCAGCCCAGCATCAGCATCCCGGTCGCGGCGATCCAGCTACCGGCGACCCGCACCGCAATACGCGGCCAACCGACCGGCAAGACCGTGACCTCGGCGGCCAGGATGGTGTTCACGAAAAAAATGGCGCAGACCGCGCCGAGCAGCGCCAGGCCGCCGGCCCCGCCCGGAGTCATGGTCGCACCATTGACGAAGCCGTACAGCGCGCCGGCGACGATCACGAAGGCGGTGACGCTCGCGTCGCTCAACTTGGCGTCGAGCGCGACCAGCGCCCCGGTCAGCGCCAGCGACAAGGTCGTCGACACCGGCCAGATCGACGCGGTCGGCCACAGCGCCCCGAGCGCCCCGCCGACCAGCCACGCCGCCGGCAAGGCGAACATGGCATGGCGGGCCGCCCGCGTTCCTCGCAGCCCGGCAAACAGCGCCAGCGCGATCACGATCAGCATATCGGCCAGCGAAACGGCAAAGTGGGCGATACCGTCGTAGAAAGCGCCAAAGCCGGTCTCCACCAAGTGGGCATGGGCCGGGCTGGCGACGACGATCGCCGCCAGCGCCACCAGAGTCGTGCCAACCGCTCGCCTCATGCGGCGACCGCCTGCCACAGGAAGAACAGACCCGCCAGCGCCACCCCGCCGCCTGCCGCCCGCACCGCCTGCCGCCCCACGGCCCAGCGATGCGCTTCGCCGAGCAGGATGCCGACCAGATGCAGCAAACCGGTGGCAACGACGAAGCCGAAGCTGTAGAGCAGTGCACTAGCGCCCTCCGGCAGCTCCTTGCCGTGGGCGTAGCCGTGGAAGATGGCGAAGAAGGCCACCAGGATGGCCGCCGCCCACAGCGGCGGACGCAGCTGGGCCAGGACCATGATCCCCAGCACGATGGCCGAGGCGGCGATGCCGATCTCGATGCCGGGCAGCGGAACGCCGAGCAGCCCCATCAGGCCGCCGAAGGCCATCGTCACCGGAAACGCCACCGGCAACACCCAGATGGCCGGAGAACCGAGCACCGCGCCCCACAGCCCGACCGCCACCATCGCCAGGACATGGTCAAACCCAGATATCGGGTGTAGAAATCCCGAAGCGAAGCCGGTGATCTGGCCGATTTCCTGGTGCGCCAGCACGGTCGCCGGCGCGAACAGCAGCAGCGCCGCCCACCCTGCGACGGACAGTTTCCATGGGCGATGTGTATTCATAGGACCCCTCCCGATTTCACGCGACACTGCGCAACAAGATGACAACCCGCTGGATGGTCCAGAACGCCCCCAGGGTGCCGACCAGATAACCCGGCAACCGCTCGACCAGCCGCGGCCAATGGCATTCGAGCAGGCGGAAGGAACGTTCCAGCAGCAGGATACCGAACACGAAGGCGAGCTGGCCGATTTCGACGCCGATGTTGAACAGCAGCAAGGCCAGCGGAATCTGACTGTCGGGCAAGCCCAGCTGGGCCAGACCGCTGGCGAAACCAAACCCGTGCAGTAAACCGAAGGCGAAGGCGACCACCCAGGGATGACGGATGGTGAAGCTGGTCTCGCCGCGCCAGCGCCGCACGATCTCCGGGCCGAGAAACAGGATCGACAACGCGATCGAGGCATTGAGCGGGGCCGCGGGCACATGGGCAATACCGAAGGTGGCCACGGCGAGGGTGATGCTGTGCGCCACGGTGAAGGCGGTGATGGTCTTCAGCAGCATCCAGCGGTCGCCCACGATCAGCAACAGGCCGAGCACGAACAGCAGGTGATCGACCCCCAGCATGATATGTTCGATGCCGAGATACAGATAAGCGCCGGGGCCAGGGCTGGCGCCGTCAGATGGCCCGGACAGGCGCGCTCTCGGCTGCCCCGCAGCGATGGTATAGACGCTCATCGGAGCATCGCGCCAGTACACCCGGATCATAGCCGCCGAATAGACCTTGCCGATCCCCTTGATCGTCAAGACCCCCTGCAGGCCGGCGTCGCCACAACGCACGATGTTGTCCTCGTCCTGACAACCGTCCGGCCACACCGGCGTCAGCACTTCGTTGGCCGGACGATTGCCGCTCACCGTCCACTGCCACAGGAATTCCCGGGGCGAGATCTGGCGCACCTCCATCTCGGCCATGCTCATCTCGTGCGCCGCCGCGCCGCTGCTCAGTAACGCCAGCACCACCAGCAGCCAGCTGCGCAGCCCGGCGCTCATTTCGCGCCCTCTTCGACTTTCACGGTGTATTTCCGGGCCAGGGCGCGGACGGTGGCGGTCCGTAGATCGGCCATGGTGGCGTCGACCCAGTCCTGCCGCACCACTCCTCGCAAGCTGGCGAAATCGGCCGGCTTGGGCGAAGTCACCGCCTCGAGCCGCACCACCCGCCAACCGTCGCGGCTGGGTAGGGCATGCCATTGACCCGCCGGTTCTTCCTCGAGCGCCTTGGCGAACTCGGGACCATAGCTTTGCACCAGATTCTGATGCGGCCGGCCCTTGAAGATCCGCAAGCCCGCCTGCATGTCGTCGCTGGGCGCGCCGGCGTTCAGCGCCGCCGCGAAAGCCCGTGAAGCCATCTCGGATTTATCGCCGACCAGCACCGCTTCCTGAAAATCGTAGCGGGCCGGTTCATCGTATTTGTCGCGGTTCTTCTCGAACCACTCGCGCAAACCTGCTTCATCGATGGGAGGCAGCTTGAGACCGGCGTCGACGATGCTCAGAGCCTTGAAGATCACCCGCTCGCGGATGGTCGGATCGCCCTTGTCGACGCCCAGCGCCAACCCTTCGCGATACAGCACTTCGTTATCCAGCCAGACCCGGCGCAGGGCGTACAGCTCGTTTTCGTCGGGTTCGCGGCCGCGGGCGTCCTTGAAGATCTGTTGCGCCTGCCGGTCGACCACAACATCCACTACGATCGTATGCGGATCGTCGGCGCGGTCGCCCAACCAAGCGTTGAGCGCGAACAACAAACCGCCCAGCAACAGAAAGTGCAGCAGCGGTTCGCGCAGCCAGCAGCCCAGCGCCGCATGGCGTGAGAAGAATGGGTGTTCCTTGGGAACGGATTTCGAAAGCACGGTGGTGGACATGGGTCAGTCAAGATCGAGGGCATGAAACAGCGCCGTGGGCCTCTCGCCCACAGCGCCGGAGAAGCGACAATGCTCCGTTGCGTTACTGGGCGGCGACGCCACCGATGATCCCGTTCGAATCCTTGGCCTTGACCCCTACGACCGGAATACCACCCTCGACCTCGATATAGATCGGATTGCTGTAGAACCACAGATCCGACCAGGCAGCCACGTCATAGCTCGAATACTTCTGGCCATCGCGAACTCCGAGATGGTCGGGACAACCGTCGAACTGAGTGGTGCCCTTGGTGTTGCAGGGAATCTGCAGGAAGCTGTCGGCGGGGAATTCCGCCTTGCTGCTGTCCTTGTAATTCACCGCCACCGCATTGGTCCACAGATCCGGCAGCGGATTGCCGTCGGCATCGGTCTCGAACGGCACGCTCGGCGGCAGGTTGGAGCCGCGCAGCCGGACGTACTGAGTGGCGACCATCGGGCCGAGCGTGAAGGTCATCACCTTGTACTCGGAATTGCCCGATACCGTATTCCAACCGGTGCTGTCGAAGGTCTTGATGACCTTGGCCGTCGGATTCTTGGCGGCAACCGGCACCGTATCCAGCGAAGGCGTCTTGCCGACCAAGTAAGAATCGATCCAATCGTTCGGCCACGCCCCGGCATAATCCGGATCGTCCGCCTTCTTGGGCAGGCTGGTCACCGCGCCCCGAATGACGTCGATGTGATCCAGAACCGGTTTGTTCAAGGGTTGATGGATGTTGACCTGCGCCAGGGACGGATTGTCGAAGGTGTAGGGCGAGTAGTTGGTGCCGGCCGGATCGCGCGCCACGATCGACACGATCACCTGCGCCTGCGGCGGCACCACCAGCTTCTGGCCCATGGTGGCGCAATAGCTGGTATCGACCGCCGTGTTCTTGAGCGCGGCATTGACCGCCAGTGCTTCCACATCGGCAGCCTTGCGGCCATTCGCCGCGTTGGGACCGATGCAGGCGACGAAAGCCAGGCGATCGATCAACTGCCCCTCGGACGAGAAGGCGTTGCCGGTGCGCAAGCCATCGACGATGGCTTGGGGCCGCAGCTTGGTGTCGCTACCCGGGCGCGGGGTATCGCTGCTCTTCAGCACCATGACGTAGGTGCGCTGGAACTCGCCTGGATAGAAATCCTGGGTGGAACGGCGATCGTCCGGCGGGAAAATGCCACGGTTGTGCCAGTCGGAGCTGGCGAAGAACCACCAGTTACGACCCTCGCCCAGCAGCGCGTCCCATACCCCGCCAATCTGAGCGCCGTAGACACCGGTGCCGCCGTAGGTGGTGCCACCGACCGAGTCGATGTAATTCGGCGCGGAACTCGAGCCGAAGTTGTTGCGGCGAATGGTGTACTCGCCCCGGGCGTCGGAGGCATGATGGCCCGGCTGGGTCTCGAAGCCGAAGGCGACTTTCGGGGCCGCATTGTTAAAGTCGCGCAGACTTTCGACATTGAAGCCGTTGTTGCCATTCGGGTTGAACGGTCCGGCGCGCTCCAGATGGGCGGGGATATAGTAGCTGGTGTCCGGATCGAACTGGACCATCCACTTCAGACCCTCGACGGTCTTCAGATGACCCTTGACCCCGGTGCCGGTGCCGCTGGGCTGGTTCAGCTTCATGGCGCTGTCGCTCCAACCCAGCTCGGCGGAGGTAGAGCCCGGGCTGGCCGGATTGGCGCAGCTCCAGTTGTTGCCGGCGCCGCGGCTGGTATCGGTGTCGCCGCGGTCGAAACAGTAGTTCCACTGGGACAAGGCATTGGCATTACCGACCGGCACATAGGGCGGGCTGGTCGGCAGGTCGTCCGCGCTCAAGGATTGCGGGATCTGTCCGGTGATGATCGACATGGAGGTGTGTTCGTGGCCGGCCACGACAGACTCGACGCCGACGAACAGTGGCTTGTTCCAGTAGGCGTTGAGATATTCGATCAGCGGATACTGGAACTGCTGGACCGCCTGCCAACGCCACATGTTCTGGCTGGGAGCAGTGCCCGATACATCACCCTGTGGCTGCACGGCGGGGATCGTATTCTGCCAAGTGGTGTTGGGGTAGCTCAGAGTTGCCGGCGGCGGATTCGCATTGGTCGGCGGCGAGAAGGTCGGCAGCGGATAGGCTGGTGTGGCTAGCGATTCGTCCTCGACCAAGGTGCAATTGCGATTGCCGCTGCTGCCATGGCCGGCTTGCACGAACCAATCCAGGCCCCAGGGCGTATCCACCTTGTCCGTGGATTTCTTCACCAGCTTCTGCATCGAAATCGAGCCATCCGAGCAGGTGGTGTGGTTGTGAAAATCGCCCGATACGTAGGTACCGTTGGCGGCGTTGGCGGCATCAGGGGCCGCTTCCATGGCGAAGACGCCGAGCGCGGCGACCACGGCCAAAGCAACCCGATTCTTGCTGAATCCAGGACTCATCGAAATTCCCCCATCGACCGAACCGAACAGTATGGATAACCAAGTGATACGCATGGTTATTACTGGTTCGGCATCGTAGCGGGCCAAAATGACAAATCCATGACGAATCCATGACGGCCCGTTGGCGATTATGAAATCGATGCTCAGACTCCATCGCGTCAAATGAACGGGGCTTATCCAAGCTTTCGAACGTGAATCATGGCGGGCTTCAGTCATGAGCTTGTCACACTTGCATTCGTAAAATGACTATTCCGAATTTTTCCTTGCCCAAGCTTGACGCTGACACCCCGAGGCTATCGTGCCCAAGCCAGAAGTCACCGGACTTTTCCCCACCCCTTTCATGCGCGTGCCGAGTGCGCTGGATCTCAACCTGGTGGCTGGATTGGTCGCGCACTTCAGCACCGTGGCCGATCTCGCCAACAACTCCTCTCCCAATCTGTCGCATACCGCAATGCTGCGCCCAAGCGACAGCCCGCTGCTGGTCGACGCGGCGGCGCTCATCACCCCGCAGCTGACGGAGTTCGGCGCTTTGCTGTTCGGCGAGCGCCTGGGATGGTCGTTGAAGGAAATGTGGGTGAATCTGCTGGACACTGGCGGGCGTCAGGCGATGCACAATCATGCCAATAGCTTCATCTCCGGAGTGGTGTACCTCACCCCCACCCATCCGGACTCGCGCACGGTCTTCATGAAATCGCCGGGTGGCCTCGACTTCGCCTTCAAGAACGACCATGCCAGCGTCGTTTCAGGCCCCTACAACACCGATCAATGGATCAGTCCCCAACCCCAACCGGGCGATCTCGTGCTGTTTCCCAGTTATCTGATGCATGCGGTGCCGCCGAATCCGGGTCAACGGCGGATCACGCTGGCTTTCAATGCGATCCCGGCCCGCCTCGACTCCTGGGGCTATCGGATCGCATTCAGTGGTTGAGGCGGAATCAGGCCACCTGCCAACGGCCGTTGCCGCGCAACCGACAGCGACCCGTCGGCGGCTTGCGCTCGGTCTGATGGTGGCATCCGGCTGTGCGGCGCTGGGCTATCAGATCGTCTGGACCCAACAAAGCGCCCTGTGGCTGGGACACGAGGCGGCGGCCGTCTTCGCCGTCGTAGCCGCCTTTTTCGGTGGGCTGGCCGTGGGCGCGGCGCTGCTGGGATCTCGCATCGATCGCAGTGCGCAGCCTGCGCGCTGGTACGCAGCCTGCGAAGCCGTGATCGGCGCATGGAGCTTGGTTCTAGCGCTGTCGATGGGGCCGATCGCAGGCTGGCTGCTCGACCTAACCGGTCCACGCCCTGCAGCGGCCTGGCAATGGACCGTGGCCTTCTGCGGCGCTTTTCTGCTCCTGCTACCGGCGACCGCCGCCATGGGCGCGACCCTGCCGGCCATGGAACGCGTCCTGGCGCAGTTGCGACGAGAGGGAACCCATATCGCAGCCCTGTACGCGGGCAATACCTTCGGTGCGGTGCTGGGCGTGCTCGGCGTCGCATTCTGGCTGATACCGGCCTTCGGCCTGACCCGCGCCGCGCTAGTCTGCATGACGCTGAACCTGCTCTGCACCGTGGTTGCGTTGCGGCTGTTCGCTGCGCCGCCGGAAGATACCGCCATCGATACGCCGCCCGACTCCGACGCCTCCCCGTCCGGTCTGCTGGCGTTGCTGGCCACCACTGGCCTGCTGGGCATCGGCTATGAGGTGCTGGTGGTTCGGGTGCTCAGCCAAGTGGCCGAAAACACCGTCTACACCTTCGCCATCTTGCTGGCCGTCTATCTGGTCGGGACGGCCCTGGGCGCTGGGACGTATCACCGATGGCAGTCCACTGCGACCGCACCGGAGCGGCAACGCGAGCGGTTGCTGCGCCTGCTGGCGGCGGCCTGTCTGCTGGGCATCCTGAACCTGGCCGGCGCGGAGATCGTCAAGAACGCGCTACTGCGGATGCTCGGTCCCAGCATGACCGCAGCGCTGGCGGCGGAAACCGTGCTGGCGCTGCTGGCGTTTCTACCGCCGACCGTCATCATGGGCGCGCTCTTCAGCAGCCTGTGCGCTCAGGCCCAAGCGCGCGGCAGCCACTTCGGCCAAGCCCTGGCCGTCAACACTCTGGGCGCAGCGCTGGCTCCTGCGCTGTTCGGGGTCATCCTGCTGCCGCTGCTGGGGTCCAAATACGCGCTGCTCCTGGTCGCCGTCGGTTATCTGGCCTTGTCCGCGCCGCGCCGCTGGTCCGCCCCGAGCCTGTGGGCGACGGCTCTTGCGGCCCTGGCCCTGGCCATCTGGCTGCCGCCGCTCACCTTCGTCGCGCTGCCGACCGGTGGCCGCTTGGTCAGCTATCAGGACGGCGTGATGGCCACAGTGAGCATCGTCGAGGATGGCGATGGCGTTGCGCGCCTGCACATCAACAATCGCCAGCAGGAAGGCAGTAGCGCCACGCTGCTGGCCGATGCCCGCCAGGCATTGCTGCCGCTATTGCTCCACCCTGCCCCGCGACGCGCGCTGTTCCTGGGTCTGGGCACCAGTATCACCGCCTCGGCGGCAGCCGAAGATCCGCTGCTGGAGGTCGACGCCGTCGAATTACTGCCGGAAGTCATCGCCGCATCGGCCTATTTCCGCCGTCCCTTCGAGGCCGCTAGCCCCAACCCGCGCCTGCATCTGCTCTCAGCCGACGCCCGCCGCTTCGTGCGCACCACGCCCGAGCACTACGATCTGATCGTGGCCGATAATTTTCATCCGGCGCGCAGCGGCTCCGGTTCGCTCTACACCGTAGAGCACTTTACGGCGGTGCGGGATCGGCTCGCTGCAGGCGGTCTATTCTGCCAATGGCTGCCGCTGCATCAACTCGATCTCACCACCCTGCGCAGCATCGTGCGCGCCTTCCTCGCCGTCTACCCGCACGGTTGGGCCATGCTCGCCACCAACAGTCTGGATACGCCGGTGCTGGGGTTGGTCGCCCGCCGAGACGGCACGCGCTTCGACGTCGGCTCGTTGCGGGCGCGGCTGAACGACATCGCCCTGCCACGCGCCCCGGCTGCATTCGGCATCGGCGACGATCTGGCTCTGCTGGGCAGTTTCATCGCCGGTCCCCAGGCGCTGGCGCGTTTCGCCGCCGACGCGCCCCTGAACACCGACGACCATCCGGTGGTGGTCTATCGCGCGCCGCGCATCACCTATGCCCCCGATTCCCTGCCGGTCGACCGGCTGCTGGCCTTGCTGGGCGAGGTCGAGATCCACCTGGACCAGCTGGTCGCAATGCCCGCCGACGATCTGTGGCTATCCCGGCTGGCGGCGTACTGGACGGCTCGCGATCGCTTCCTCGCCGTCGGCCGCGCCGTGCAGCCAACCGCCGACGTGCGACGCATGCTGGTGCAGGTGCGCGAACCGCTGCTGGCCGTCTTGCGCATCAGCCCCGATTTCCGACCGGCCTACGACCCGCTGCTGCGGATGGCAATCGCCCTGGGCCGGATCGATATCCCCGCCGCCCGCGCGCTGCTGACCGAGCTGGCGCAATTGCAGCCCGCCCGACCGGAAGCCACCCAAGCCCTGCACGCCTTGCCCGACGCCCCTTGAGCGACTGCGCCTCGGGGTCACGGCATCCGATTGTGCGCCAACCGATCCACGTTCAACGAGGTAACGCGACATGACCGCGAAATGCATCGAAATCGCCGGCCAGCCCAGCGGTGTCCGGCAAAAGCTGCTGATTGGATCAACGGCCTTCTGGCTGATGGCCACGCCCCAGAGCGTCGTTCACGCCACCGAAACAGGCGCCACCCCAGCCGCCGCGCCATCGCCATGTACGCTACGCCTACCCGGTCATAGTACGCAGGAATTCGAATGCCGGCTCGACCCCGCCGCGGCTGCCCGCTCTCTACGCTTCAAGGTCTTTTTTTCCGGTAGCCACGACGACACTCGCGCCACACTGGAAGCCACTCTCAACGGAGCGCCGCTCGATTGCGCGGACGGCAGCAAGACCAACACCGAAGGGGAAGACGGCGAAGTCAGCCTGGATTGCCGATTCACGGTTGCGGGCAACCCGGCGGCGCACGATGTGCTGCGGGTGGCGCTGCGCTGGCATCATGCCCAGTACATGGGCTTCGAACTGAAAGCGGACTGAAATCGCGCTTGCGCTTCCACGCCGCCAGCGGTATCTATGGAATCTACGCCGTTCGCGGCTCCATTCCCACAGCGGTCGGAGGCCAAGCGATGTTTCCCCTCCACGATCAAGTGGCTCTCGTCACCGGCGGCGGCCGAGGCATCGGCGCAGCCACCGCCGAAGCGCTGGCCCGCAAGGGCGCTCACGCCATCGTCGCCAGCCGTACCGAATCGGAACTGGCCATCACTGTTGCCCGGCTCCGTTCCCTGGGCCTGAGTGCCTCGACACTGGTGCTGGATGTCGCCGACGCCATCGCAGTCGAGATGGCCTTTACCCGCATCGGGAACGAATTCGGCCGGCTGGACATCCTGGTCAACAACGCTGCCATCCTGCTCAGCGGCCCTTTCGCCGACATGGCGATGAGCGACTGGGATCGGCTGATGGCGATCAATCTGCGCGGGGCGATGCTGTGCGCGCAACAGGCTTTTCGGCTGATGCGCGAGCAGGGCGGCAGCATCGTCAACGTCTCCTCGCTGGGCGGGGTGGCGGGTACCGAAAAATTCCCCGGCTACGCAGCCTACACCGTCAGCAAATTCGCGCTGACCGGGTTGACCGAGGCGCTGGCCGCCGAAGGCAAGAGTCTCAAGATCCGGGTCAACGGCGTCGCGCCCGGCGCGGTGGACACGACCATGTTGCGCCAAGCCGCGCCGCATTTGCGCACCCAGACCACGCCGGCCGACGTCGCCAAGGTCATCGCTTTCCTCTGCGATCCCAGCCAATCCGCCTGCATGACCGGCGCGACCCTGGTGATCGACAGTAACCTGTAATCATCCTATATCGCCTTGCTGCCACCGTGTCGATGGCGAAGGATACGGTTCACCAGACCACGCATCACCAGATAAGGCAACACCGCGAGAATCACGGCAACCATCAGCGCCTCGAATGGATACACCCAACGATGCACGATCAGCTGATAGATGGCATCGGCAACGACGGCGGCGATGAAGACCTTGCCCACATGTTTCCAACCTTCTTGCACCAGCTCCCACCGGTGTACCGGATCGCTCATGACGACCGCCCAAAAGTAGAGCGGACGGCCGGCTTTCGCATCTTGCAAGCCGGCCTGTATCGCGAAGAAGGCGGCCACCATGGGTTGTATAATCAGGCGAAAGGACAATGGCGCATGAGTACCGCCGGTAATGTCGGTCCATACCCGCGTAAAGGCGGTGACGATTTCAGACATGGTGTTCACTCTTGCAGTGTTATCGAAAAAAGCCCGTTCGGATTGTGGATCATTGCCGATCGCCAAAATGTAGCAACGTCAGGAGCATGATCCTCTATCAGGTTCATCGTACCGCCAGCATTCCTGATCGCCGGCATGGCCGTGGAACATCTGCGCCATATGATGCTATCTTTTCGATGCCATGGCCTATGCTGACATCACCTTTCACGACAAGAGCCCGATCAAGCGCTGGTTGCAACAACGTCGTTTAACCGATGCGATTCGACTCTCCGCCCACCTTCAAAACATCCAGACCGTACTCGATTTCGGAGCCGGTAACGGTGAGCTATCCAAACGCCTCATCGCCACTTTTCCACAGGCCCACATCCTTTGCTATGAACCTGCAGCGGATCTCATAGCGGAGGCGCGGAAAAATACCGAGGGGTATCGACAAATCACCCTGTTGACCGATCCCGGGATAGTCGACGCCGAGTCGGTCGACCTGCTGTATTGCCTGGAGGTTTTCGAGCATCTCCCCGAAAAAGAAACCGAGGCAGCCTTTGCAACCATCCGGTCGATACTGCGCAACGGTGGCATCGCCATCATCGGCGTCCCGGTGGAAATCCATCTACCCGCTCTCTATAAAGGTCTTTTTCGAATGACACGGCGGCGTGGGGATTTCGACGCGATGCTGGGGCCGATCCTGCAAGCGACACTTGGCTTTCCACCCAAGCAGCGCCCTATTCAGGAAATCGCCATGGGCTGGTCTTATCACTTCCATCATCTGGGCTTCGACTATCGCCGTTTCCGCCAGCGATTGGCCATGCAGCGCTTCACGCTCCTGCGACAATCGACCAGTCCTATCGCCGCGCTGGGAGCCTGGTTCAATCCGGAGATTTATTTCGTGGTGCGCAAGACAAATTGACGGCTCGGAAATCGAGCGACCCCGGACAACCGAAGTACTTGGACTCCAGCTATCCGGGGTCGACCGATGCAGCGTTATCGCAGCTGCTCACTCAATAGCGGTTGACCCAACCAGCGCCACCGCCACCGTAGCGGTTGACCCAGCCAGCGCTGCCGCCACCGCCGTTGATCCAGCCGCCGCCACCGTAGCGATATCCGCCACCGCCGTTGATCCAGCCGCCGCCGCCGCCGCCACCGTAGCGGTTGACCCAGCCGCCGCGAGGACCAGCAGCGGCAGAACCGCCGTAACCACGGGCCGCAACCCAAGCCTGGGCCGAACCGGCATGGGTCAGAGCGCCACCCAGCAGCGCACCACCGATCACCGCCTGCGACCACTTGCCGAGGCTGCGCAGAAACCGCCGCCTTTCTTCGGCCGCCAGCGTATCGGCCGCTTCGGGCTGCACCACGTCATCGTATTGTTTCGTCATCATTCTGCTCCGCTCACTCGGCTTTCTTCGGCGCAGCGGCCCCTTCCGGAGGCGCTCCGCCGTCGCTCACCACGTTGGAGACGTGCACGGCTTCGAACCGCCAGCCGGCGGCTTCCTTCTTCAGCACGGCCGAGACATTAAGCCCGAACTCGCGCGGCTTGCCGGCCGGATCGGTGTCCTTCATGACGCATGACGCCATCAGCCAGGCGCTGCTACCCTGCTCGTCACCCGACGCTTCAGGACATTCATGGCTCAGGGAACCCGCCTTGAAGGTTTCGAAATAATGCTTGTAAGCGCCTTCCACCTCGGCCTTGCCCTTCCAGAATTCGCCAGGGCCGGTCCCCATCAGCGCCACCTCGGGGGTATCGGCGTACAGGGCCATCAGGGCCTTGATGTCATGCTTGTTCAGGGCTTCATGGTGCTGCTTCAACACTGCCCGTAGTTCCTCGCCAGCCTTGTCAGCCGCCGGCGACGCCGCTAGCGCCATCGGAGAAACCAGCGCACAGCCCAGCGTCGCGGCCAGCAGAATTCGATATTTCTTCATACGGTCAATCTCCCAAGGTTAGGGATGAAATCGGTTCGATCCGGCGATCATGCGCCGGTCTTCGTAAGAAAAAGCGAAGCGAATGAAGGAACCCAACGGAAAATCAAGAGTGTATCGATTATGATTACTGATGAACTCAATGAGGATAGGGGAATTCTAGATTTTCGTCTTCAAACCGTCTACCTGTCGAGAGAAGTCGCAAGCACAGGCCAACGACCTCTCCGCCGATCGGCAACCCCGGCTATTTGATCGTGATCGTCATACCGGTCACGTTACCGAGATTCAGATCCAAGCCCTTGGTCCGCGAATGCAAGGTCATGATGACGCCATTTTCGTTTTGCAGGCGCAAACCACCCACGCCACCGCCCAAGGCCACCGATGCTTCGAACTTGGTATAGGTGCCGGGAAACTGGGAAATGCTCCGCATACGATAGACTTCACCAACAGCGCTCATCTTCGAGAGCCCCACATTGAGGCCAGCGCTAAGTCCTTTGAGCTTGAACGGATATCTCCTGCCCTTGAAGGTCAATGTCCCACTGCCGGAGCTGCCACCCAGCAACAATCCGAACTGCTTTTCGGAAATCACGACCTTGCCCACAGGTTTGTCAGGACTGGCCGCCACCGCCAGACCGCCGCTGACCAGCAGCGACACAGCCAACAGAATACTGCTGGTTATCTTGCCAAGGTTTTTCATCATCATCGCATCCTCAGTCATCGTCAGTCATCAGTCAACAATCATGCTTCGACCGGGTCTTGCTCAATCGCGTTTACGAATGAAGCTTCAACACGGCAGGCGCAACCGACTCGACGATGACGTTGGTCAGGCCCGTGATCACGAACTGCATACCGATCGAAGCCACCAGCAACCCTAAGATACGGGTCAGGATGTTCAGGCCCACATCCCCCAGCACCCGCCGCAATGCCCGGCCGGACAACAGAATCACGAACGCCAACGCGGCAATGGCAACGGTGACTCCGATCAACCCCAGCGACAAAGTCGTGCTCTTGATCTCCCGCGCTTCGCCAGCGTAGAGGATCAGGTTGGCGATCACACCCGGCCCGACCAGCAAGGGCATGGCCAGCGGCACCACGATCCGCCGATAAACCGACTTGGCTTCGCTGATCGCACTCTCCTCGTTATCGGCCACCACATTCTTTTTGGTGGCCGTGGAATCGCCCGAGACGATGTGGATGCCAATCAGCAGCAACAGGATGCCTCCGGCCATGCGAAAGGAATCCAGCGTGATGCCGAAGAAATGAAGGATGGACGTGCCCGTCAACAAGAATAGCAGCATCAACCCCAACACGGTCAGCGACACGAACAAAGCCAACCAGCGCTGCACGCGCGAGTCCAGGCCATCGGTCATGCCAATGAACACCGGCAGCATCCCTAACGGATTGAGCAGCGCGAACATGGTCGCAGCATAGGTGCTCAGGATTTCGGATTCTCCCATCGTTTCCCCCTGGCCTGGTGATTGGTGCAGCGCCAAACGGTTTGGCGTTCTGCCATCCGACACTGCCGTCATGCGCCGCCCTGGTAAGCAACTCGCGGAAAATCTCAAAAGCGCGGTCGGTTCACTGACCAGATGCCTATTGCTTGGCTTCCAGCTGCCGCAACAGCACCTGGATCCGAGGATCGTTCGGTTCCAGCTTGGCCAGCCGTCGG
>RXIW01000055.1 GCA_003989065.1 Candidatus Competibacteraceae bacterium
GTAATGTAAAAGTGCGTGAAGTGCATTACTTACGTGTAGCCAATGTTCAGCGTGGTTATCTCGACTTAACCGAAGTGAAGACTATTTTTGCCACTGAACAGGAAATCGCTGAGCTGGTTTTGCAGGATGGTGATGTACTTTTTAATGAGGGTGGCGACCGAGATAAACTAGGCCGTGGATGGGTGTGGCGCAATCAGGTAGCCCAGTGCATTCATCAAAACCATGTGTTTCGTATGCGCCCCTATAGCGAGGGTATGCAGTCTGAGCTGATTTCTCATCATGGTAATACGTTCGGAAAGTTGTGGTTTCAGAAAGCGGGTAAGCAAACCACCAATCTCGCATCCATTAACATGACTATGTTGCGAGTCTTTCCTGTGCCAGTTGCCCCTGCGGTCGAGCAATTGGAAATCTTGGAGCAGATTCGGGTACAGCTTAAGAATCTAGCAGACCAAGATTACGCCGTTGAATTTACGTTGAATCAATCCACCACCCAACGCCAAAACATCCTCCGCGCCGCCTTCTCCGGCCAATTAGTACCACAAGACCCCAACGACGAACCCGCCAGCGTATTGCTGGAACGGATACGCAACGAGCGCCAAAACGCCGAAAAAAATCAAACAAAACGCACTCGCCGCCGAGCCGTTAAGGACGCATCGCAATGAAAATAGAATCCATGCGCCTGCAAAATTTCAAAACATTTCGGAATATCCACATCAAGGAATTGCCGGCATTCCTCGTCGTGGTCGGCGCCAATGGCTCGGGCAAATCCACCTTATTTGATGTCTTCGGCTTTTTGCATGACTGCCTGAAGAACAACGTGCGTCAAGCTTTGGACAAACGTGGCCGATTCCGCGAAGTGCTCAGCCGAGACTGTAATCCACAAAAAGATAACATTCTGATCGAATTACAGTATCGGATGAGAATTTCCGACATCGACCGCTTAGTGACCTATTCCTTGGAAATTGGCGAAGTATCGGGCCAACCGGTCGTGCACCACGAAGTATTGCGCTATAAACGTGGACGTTACGGCAGCCCCTACCATTTTCTGGATTTTTCCAAAGGCGAAGGCTACGCAATTACCAATGAAGAAGACTTTAATAAAGCCGACGAGGAATTAGAGCGGGAAAATCAAAAAGTCGCTGCCGATACACTAGCCATCAAAGGACTAGGCCAATTCGAGCGCTTCAAGGCCGCCAAAGCCTTTAGAGAACTCATCGAAAATTGGCATGTATCTGATTTTCACATCAGCGCGGCGCGTGGCCGAAAAGACGCAACCGGCATGATCGAACATCTGAGCGAAACCGGCGACAATTTACCGCTAGTCGCGCGCTATTTACACGAACAATATCCAGATGTTTTTCGAAAAATCCTCGACATCATGGCCAAGCGCGTACCCGGAGTGACCTCGGTAGAACCTAAATTGATGGACGATGGCTATCTCACCTTGCGCTTTCAGGATGGCTCATTCAAAACACCCTTTCTGGATCGCTACGTATCCGACGGCACCATCAAAATGTTTGCCTATCTGGTGCTATTGCATGACCCAATGCCGCATCCTTTGCTGTGTGTCGAAGAGCCGGAAAACCAGCTCTACCCGCAACTCATGGCCGAATTGGCCGAAGAATTCCGAAGTTACGCCCATCGCGGCGGTCAAGTATTCGTCTCCACCCACTCACCGGATTTCTTGAATGCTACCGAACTCGATGAAGTGTGCTGGTTGGTAAAAAAAGCAGGATTCACCGAAATTCACCGCGCCAAAGACAATGCCCAAATTGCGGCTTATATGGCCGAAGGCGATCAACTGGGTTATTTATGGAAGCAAGGCTTCTTTGATGGAGCCGATCCACAGTGAAGGAGCTGGTTTTTTTATTGGAAGAAGCCTCAGCAAAAGCCTTGCTGGAAAATTTATTGCCTCGCTTGCTGAGTCAGCAAGTTCATTTTCGCCTGATTCCATTTGAAGGCAAGCAGGATTTGGAAAAGCAATTGGTAAGACGTATCCGCGCCTACCAAAATCGCTCAGCCCGATTCATCGTTCTGCGGGATTTGGATAGCTACCCGGACTGTCGAGCATTGAAACAGCGCTTACTCGATCTTTGCCAACAAACCGGCAAAGCTGAAAACTGTCTGGTGCGCCTAGCCTGCCAAGAACTGGAAACATTCTATCTGGCCGATTTGACGGCAGTGGAGCATGCATTGCTGATTCCTGGATTATCGAAAAAGCAGAGTTCGCGAAAATTTCGTGCGCCCGATGCCTTATCTAATCCTAGCCACGAATTGAAACAGCTTACCCAGCACGTTTACGAAAAAGTGGCCGGATCAAGAACCATAGGCCAGCACATCGATCTAGACAATACCCGCTCGTCCAGCTTTCGGAATCTGATCGAAGGGATTCGGCGACTCGAACACGAATTGTTGGTTTTAGAGGAATGAACTGGTGCTACAAAATTCCAACGACGAACCCGCTAGCGTATTGCTGAAACGGATACGCGCTGAACGGGTTGGAAAAGCGACGGTGAAAAAACCACGCGGGTGCGAGAGAAAGGTAACTGCATGATCCTAATACAAGATGCCGATGAGAATCTGGAACGCCAACTGTTAGATCGCGCTCTATCCCAGGCGGAATCTCCGGTGCTGGAGACCAAGCGTGTATCTGGCAAGATGGTCGGCAAGGCGCTGGAGACGATATGCGCCTTTGCCAATACCAAGGGTGGTTGGTTATTGCTGGGTGTGGAAGACGCTGACAAAGCAAAAGGTCGCACCCGTCTGTTCGGCATTAGTGAAAATCCCGAGGCGATCGACGAACTGCTGCGCAAGCTCGGCACTCACCTCCTGCCGACGATCGAAGGCGTGCGAGGCTTCCGTCTAAACACCACACTGCGCGACGGCACGCCAGGCATAGTCATGGCACTGCATGTACCGACCAGCGACAAGGTGCATTCTATCCTCGACGACGGCACCTGGATGCGTGGCCAAGCCAGCAACCGCGAAATGAATGCAACCGAGATCACCGAGTTGTCTTACCAACGCGGTGTGCGCAGTGCGGAATCGGAGCCGGTGGACATCGACTTTGAGTTACTCGACACGGATACTTGGCGACTTTTCCTACGTGGACGCGGACTGGCCGCAACGGGGATTATCGATCAGCTTTATCGCATTGGTCTGGCAAGGAAAATAGCTGGAGAGCCACGACCGCTACGGGCCGCTGTGCTGCTGTTCGCCGACCAACCAGGCGCTTTGCTGGCCGCAACCGGAACGCGGGCGGACGTTCGGGTATTTCACTACAAGGGCACGCAGATCGAGATCGGCGAAATACCCAACCTGAAGAAGACGCCACGCACCTTGTCGGGTCCCCTCTACCGCCTGATTGAGGACACACAAACCTACGTGCTCAATGAACTGGCCGAAGGGCTGACGCTTGCACGGTCCGGGTTTCGCACGGTGCACCGCTATCCCGAACGAGTCATCAAGGAGGCGATCACCAACGCGCTGATTCACCGCGACTATCGTTTGAACCGTGATGTCCAGATCCGCATCTTCGATAACCGTATCGAAATCCTGAATCCCGGTCTCTTCCCTGGGCGCATCACTGCCGCCACGATCCACCGCATGGGCTCGTTTGCGCGCAACCTCCTGTTGGCCGGCAATCTGCGCGAGTTTCCCGAACCCCCCAACGTCGATGCCGGTGAAGGAGTACGCATGATGTTCACAGTCATGCGGGCTAGCAACCTGTATCCGCCCCAGTATCGCGAGCTACGTGAACAGGCACAAGAAGCGGTCATGGTGATTTTGCTCAACGAAGAACGTCCACCGATCTGGGAGCAGGTCAGCGACTGGATGGACCGCAATGGTCCCATCAGCAATAGCGATCTGTGCACCATCAGTGGCCTGGACACCCTGAAAGCATCCAAATTGCTGAAGCGATGGGTAGAGCAAGGTTTGTTGGTACCGGATGCCACCCGAGGGAAACGTAATATGGTTTATCTCAAACCTGCATCTGCAGGTGATACCGAACCCAGTTTATTATCTGAATCGATGGATAATAATTAGATGATTTTATGTAACTAATTTATTTTATTTGCAATTTTCCTATAGTTATTATCCTATGGAATAGATCGGACAGCAGCCATCTTTTCGCATAAAAATGCTTCGGAGCACTTTTGCATTGTTATCCTCTGACTTGGATAACAATGCTGGAAATGATCCAACCTATTAATAAAAAAGTATTTATTTGAAGCTTGTTTTCCGAGAGCGTATGTGAACACCTCGACCCTCATCCAAAAAGTCTGGAATTTCTGCCACACCCTGCGCGATGACGGCGTGAGCTACGGCGACTATCTGGAGCAACTCACCTACCTGCTGTTCCTGAAACTGGCGCACGAATACGCCCAAGAACCCTACAACCGCGCATCGCACATCCCCAAGGGCTACGACTGGGCCAGCCTGACTGCCAAAACCGGCCAACCGCTGGAAGCGCAATACCTGATCAGCCTGAACCGACTCGGCAAAGAATCAGGCATGTTGGGTGCGATCTTCTTCAAGGCGCAGAACAAGATCCAGGACCCGGCCAAACTGTCCCGCCTGGTGCAGATGATCGACGCCGAAAACTGGATCAGCCTGGACGCCGACACCAAGGGCGATCTGTACGAAGGCTTGTTGCAGAAAAACGCCGAAGACACCAAAAGCGGCGCGGGCCAATACTTCACGCCACGCGCCATCATTCAAGCCATGGTGGCCTGCGTGCGCCCGGAGCCGACCAAGACCCTGGCCGACCCAGCCTGCGGCACCGGCGGCTTCTTTCTCGCCGCCAACGAATGGCTGTCCGGGACCGGCCAATGGATTCGGGAAAACGCCGACTGGCTGCAACGGGACACGCCGAAACTCAACGCCAAACAAGCCAAATTCCTGCGCGAGAGCACCTTTAGCGGCAACGAAATCGTCGCCAACACCCGCCGCCTGTGCCTGATGAACCTGTTCCTGCACAACATCGGCGACATGGATGGCGAACCGGCGGTCGAGCGCTCCGACGCGCTGATTGCCGAGCCCCGGTTCAAGGTGGACTACGTGCTGGCCAATCCGCCCTTTGGCAAGAAAAGCAGCATGACCATTACCAACGAGGACGGCGAAGAAGACCGCGACGCGCTCACCTACCAGCGCCAGGACTTCTGGGAAACCACCTCGAACAAGCAGCTCAATTTCCTGCAGCACATCGTCAGCATGCTCAAAATCGATGGCCAAGCGGCAGTGGTGCTACCCGACAACGTGCTGTTCGAAGGCGGTGCCGGCGAGAAGATCCGGCGCAAGCTGTTGGAGAATTGCGACGTGCACACCATCCTGCGCTTGCCGACCGGCATTTTCTACGCCCAGGGGGTGAAAGCCAACGTGGTGTTTTTCGACAGCGCCCCCAAGGATGGCCGGGTCCATACCCAGGGCGTGTGGTTCTACGACCTGCGCACCAACCAGCGCTTCACGCTGAAGACCCGTCCCCTGAAACTGCTGGACCTACAGGACTTCATCCGCTGCTACAACCCGGCCAACCGTCATCAGCGCGTTGCCACCGAGCGCTTCCGCTTCTTCGCCTATCAAGACTTGCTGGCCCGCGACAAAGCCAGCCTGGACATCTTCTGGCTGAAGGACGACAGCTTGGAAAATCTCGACGAGCTGCCGCCGCCCGACGAACTCCAACAGCAGATCATCGAACACCTTGAATCCGCTCTGGCGGCGTTCCGCGACGTCGCCGCCGGATTGCGGAGCCGTTGACCCCGCTCAGATTCGGCTACTGCACGAACACCAGCGCCACGAAAGTCGCGAACAGCGCCAAGTGACTGATCCCTTCGATGGCGTTGGTTTCGCCGTCGTGCAGGTTGTTCATCGCCGCCAGCAGGGTCAGCAGCAACATACCAGCCTGCACCGGCGTCAGCGCCATGACGATACGCTCGCCGGTGATCAGCGCAATGGTTTCGATCACCGGCAGGGTCAGCAACACCGTCGCCAGCGACGCCCCCAGGGCGATGTTGACGGTGGTTTGCATCCGATTGTGGTAAGCCGCTTTCAGTGCGGTCAACAATTCCGGACTGGCGGAAATCAACGCCACCAGCACAGCGGGAATGGATTTCGGCAGGCTACTGCCGGCCAGCCCGGCGTCCAACAGCACCGACAGCACCTCGGACAGCAATCCCACCAGCACGATAGCGCCGATCATGACGCCGATATGCAAGGCATTGGGGCTATGCGCCTGGTCGTGGGCTTCCTCTTCCGCCTGCGCGCCATATTCGAAGAACTGGCGGTGCTCCACGGTCTGCAGCCGCAGGAACGCCAGATACATCAGCGCCATGATCCCCACCGAAAAGGCGGAATAGATTTGCCAACGCTCCTCCGGCACGAAGTCGGGAATGAACATGCCAATGCCGATAGCCACCAGCAGCATGGCAATGAACGCGCTGGCCGAATCCACGTTATAGGGCGTCTCGCCGTGCCTGAGGCCACCGATCAACGCCGCGATGCCCAGGATGCCGTTGATGTCGAGCATCACCGCCGCATACACGGTATCGCGCGCCAAGGTGGGATTGGGCGCACCCTGCAGCAACACTACCAGGATCACCACCTCGACCGAGACCGCCGCGATGGTCAGGATGAGGGTGCCGTAGGGCTCGCCCAGCCGCAACGCCAACACCTCGGCATGATGGCTGATCCGGAACGCGACGCCGATGATGGCGACCAGGATGACCAGCAACAGACCCCACAGCAACAGACCACCGTGTTCCACGGCGCTGTGCTCCAGCAACAGCCCCAGGATCAGAACGACCAGGGCGATGACGATGGGCGGCTCGGACTTGGCGTGGCGAACGGCTGACTGAAGGTAGGCTGGCATCATGGTCGCGACACTGGAGTGGGAGTTCGGCGGAAAAAGAAACGGTCGGACATCGGCCCGGCACGGGGCTTCCCGTCAGAATGGGGCAAGCTCGGCAATGCCATATTGCGCCCGATAAACCTGCATCTTGGCCAAATAGGCCGCGTACTCTGGCCGTTCGGCCAAATAGGCCACCAAATCGCTCAGCGAGACGATACTGGTCACCTGGATGCCATGGGCCTGTTCGACTTCCTGCACCGCCGACCAGTCGCCCTGGCCGCGCTCCTGCCGATCCAGCGCGATCAGCACCCCCGCCGGAGTCACCCCATACCCGTTCAGGATCTGCATGGTTTCGCGGATGGCGGTGCCGGCGGTGATGACATCATCGACGATCAGCACTCGGCCCTGCAGCGGCGCGCCGACGATGACGCCGCCCTCGCCGTGATCCTTGGCCTCCTTGCGGTTGAAGCACCAGGGCAGATCGCGGCCATGCTGCTCGGCCAGGGCGACGGCCACCGCCGCGACCAGTGGAATCCCCTTGTAGGCCGGTCCGAACAGCATGTCGAAGCTCAAATCGGCTTCCTGGATGGCCGCGGCGTAATAGCGCCCCAGCTTGGCCAGAGCCGTGCCGCTGTTGAACAAGCCGGCGTTGAAGAAATAGGGGCTGAGACGTCCGGACTTGAGGGTGAACTCGCCGAAGCGCAACACGCCCCGGCTGATGGCGAAATCGAGAAAGTCGCGTTGATAGTCCTGCATGGCTCGCATTCTGGCTGTAGGAACGGATACCGTTATCATAGCGCGCTCGTATCCCTTCCACTGGAGTATGACGGTCGTGCGGGTCATCACCTTCAACGCCAACGGCATCCGTTCCGCCGCCAGCAAGGGCTTTTTCGCCTGGCTGGCAACCCAGAACGCGGACGTGGTCTGCATCCAGGAGACCAAGGCCCAGCAGCCGCAATTGCAACCCGAGCTCCATTATCCGGCCGGCTACCACTGCTATCACCACGACGCCATCCGCAAAGGGTATAGCGGCGTTGCTCTGTACGCTCGCCGCCCGCCCGACGATGTGCGCACTGGTCTGGGCTGGCCGGAATGCGATCAGGAAGGCCGCTGGCTGGAAGCGCGGTTCGGCCGACTGAGCGTGATCTCGCTGTATCTTCCGTCCGGCTCCTCCAGCCCGGAACGGCAAGCGGTGAAATTCGACTTCCTGGCCCGCTTGCACCAACCGTTGCAGGCGTTGCAAGCCAGCGGTCGCGACTGCATCCTGTGCGGCGACTGGAACATCGCCCATCAGGAAATCGACCTCAAGAACTGGCGGGCCAATCGCGACCATTCCGGCTTTCTGCCCGAGGAACGCGCCTGGATGGACCAGTTGTTCGGCCCGCTGGGCTGGGTGGACGCCTTTCGGGTGGTCGATCCGCGTCCCGAACAATACACCTGGTGGTCGAATCGCGGCCGGGCGCGCGCCAACAATGTCGGTTGGCGCATCGACTATCAGGTCATCACCCCAAGCTTGGCCGGATCGGTCCGCGCCGCCGCCATCTACCGCGACCAGCGCTTTTCCGATCACGCCCCGCTGATTCTGGATTACGACTACGCGCTCGGCCAGGATGAACCTTGCTGACGACGGCCGCCAACCGTCCCTTTCGGGTCATCTTGCGGGGCATACCCGGACCTGGGTGGACATTCCACCGGCGTTTCGGCACCCTTACCGGGAATCAAACTGAGTCAAGCTGGTATCCCCGTTCGCTGGCGCAACGCTTTGGCGCGCTGATCGGACTGGGGGTCCGACGACGGTGGATCGAGGTCGATAGATGATGACGGCTGATACCGGGTTCGTATTCGGCGTGCTGGCGGTCGCTGTGGTGCTGTTCGCCAGCGACCGGCTGCGGCCGGACATGGTGGCGCTGCTGGTGATCGTGGCGCTGACGCTGGGCGGCATCCTGACGGTGCCCGAGGCAGTGGCCGGCTTTGGTGATCCGGTGGTGATCCTGATCGCCGGGCTGTTCGTGGTCGGCGAAGGACTGGTGCAGACCGGCGTCGCCAATCAGGTCGGCAACTGGCTGACCCGGGTGGCCGGGGCCAGCGAAACCCGGCTGCTGGTGTTGCTGATGCTGGCAGTCGCCGGCTTGGGCGCATTCATGAGCTCCACCGGGGTCGTGGCCATCTTCATCCCGGTGGTCCTGGGTATCACCCAGCGCCTCGGCATCGGTCCAGGCCGGCTGATGATGCCGCTGGCGTTCGCGGCGCTGCTGAGCGGCATGCTGACCCTGATCGCCACCCCGCCCAACCTGATGGTGAACGACGCCTTGCGCGCGGCCGGGTTGCAACCCTTCGGCTTCCTGACCATCACCCCCATCGGCGTGGTGGCGCTGGTGGTGGGGGTTGTCTACATGTGGGCCATTGGTTCTCGCCTGCTGCCCGCCAATCCACCACCGGATGGCACCGCCGGCCGCCGCCAAACGCTGCGGGAACTGGGCGAAAGCTACAACCTGCTCCACCAATTGCACCGTTTGCGGATCGAAGCAGAGTCACCGCTGGTGAACCAAACCGTCGCCGAGGCTGGACTGCGCAGCCGTTATGGCACCACCATCGTGGGTGTCGAACGTCAGCGGTCCTTTGGCCATCGGGTGACCTCGGCGCTGGCCACGACCGAAATCCGCCCCCACGATATTTTCTATCTGGTCGGCCCGACTGAAACGATCACCGATGTGTGCACGACCGAACGGCTGACCTTATTACCGCTTGAGGAGATTCAACAGCGCAATCTGATCAAGGAGCTGGGGCTGGTCGAGGTGATGTTGCCGCCCGATTCGGAATTGATCGGCCAAACCCTGCGTCAGGCGGCGTTTCGCAGCCGCTACGGGTTGAGCGTGCTGGGCATTCGCCGGCGTCGCCAGTTGCTGCCGGGCAATCTGATCGAGGAAAAGCTGGCTTTCGGCGACGTGTTGCTGGTGGCCGGCTCCTGGAAGAACATCAGCCGAATCCAGGGCGATCACAAGCGTTTTCTGGTGCTGAATCTGCCGGCGGAATTCGCCGAGGTGGCGCCGACCCACCGCCGCGCACCGTTTGCGCTGTTGGTCCTGCTCGCGATGGTGATCATGATGACCTTCGGGCTGGTACCCAACACCATGGCGACGCTGCTGGCGGCATTGGCCATGGGGCTATTCCGCTGCCTGCGGCTGGAGGATGCCTACCGCTCGATCAACTGGCCCAGTCTGGTGGTCATCGCCGGCATGCTGCCGCTGGCCAAGGCGCTGGAAAGCACCGGCGGGGTGGCCCTGATCGCCGATGGTCTGGCGGCTGGATTGGGCGGACTGGGTCCGCTGGCGTTGCTGGCCGGCATCTTCCTGCTGGCGGCGACCGTGGGCTTGTTCATCTCCAACACCGCCACGGCAGTGTTGATGGCGCCGGTGGCCATCGCTGCAGCTCACAAGATCGGTGTCTCTCCCTACCCCTTCGCCATGACCGTGGCGGTGGCAGCTTCGGCGGCCTTCGCCACACCGGTGTCCTCGCCGGTCAACACCCTGGTGCTGGCCCCCGGCGGCTACCGGTTCAACGACTTCGTGCGGGTGGGTTTACCGATGATCTTGCTGATGATGGCGATCGATCTGCTGGTCGTCCCGTTGTTACTGCCGCTGGGGATTCCGGCTTCGCCCTGACCGTCAGTACGCGCCATCCAAACGAAAACGGCCCAGCATTTCTGCTGAGCCGTCGATTCATTTGGCGCGCCCGGAGAGATTCGAACTCCCGACCACCTGGTTCGTAGCCAGGTACTCTATCCAACTGAGCTACGGGCGCGTTGAGTAGAAACATCAATTATGCTGACCGAAGCCCGCATTGTCAATTTCCACCCTTTTCACAAAACTGGCGGAGAGAGAGGGATTCGAACCCTCGATGGAGCTTTATGACCCCATACTCCCTTAGCAGGGGAGCGCCTTCAGCCACTCGGCCATCTCTCCGATGAATGCCCAATCAATGGGCATCAAAGAGCGCTAAAGGATAGCGCGTGAAATCACCGACGTAAAGCCCCGATTTTCAGGGCTCGGGACGCGGCTGCGTCGTTCCGGGAGAGGCGCCGTCCTGCTCGCGCTTGATGCGTTCGTAGATTTCTTCGCGATGCACCGCAATATCCTTGGGCGCATTGACTCCAATGCGGACCTGATTACCTTTCACGCCCAACACGGTCACGGTGACTTCATCACCGATCATGAGCGTTTCTCCAACTCTGCGCGTTAGAATCAACATATCAAGCTACTCCTTGTTTTCCATCAACAGCACCAGGTCATTCGCGGTTTTTGACCGCCCGTGTCGGAACAGGTCCACATAGTGGGCGGCAGCGCCGGATGCTCTCAGGCGACTTTGTCCAGTTCGAACGCCTCGTGCAGGGCGCGAACCCCCAATTCCAGGTATTTCTCGTCCACCACGACCGAAATCTTGATCTCGGAGGTCGAGATCATGCGGATATTGATCCCCTCCTTCGCCAGAGCCTGGAACATCTTGCTGGCGACGCCGGCGTGGGACCGCATACCGATGCCGACCAGCGACAGTTTGGCGATCTTGGTGTCGCCGCTGACTTCGCGAGCGCCCAACTCGGCGGCGCGCTCCTTCAGGATCTCCAACGTGCGCTCGAAATCGTTGCGATGCACCGTGAAAGTGAAGTCGGTGGTCCCGTCGTGGCTGATGTTCTGGATGATCATGTCCACTTCGATGTTGGCCCCCGACACCGGCCCCAAGATGTTGAAGGCTACACCAGGCCGGTCGGGCACGCCCAGTACCGTCAGCTTGGCTTCGCTGCGGTTGAAGGCGATACCGGAAATCAGCACTTTCTCCATTTGCTCCACCTCGAAAGCCTCCTCGTACGTAATCAGGGTGCCTGGACCTTCGACGAAGGTGGAGAGCACACGTAATGGGACATTATGTTTACCGGCGAATTCCACTGCGCGAATCTGCAACACCTTGGAGCCCAGGCTGGCCATCTCCAGCATCTCCTCGAAGGTGATGCGATCGAGACGACGGGCTTCGGGCACGACGCGCGGATCGGTGGTGTAAACCCCATCGACGTCGGTGTAGATCTGGCATTCGTCAGCCTTGAGCGCAGCGGCCAGGGCGACGCCGGTAGTGTCGGAGCCGCCGCGTCCCAGCGTGGTGATGTTGCCGTCCTCGTCCACCCCCTGGAACCCGGCGACCACCACGACCCGGCCGGCGTCGAGATCGCCGCGCATGGCGTCGACTTCCACATCGCAGATGCGCGCCTTGTTGAAGGCGTCGTCGGTGAGGATGCGGACCTGGCCACCCGTGTAGGAGCGGGCCGGACAACCCCGTTTTTCCAGCGCGATGCACAACAACGCGATGGTCACCTGCTCGCCGGTCGACAGCAACACATCGAATTCGCGCGGGCTGGGGCGCGCCGTAATCCCTTTGGCCAACCCGATCAGTCGATCGGTTTCACCGCTCATGGCCGAGACGACGACCACGACCTGATGGCCGCGTTCGCGCCAGCCGATCACCTTTTCGGCTACGTTCTCGATGCGCTCGATGTTACCCACCGAGGTGCCGCCGTATTTCTGTACGATAAGCGCCATGCTGTCCCTACCGAAAATTCGTCGTCGAAATCCGCCTCTGGCACGATTTGCCAAGAGCATCAATAGCAGGCGCGATTATAACGGAAGGTTGGCAATCTCCAAGCAGTTCCCGTGTAATTTCATAGAAACAGGCGCTAGTATCCGGAGACAAAGTAGTTTTAATGCTGCTACATTGCGATACAAATCCCACGAATGGGGCGATTTTTTCGTATCCGATATCCCGCTCAACCCAGTTGTTCCTTTACCCATTCCGGCACCGAACCTAATGCCGTATCGAGCTGGGTGGGATCGCTACCGCCCGCCTGGGCCATATCGGGCCGCCCGCCGCCTTTGCCACCGACCTGCTGGGCCACCCTGTTGACCAGCTCGCCGGCCTTGACCCGCGCGGTTTCCGCCGGCGTCACGCCCGCGACCAGCCGCACCTTGCCGTCTTCGACCGTGGCCAGCACCACCGCCGCCGCCTTGAGCTGGTTCTTGTAGCGATCCACCGCCTCGCGCAGGGTCTTGGCGTCCACCCCATCCAGCCGGGCAGCCAACACCTTGATTCCGGCCACATCCACCGCCTGGCTGAGCAGATCGGCCCCCTGGCCGCTGGCCAACCGGCTCTTGAGCTGTTCGAGATCCTTCTCCAATTGCCGGGTGCGCTCGACCAGTTGCCGCACCTTGTCGGGAAAATTGTCGCGGTCGCCCCGGACCAGCTGCGCGGTCTGTCGGGCGCGATCCTGCAGCGCGGCGACATAGTCCAAGGCCCGCTCGCCGGTGACGGCTTCGATGCGACGGACACCAGCGGCCACGCCGCCCTCGGACACGATCTTGAACAGGCCGATGTCGCCGACCCGCTGGACATGAGTGCCGCCGCACAATTCGGTGGAGAAATCGCCCATGCGCAGCACGCGCACTCGATCACCGTATTTCTCGCCGAACAGCGCCATGGCTCCGGCGGCGATGGCCTCATCCGGGACCATGATGGTGGTTTCCACCGCGACGTTGCCGCGAATCTGGGCGTTGACCAACCGCTCGACGGCCTCCAGCTGTTCCGGCGTCATCGGTTCGAAATGTGAAAAGTCGAAGCGCAGGCGCTGCGGCCCCACCAGCGAGCCCTTCTGGGCCACGTGCGTCCCCAAAACCCGCCGCAAGGCCGCGTGCAGCAGATGGGTCGCGGAATGATGCAGGGCGGTGGCCTGGCGCTGGGCGGCGTCCACCTGCGCCAGCACCGTCATGCCTCGCGTCAAGCGGCCCTGCTGCAGTGCACCGATGTGGGTGAACACGCCTTCGCCTTGTTTTTGGGTGTCGTGGACTTCGAATGCCAAACCATCGGCGCGCAACCAGCCGCCGTCGCCGACCTGACCGCCCGATTCGGCGTAGAACGGAGTGTGATCCAGCACCACGATGCCTTCTTCGCCCGCGTTCAGCGTCTCGACCGCCTGACCGGCGTGGAACAGCGCCACCACCGTGGCCTCTTCCTCCAGCCGATCGTAGCCGTGAAACTCGGTGCAGCCCTCGACCCCGAGATCGGCGGCGTGGCGCAAACCGAACTGGCTATGGGCGCGGGCACGCTCGCGTTGCGCCTCCATTTCGCGCTCGAAGCCAGCCATGTCGAGTTGCAAGCCGCGTTCGCGGGCGATGTCGGCGGTAAGATCGACCGGAAAACCGTAAGTGTCGTAGAGCTTGAACACAGTCGCGCCGGGAATGGTCGCGCCGGACAGGCCGGCGATACCGTCCTCCAGCAGCCGCATGCCGTGCGACAGGGTTTCGGCGAACCGCTCCTCTTCCTGGCGAATGACGCGCTCTACCTGGGCCTCGGCCTGGGCCAGCTCGGGATAGGCCGCACCCATCTCCACCACCAGCGGCCGCACCAGGGTCGCGAAGAAATTGCCGGTGGCGCCCAGCTTGTAGCCGTGGCGGATGGCGCGGCGCATGATCCGCCGCAACACGTAGCCGCGCCCTTCGTTCGACGGCAACACCCCGTCGGTAATCAGGAAGGCGGTGGCGCGAATGTGGTCGGCGATCACCCGCAGCGAACTGGAGGACAGATCGCTGGATTCGGTGGCTTCGGCCGCCGCCCGGATCAGATTCTGAAACAGGTCGATTTCGTAGTTGCTGTGCACCCCCTGCATCACCGCCGCCAGCCGCTCCAGCCCCATGCCGGTATCGACCGAGGGCCGCGGCAGCGGGGTCAGCGCGCCATCGGGGCTGCGGTCGAACTGCATGAACACCAGGTTCCAGATTTCGATGTAGCGGTCGCCGTCCTCGTCGGGCGAGCCGGGCGGACCACCGGCGATGTCGGGGCCGTGATCGTAGAAGATTTCCGAACAGGGGCCGCAGGGGCCAGTGTCACCCATGGCCCAGAAATTGTCGCTCTCGAAGCGTTTGCCGCCGGGCTTGTCGCCGATGCGGGTGATGCGGTCGCGCGGGACCTGGATCTCCTCGGCCCAGACCTGATAAGCCTCGTCGTCGGTCTCGTACACCGTGACCCACAGCTTGGCGGGCGGCATCTTCAGGACCCCGGTCAGGAACTCCCAGGCGAAATGGATGGCGTCGCGCTTGAAGTAGTCGCCGAAGCTGAAGTTGCCCAACATCTCGAAAAAGGTGTGATGGCGCGCGGTATAGCCCACGTTTTCCAGATCGTTGTGCTTGCCGCCGGCCCGCACGCAGCGCTGGGCCGTGGTCGCGCGCCGGTAGGGGCGGTGATCGCGGCCGGTGAACACGTCCTTGAACTGCACCATGCCGGCGTTGGTGAAGAGCAGGGTGGTGTCGTTGATCGGCACCAGCGGACTGCTGGCCACCACCTCGTGGCCGTGATCGCGGAAGTAGTTCAGGAAAAGACTGCGGAGTTCGGCGCTACTGGTCATGGTCGGATATCGAAGGTCAGTCGTCAGTATCAGGGATCACAGGCTAGGCTGCGGCGGGCGGTGGGCGTTCATCACTCGTCATTCTGCTCGAACAGGGCCTTGATCTGATCGAGGCTGAAACCATGCTGGCGGAAAACCCGCGTCTGCTGCATTCGCCCAGCGGCATCGGCGGGGATCATGGATTTGAAGCGCTTATGATGCAGGACGCGCAGTTTGGCGGGCCAGTCATCGGCCAATAGCGCCAGGGTCGCGCCGACCAGAGCCTCCGGCACACCGCGCTCGCGCAGCTCACAGGCGATGCGCAGCGGGCCATAGCCCTTGTCAGCCCGGTTGCAGGCGTACAGTTCGGCATAGCGGCCTTCGTCGAGCAGGCGCTCTGCCATCAACTGATCCAGCACGCTGTCGATGCGATCGGACGGATAGCCGCGCTGAAGCAGCTTCTGGCGCAACTCCAGCCGGGAATGCTCGCGCCGGGCCAGCAGCTCCAGCGCCTTGGCGCGCACGACCGCTGGCTCGATGCTGCCTGCCTTGTCAGAGACCGGCGCCCAGCTCATCGGTCGCGGAACCGGCCGGACTGGTCGCTTCATCGTCGCCAGCGCTGCCGGATGTGGCGCCTGGCACCGCATCCGGTCGGGCGAGGAAATGGACGCGGATCTTGTCCTCCAATTGCTGGGCCAGCTCTGGGTTTTCCTTGAGATAATTGCGGGCGTTGTCCTTGCCCTGACCGATGCGGACGCCGCTGCAACTGTACCAGGCCCCAGATTTTTCGATCAACCCGACCTTGACCCCGAGATCGACGATCTCGCCCAGACGGGATGCGCCTTCGCCGTAGAGAATCTCGAATTCGGCCTGCTTGAACGGCGGGGCCAGTTTGTTCTTGACCACCTTGACCCGGGTCTCGTTGCCGATGACCTCTTCGCCCTTCTTGATCGAACCGATCCGGCGGATGTCCAGCCGCACCGAAGCATAGAACTTGAGGGCATTGCCGCCGGTGGTGGTTTCCGGCGAGCCGAACATCACCCCGATTTTCATGCGGATCTGGTTGATGAAGATCACCAGGGTATTGGAGCGCTTGATGTTGGCGGTGAGCTTGCGCAGCGCCTGGCTCATCAACCGGGCCTGCAAGCCGACATGGGAGTCGCCCATATCGCCCTCGATTTCGGCCTTGGGCGTCAGCGCCGCCACCGAATCGACCACGACGGTGTCCACCGCACCGGACCGCACCAACATATCGGCGATTTCCAGGGCCTGTTCGCCGGTGTCCGGTTGCGACACCAGCAGATCCTCGACATTGACCCCCAACTTGGCGGCATAGATCGGATCGAGCGCGTGTTCGGCGTCGATGAAGGCCGCGCAGCCGCCCAGCCGCTGGGACTCGGCGATGACCTGCAAGGCCAACGTGGTCTTGCCGGAGGATTCGGGACCGTAGATTTCGGTGACCCGTCCGCGCGGCAGGCCGCCGATGCCCAAGGCGATATCCAGGCCCAGCGAACCGGTCGAGACCGTCATCACGTCGCGGGCGACGCTGGTATCGCCCAAGCGCATGACCGCGCCTTTGCCGAACTGGCGCTCGATCTGGGTCAGCGCGCCAGCCAGCGCTTTTTTCCTGTTGTCGTCCATTCCGTATCCTCTTGATAGCAGCCACACCCGATGGTGACCACGCCGGTTACCGCATAGCGGAACCGGTTGTTTTCACCGATTATTCCATAGAACCATCGGCTAACCTAGCCCCCGGCCAGCGCTGCAGGACCTGATAGCGTGCGCCCTGCCGGTCGAGAATCGATTCGACCAGCGCCACTTCGGCGCTCCGCCAACGGACCGGAACGGCGGGCGGCTGAACTGGGGCCGGACCAGGAAACCGGCGAGCGAGGGTGATATGGGCCTGAAACGCCCGCCGTTCGGGCTCGAAACCACAACGGCGCAGCCGTCGATGCAATTCGGCCACCAGCTCGTACAATTCCGGTGGGGTGCGGCTGGAGCCCAGCCACAGGATGCGCGACTGCGGCCAGTAGCCGTAGCGATCCAGCAGCAGATCCAGTTCCGGCATGGGCAGCTCGGCCAAAGCCGCCTGGTAAGCTGCCAAGCGCGCCGCGCCGGTCGCACCCAGGAACGCCAGGGTCAGATGCAGATTGGCGTCGCGCAGCCGACCGCGACCCGCTGCCTGCGCCGCCAGCTCGGCGATCTGCGCCCGCTCGACCACGCCCGGCCACAAGGCCAGGAACAGGCGGCGCGGTGTAGCCGCATTCTCCTCAGCGCCGGCCGGCGAAGACATCCAGCACCCCTTGCAGGGCCGCCGTCACCGATTGCAGCCGCACCTCGTCGCGGCTTCCGTCGAAGCACCGACGCTCGGTCCAGCTCGCGCCATGGCGCAGCGCCCAGGCCAGGAAAACCGTGCCGACCGGTTTGTCGGGAGCGCCGCCGTCGGGACCGGCGATACCACTGACGGCGATCGCCACATCGGCCAAGCTGCGTTCCAGAACACCGGCCGCCATCTCGGCCACCGTCTCGGCGCTGACCGCACCATGGCTAGCCAAAGTCGCTTCCGACACGCCCAGCAGCGCGCTCTTGGCAGTATTGCTGTAGGTGACGAAGCCGCAGTCGAACCAGCCGGAGCTGCCCGGCACGTCGGTCACGGCCTTGGCGATCCAACCGCCGGTGCAGGATTCGGCGACTGCCAGCGTCTGGCCCCGGGTCCGCAAGGCGATGCCTGTTCGAACGGCCAATTCGTAAAGATGCTGCTGCGCAGAATTCGAAGCGGACATGATGTTCTCCTGCCTGGCTTGGAATGGGGAGCCCGATGAAACGCCCGGCGGGCATCGCGCCCCGCCGCTGATACTATACCCCAAGCGCTCGAGGCGGATTCACCGACCCCACAGTCTGCCCCAACGACCGCGCGCCGCTATTTCAACCAGCCCTTCTTGCTGAAATACCAGAACGGCGCGATGACCGACACCACCATCAGGCCGAGGGCGAAGGGATAACCGAACGGCCACTTGAGCTCGGGCATGAACTCGAAGTTCATGCCATAGATACTGGCGATCAGGGTCGGCGGCAGCAGGGCAACCGAGGCCACCGAGAACAGCTTGATGATCTTGTTCTGGTTGATGTTGATGAAGCCGACCGTGGCGTCCATCAGGAAGTTGATCTTCTCGAACAAGAACGAGGTGTGGCCATCCAGCGATTCGATGTCGCGCAGGATTTGGCGCGATTCCTCGATCTGCTCGCTGGATAGCAGCCGCCGCCGCATCAGGAAAGAAATGGCGCGGCGGGTATCCATCAGGTTGCGGCGAATCCGCCCATTCAGGTCTTCCTCGCGGGCGATGCCGGCCAGGACGTCGGCGGCATCCTGGTCGGTCAGATGGGCGGTCAACACCCGGCTGCCGATCTCTTCCAGATTGGCGTAGATCCCTTCCAGGGAATCGGCCGAATATTCGGCGTCGGTGGCGTACAGATCGAGCAGCACGTCCCGGCAGTCTTCGAGATAGCCGGGCTGGTGGCGGGCTCGCATCCGCAGCAGGCGAAACACCGGCAAATCTTCCTGATGCAGGCTGAACAGAATGTCCTGCCGCAGCACGAACGCGACCGGCACGTTGCGAACCTCATCGACCTTGTCGAGCAGAAAATCGGAGCGAATCTGCAGCGAGCCGCTGGCGTCCTCGAAGCAGCGGGCGCTGGCCTCGATGTCGCCGAAATCGTCTTCGTCCGGCAAGGTCAGACCGAATAGATCCCGTGCCCAGACCCGCTCTTCATCGGTGGGCTCGTCGAAATCGATCCAGATCGGCTTGGCCTGCTCAAGCTCACCCTGGTTTTCGATGGGAATCTGGCGGAGGCGACCGTTCTGCAACGCGAAGACATTGATCATAGAGTTTGCCGCGCTGGGAAAATGGCGCGGAACATAGTCCGAAACACGTTCGCGGTAAAGGGAATTCTTGTGGGGGCGTCATGCCCCGAAATCGGCCTGCTCCCACGGCGGAACGGGCCGTAGCATCTTCTCCAGTTCGTCCAGGAACACCCGTACCTTCGGCACCCGAATTCGGCTGGGCATGTAACAGGCGTAGAGATATCGCCCCAGGTCGCTGACCGGCTCGAACGGGTCGAGGATGGCGCGCAAGGTTCCGCGCGCCAGGGCCGGACCGCACAGATAAGTGGGCAAGACGCCCACGCCATGACCGGCCAGGATGGCCTCGAACAGGCAGTCGATATTGTTGACCTGAAAGCGGTGCTGGGCGGGGACACTGATCTCGCGACCCTGGCTGTCGGCCAGTCGCCAGACGCCTTGATCGGAAAACCGGTAGCCGAAGCAGCAATGGCGAGCCAGATCATGGGGCGTCTGCGGCTCGCCGTGGGTCGCGAGATAGCTGGGAGCCGCGCAAATGACTCGCCGCAACGCCACCAGCTTGCGGGCCACCGCATCGCTTGGTGGCGCCTTGGTCACGCGTAGCGCCAGATCGATGTTGTCATCGACCAGATCGACCAGCTGGTCGCTCAAGATCAGTTCGCAACTCAGCTCCGGATAACGCGCGATCAGCCGAGGAACCAACGGCGCGACGTACAGACGCCCAAAGGTGACCGTGGCGCTGATGCGTAACACCCCGCGCGGCGCATCGCCCAGATTCTTCATCGCCACGGTCGCGCCGTCGATGGCGTCCAAAGCGCGCAGGGCGTGCTGATAGAACACTTCGCCGGACGGCGTCAGGCTGAGTTTGCGGGTGGAGCGCTCCAGCAGGCGCGCCCCGAACGCCCGTTCCAGCTCGCGGATCTGTTTGCTGACCTGGGCGCGGGTGCAATTGAGCCGCCGGGCCGCCGCCGCCATGCTGCCGGTCTCCACCACCTTGACGAAGCTTTCCCAACTGCTTAACCAGGTCATTTGTCAATATCGGGTTGACAGTGTGGTCTGGATTATGGGCTATGTCGGAACGATTTTGCAGCCTACAGTTCCAGCGTATCGCTTGCGACCGTCCACCGCCTGGAGCGACACAGCATGTTTCAATCACTGCGAAAACCCGAAGTCTTGCTGACTACGCTGGCGGCCGCCGGCATCCTGATGGTCACCATGGGCGTGCGCCAGTCGCTCGGCCTGTTCGTCAACCCCCTGATGCTATCGACCGGGCTTGAGATCACCACGATCAGTCTGGCGCTGGCGGTCGGTCAATTCGCCTGGGGAGCTATCCAGCCCATCGCCGGCGGTTTGGCCGATCGCTACGGACCGCGCGCCGTGCTGATCGGCGGATTGCTGGTGATGGCCGCCGGCTGCGCCATCACCCCGTTCATGCAGTCGGGTTTCGGCCTGATGGTTTCGCTGGGGTTGCTGTTGGCCATGGGCTCGGGCGCCGGCAGTTTTTCCGTGCTGATCGGCGCGGCGGCGCGGCGCTTGCCGGCGGTGGCCCATGGTTCGGCGGCGGGCGTCATCAACGCAGGCGGCTCCTTTGGCCAATTCGTGTTCGCCCCGATCGTGCAAACGCTGATTCAAGCCATCGGCTGGATGGGTACGCTGTGGGCCATGGCGCTGGCAACCCTGTCCGCCTTGCCCCTGATTGGCGCTCTGATGAAGCAAAACGAAGCCCCTGTTCAGCATACCGACCTGAATTCCGGGGTGCTGCAGGCCGTCGGACGTTCCCTGCGCGATCCGAGTTATCTGCTGCTGCACGCCGGCTTCTTCACCTGCGGTTTCCATATCGCCTTTCTGGTCACCCACCTGCCGGGCGAAGTGCAACTGTGCGGCCTGCCGCCTGCCGTCGCCAGCTGGTCGTTGGCCATCATCGGGCTGTCCAACATCTTCGGCAGTCTCTACGCCGGTTCGTGCGTGGCCCGATACCGCAGCAAATACGTGCTGGCGGTCATGTACGGCTCGCGCACGCTGTTGATCGGCTGGTACCTGCTGATGCCCCGCACCGAGTTGACCTATTACCTGTTCGCGGCAGGACTGGGCTTTACCTGGCTGGCGACGGTGCCACCGACCGCAGCCATCGTCGGCAAGCTGTTCGGCGTCCGTTATCTGGCCACCCTGTTCGGCATGACTCTGCTGTCGCACCAGCTGGGCGGCTTCTTCGGGGCTTATCTGGGCGGCTGGGCCATCACCCGGTTCGGCGACTACAGCTGGATGTGGTACGCCGACATGAGCCTGGCGGCGCTGGCGGCGCTGGTGAATCTGCCGATCCGGGAAGCACCGGTGGTCCGACCGGCGGTAGCCACGTGAACCGCACATCATTCGAACCATTTAAGGAGAGCGAGGCATGAGTCAACTACGCCCCCATATCACGGTTGACCTGCTCAATGAGCGCGGCAACGAATATCTGCCGGGCTATCTGGGCATCGAGATCGTCGAGCTGGCCCCCAGCAGCTTGAAATGCCGGATGGCGGTGAAGAAGCTGCACATCGCCCCGAACAATTTCCTGCACGCCGCCAGCGTGGTGGCGCTGGCTGACACGGCCTGCGGCTACGCTACCGTGGCCCACTTGCCCGACGGGGCGGAATCGTTCACCACCATCGAGTTGAAAAGCAATTTTCTTGGCACCGCAAAAGATGGCAGTATCGTCGGCTGTATCGCGACCGCCCAACACCTCGGCCGCAATACCCAGGTCTGGGACGCCGTCGTCGTCGACCAGGCGACCGATCGCAAGATCGCGCTGTTTCGCTGTACCCAGATGATCCTATGGAAGAAAACCTGAGCCGGCCCATGCCCGGCAGCTCACTACAAGGTTCATGACTCCATCGCACTCGTCCTCCTCCTCTCCCACCGGACCGGCGGAAGCCATACGGCCCTGCGCCCGCGTATTCCGGGATCCCATCCACTTCCTTGCCCTGGGCTTTGGTTCTGGCTGCGCGCCCAAAGCGCCCGGTACCTTCGGCACCCTGGCGGCGATTCCGCTCTATCTGCTGGCGCGACCGTTGCCATTGGGCCTCTATCTGCTGCTGACCGTGATCGGCTTCATCCTGGGGATATGGATTTGCGATCGCGCCGCGCGTGACTTGGGCGTGCACGATCACCCGGCCATCGTCTGGGATGAAGTGATCGGTTATTTCGTCACCATGATCGCCGCGCCGGCAGGCTGGTGGTGGGTCGTGGCTGGTTTCGCGCTGTTCCGCTTGTTCGACATCCTCAAGCCCTGGCCGATCCGCCAGGCCGACCGCCGGATCGGCGGTGGTTTCGGCATCATGTTCGACGACCTGCTGGCCGCCGGTTACGCTTGGCTGGTGCTGCAATTACTCATTTACGGTGCGGCATACTGGACATAGCCTGACTCTCCCGTCCAGACTTTGCGTGTCCTTCCCTGGCAACCGATAGAACCCGTCACCATGAAAATCGAAACCATCGCCATCCACGGCGGCTACTCTCCGGAACCCACCACCAAGGCGGTCGCCGTCCCCATTTACCAGACCACCTCCTACGCCTTCGACGACACCCAGCACGGCGCTGATCTGTTCGATCTGAAGGTACCGGGCAACATCTATACCCGGATCATGAACCCGACCACCGCTGTGCTCGAACAACGGGTAGCGGCGATGGAAGGCGGCGTGGGCGCGCTGGCGGTCTCGGCCGGTTCGGCGGCGATCACCTATGCCCTGATGACCATCGCCGAGGTCGGCGACAACATCGTCACCACTTCGACCCTGTATGGCGGCACCTACAATCTGTTCGCCCACACCCTGCCACGGTTCGGCATCGAGGCCCGCTTCGGCGACTATCGCGACATCGAGGGCCTGGGCCGGCTGATCGACGCCAAGACCAAGGCGGTGTTCTGCGAATCGATCGGCAATCCGGCAGCCAACGTGGTCGACTTCGGCGCGCTGGCGGCGGTCGCCCACGCCCACGGCGTGCCGTTGATCGTGGACAATACCGTGCCGACGCCGTACCTCTGCCGGCCGTTCGAGCACGGCGCCGACATCGTGGTGCACTCGCTGACCAAGTACATGGGCGGCCACGGCACCACCCTCGGCGGCATCATCGTCGATTCCGGCCGCTTCCCCTGGGCGCAGCACAAGGAGCGCTTCGCCCGCCTGAACGAACCCGATCCGTCCTATCACGGCGTGGTCTATGTCGAGGCGCTGGGACCGGCGGCCTTCATCGGCCGGGCGCGGGTGGTGCCGCTACGCAATACCGGCGCGGCGATTTCACCGTTCAACAGCTTCATGATCCTGCAGGGAATCGAGACCTTGCCGGTGCGGATGGACCGTCACTGCGAAAATGCCGTCAAGGCGGCCGAATACCTGCGCGACCACGCCCAAGTGGCCTGGGTCAAGTATCCGGCGCTGTCCGACAGCCCGGAAAAACCGCTGGTGGACAAATACATGGGCGGACGCGGCTCCAGCGTGCTCAGTTTCGGTATCAAGGGTGGACGCGAGTCCGGAGCCAAATTCATCGACGCCCTGCAGCTGGTCACCCGCCTGGTCAATATCGGCGATGCCAAGTCGCTGGCCTGCCATCCGGCCACCACCACGCACCGGCAACTGTCGCCGGCAGAACTGGAAAGAGCCGGGGTCAGCGAAGATCTGGTGCGGCTGTCGATCGGCATCGAACACATCGACGATATCCTGGCCGATCTGGATCAGGCGCTGGCGGCCGCGAAATAAAACGCACGCCAACATAGCCCTACGGGTTGGGTTTTGGCCCAACCCGTTCCGGCGCTGCCAGCGTGACGACCTCGGCGATGGGTTGCGGGCTCACCACAAACACCTGGAACGGGCTGCGTTGCAGGTAGGCCGCCGCGAAGCTGACCGAAATGGCGGCGGCATAGATCAACAGCGCCGCCAGTTGGGTCCGCCAGTGATCGAGATGCACCAGCGCGATGGTCAGGAGCGTGAACGCGCCCAGACAAGCGACGGCGAACCATTTCAACGGATCGCCATGCCGCTGGCTCTGGATCAGACGTTGGTAACGAGCGGCTTGCGCCCGTTCCAGCGCCTGCAGCATGACCGTATGGACGCTGGTCGGCAGATTTCGAGCCACCGGTTCCGCCAACACGGCCTGCAACAATTGTCGCCAGGCATCCAATACCTGCCGACCGGGTGGTTCACCTCGCGCCAGCAACGGCCATTCCACCTGGATCGTCGCCTGCACATAATCCCGAATCGCCGCCATAATCGGCTCGCCGATCGCCGGTGGTTGCTGTTCGGCCAGGAGCTGCAGACCGCGCAGCGCCTCCGCTTCCTGCTGGATCGCCGTCTGCGCCCGGTCGCGGATGTTCCAAATATCGCTGGCGAAGAACGTGGTGTATAGCGCGAACAGGATGCCGACGATCGCGACCACCTGTGGCGACAGATTTTGCAACGATCGAAAGAACGGCGCTGCCTTGGAGAAACTGCATAGCCAAGACAGCAGACCAGCGGTCGCGAAGGTGGCCAGAATACCGATCACCAGCAGGCCGATATAGATAAATTGCTGAGAAGAGGTCATGGGGCTGGAGCAACTGTTGTTATGGTCGTTATTTCGACAAGAGTATAGACATTCACCGTTCCGATAAAAATTTCGCAATCGACCCAGATGGGCAAAGCACTACCCCCGCATTCAGCGAAAGCGCTTGATCAATGGCTGCTCCACGAAATGCCAGGAGGCTCAATGAGACTTCCCGTGGTGACCACAAGGTGTAGAGGTTCATGCCCAAAGGCGTGGACCCTCGATATCCAGCCACAATCGGCGAAATAGTTCGGTGGGGTCATCCAAGCCAAAGCAGCGGCGTTTGAGCAGCTTGAGTTTGTTGTTGAGCCCCTCGACGAAACCACTGGTCTGTCGTCCATTGAAAGAGTTGAGGATCTTGTCCTGCCAGTGCTCCCAGGTATTGAGGAAGGTGTCAAAACCATGCAGGCCGGACGCTTTGACCTGCGTGACCCAAAGTCGCAGTCGGCTCTGAGCCGTGGCCCGATCCGGGGTGCTCTCGAAGATCGCCGTCAGCAGAGTGCGCAGCACATAGGCACGGGCCAGGATCGGAGTCTGCTCGAACAATTCGATGATCTTTCCCTGTTGATCGGGATTCAGCGATCGCCATTCCCGGCGCAGAAGAGGCCGCAACGCGGCAGTGGGTATCGCCCGCTCGGGGGATCGGTCAGCGTTGAGTCGGCGACATTCGGCTTGGCGCAACGCATCCACCGCGTCCCGATCGTGAACGGCCACGTGAAAGCGATCGACCACGACCTGGGCCTTGGGCAGCGCCGCCGCCACCGCACTCGCAGAGCCCTCCCACAGATCGATACAGACTCGACGCACCGTGGTTTTCAGGGTGTCTGGAATCGACTCCAGAAAGGACTGTACGGTCGCTTGCAACCGGTTGGGCAACACGGCCAGCACGTGGTTTTGCCCGTCGGCATCCCGCGCCCAGATTACCGCCACGTAGTGGCCATGACCCTTGCGCAGCGCCACCTCATCAATCCCCAAGGTCTCCAACGCGGAAAACGCGGTCCAGTCCACGGTCGGTGCCAGACCATG
>RXIW01000056.1 GCA_003989065.1 Candidatus Competibacteraceae bacterium
AAAATTAATCTTTATTAATTAATATATTATGATTAATAAAGCGACTGGATGTATGGCTGTCAGTCAGCAAGACTATATGGGGATGCTGGATGGATGACTTTGATAGAGTGCTGATTAGCAGCAGCTCTCGACCAGTTCCACCCGGTTTCTTGAAATAGGTGAGTAACTAGTTGTAACAATTATGCTGTGAAAAACAGGTTGTCGCCAAGTAATTAAAATCCAGTTTAGGAATCATTTTATAAGCATGGCTGACCTTATTTGAAATTCTATTTTACACTTGGAACTATCTCTTTCTGAAATATCGGTTATTCCTAAACAACTTGTGTAGTTGCTTTAATTACATCTGATGGCCTATCTGAAACGTAAAAGTGAACTACCGTAAAATTTTTACCAAGTAGTTTCATGTTAAACTTGAAGTGTAAAATCGATTGCAAGGATGAGGGAGGCCTTTATCGTGGCAAACATCGTATGGGCAATACCGAAACCGAGGAGAGAAATCTTTTCCGGTTTAATGGTGGTCATAGCCACTGGAAGAGTGTCGACGGCCAATATATTGTAGGGATGGTTATAGTGGCTGATGTGATTCAATATTTGTGAATTATCAGAAGTCTCTGATGCATTTATTGGTAAATAGAAGATCATCTATGAAATTAAGGTGCTGGTAGGCTGTAGTTACACTACAAGAGCGAGCCTAAATTTTAACAGGTGCCCAGCGACGTGAGATCTGTTTGGCTCAACGCTTTACCTGGGTTTCTTTCAGCTCTTGCATAACGTCCGTGTCTGTAGCAAAGGCTTGCTCAGTTCTCTCTTGGAATTTCTAATCGCGCAACAGGGCAAACTGACTGGATTCCATATTAAGTCACTATTTTAAAGATCAATAATATTCACCCTATATAGAGTCTTAGCTGACTTGTGGAATCGTCGCAGAAAACCATCCTGGCGTTTCACAGCACCTCTCTTTTAAAATGAGAGAATTTCCACACCCTATCCAGGATAACTATAGATCAATAGTGTTGAATTAAAGGAGATATATATGCTGTGTTTCAAATGCATGATCCGGAACCTCAACCTGAAAGTCGTTACTCTAGTAGCAAGCAGCGTAGTGCTGATCAGTTGTACAACAGTTCCCCTGACTCGTGAAGAACGTATCGGACCTGACGACGGTTCTGACGTCTGTCGCTCTAATGTAGTCGCTCTTGATTCTACAGGTGATTTCTTTGCAGAAGACATGATCAAGGGCGCAGTGACCGGGGCAGTAGCGGGAGGGCTTTACGCCATCTTATCAGGAAAATCCGGTAGCGATGCCGCCACGGCAATTGCTGCTGGAGCTGTAGTTGGTGCCGCTGGCGGTTATTTCAAACACCGCATGGAACAAGGCCGTGACCAAGCTGTTCTGGCGATCAGTAATGATCTGAGCCGAGAATCTGATGAGCTAGATAAAGCAGATTACGCCGTTCATGCATTGATTGCCTGTCGTATCAGCCAACGCGACCATATTCGCGCGGACTATGCTTCCGGACGGATTTCCAGAAGCGAAGCACAACGCCGTTGGAGTCTTCTGCAAACACAAGTTCAGCGTGATAATAATTTGATGCAGATGGTGGCTGAAAATATCGGCAAGCGTCAGGATCAATACCGCGATGCTAATGAGCAGATAGCTGCCGAATTTGACATCTCCAAGTTGCCACCGGCACAGCAACGGGAAGCGAGAAGGCGCATGGCAATTAATGATCGGGAGATCGATCAGGAGTACCGGCGTGAGATCGCGACTATCGACCGGGATATCGCTAAAAAGCGGAAAAGCCCTGCTGGAAAAAAATCGTCTGCGAATCTAGAACAGGAGAAAAAGCAGCGCCAAGCTGCGGCTCAAAAAGAACGTGATACTAAAAAGACAGTGAACAAAAAGACAGGCGGCGAGAAGAGTGCTGTGCAACTTGCCTCTAAATTCTCTTCAACCCAGAAGAAGGCAGAGAATACAGTGAGCACGGCTAAAAATTACCAATCGGAAGTGGCAGTTTTGGATAATGGTTTTGAGAAGAGTAGCTTGTTGGAGAGTCTCCATAAACCCATTTATGCTTTACAGGTTATCTTACCGACCGTAGGGTAACTTGACGAAGTTAGTTGTGGAGCGGATGGAGTCGCTCCTTTTTTCTATTAGAGTTTTATCTACCTATTGAGTCTAGCAATTCTAAAGTTGCCTATATAGATTTTATAGTTCCTACCAACGCGCTCAAAGAGCTGAATTAGGATATGCTATGAAATTCCGCGCTAGAAAAAAGATGAGCTGCCACCAAGAATGTTTAATTTTTATTGACGAATTCTGGCTTGCTAGTCTTCTCTTTATAGTATTATTGATCAGCTCTTTTAGAGTTCTAGCTGACGCTGTCCCGGCAGCAGAGAATTCGTCTTATCTACGTATCGAAGCGGGCGAACATACTGCAATTATTAATCGCATTGCTTTAAATCAAGATCAAAGCTCTCTGCTCACTGTATCTGATGATAAAACCGCTCGATTGTGGAATCTACCTAGTGGAGAGTTACGAGGCATATTGCGAGTACCAATCGGTGATGGTCTGGAAGGTTCTATTTATGCTGGTGCCCTTTCTCCTGACGGCAAAACTGCTATCCTTGCTGGTGCAATTACTAATCACGAAAATAGCTTTTCCCTTTATGTTTACGATACCGCTAATCTGCGAATGAAAGGCCGCCTTTCCAAACTACCATCGGAAATCCTACACCTTGCCTATGCCTCTGATGGAACACGCTTTGCTGCTGCTTTCGGCAGCGCTAAAGGTATTATTGTTTGGGACAGTTCAACCGGTAAAAAAGCAGCAGAAGATTTAAGCTACGGATTCTCCTGTAACTGGGTTATTTTTGCGCATGACGGGCGCATGGCGACGAGTAGCGATGATGGTTTTATTCGCATCTACGACCCGCAAATTAAACTCCTTAAAAAGATTCAAGGGAAAGCGGGAAAGCAGCCTTATGGCCTGTCTTTTTCTGAAGATGGCCGCCTTCTCGCAGTAGGCTATATTGATAAACCTAAGGTTGAAATCATTGATACCGTTCAAGGAAAAATCCTACAAAATCCAAATGTTGATGGATTAACTGGAGCCAGTCTTTCTTCAGTCGCTTGGTCTGGTAACGATTTGCTAGCTGCTGGTGGTGCCGGTAAAGGCAACCAGCGGATTATTCGGCGTTGGTCGTACAGTGGTGGTGCTCCGGTCGATGTGCCAGTTGCGGAGAATACGATCACCAGCTTAGCCGTTTTATCCAATGGTACATGGCTCTATGCTACGGCAGAGCCTTCCTGGGGCATCGTCACTGCAGAAGGGCGCTCGCTGGTGCGCCATAATTCGCCAATTACCGATTTTCGCAGCATCTTTCATCACCACTTCGCGCTTTCCGAAGACGGCTTAACCGTAGAATGGCGCCTACGCTCTAGTCCAAAGCAGATCGCCCGTTTCGATCTTTCTAAAGAGAGCGAGCCACTGACTATCGATCCCCCGCAAGAGACGACATTCACTCAGGCTATCATTACAGATACCCAAGTACCAGTCAAAAACTGGGAAAACAGTGCAACGCCCATGCTCGGCAAAACTCCGCTCAAACTCGGACGAAATGAAATCTCGCGGAGCTTATCAATTGCTGCTGATCACAGCGGTTTTGTTTTAGGCACCGATTATTATCTGCATTGGTTTGACGCTAAAGGCCAAGAGTTTGTTAAAATTGATGTTCCAGCGTCTGCCTATGGCGTTAATCTTTCCCGAGATGGCCGCTATCTGGTAGCGGCGCTCGCAGACGGCACGATTCGTTGGTATCGATTACAGCTGGGTCTCCAAGCCAACCATTTAGAGGAGTTTGCAGCACTCTTCCTCAATATTGATGGTAGCCGCTGGATCGCTTGGACTAAAGAAGGCTTCTTCGCTCACTCTATGGATGGGGGAAAAAACCTTGCAGGTTTTCATCTCAATCGAGGCAGTAATAAAACCCCTGAATGGATTGATTTTGGCCAATTATACCAAAGCTTTTATTCGCCATCGCTCCTATTGCGTAAAATGACCGGTGGATCTGAAGCAATGTTATTGGCTCAATCTGCTAAAGCCCAAGAAGTCATTAATGGGCTGTTCGTTGCTCCCGTTCCAGAGGTGGATCTGGTCGAATATTGTTTGCTAGATAAAACCGATATGGTAACCCGCGCTTTTCGTCGGGTCGAGTCTACTTCTGTTCCCGCTTCTTCTACAGCGCCTGCTACCATATCTTCGACAAATAACCTAAATAGTTCCTGTTTTCCTATTAGTAAAACTACTCGTGCCTTTTCCAGAGTTTCGCAACCTGTTGCTGAAAAAGTAGCTGCTGCTGACCCGCAACAAGAAGAGCCTATTTTACAACGCGATGAATTGCCTGCTGGTAGCAAGCTGGTGCGCTTACGCTTTAAGCTAAAAGAGCGGGAGGGTGGTGTCAGTGCAATTCAACTATTGCGTAATGGAGTTGTGATTGAAAACGCTGATGCGAAGACTCGAGGCTTTTCGCGAGTCAAGATTGCACCTACTACCGATAATAAAGCGACGACGACTCCCCAGAAAGATCCAGTAAAAGAAGGTGCAGTGATTCTGGAGCGGGATTTAGAACTCGACTCAGGAACCAATCGGCTTCAAGTACGAGCTTATGACAGTTTTAATAGAGCAAATGGCAAAAGCAGTATAGTGGAGTTGATTGTCCCATCATCGGTAGAGACAGTGGCTTCTACTGAAACGACGACACAAGGAAAAAAACCTACCTTACACATTCTATCTGTAGGAGTGAACAAATATCGTGAAGCTGGGACGGCTCTACATTTTGCAGTGAACGATGCTGAAGAAGTTGCTGCACTGCTCGAAAAAAATTTCAGCGCAGATGACTTCAGCAAGGTTTCCGTAACACGCTTGTATGATGAGCAAGCCACGCGCGCGGAAATCGAAAAAGCGTTTGATAAAATCGCCAGTCAAATCACCTCACGGGAAGATACCATCGTCATCTATCTCTCTGGCCACGGAGAAAATCACGATAATATTTACTACTTTATTCCGCAAAATTCACTGATCAATGATTATATGCAAACCGCTCTTTCTCAGAAGCAGTTAGGCGAAAAACTCGCACTACTCTCTGATAAAGTGAACAACGTTCTCATTTTTCTCGATTCCTGCCATTCTGGAGCCTACAACGTACAAAACAGCGATTCGGCCCAGCAAGCAGAATCACTCTCTAAAGCACGGGAAAGCTTCGGAGAACTACTGATGATCGCTGCGGCTTCTGCTTCAGAAGAGGCGGTCGATGAATACCGAACTCCTGATGGAAAAGGCACCGGCCACGGCGTTTTTGGGTATGCCGTACTAACTGGATTGCAGGGAGATGCTGCAGGCCGCCGTGATAAGAAAGTCACTGCGTTGCAAATTGCTAGCTTTGTTCATAATGAAATCATGGATATCCGAAAACAAAATAGAAACTACGAGAAACAGCACCCTGTAGCCATTCCGCGTGGTAATGATTTAACTCGTTTAGCGTTTCCACTGACTGTAATCAAAGAATGAACTCGATTCAGAGATTCTCAGGAGTGAAATTTTCGTGAAAAAGTTGCTAAATTCTCGCTCTTGTACAGTAGTAAATAAACTTCTTGCGTTATTTATCTTAGTGTCATTAATACCCGTCATATCGGCTAGTGCTGCCGATGTTTATAGCTTGGTGATTGGTGTTGATGATTATAAGAATATTATAGCACTCGATGGAGCTGTTAATGACGCAAAAGATGTCGCTAACGCGCTGAGTGCTATTGGGGCTAAGCAAGTCGTTTTACTTGAAAATGACAAGGCGGATCGGGACAGTATTTTTAAACAATGGAAGTCATTAACTAGTCAAGCTAAAGAAGGAGATTTGCTTGTTTTCGCCTATGCAGGTCATGGCTCTCAAGAGCCGGAGCATGTCGCGAACTCGGAAGTGGATCATTTAGACGAGAATTTTCTGCTGGAAAAATTCAAAGACCGTGATAAAGAAAGCTACCAGCGTATTGTTGATGATGAGATTGATGCGTTATTTCGGGAAACACCCCATCTTAATATTCTTTTCATCGCTGATTCCTGTCATTCCGGGACAGTAACCCGATCGTTTGCCGCGCCCAAAAAATTCAAAGCTCGCTCAGTGCCTCCCCTTAATATTCAGAACGATGCGTTGTCAGTACTGTATGGCTCTAAACTTCGTGGAGAAAAGAAGACTAGCGCTAGCATCACTAACACTGCAAAAGGTGTTGATGGCGAAGTTGCCGTCAATGTCTTTGGTTTTAGTGGCGTTCCTGATGACGAGGAAGTTATTGAGATCACTGATCCTGATACGAAACAATCCCGTGGCGCTTTAAGTATGGCCTTTGCCAAAGCCTTGCGTAATGCGGCTGCTCATAATGAGAAAGAGATCTCCAGAGGACAGCTTGAGCATTTTGTGACCGAGAATGTTCGGATGCTGACTGATGGCCAGCAGAAAGCCCAAGCCTTCGGTGGCCAGAACTTCACTATCCCGGTCCATGCCCGATCAGCCTCTACTCAGATAGAAGGCGTAAAACCACCATCCGCTGATAGTGATAAAACCACTACCGCGACATCCTCGACCGCACAGCTTGTTAATTTTACAGTATTCGTCACTAATATTCCTAGCAGCGTTTCTGAAGCCCAATGGCGGCCTCTACTCGGCCAGGCAAAAACCACTGATGACAATCAAACGGCAGATGCGATCTGGGATATTGGCAGAGAGAAAATATTTTCTCAACTGGGTGATGTCGTTTACGATGGCCATCAGACAACCAGAGCATTCTCTCGGGCTAATAATCCACCTCTTGCCCCATCTAACGGCCCAGTTGAAATCGCTTATGCTACTCCGGTATTCGATAAATTGATGGTTGTCGAGCGTATTAAAAAACTGAGCGAAGCAGTAAGCCCCACCATCGCATTAAAACCTAATGACCGTCTCCATCATGCGGGTGAGCAAGTTACTTTGGAAATCAGCGGTCAGCAATATCCTTATTTCACGCTATTTAATATCGCATCTGATGGCACGATCAACAATCTTTATCCCTTGAAAGAAGGAGATATTAATGATTCGCTGGAGATCCAACTCGATAAGCCTTATACATTGCCTCTAAATGTCGAACCCCCTTATGGTAATGATCACTTTGTAGTGATTTTCAGCGAAAAAGCACTTGTGGATCTGCATAAAGAACTGCAAGGAATGAATGGCCGACAAAATGCTAACCAGATTGAAGCAGCATTAAATCGACACTTGCAAGGTGTAAAATACCAAATCGGTATCCATAGTGTCTTTACTGGGTCATAACTTTGCTCATAATTGCAAACCTAACTGTTTTAATCTAAGCTTAACAGGCTAATGTTTGGGTTGTTTCAAACAAGAGGAGCGTCTTATGAAGATTGTGCTTAGAAAGTTTATTTTACTGATCGCGGCGATTCTGATTTTGCCAGCTGCCACCGGTTTGGCTATTGCTGAAGAAAATAAAGCTGACAATGCCGGTAAGACGGAAATGGATGCTGCTCAGACGGAAGGATGGGTTAAGTTTGCAGGCGAAGTCGCAAAGTATGGCAAGGCGCAGCAAGACCCTATCGCTCTGATCTCCGCAGCGCGTATCCTCAAGGATAGTGGTGTGAAGGAAGTCGCCCCGGATAAGGAATCAGGAGCATCTGCGCCTCAGCCCGCCGCCGAGGTTATGAAGGAATGGCTGGACGAAGCCCGTAAAATTGCCAAAGGACAGGATAAGAATAAGGATGAGATCATCGCCCTTGCCGACGAAACCGGTCGGAAGAGCCGTGGCTATTGGGTCCGGCATTACTATTATCGGTATCATCCGGTTTGCTACTAACCAGTAGCCGGTCGTATTCTCTACAGTTTTTTAGGTTCAAAGAACCGGTTGCTTGGTAATGATTGTCACTCTCTATCTGTTGAGCCTCTGCCTCGATGATCGGCTTGCGTTCATCGAGCAGGGGCGTAATGACTTATAGACTCAACTCAGTAAAGAATTTTGTGGAACCGTCGTAGCAAATCACCTCTCTTCCATGGGATAGCCCTCAGTCGGCGTGCCGAACGATGTAGTCCTGGATCTGATTGACGTCCACATCCACGACTTCGAAGCGTTGCGGTAGATCCTCCAGATCTTCATAGCCGGCCGGCCGTTCCGGAGGATGGCCCAGCGCCTCGACGATGGATTCTTCGAACTTGGCCGGCAGCGCCGTTTCCACGCAGATCAACGGAAGGTCGGCCTCACGGTGTTCCAGGCCGACCTTCACGCCATCGGCGGTGTGGGTATCGATGACGATGCCGGATTCCTGGTAAACCCGCCGAATGGTGGCCATGCGGTCTTGATGGGTGCTGGAGCCGGAGACGAAGCCGGATTGGCGGATGGTCTGGAAATACGGTGTAGCCGACAGATCGAAGAAGCCCTGGGTATCCAGTTGCTGCCACAGCGCGCGGACCACGGCCGGATCGCGGCCGACCGCGTCGTAGATGAAGCGCTCGAAGTTGGATGCCTTGGAAATGTCCATCGACGGGCTGCTGGTGTGCGCCACTTGTTCGGATTTGCGGACCCGGTAGATCCCGGTGCGGAAGAACTCGTTCAGCACATCGTTCTCGTTGGTGGCCAAAATCAACCGGCGAATGGGCAGGCCCATGCGTTTGGCGATGTAGCCGGCGCAGATGTTGCCGAAGTTGCCGGAAGGCACCGCGAACGATACTTCCTGGTCGTCGTGGGTGGTAACCGCCAGCCAGCCCTTGAAGTAATAGACGATCTGCGCCGCCACCCGCGCCCAGTTGATCGAGTTGACCGTACCGATGCTGTAGCGGGCCTTGAAAGCGGTGTCGTTGCTGACGGCCTTGACGATGTCCTGGCAGTCGTCGAACACGCCGCGCACGGCCAGATTGAAAATATTGGGGTCCTGCAGCGAAAACATCTGCGCGGTCTGGAACCGACTCATCTTGCGATGGGGCGAGAGCATGAACACCCGGATGCCGCGTTTGCCGCGCATGGCGTATTCGGCGCTGGAGCCGGTATCGCCGGAGGTGGCGCCGAGAATATTGAGGTGACCGCCGGTCTGCAGCAGAGCGTACTCGAACAGATTGCCGAGCAGTTGCAAGGCGATATCCTTGAACGCCAGAGTCGGGCCGTTCGACAGGCCCAGCAGCCAGATCCCGTCGGCCAGTGGCGTGACCGGAGCGATGGCCTCGGTGCGGAAAGCGGCAACGGTATAGGTCTTGTCGATCAGCGCGTGCAGATCGGCAGCAGGGATATCGTCAGCGAAGCGCTGCAGGATGGCGAAAGCCAGTTCGGGGTAGGACAGGCCGCGCCAACCGGCCAGTTCGGCTGGCGTGACGGTTGGATAGTCCTCTGGCAGGGTCAAGCCGCCATCGGGGGCCAAGCCGCCCAGCAGGATGTCCGAAAAGGCCGCGGGGGCCATGCCGCCCCGGGTGCTGATGTAACGCATAGGGGAAATCCTCGGAAGGCGCGGAAGCCGATCAGGTACGGGAAAGCCGTCATTGTACCTTCCGCTTCCGCAAAGGCGTAGAAAACGCCCACTTTTCCGATGGACCACGGGGCTTGCGAATCGCGTCAGAGCTTCAGGCGGTCGCGGAGCCGCTCGAAGGTTTTCGAGCCGACGCCCTTGACCTTCAGAAGATCCTTCAGGGCGCTAAAGGGCCGACAGGCGATGATAGCTCTGGCGACGGACTTGCTCATCCCCTTGACCGAGGCCAGTTCGCTGACGCTGGCCCGATTGACCGAGATGCGGTTGTCGGCTTCGGCGGCTTCGGGCGCAGTGGTTACGGGCGCGGGTTCGGGCTTCGCTTCCGGCGCGGCGGCGACGGCTTCTACAGCCACGGGCTCCTGGGGTTGGCTCGGCGTGGCTTCCGGGGCCGGCGTTGCCACGGTGACCGCGACAGGCGGCTCGGGCTGGGCGACGGGTTGCGGTCTGGGTTCCGACAGCGCGACGGTCTGGGCCGTCTCGATCGAGCGCGGCGCTTGGCTGTTGACGTAGGGCATGGCGAAATTGGTGTAATCGCGGGTGATATAGCCCATGGCGGTCCATTCCCGCAGCATCAGCACCAGATGCCAGTTGCCCGGTGGCAGCGGCGCTGGCCGCGCAGCGGTCCGCAGATCCCGGTAGTCCTCCTGGCCGGGCAGCGAACCGATCACCGTGCCTGCCAGTGGCACGCCCTCGAACGCGCCGCCAGCGTAGGGCGCGGGCAAGGCCCACAGTTCCAGCGACAGGGTGCCGCTCATGTTGTCCGAATCGCGAGGATTGTGGATTGCGTCGACCTTGAGTTCGAGCTGATCTTCCGCGAGCCGGTATCCGACCGTGCCCTGAATGCACGGTAAGACGAAGCGTTCGGCTTTCGGAAACGGCGCGATGGCGTGGATCTGGTGGAAATCTCCTGCCGTGCCGGCGCTGAGCGTCAACAGGAGGTGCCAGTCGCGGATGCCAGCGGGTAGCCAGGCGAACACCGAGCCGGCCACGGAGACGGTTTGCGGTTCCGTCACCGTCAGCGGATCGAGCGGTACTTCCGCGATCTTGATGCCATGCAGTTCGCCGACGGCGCAAGGCGCGTCGATGGCCCACAGTTGCAGCGCCCAGGCGGTGGCCGATGCGGACTGGGCATCGAGGATTTCCAGGTCGGCGTTGATCTCGATCCGATCGCCTATCACGGCATAGCCGTGGGCCGCGCTGAACTGAATGGCGGGATTGGCAACCGTGGCGGGAACAGCTGAATAAGCAGTCATAGTAGTAATATTTTCAATAGATTGTTAATGCAACGGACTGGATCGGCGGTTGGGTCGTGGCGAATCCCGCGCCATCTTCCGCGCTGTTGTACGCGGCGAGGGGCAGCGACCCTACCTAAGGCCAGCGCAATTCCCAAGCTTTACCCGTTCAAAGAGCGGGGGGCGAGTCTAAGTCAAAAGTCAATGGCTGACCACCTTCTTGGCGTGGAGGTGGCCAAATTGGGCGGCATGCGTCGCACTGCCGCGGCTGGATGAGGTGGATCGAGGGCCGGTCCCGCCCGGTTGTTCAATCCTCGAAACGCGGGTGTCGCTTGGCCAGGGTCGCCGCTACCGCTTCGCGGGTGTCGTCCGACAGCAGCATAGCAGCGTTCCAGGTGGCCACATAATCCAAGCCATCGGCGACGCTGTGATCGCGGCTGTAATTCAACACCTGCTTGACGCCGCGCACCGTCAACGGCGATTTGGCGGCGATGCCGGCCGCGATGGCCCCGACCCCGTCCCATAGCTGAGCAGCGTCGGGAAAGACTTGGTTCACCAGCCCCATGGTCTGGGCCTCGGCAGCGCCGAACTGGCGGGTGGTGAATGCCAGTTCGCGCAGGCGGCCCTCGCCGATCAGATAGGGCAGGCGCTGCAGGCTGCCGATGTCGGCGACGATGGCCAGATCCGCTTCCTTGAGCGAGAACGCCGCGTCCGCCGTGGCATAGCGCATGTCACAGGCCGCGATCAGATCCAGCCCGCCGCCAATGCACAGCCCCTGGATCGCTGCCAGCACCGGTTTGCGGCAGCGTTCCAGCGCCGTGAATGCGGCCTGCAAGCCGAGGATGGTGTGCCGCAGATGCTCTTCCCGCCGACCGGGACTCAGCTTTCCGACCGTATCCAGGATCTCGCCGACCAACTCGAAGTCGATCCCGGCGCAAAAATGCCGGCCCGCGCCGCTCAACACCACGACCCGCGCTTCGGGCAGCTCGTCCACGTGTCGGAAGACTTCGCCAATCTCCTGCCACAGCGTCCCGTTCAGAGCATTGGCTTTGCTGGGGCGGTCGAGCTCGATCCAGGCGATCTGGTGGTCCAGGGTGAAATTCAGACAGGTCAGTTCCGACATGGCGCGCTCCAGGGGCGATCGTGAAGTGGGATCGTGGGGTGGTGGGCAGGATAGCGACCCGGTCCGGGGCGAATCATGCTCGAAATGGTCGCGATCCGCGCTTTGGACGAGCCGTCGCGGCAGGGTCGGCAGGGCGACCGGTGGCGGCAGCGGCGGCGGCGAGGGGACCGTTGGTGTGCTGAGTCAGCCGATGGCGCTCCTTGAGACGGCGGTAATTCTGGGCCGAGTATTCGAGGAACTCCAATTCGCGGTCGTTGAGCGGCCGGACCTGGCGGACCGGGCTGCCGACATAGAGATAACCGCTTTCCAACACCTTGCCGGGCGGGACGACACTGCCGGCCCCGATGGTCACCCGCGTTTGCACCACAGCCTTGTCCATCACGATGGCTCCCATGCCGATCAGGCAATAGTCCTCGATAGTGCAGGCATGCAGGATGACCTTGTGCCCAACCGTGACATCGTTGCCGATCACGGTCGGTTGGCCGCCCGGACAGAAGCGGCTGTCGTGAGTGACGTGAATGATGGTTCCATCCTGGATGCTGGTGCGGGCGCCGATGCGGATGTGCTGAATGTCGCCCCGAATGACGCTCATCGGCCAGATCGAGCTGTCTTCGCCGATTTCGACCGCGCCGATGACTAGCGCAGTATCGTCCACGTAGGCGGAGGGATGAATCTGTGGGTTATGTTGTTCGAAAGAGCGGATCGGCATGAGGATTCTCGCACGGGGTCGGAGCAGGCTTCAGGTGGAAGGGAGGGTCACCAGCTCTTCGGCGCTGGTGGGATGGATGGCCACGGTGTCGTCGAAATCGCGCTTGGTCGCGCCCATACGGATGGCGACCGCGAAACCCTGCAGCATTTCGTCCACGCCCTCGCCGATCAGATGGCAACCGACGATCCTTTCTTCCGGGCCGATGCAGACCAGTTTCATCGTGGTCCGGACCGGGCGCGAGGTGAAGGCATGGTACATCGGGCGGAATTGGGTCTGGTAGATCTTGACCGCCTGGCCGTATTGGTGGCGGGCTTCCTGCTCGGTCAGGCCAATCGTACCGATGGGCGGATGACTGAACACCACCGACGGGATGTATTCGTAGGGCAGCCGCCGCTTTGGTTGCTGGCCGAACAAGCGGTCGGCCAACCGGCGACCAGCGGCGATGGCGACTGGGGTCAGATGAAAGCGCTCGGTCACGTCGCCGATGGCGTAGACACCGGGGACGTTGGTGTTCTGATAGGGGTCGGTCGGGATCGCGCCGTCTGGAGTGACGGTCACGCCGGTCGCCGCCAGATCGAGGCGATCGGTATTGGGATCGCGGCCGATCGCCCACAGCACGGTGTCGACCCGTAGCGGCTGGTCCTGACCCTCGCAATGCAGATTGAGCGTGCCGTTGGCCAGCCGCGCCAGCGCCCGTACCGAGGTACGGGTCAGCACGGTAACACCGTCGGCCTGCAGTCGGTTCATCAACTCTTCCCGCAGCATGGGGTCGAACGCGCCCAGCACCTGATCCTTACGCAGCAGCAGGGTGACCTCCGCGCCCAGGGTGTGTAACACCCCGGCCAGCTCGACGGCGATGTAGCCGCTACCGACGATGGCCACCCGCGGCGGGCAGGCGATCAATTCGAAGAAGCCATCGGAACTGATGCCGAATTCGGCCCCAGGCAGCTTGGGGATGCGTGGCCGGCTGCCGGTGGCGATGACGATGTGGTCGGCGGTATAGTTTTCGCCATCGACTTCCAGGGTGCGGACATCCACGAAGCGGGCAAAGCCGCGCACCAGATCGACCCCGGACCGAGCCAAATAATCTACGTACCACGCGTTGATATCGTGCACATAGGCATCGCGGGCCGTTTTCAGCGCCTGCCAGTCGAAATCGAAGTAATCGAGCTTGAAGCCGTAACCGGGGGCATCGTCGAGCGCATGAGCCAAGCTGGCGGCGTACCACATGATTTTCTTGGGCACGCAACCGACGTTGACGCAGGTGCCGCCCAGCCGACCGGTCTCGATGATCGCGCAGCGAGCGCCATAGCGGGCGGCGCGCTCCGCCACCGACAGGCCGCCGCTGCCGCCGCCGATGGCGATGAGATCGTAATGCTTGGTCATGCATCCTCCTTCGATGAATCTTATGATGATATTGGCGGGGCAGTGGACAAATTCTGCCGCGCCATGATTTTCGTTACTATAGCGCGCGTCCGGTTCTCGTGCTGTGCAGGCCGGGCGGAGCGCGGGAAAACCGAACACGGGGGCTGTAACGATGAGGATCTTGCTGGGCGTGATCGGGCTGTTGTTGTGGCCGCTGTGGACCGTTGCCGGACCCTTGAGCTGGCAGGGCCAACTGACCCAAGGGGGCCTGATCGTCGGCCAAGCGTCGCCGGGCGTCCGGCTGGCGCTGGACGGGCAACCGATACCGCTCACCCCGCAAGGGGCGTTCGTGTTCGGTTTTGGCCGCGAAGCGCCGCCCCAGGCCCGCTTGAGCGTGCTATTCCCCGACGGTCAGCGGGAAGACCGCCTGCTCAATATCGCGCCGCGCCAATACGATGTGCAGTACCTGGATGGTTTGCCGCCGAGCAAGGTGAATCCGCCGCCGGCCTTGCTCGAACGCATTCGCCGCGAAAATGCCGAGGTCGACGAAGTCCGCCGCCAGGACATCCTACAGCCCTATTTTCTGAGCGGATTCGCCTGGCCGCTCAAGGGGCGCATCAGCGGGGTGTACGGTAGTCAGCGCATTCTCAACGGCGAACCGCGCCAGCCGCACTATGGCGTAGATATCGCCGCGCCGATCGGTACGCCGGTGCGCGCGCCCGCCGATGGGGTAGTGACGCTGGCGGAACCCGATCTGTATTACAGCGGTGCGACTTTGATCATCGATCATGGCTACCGGCTCAGCTCCACCCTCATGCATCTCAACAGCATCGAAGTCAAGGTCGGTCAACAGATCCGCAAGGGCGATGTCGTCGCTACGGTCGGCAAGAGCGGACGGGTGACCGGACCGCATCTGGACTGGCGGATGAACTGGCGCAACGATCGCATCGATCCGACGCTGACCGTGCCGCCGCAGTGAGCACCTCGACCGGCCGGCAATAGGAGATCGTTGTGGATACGCCCGTTCGCGCCAAGACCCACGCTGAGTACGACGCCTTGTCCTCGGCGCTCTCCGGCCGCCTCAACTGGTTGCGGGCCGGTGTACTGGGCGCCAACGACGGCATCTTGTCTACGGCCGGCCTGGTTTTGGGGGTAGCCGGGGCCAACCCTGCCCCCGCGGTGATTCTGACTGCCGGAGTGGCCGGTCTGGTGTCCGGCGCGCTGTCGATGGCGGTGGGCGAATATGTATCGGTGAGCACCCAGCGCGATACCGAAAAGGCCGCGGTCTACCTGGAGCGGGAAGAGCTGGACGCCATTCCCGAGCAGGAACTGGACGAGCTGACCGGCCTGCTGCAGAAAAAGGGTTTGAGCCGCGGCCTGGCCCGGCAGGCAGCCCAGGAGCTCACCCGTCATGACGCCCTGGCCGCACATGCCGAGATCGAACTGGGCATCAAGCCGGACGAATTGAGCAATCCCTGGCAGGCGGCCCTGGCCTCGGCGCTGTCGTTCGCGACCGGAGCCCTGGTGCCGTTGCTGGCTGCCGTGTTCACCCCGGCGGCCTATGCGGTTCCGGTGATCGTGATCGCCGTAGCAGCAGCGCTGTCCATCACCGGCCTGACTTCGGCTTGGCTGGGCGGCGCGCCGCGGGTGTCGGCGACCCTGCGCAACGTCGGTGGCGGGCTGCTGGCCATGGGCGTCACCTACGGCATCGGACGCTGGGTCGGCGCGCAGTTGCCGGGTTGAATCGGGCGGTTATTCGAGCTGATGACGATCGAGGCTCAGCCCTGATCCGGCGCGGCCCGTAACCAGAAGGTCACCGGCCCGTCGTTGACCAGACTCACCTGCATGTCGGCGCCGAACTGGCCAGTCGCCACCGGCTGATGTCGGCTCCGGGCCTGTTCGACCAAGCGATCGAACCAGCGCTTGCCCTGGTCTGGCGGAGCGGCTGGGGTGAAACTGGGCCGCATTCCCTTGCGGGTATCGGCGGCTAGGGTGAATTGCGGCACCAGCAGCAGACCGCCGCCACAGTCGCGCACGCTCCGATTCATCTTGCCCTCGGCGTCGGCGAAAACCCGATAGCCCAGCAGGCGTTCCAGCAACCGTTCGACCTGGGCCTCGCCGTCACCGCGCTCCACCCCGACCAGCACCAGCAGGCCCGCGGCGATCTCGCCCACGCTGACTCCATTGACCGTGACCTTGGCCGCCGTGACCCGTTGCAGAAGCCCAATCATGCCAGTCGGTCGGCGAAACTCTGGGTGGCGGTGACCAGCGCATCGACGATGCCCGGTTCGGTGGCAGCGTGGCCGGCCGGGGTGATCATCCGCAACTCCGCTGCCGGCCAGGCCCGGTGCAGCGCCCAAGCGTTGTCGGCCGGGCAGATGACATCGTAGCGGCCATGGACGATCACGCCGGGGATGTCGCGCAACCGGTGGGCGTCGCGCAGCAGTTGATCGGGTTCCAGAAAACTGTTGTGAGTGAAGTAGTGGCACTCGATCCGGGCCAGCCCCAGCGCCCGGCGCACCTCGCCGAACTGTTCGACCAGAGCGCTATTGTTTTCCAGCGACAAGGTGGAGCCCTCCCAGATCGACCAAGCCTTGGCTGCCCGCAGGCGTTCCAGTTCGTTGGTTCCGGTCAGCCGCCGATAATAGGCTTGCACCATGTTGTCCCGCTCCGCCACTGGAATGGGGGCCAGAAAATGCTCCCACAGATCGGGGAACAGGCGACTGGCGCCATGCTGATAGAACCAGTGGATATCCGAATGGCGGCACAGGAAGATCCCGCGCAGGATCAGGCCCATCACCCGTTCCGGATGAGTTTCGGCATAGGCCAGCGCCAGGGTCGAGCCCCAGGAGCCGCCGAACACCACCCAGCGGTCGATGCCCAGATGCTCGCGCAGTCGTTCGATGTCGGCTACCAGATGCCAGGTGGTGTTGTCGCGCAACTCGGCGTGGGGCGTGGATTGGCCGCTGCCGCGCTGGTCGAACAGGACGATCCGATAGCGCTGCGGATCGAAGAAGCGGCGGTGGGTCGGTTCGCAGCCGGCGCCGGGTCCGCCATGCAGGAACAGGATGGGCAAGCCGTCCGGGATACCGCATTCCTCGACGTACAGGGTATGGAGATCGTCTACGGCCAAACGCTGGGTCGCATAGGGCTTGATGTCGGGAAACAGGGAACGCATGGGAGCTCCGGATGCAATACGACAGAGAAGAATTGGGAATGGATTCTACCCATAATTCATCGGGACCTTACAACTGCTCGCGCCTGTCGCCCGACCTCACAGAATGTAGTCCACCACCGCGTCGAGATCGTTGAAGACCCGGCCACCGTGCGGTTCGACCTTGGCCTCGTCGCCGGTGCGGTATTTACCGGTGCGGACCAGCACGCCGCGTAGGCCGGCGGCCATGGCTCCGCGCACATCGACCTCGGCGTCGTCGCCCACCATCACCACATCGTGCGGCGGCAGGTTGAGGCTGTTGACTGCCGCCAGGAAAAATTCCGGCGCGGGCTTACCCAACACCACCGCTTCCAGGTCGGCGGCATATTCCAGCGCCGCCATGAAAGGGCCGATATCCAGATCCAGGCCGGCATTGCCGCGAAAGTAGCGGTTGGAGCCCATGGCCAGCAACGGCAGCCCTTGCAGCAGCAGCCGGAAGCACTGGTTGAGCGCTTCGTAGGTGAACGCTGGCCCCGCATCGCCCAGCAGCACCGCGCCCGGCGCGGGACCGAGCAGATCGGCAAATTCACTTTGGATATCGGGGTGCACCAGCAGATGGGGTGTCAGTTTGCGGGTGATCAGATAATGGCGGGCCGCGACCGCAGGGGTGAACAAGTGCTGGAGCGGCACTTCCAGCCCCATGCGCGCCAGTCGGTTGACGATGGCGCCTCGGGTCAGTCGGGTGCTGTTGGTGATGAAGCGGATCGGAATGCTCGCCGCACGTAGGCTGAGCAAGGCTTCGCGCGCGCCGGGCAGGGGATAGCCGCCAACATATAACACGCCTTCCAGGTCGAGCAGAACGCCGTGGATCATGTCGTTGCCAACAGGTCGGAGTTGGGGGCGCGCCGCAGATGGCGGGCGGGGTTACGGCCCGCGAACGGGCGCTGTTCCCCCTGAGTATAGAAGGCGTTTCGACAAGGGGCGCTGCAAGCGTTGCGCTGGGCTGCAACGTAGAAGCCATCTGGCGTCGATGGGGCATCGATCGCTGTCGGCGACCGTATTTTCGCTCGTCGCGAGGGCTATGTCGTCGCGCCCAAAGCTCGCGCCCGTTCGCGGCTGGCGATGCGTTCGGCGGCATCGGCATCGTAGCCGGGATCGAATTCCGGCCAGCCGGCCGCGTGGCGGCGGATCAGATCGACCAGCATCGCAATATGGGCCGGGGTATCGTTCAGGGCCGGGATGTAACGGTATTGCTCGCCCCCGTTAGCTAGGAAAACGTGACGGTTTTCCATAGCGATTTCTTCCAGCGTCTCCAGACAGTCGGCTGGAAAACCGGGGCAGGCGATATCCACGCGTTTAACGCCGGCCTTGGCCCAGTCAGCCAGCAGCGCGCTGGTATAGGGTTGCAACCAGGTCGCCCGGCCGAAGCGGGACTGGAAAGCGATCGCCCAGTCATTAGCCGGCAGGCCCAGTCGTTCGGCCACTAGCCGGGCGGTCTTGTGACACTGGCAGTAGTAGGGATCGCCGGCCAGCAGGTTGCGTTTGGGTAGACCGTGGAAGGACAACAGCAACCGCTCGCCGGGCTGTTCGGCGCGGGCGGCGCGGATACTGGCAGCCAGGGCGTCGATATAGCCGGGATCGTCGTGATAGTGGGTCACCAGCCGCAACTCCGGCAGCCAGCGCCAGGTTCGCAACTCGGCGGCGATGGCGTCGAAGGTCGAGGCGACCGTGGTGGCGGAATATTGCGGATACAGCGGCAGGACCAGCAGGCGTTGGACTCCGGCCTGGCGTAGTTCCGCCAGCGCGGCGGCGATGGAGGGATTGCCGTAGCGCATGCCGAGCGCCACCCGGACCGGACCGGGGCTGTCTTCCGCCAGTTTTGCCGCTACCGCTGCGGCCTGCCGCCGCCCGATGGCCAGTAGCGGCGAACCGTCCGGCGTCCAGATCAACCGATATTTGCGTGCCGAACGCGCCGGGCGTAGCCGCAGCACGATGCCGTGCAGGATCGGCCACCACAGCCAACGCGGTAATTCCACTACCCGCGGGTCCCAGAGAAATTCGGCCAGATAGCGCCGCAGGGCCGCCGGTGTCGGTGCGTCGGGCGTGCCGAGATTAGCTAGCAACACCCCGGTGCAAGCGGGTTGATCGTGGGAAAAAGAAGAGGATGTTGCGGCTATGGTCATGGGGTATCGCTGTCGGTCTTGTTGTGTTGAGGCTGGGTCACACGCATGCAAACAACACCCAATCTTTAAGCATTGAGGTCGCGTGGTATAGTAATTCTTAGCAAGCAAGCCATTTGATGACGGTTTTGGCGCTGCGGAGTTCGTTTGGGTTAGCGAACAGTTGCCGGGCCTGTGCGACTAAGGGGTGAACCGTTGAACGCTGTTGAGATCGAGCAGGCCATCACCGATCTGGCGGAGCAACCCTTTGACGCGGCGAACTTCCCCTATGCCTTTCTGGAAGCCTTTGGCAACAAGCCGACGACCATCAAGCGGCTGCGTGCTGGGGCGTCGAACAAATCCGACCTGGGCGGCGTACTTCAAACCCAAAATATTCATATCGTTACCTGCGCGAGTGGCCAGGTCTCGGACACCCTCCAAGCCTTGAAGGCCAGCCCGGCCACCGCTAAAGCCAAGGCCAAATTTATCCTTGCCACCGACGGGGTGGATTTTGAAGCGGAAGACCTGAGCAGTGGCCATACCGTCGCCTGCGCCTTCAAGGACTTTCCCGATCACTTCGGCTTTTTCCTGCCACTAGCGGGTATCAGCACCGTCCGGCAGATCAGTGAGAACGCCTTCGATATTCGGGCGACCAGCCGCCTCAATCGCCTCTACGTCGAACTGCTGAAGGACAACCCCGAGTGGGGCCAGGCTGAGCGCCGTCATGACATGAACCACTTCATGGCGCGGCTGATCTTCTGCTTCTTTGCCGAGGATACCGATATTTTCGGCGGTCAGAACACGTTCACCAAAACCATCGAGCAAATGAGCGCGCGGGATGCGTCCAATACGCATGAGGTGATCAGTACGCTGTTCCTGGCCATGAACACCCCACGGGCGGAAAGGGCAGCGGCCAAACTCCCGCGCTGGGCCAATAGCGACGCCTTTCCCTACGTCAACGGCGGCCTGTTCTCCGGCAACATGGACGTGCCGAAATTCAGCAAGATCGCCCGGTCTTATCTGTTGCACATTGGCAGCCTCGACTGGACCCAGATCAACCCGGATATTTTCGGCTCGATGATCCAGGCCGTGGCCGAGGACGAGGAGCGCGGTGCGTTGGGGATGCACTACACCAGCGTGCCCAATATTCTCAAGGTGCTGAATCCGCTGTTCCTCGATGAGTTGCGGGCGCGGCTGGAAGAAGCCGGCGACAACCCCCGCACTTTGCTCAATCTACGCAAGCGCATGGCCAAAATCAGGGTTTTCGATCCGGCTTGTGGCTCCGGCAACTTCCTGGTCATCGCTTACAAGGAAATGCGCGCGATTGAGGCCGAAATCAACCGGCGGCGCAGTGAGCCGGATCGTGCCTCTGAGATTCCGCTTACCAACTTGCGCGGGATCGAACTGCGCGACTTTCCGGCGGAGATCGCCCGCCTCGCGCTGATCATCGCCGAGTATCAGTGCGACGTACTGTACCGGGGTCAGAAGCTGGCCCTGGCCGAGTTTCTGCCGCTGCGCAAAGAGAACTGGATCACCTGCGGCAATGCCCTGCGGCTGGATTGGTTGAGTATCTGCCCGCCGACCGGGACGGGGGTGAAGCTGGTGGCGGATGATTTGTTTAGTACGCCGCTCGATCAAGCCGAGATCGATTTCGAGAATGAGGGTGGTGAGACCTTTATCTGTGGGAATCCGCCGTACAAAGGCAGTCAGACGCAGACCAAAGAACAAAAAGCGGACTTGGCTGCGGTGTTTGACCCCTATGGAATTTCATCCAAGCAGATCGACTATGTGGGCGGCTGGTTCATGAAAGCCGTTGCTTACGCGAAAACCACAACAGCAGATTCAGCTTTCGTCAGCACCAACTCAATCTGTCAAGGCCGCATCGTCCCGATTCTGTGGCCGAAGCTTTTCAAGCTTGGCTCCCTTATTCGCTTTGCGCACACCTCGTTCAAGTGGGCGAACTTGGCAAGCCACAATGCAGGCGTCACGGTTACCATCATCGGACTTACGACGGACGCGAGCAAAAAACGCAAGCTCTATGATCTGAGCCGTGACGGCGAAACCACCGTACGCGAGGCGACAAATATCACGCCATATCTGACCATTGGTGAGAACATGGTTGTTGAAAGCCAGAGCAAAAGTATTGCCTCTCTGCCGGAAATTCTGTTTGGCAACATGCCAAATGACGGTGGCAAGCTTTTGCTTGAAATGAGCGAAGTACAAGCCGCCATACAAAGGGAAGGCGTCCCTGCTAACTACATTCGGCGTTTCGTCGGATCGCAAGAGTTCATCCGTGGCACGGAAAGGCGCTGTATTTGGATAACGGATACGGAATACAAGGCAGCACAGAAAAACACATGGCTTGCGAGCCGATTTGAAGAAGTCTGCGTAAGCCGAGCCAAATCAAGTCGGATGATCACTAACGAACTGGCGAGCGTGCCCTATCGTTTTGGCGAAGTGCGCCAAACAGGCGAAGAAACCGTCATTATCATTCCAGGCGTTTCGTCGGAAGGCCGTGAGTATTTACCAGTCGGTTATCTGCCGAAGGGAACCATTATCAGCAACCTCGCTTTCGCCCTCTACGATGCACCCCTTTGGAACATGGCGCTCATCGCCAGCCGCTTACACCTGGTCTGGATTGCCACCGTCTGCGGTAAGCTGAAGACAGACTATCGTTACTCCAACACCCTCGGCTGGAACACCTTCCCGGTTCCGATGCTCACCGAGAAGAACAAGGCCGATCTCACCCGCTGCGCCGAGGACATCCTGCTGGCGCGGGAGCATCACTTTCCGGCCACCATCGCCGACCTCTACGATCCCGAGAAGATGCCCGCCGACCTGCGCGCGGCGCATGAGCGCAACGATGAAGTGCTGGAGCGCATCTACATCGGTCGCCGCTTCAAAAACGACACCGAACGCTTGGAAAAGCTGTTCGACCTCTATACCAAGATGATCACGACAGCCAAAGGCAAGAAGCGTAAAAAGGGAACACGCGCATGAGCGACAAAATCAAGTCCATTCCCTCCGTTTCCGTCACCTACGCCCGCAACGGCACATCGACCCAAGCCAACGCCCTGGGCATGCGGCCCATGCAGGAACGGGCCTACGAGAAGCGCGGGGAACAGTACCTGCTGATCAAATCGCCGCCGGCGTCGGGCAAAAGCCGTGCGCTCATGTTCATCGCCCTCGATAAGCTGGCCAATCAAGGTTTGAAGCAGGCCCTCATCGTGGTGCCGGAGAAGTCCATCGGGGGCAGCTTCAACGACGAGCCGCTGTCGCAGTTTGGATTCTGGGCTGACTGGCGGGTCGAGCCGAAATGGAACCTGTGCAACGCGCCCGGCAACGACAACGGCGGCAAGGTCAAAGCGCTTGGCGCCTTCCTCAAAGGTGAGGATCAGGTACTGGTTTGCACCCACGCCACTTTCCGGTTCGCGGTCGATGCCTACGGCGTGGCGGCGTTCGACAACCGGCTGATTGCGGTCGATGAGTTCCACCACGTTTCCGCCAACCCGGACAACAAGCTTGGCGTGTATCTGGGGCAATTCATCGCGCGCGATAAAACCCACATCGTCGCCATGACCGGCTCTTACTTCCGGGGCGACGCGGAAGCGGTGCTCGCCCCGTCCGACGAAGCCAAGTTCGACACCATCACCTACACCTACTACGAACAGCTCAACGGTTACCAGTACCTCAAGCAGCTCGACATCGGCTACTTCTTCTACAGCGGCCCTTATGTCGATGACCTCCTCAAGGTTCTCGACCCGAACGAGAAAACCATCATCCATATTCCCAACGTCAATTCGCGCGAAAGCACCAAAGACAAAATGCGCGAGGTGGAACACATCATTGAGGCGCTGGGCGAATGGCAAGGCATCGATCCCGCCACCGGCTTCCAGCTCGTCAAACGCCCCGATGGCCGGGTGCTGCGCATCGCCGATCTGGTCGATGACGATGCCGCCAAGCGCGACTGCGTGGCTGCGGCGCTTAAAGACCCGGCACAGAAGAATAACCGCGACTATGTAGACCTCATCATCGCGCTGGGTATGGCCAAGGAAGGCTTCGACTGGATTTGGTGCGCACACGCCCTGACCGTTGGCTATCGCGCCAGCCTGACCGAGATCGTGCAGATCATCGGTCGCGCCACCCGTGATGCACCCGGCAAAACCCGCGCCCGCTTCACCAACCTGATTGCCGAGCCGGATGCATCCGAGGAAGCCGTCACCGAGGCGGTCAACGATACTTTGAAGGCCATCGCCGCCAGCCTGCTGATGGAACAGGTGCTCGCCCCGCGCTTCGAGTTCAAGCCCAAGAACCCGGACAGCGGACCTACGCCCGGTTTCGACTACGGCGAGGACGGCTACGACCCGAACCGCTGCAATATCGGCGTCAATGAACGGACCGGGACGTACCAAATCGAGATCAAGGGCCTTGCTGCGCCCAAGAGTAAGGAGGCGGCGCGCATCTGCCAGGAGGACTTGAACGAAGTCATCGCGGCCTTCGTGCAGGACAAACCCAGCATCGAACGCGGTTTGTTCGACGAGGAGCTGGTGCCCGAGGAACTGACCCAGGTGCGCATGGGCAAGATCATCAAAGACAAGTACCCGGAGCTGGACACGGAAGATCAGGAAGCCGTGCGCCAGCACGCCATCGCCGCCCTCAACCTGACCCAGCAAGCCCAATCGCGGATCACGGACAGCGACAGCACTGAGCCAACCGCCAATACCGCGCTGATCGATGGCGTGCGCCGCTTTGCGATGGACGTGCGTGAGCTGGACATCGACCTGATTGACCGCATCAATCCCTTCGGCGCAGCCTACGCCATCCTGGCCAAAACCATGAGCGAGGACCGCTTGAAACAGGTGGCGGCGGCCATCTCGGCCAAGCGCAGCAGCCTGACGCCCGAGGAGGCCAAGGAGCTGGCCGTGCGCGCCGTTCAGTTCAAAAGGGAACGCGGACGGGTGCCGGCGCTCGATGCGCAAGATGCCTGGGAACGGCGCATGGCCGAAGGCGCGGCTGCATTCATGCGCTACCGGAAGGAAGGCCGCTATGAGTGAACCCGATCTCGATGAACTGGCCGCCGAACTTGCCGAGTTCGCCGCGCCGGAAGCCAAAGGCGGACGCTCGCCGCGTGAGGAGCGCATCATCGCCGGATTCGAGGACATCCAACGCTTTGTCGAACAGCAGGGCCGCGTTCCACAGCACGGAGAGGAGCGCGACATCTTCGAGCGCCTCTATGCCGTTCGCCTGGATCGCTTGCGGGAGCAGGAAGAATGCCGGTCCCTACTCGCACCGTTTGACCATCAAGGTTTGCTCAGCGGCGTGGCCCAGCTCGCTGAGCCAGAGCCGGTCTACAACGTGGACGAACTGGCCGCCGAACTCGCGGATCTGGCCGAAGCGGACGACATCAGCGCTCTGCGCCATGTGCGTTCCAGCGCCGAGAAGCGCGCCGCCGAGGACATTGCCAACCGTGAGAGATGCGAAGATTTCGAGATGTTCAAACCGTTATTTCAGCGAGCGGAAAGCGAACTCAAATCTGGCATAAGGCAAGCACGCCCTTTTGGCAAGGACGCAAGCGTCGCAACGGGCAACTTCTTCATTCTTGGCGGGCAATTCGTCTACGTCGCCGAAATGGGGGATAGTTTCCGAACCCCAAATGGCGTGCCAGACGCGCGGCTCAGGGTCATCTACGCCAATGGCACCGAAAGCAATCTCCTGCTCCGGTCTCTGCAACGCGCCCTGTACAAGGATGAAGCCGGGCGCCGATTGACAGACCCGAACGCGGGGCCGCTGTTCTCCGACGAGACCTCAGACGACGACCAGGAAAGCGGCACGATCTACGTGGTCCGTAGCCAATCCGAGTTACCCATCGTCGCCAAGCACCGCGATGTACTGCATAAGATCGGCGTAACGGGCCGCCGCAACGTGGCCGCGCGGTTTGCAAACGCGAAGAATGATCCGACTTTCCTGCTTGCCGATGTGGAAATCGTCGCTGCTTACGAGCTTTACAACATCGACCGCATCAAGCTGGAGAACCTCATCCACCGCGTGTTCGATCCAGCGCGTCTGGATATCGAGATTAAGGACCGCTTCGGCAAGCCCGTCATCCCGCGCGAGTGGTTTCTCGTTCCGTTGTTTGTCGTTGACGAAGCCGTCGAGCACATCAAGGACGGGTCTATCACGCAGTACGTTTACGACCCACAGGCTGGGCGTCTCGTGAGGGTTGGAGCGTAGAAACGTCAATGGAATGGCGTTGACGGGTTATCATCAACCGCTATGGATCATGAGAAGAATGAGCTATCGGAGGTTCCCTTGCCATGCTGGGTGTGTTTCTCGACCGGAATTCGCTACATGACC
>RXIW01000057.1 GCA_003989065.1 Candidatus Competibacteraceae bacterium
TTCATCATTAGCGCTGTTATTTTTCCTTCATCCGGCACCATGACCACCCCACGCTCGGTGACCAGCGCATCGACCAACTCCGCCGGGGTGACGTCGAAGGACGGATTCCAAACCTCGGCTCCAGCTGCCGCCACCGGCTGCCCCCCCAGAGTCAGCAGCTCCTCGGCCGCACGCTGCTCGATGGGAATCGCCGCCCCGTTGGGAATGCTCAAATCCACCGTCGAGGTCGGCGCCACCACCATGAACCGCACCCCGTGATAGCGAGCAGCCACCGCCAGATGATAGGTGCCAATCTTATTGGCGACATCGCCGTTGGCAGCGATGCGGTCGGCGCCCACGATGACCCAGCGCACATCACCCTGCCGCAGCAACGCCGCCGCTGCCCCATCCGCCAACAGCGTCACTGGAATCCCATCCTGCACCAACTCCCAAGCGGTCAACCGCGCGCCCTGTAACCACGGGCGAGTCTCGTCAGCATAGACCCGCTCGATCAAGCCAGCCGCATAGCCCTGGCGAATCACTCCCAGCGCCGTGCCATAACCGCCGGTCGCCAGAGAGCCGGTATTGCAATGGGTCAACACCGCCCCTCGCTCGCCCAGCAGCGCCGCCCCCAACTGCCCCATTCGCTGGTTGGCGGCGATGTCCTCGGCATGAATGGCATGCGCTTCGGCCAGCAAACGCGCCACCGGATCGCCCTGGCATTCGGCCATGACCCGCTCCATCCGGCGCAGCGCCCAGAACAGATTGACGGCGGTCGGTCGGGATGCCGCCAACACCCGCAGATCCTCCCCGACCATCGCCTGCCAGCCATCCGGTTCGGCGGCATGGCGAGCACGAGCCGCCAACACCACGCCATAGGCTGCGGTCACACCGATCGCCGGCGCGCCACGCACCACCATGTCGCGGATAGCCTGGGCTACCGCCGCCGCGCTGGTCAGCCGCTGATAGCGCAATTCCCCCGGCAACAACCGTTGATCCAGCAATTCAAGATTATCTTCACGCCAGACAATGGCGCGTACCCGATCATGGAGGGAGGACATGGCAGACCCGTAGCAGTGATAGAATGGGTGAAACAGGATAAAAAATTGTTGTTGCGCGCTGACGACAAACAGCGCTCATCCCGCGCTGACACAAAAAAATCCCTTGCCAAAATACCAAGATAGCGCGCAAAATTAGGTTATTTATTGTTGGCACAACATTTTTTGCAATTCTGACACAACGTTGTATCATTACACCATGACCAGTGGCTTGCCGCTCGCGGCGCTGGCCGCTTGGGTATACTGGGTGAGTGAATGATCGCGGTTTAAGCGACCCCGGTCCTCGCGACCTGATTTAAGGTGCCGTGCACAGAATTTTAGTGCCTGTTTGGGAGAGTATACCGATGAAAGTGAAACTGCATAAGCTCAGCCTGGGTTTGGCTGCCTCCATGGTGTTGTTCGCCGCAATGCCGGCGCACGCCCTCAACAAGTACGGCTGCATCTATGCCGTGGACCCGTGGGACAAGATCGTCAAGGACCCCTATGGCCACTGCATCCGCACCCCGTACTGGACGCCTGAGAAGAACGTTCCGGAATGCGGTGGCGGCATTGCGGAAGTTCCCCCGCCGGCCGTGCCGCAGTGCGAGAAGGTCACCTTGGGCACCGACACCCTGTTCGACTTCAACAAGTACAACCTGAAGCCGGCGGGCGTCGCCAAGCTCAACCAGTTGGCCTCCGACATCCGTCGGACCGAGAAGGTCACCCGCGTCAAGATCGTCGGCAACACCGACGGCAAGGGTACCGAAGCCTACAACTACAAGCTGGGCCTGCGTCGCGCTGAGACCGTCGCCAGCTATCTGTCCGAGAAGGGCGTGCCCCGCTCCGAGATGGTCGTCAAGAGCGACGGCAAGCTGAATCCGGTCGCTCCCAACACCCTGCCCAATGGCAAGGACAATCCGGAAGGCCGCGCCCTCAACCGTCGCGTGGACGTCACCACCATCACGGAAGCCTGCCGCGAGTAATCGCTCAGTGGTTTGAGCTGTCGTATCCGCGCCCCGGTCCATACCGGGGCGTTTTTTTGCGCCCTGTTCTCCCGCCGCTATAATCCGGTATCCTGGCCCGGAGAACCGCGCATGACGCAAGCCATCGCCACCCTGTTGCACGCCCGCTGGATCGTTCCGGTTCAACCGGACGGTTGTGTCCTGGAGCACCACGCCCTGGCCATTCAGGACGGCCGCATTCTCGCCATTCTGCCGCAGGCGGAAGCAGCGACCCGCTACCGAGCCGATACCACCCTACACCTGGACCGGCACGTGCTGATTCCCGGCTTGATCAACGCCCACACCCACGCCAGCATGACCCTGCTGCGCGGGCTGGCCGACGACCTGCCGTTGATGAGCTGGTTGCAGGACCATATCTGGCCGGCCGAAGCGCGCTGGGTGGATCCCGACTTCGTCCGCGACGGAACCCGGCTGGCGCTGGCCGAGATGTTGCGCGGCGGCACGACCTGCTTCAACGATATGTATTTCTTCCCGGAAGTCACCGCCACCGCCGTCCGCGAAGCCGGAATGCGGGCTTGCGTGGGACTGATCGCTCTGGATTTTCCGACCGCCTACGCCCGCAACCTGGACGAATACCTGGACAAGGGCCTGGCCTTGCACAGCGAATTGCAAAACGACCCGCTGGTGCGGGTCGCCTTCGCCCCTCACGCGCCCTATACGGTTTCGGCGTCCGCCCTGGAACGGATCGGTCGGTTGGCGGATGAGCTGGATATTCCGGTGCATATCCATGTCCACGAAACCGCTGCCGAGGTCGCCGACTTCGAGGCCAAGCACGGCTGTCGCCCCTTGGCGCGCCTAAACCAACTGGGACTGGTGTCGCCAAGACTGCTGGCCGTGCACATGACCCAGCTCGAGCCTGTTGAAATCGACCAGCTGGCTCAGGCCGGCGCGCACATCGCGCACTGCCCGGAATCCAATCTCAAGCTGGCCAGCGGATTCTGTCCCAGCGCGCGCCTCGACGCGGCCGGGGTCAACCTCGCTCTCGGCACCGATGGCGCTGCCAGCAACAATGATCTCGACCTGTTCGGCGAATTGCGCACGGCCGCGCTGCTCGGTAAGGGCGTGGCCGGCGATGCTGCTGCGCTGCCAGCGGCGCGGGTGCTGCGCATGGCCACCCTCAACGGCGCTCGGGCGCTCGGGCTGGCGGCTGACATCGGCTCGCTGGAACCGGGCAAGGCAGCCGACATCGTCGCCGTGGATTTCGGTCAGCTCGAAAGCGCGCCGGTCTACCATCCCATTTCACAACTGGTGTACGCCACCGGACGCCATCAGGTGAGCGATGTGTGGATTGCCGGTCGACAGCTACTGGCTAACCGTCAACTTACAACGCTGGATTCGGACGAACTGCTACAGCGGGCACAACGCTGGCAGCGCGACATCGGCGCCGGTCCCGGCGCGTAAACCGCTGCGGCCATCGGTCGAATCCCCCCTAACCCGCCCGCTCTCCAGCCATCAGGTGGAACAAGACATGACAACAGCCAATCCCAACGTCGACTATCAGGAAATCGCCAAATTCGAGGAACTCGCCAGCCGCTGGTGGGACCCGGACAGCGAATTCAAACCGCTGCACGACATGAATCCGCTGCGGCTGGACTACATCGATCAGCGGGTCGGCGGCCTGTCCGGCCAACGGGTGGCCGATATCGGCTGCGGCGGCGGCATCCTGGCCGAAAGCATGGCGCTGCGCGGCGCTTCCGTATTGGGCATCGATATGGGCGAGGCTCCGCTGGCGGTGGCGCAGCTGCATCAACTCGAATCCGGCGCAGTGCTGGACTACCAGCGCATTACCGCCGAGGAGCTGGCCGAGCGCGAACCAGCCAGCTTCGATGTGGTGACCTGCATGGAAATGCTGGAACATGTCCCTGATCCGGCTTCGACCATCGCTGCCTGTGCCTGTCTGGTCAAACCCGGCGGCCATCTGTTCTTCTCCACCATCAATCGCAATCCGAAATCCTATCTGTTTGCGATCATCGGCGCGGAGTATGTGTTGCGGCTGTTGCCCAAGGGCACCCACGATTTCCGCAAGTTCATCCGCCCCTCGGAACTGGATCACTGGACGCGGGATGTCGGCCTGAAGATGCAGGATCTGATCGGCCTGCACTACAACCCGCTGACCCGGCGCTACTGGCTGGGACCGGGAGTCGGGGTCAATTACCTGGTTCATTGCCAATCGGACAGCGCGGCGTGATCCCGCCCGGCGCAGCTCCAGCCTGCGTGCTGTTCGATCTGGATGGCACCCTGCTAGACACCGCCCCCGATCTGGCGGGGGCTTTGAACCGCCTACGCGGCGAACACGGACTGCCGGCCTTGCCGATGGCGGCAATTCGGCCCACGGTCTCGCACGGCACCGCAGCGATGCTGAAGGCCAGCTTTGGATTGGCGGCGGCGGATACGGGTTACCCCGCGCTCGAACGACGGTTTCTGCAACACTATTGCGCCGCCATCGCGGTCGAAACCACTCTGTTCCCCGGCATGGCCGAGGTGCTGGCGCATCTGGAAGCCCGCGCCATTCCCTGGGGCATCGTCACCAACAAGCCGGGGCATTTGACCGAGCCGTTGCTACAGACGCTGGCGCTGTGGTCGCGGGCGGTCTGCGTGGTCAGCGGCGACACCCTGCCCACCTGCAAGCCCGATCCAGCGCCCCTGCTGTACGCCTGCGCCCAAGCCGGGGCAGCGCCAGAACGCTCGCTGTATGTGGGCGACGCCGAGCGCGACATGCTGGCCGGCAACCGGGCCGGTATGATCACCCTGGTGGCGGAATTCGGCTATTTGGCCGCCGAGGACCGGCCCCAGGACTGGGGGGCTGCCGGCTCACTGCAACGGGCAACCGATCTATTCGACTGGATCGGCACGGCCTGAGCTATCTCGGCCACAGCCGACGCCACAGCCGATGCCACAGCGAGGCGGATCGGCTGACCGCCAATCGCGCCCACAACACGGTGGTATTGTCCTGGTGCGGACGCTGGCGCTCCGCCACCGCGGCAAGCAGCAGCTGGCACGGCGACTGGTCGGCATGGCTGCCAGCCAGCACCGCGGCGATTTCGAGTTCGTTTAGGGTCAACACCCCGTCGCTGGCCAGCAGAATCTGATCGCCGCGTTCGAGCGGGTAGGCTTGGAGCGGCAAATCGACCAGTTCCGGTTCGTCGCCGGTAATGGCGCTGACCAGCGCGTTACGATCGGGATGGCTGGCAGCATCGGTGGCGCTGATCTCCCCCAGACGCACCTGCTGCGCCAACACGCTGCGGTAGGCGTGATCCTGATTCAGGCGGCGCAACTGCCCTCGCCGCCACAGCCACAGCGGGGAGTCGCCCACGCTGAGCCAATACAGCCCTTCCTCCGCCAACACCACAGCCAGCAGCGTGCACCCCATCCCCTCCAGTCCCCTCGGGTCGGTCGCGATCTCCCTCTCCATCCGCTGATTGACGCGGGTCAGGGTGCGGTTCAGGCGATCCGGAATGGTGCCGGCGGACACCGTATCGTAGGTTTCGACGAAAACGCGCACCGCCAATCCGCTGGCGCGCGCACCGGCCCGTTCGCCGCCCATGCCATCGGCCAGAACCAGCAGCAGCTCGCCCGCCTCCAACTGCGGCGGCAATTCAAAGACCCCGTAGTCGTCCTCCTGATGGGAACGCTCGCCCTGCGCCATGCCTTCATCGTGTATCCAGGCCGCCATGATCGTCTCCTGGCGTCAGTCCCCGTGCCAGTCGAAAGCGGGGCCGCACAGCGGCACGAACCGCAACCGCGTCTGTCCCAGCTGCAACACCTCGCCGCCGGTCAGCTCCACCGTCTCCCGGACCAGCTGGCCATCGAGCCAAGCGTCGGCTGCAACCGACTGGAGATAGAAACGACGGGAACGCGCACTATAGATGATAGCGGCCTGATTGCCGGACGCCAGCGCAGCATCGCCGTAGTCCAGACGAATCCGCGCGCCCGCTCCACGCCCGATGTCGTTGACGCCATACCCCAAGGGCAATATCTCACCCCGCCCCGGCCCCGCCACGATCGCCAGCCAGCCCACCACCGGATTGGCCAGGGGATCGTGCGTCAGCGCCGCAGCCGGTGTCGCAGCGGCTGGCTCTTCGGCTGACCGATCCACGCGGGATTTGCTGGCCGGACGCGCCACTCGCCGAGTCGGCTCGAGCGGCGGCGGCGTAGAGGAACCCTTCTTGAAACCACGATACAGGGGCATGGCCCAGTTCTCCCGAAGTCACGGCAAGGCCGAATCGACGTTCATCTGTCACCGGTGCGAAAGTGCAAACGCACTTCGCCCAGCTCCACCACATCACCATTGCTCAAGATCTGACTATGAATGCGCTTGCCATTGACCCAGGCGCCATTGGTGGAATCGAGATCGCAGAGCTGGAAAGTGCCGTCAGGCAAATGATAGACCTCGGCATGGTAGCCCGAAACCGAATCGTTATCGAAGCTGATATCGTTGTCCGGCGCACGGCCCAGCCGGCACAGCGGCGAGCGCAGCCACAGATCGCCCTTGCCCGGCAGATCGGTACGGATAAAGCGCGCCCGCACCAGAATCGCCGGTTGCCGTTCGCCGCGTCGCCGAAAGAAGGACCACAAATTGAATTTCATTTCTGATTGAATCCGGAGTCAGTAGGTTTATCCCAGGGTTCGATGCGATTCGACGCAGGCGCTGCGGGTCGCGCCGCGCGCGCAGGCGTTGCGGGGGCAGTCGTCACAGCAGGCGTGGTGTTTCTGCGTCGCCGATCGGATCTTTGCCGGGCATAGCGCGACGAGGATTTGGCCGACTGCGAATTTTTGGCCGCCCCATCGCGCTCTTGTGATCTTGCGCTGGTCGGCGGCTTGCTGGAACGCTGTCTGGTCGCCGGGCTCGGCTGTAATCCAACGGTGGGCGGTGGGCTGGAAACAGCCGGCGTCCTGGGAGTGGCTGTCGCCGGTCCCGGCGGAACGGCGGCGGGCGGCAGGATCGTTGCCGCCGCTGGCGGTTCCGGCTCGCTGCCATCGAGCGGTTCGGCCGGACGACTGACGGCCGGCGTCTGCACCGAGGGCGATGACTCGACGCCCTCGGCAACCGCCCCGGTCGGCTCCGATGGTGCGATTGCAGCGCTGGGTTGCGACTGAACGGGTGGCGGCACAACGGGTTCCGCCGCCACCGGTGGCGCAGCCGTTTCCGTCTCTGGCGGTTTTGACCCTTGTGCAAGCGGCGGCGCGACCGGTGCGGGTGACGCTGTCTCGGTGGAGCCTGGCGGAGTCGCCGGAACATCGGGCGGCGGCGGCGCGGCGGGAGGCTCAACCGGTGGAGTCGCCGCCACAGGGGCCGTGGTCTGAAGCGGCGGCGTGACCGGTGCGGGCAACACAGGCGGCGCGATCGGCGTTTTGACCGGCGCATCCTGCTGGCTGATGGGGTTGGGAGGTGGTTGTCCGCCGGGTCTAGAAGCGGATGGCCATAACCAGACCAGCGAAGCGGCCACCGCGGCCAGCGCCAGACCGCTACCGATCAGCGCCATCCAAAACCGCCGCCAGGACAGATGGGCACTCTTGGACGGGCCTTGCAGGACGTTCAGCCGGTGGCGAGTGGTCGGGCCGATCGCAGTCTGACTGGCATCCATCCAGTCGCGCCCGGCCTGCTCCGGTTCCACGGCGCGTTGGGTGGGAGAACCGGTGAGCCGCGCCGTCTCCACGCCATAGTGCGCTTTGGCCGACTTGGCGAGCAGCGGCGCCATGATGACCGTCTCATCGCTATCCTCGTCCGGCGACCCGCACAACGCCTCCTGCATGTCGGCCACCGTGCGGAAACGCTGTTCCGGCCGCACCGCCAGAGCCTGATCGATCACCCGCAGCAGGTTGGTGCTGTAGCGGCCGGCGCAAATCTTGCTAGCTGGCTCCAGCGAATCCTCCAGCAGGCGTTCGGCTGCTTCGATCGGGGTATGACCGACCACGCAGCGATACAGCACGGCGCCGAGCGCGTAGACATCGGTCCAGGTTCCGTAGCGGTCGTTGCGGGTGGTGTATTGTTCCGGTGGCGAATAGCCCGGCGTCACCAAGCTGGTCACGCTCTTACTGTGACGGCCCACGGCTTCCCTGGCTGCGCCGAAGTCGATCAGCAGCACCCGATGGTCGCTGGCCCGCACGTACAGATTGGCCGGCTTGATGTCGCGATGCAGGTAGCCTTGCTCATGCACCGCGCGCAGCGCCGGCAGCACATCCTCCAACAAGCCGCGCACCTGATCCTCGCCGAGGGTCTCGCCATCCTGCAGGATGGCGCTCAACGGCTCGCCTTCCTCGAAAGCCATCACGATGTAGGCGGTGCCGTGGGCGCGAAAATAGCGCTTCACTCCGACCACATAGGGGTGCTGGATGCGAGCCAGCACGCGGGCTTCGTCGAGAAAGCGCTCCAGGCCCCAGATGTAGTCGGACACCTCGCCCTTGGCTGCGGTGGCGTCTCCCTGGGTATTGGGATGGACCGTCACGCCATCGGGGGAACGGAACGACCATTCCACCGGAAAATATTCCTTGACGGCGACCCAGGTGTCCAGATGGGTATCCATCGCCTTGTAGGTCACGCCAAATCCGCCGGCGCCCAGAATGGAGTCGATACGGTATTCGTCCAGCATGCAGCCCGATGGCAGGGCATTGGCGCGACGAACTCCGCTTTTGGAAGGCGTGGTCGATGGGGCGGTCGTGGTCATGGGTGCATCGATGCAAGTAGCGTAGAGTCGGCCGCGATAGGGTCAAGTCATTCAAAAATCCGCGCTGCGCGGCGTACGCGGAAATGGGATCACATCCCTGACGTTGGCCATGCCGGTGATATAGCTGACAGTGCGCTCAAAGCCTAATCCGAAACCGGCATGCGGCACACTGCCATAGCGACGCAAATCACGATACCAATTATAGGTCGTCTTGCTCATGCCAAGCTCGTCCAGCCGCGCATCCAATACATCCAGCCGCTCCTCGCGCTGGCTGCCGCCGATGATCTCGCCGATGCCGGGCGCCAGCACGTCCATTGCCGCCACGGTGCGGCCATCGTCGTTGAGCCGCATGTAAAAACTCTTGATTTCCTTTGGGTAGTTCATCAACACCAGCGGTCGACCCACATGCTCCTCGGCCAGATAGCGCTCGTGCTGGGATTGCAGGTCCATACCCCACCGCACCGGAAATTCGAAGCTGCGGCCAGATTGTTCCAGGATACGGATCGCCTCGCTGTAATCCATGCGTTCGAAGGGCGCGTTCACCACCTGCTCCAAGCGCTGGATGCAGGTCTTGTCGATGCGTTGGGCGAAGAAGGCCATATCGTCGGCTCGCTCGTCCAGCACCGCCCGGAATACCGATTTCAGCATTGCTTCGGCCAGATCGGCGTTGGTCGCCAGATCGGCGAAGGCCGTTTCGGGCTCGACCATCCAGAACTCGGCCAGATGACGGCTGGTGTTGGAATTCTCGGCCCGGAAAGTGGGGCCAAAGGTGTAGACCTTGGACAGCGCCAAGCAATAAGACTCGACGTTGAGCTGACCGGAGACGGTCAAGAAGGTCTCGCGGCCGAAGAAATCCTGATCGAAGTCGATGCGGCCATCCGGGGTGCGGGGCGGATTGACCAGATCCAGGGTGCTGACCCGGAACAGCGCGCCGGCCCCCTCGCAATCACTGGCGGTAACGATCGGCGTGTGAACCCAGAAATAGCCCTGTTGATGGAAGAAGCGGTGAATGGCCTGCGCCAGGCAGTGCCGCACCCGCATCACTGCACCGATGCTGTTGGTGCGAGGCCGCAGATGCGCCACCGTCCGCAGGTATTCGAAGCTGTGCGGCTTGGGAGAGATCGGATAGGTTTCCGGGTCATCGACCCAGCCGACCACCTCCAGGCGTTCGGCCCGCAGTTCGACGGTCTGCCCCTTGCCGGCGGAAGCCACCAGCTCGCCGCTGACCCGCACCGCGCAGCCGGCGGTCAGGTGCGCCACCTCGCTGGCGTAATTGGCCAGTTCGGCCGGCGCGACCACCTGCAACGGCTCGAAGCAGGATCCGTCGTGCACGGCGATGAAGGACAAACCGGCCTTGGAATCGCGGCGGGTGCGGACCCAGCCTTGCACGGTCACCTGTTGGCCCAGCGGGATCCGGCCACCCAACACGGCGGCGATGGCATGAACGGACATCGAACGGTCTACTCCTGGCATTGAGCGGCAGCGCCTGGCGTCGCCACGATCACAGTTGTTCCTGATACTTTTCGTAATGGCGCGCCTTGGCCTGACCGATCCAGTCATCGCGACGGATGCGGCCAAAGGAGCGAATCCGGGTCTCCAGCTGATCGATGTCGGCATCGGTCAAGCCGGCCAGCTGCCGGTAGCTGACGATGCCGCAAGCCTGCAGTTTCTTCTCCAGCGCGGGGCCAATACCGGCGATGAGCTTGAGATCGTCGGCCGGCTCTGCTATCGCATCGACGGCGGGCGCAACCTCGACCGGCTCGATTGGCGGCTCCGCTGCGACCGGCTCGGCTTCCATGACCGGTTCGTTGGCCGGCGCAACCTCGACCGGCCCGATTGGCGGCTCCGCTGCGACCGCGGACACAGTCTCAGCCGGCGCTTCCACCACGATAACCGGCTCCGGTTCGGTTACCGCAGGTGGTGCGACCGGTTCGGCTGGCGGCGGCGGTTCCTGCACAGCGGTCGGCCCGATACCGCCGAACCCACTTCGGCGCAAAACGGTGAAATACTCCTCCCACCACTGGTTCTGCATCTGAATCCAGCGCTGCAACACATCCTCCATCTGTCGCACCCAGGACGTCATCATTTCAGGAGCCTCTTTCTCTTCCGCCACTTGATGGACCCAGTGTTCCACCCAATCGACTTCCTGAGCCAGCGTTTTCTTGACCGCCGCTTCCCAGGTCACCAGATTGTTGAGATACGTTTCCCGCCAGGATTCGACCCCGATCGGCGGCGGAAAGGGAACCGCCGAACACAAACTTTCCCACAACCGCTTCTGCGCATCGGTCCACGTCTTGACGATCTCTTCGCTAATCCACGGCTTTACCATCGCTCTCCTCCAATCTTTGGTGTCATCCTGTCGCCAGCTCCGCGCCATCCTTTGGGAATAGACAGCGCCATGGCTGGATTCTTCAGCACAATTTCAGGCTGGATTTATCGTTACAATCTTAGGGCGGAGCGCTATTTAAAGCCAATTCAATCGCCAGCGTCGCCGATTGCGGCCAAGCGCGCGACATGGTCGCGCAACGCGTTGGCGAACGCGTAATAACCAAGCGCCAGACTGTTATAATTCCTGTCCCTTGCCACGGCCGCGAGCGCGTGGCTTCGATATTCAATCAACCGTCTGGACGGATTGACTATGGCGTTTTGGCAGCATCTACGGGAAGACATCTATTCCGTATTCGACCGCGATCCGGCGGCGCGCAACGTATTGGAAGTACTGACGGCCTATCCGGGCATCCACGCCCTGCTGTTCCATCGCTTCAACCATGCCCTGTGGAACCGGGGCCTGAAGTGGCTGGCGCGTTTCCTGTCCTCCATCGCCCGCCTGCTGACTGGGATCGAGATCCACCCCGGAGCCAGGATCGGCCGGCGCTTCTTCATCGACCACGGCATGGGCGTGGTCATCGGTGAAACCGCCGAGATCGGCGACGACTGCACGCTGTATCAGGGGGTCACCCTGGGCGGCACCAGCTGGAACAAGGGCAAGCGCCATCCCACCCTCGGCAATAACGTAGTCATCGGCGCAGGCGCCAAGGTGCTGGGACCATTCACGGTCGGCGACAACGCCCGCATTGGCTCGAACTCGGTGGTGATCAAGGCGGTGCCCGCTGGGGCCACGGTGGTCGGCGTACCGGGACGGGTGGTCGAAGCCAGTTCCAGCACCGAAGACCTGCGGCGGGAAATCGCTCGCAAGCTGGGCTTCGACGCTTATGGTGCGACGCCCGAGCTGCCCGATCCCGAGGCCCACGCCATCAATCAGATGCTGGATCATGTGCAGACGCTCGATCGCACGGTCCGTCGGCTGTGCCAAGCGCTGCGAGAGGCCGGCATCGACCCGGGCGAGCTGTCCCTGCCCGACTTGCAGGGCTGCCAGTTGCATTCGGCCACTTGCCGGGAAGGCTGGCCGGACGCCAACGGCCATGGCGCGGCCAAGCCGGATTCGCAGGCGAAACCTACGGACTGAGCGCAGCCATGTTGCCACTGAACCCGGCGGCGCGCGCGCATTTCGACCATCCGCGCAACGTCGGCGAACTGGATGCCCATGACCCGGCGGTGGGGTCGGCGCAGGTCAGCGTGCCGATCGGGGGTGAAATTCTGCGCCTGCAACTGCGCTTCGATGCGCAAGAGGTGGTGGTCGCCGCCCGCTTCAAAGCCTATGGCTGCGGCTGGATGATCGCCTGCGGCTCGCTGTTGACCGAATGCATCCTGGGGCAAACCGTGGCCGAGTTGGGGCACTTCCGCCACCATGCGCTGGTCGAAAAACTGGATGTGCCACCGGCCAAGCTGCACTGCGCCGTGCTGGCCGAAACCGCGCTGGCAGCCGTCTTGCGCGATCATGCTGCGAAAACGGCCGCTGCCGGCCATTCCATTGCCTGATCCGATTCCCTAAGATGGGAAGCGATCTAACCTGCTGGAGGATATCGCCATGTCGATCACCTTGACTGAGAAAGCTGCCGACCGCGCCCGTAGCTATCTGGCCAAACAGGAACAGGCCCAGGGCCTGCGACTGAGCGTGCGTAACACCGGTTGTTCCGGTTACATGTACACCGTCACCCTGGCCAACGCCATCGACTCGGACGACCAGGTGTTCGAATCACAGGGCGTCAAGCTGGTGGTCAGCGCCAAGAACCTGCCGTATCTGGACGGGATGGAAGTCGATTACGGCAAGTCGGGCCTGAACGAAGGCTTCCGCTTCAACAACCCCAACGCCAGGGAAACCTGCGGCTGCGGCGAGAGCTTCAGCGTCTGAGCGCGTCCCGGATGGATGGCGGCTAGGCCAACCATTCGGGCGTTCCCACCGATCACCCAGAACCCTCCACCAGCCGCTGCCACGCTTCCAGCACGCAGGCGACCGACCAGGCTTGCGCTGGCGCGCCGCGAGGCACATGCGGCGGAGCGCCATCGAAAATCTCGCTGACCGTACCCAGGCCAGCGTCCAGCAAATGATCGCGGATGGCGTGCAGACGAGCCTGAGCAGCCAGGGCGTCACCGTCGACTCGATATTCGGCCAAAGCGTAATGGCCCAATAGCCAGGCCCACACCGGCCCCTGATGATAGCCGCCGTCCCGTTCCCACACCCCACCCAGATAAACAGGACGATAATCGGGATGGTCCGGGGCCAGCGAACGCAGGCCGTAGGAGGTCAACAACGCCTGGCCACAGACCCGCACCACGGCTTGCTGGGCGTCCGCATCCAGCGGACTGTAAGGCAGGCTGACGGCGAAGATCTGATTGGGACGCACGGTCATATCGGCCCCTGCGGGACCGTCCAGCACGTCGAACAGACCCGCGCCGTCGGGACGGACGAACCGCTGGAACCCTTCCCGCACCTGAGCCGACAGTTCGGTATAGAGCGTGAGCGACTGCCCCAGGCGCTCGGCGAAATCGATCATGATGCGCAGGGCGTTGTACCACAGCGCGTTGATCTCGACCGGCTTGCCGATGCGCGGCGTCACTACCCAGTCGCCGATCTTGGCGTCCATCCAAGTCAACTGCACCCCCGGTTCGCCGGCGTGCAACAAGCCATCGGCCGCGTCCATACCGATCCGGTGCCGCGTACCGCGCACGTGCCAACGGATCATGTCAGCCAGCACCGGAAACACTTCGATCAGGGCCTCTTCATCGTCGCTGGCGTCCAGATAGGCCCGCCATGCCTCGAAATACCACAGCCCGGCGTCCACCGCATTGTAAGCCGGCGTTTCGCCCGCGCCGGGAAACACGTTGGGCAACATGCCCTGATCGACGAAACGGGCGAAGGTCAACAGGATGCGTCGGGCGCTGTCGAACCGGCCGGTGGCAAGCGTCAAACCCGGCAGCGCGATCATGGTGTCGCGCCCCCAATCCCCAAACCAGGGATAACCGGCGATCACCGACTCGCCGTCCGGCAACCCCGGCGCCGGGCGGGCGAACAAAAAGCTGTCGGCGGCCAGCGTCAGCTGTTGGATCCAGTCGGGCGGCGAATTGGCCAGTTGCGGGCGAGCGCGGGCCAACAAGGCGTGATCACGGTCGAAGAACCGCTGTTGCGCGGCGATCAGGTCGGTAGCAACCTCATCGTGCAGGCTGGCGACGATGCCGACCCAGCGGCCGGGACTCAGTGTCAACAGCGCCTGCCCGACGCACAGATGCGCGTCCCGATCCGACAGGCCACGTTCCCGCTCCAACGGCAGATCGAAGTTTTCCAGCCAATCCCAGGCAGCCTGCAATCGACCGTGCACGGCTTGAAATCGCAGGGTGAAGCGCCCGTCAGGACAGACGACACGCAAACTCTCCCCGACTGGTTCCACCTGCGGCGCAAAACCGCCAGACGCCATGCAAGCATGATGATCACGGCCATTGACCAACAGGCGAACGCGCAAGTGCAAATCCTGTTCGCCCACGACCGATTCCAGCCGATACGCCACATAAACGGTATTGGCCCCCGGTTCCAACCAGATGCGCTGTTCGATCGCCCGATCGCCCAGCGCATAACGCCACACCGGCATCCGGCCATGCAGGTGGAAGGATTCGAGATGGACGTGACCTTCCGGCACGACCGCTCCTCCACCCCAGCGATTGCTGCACAACGGGATCTCCCGGTCGCCGTCGTGCAGAGTAGCGTCGGCCTTGGCAAACACCAACCGGCGACCGAGCGGCGGCTCGATCGGTGCGATCAGCAGCCCGTGATAACAGCGGGTCAAGGTTCCCGCGATCGTGCCAGCGGCGTAAGCGCCCAGGCCGTTGCCCAGCCACCACTCGCGCCGCTCGGCCTGGCCGAGATCACCGCAAATGGCCCGCCCGCAACGGACGAAATCAGGTAGCGCGCCACCCATGCCCATAGTCCTCGTCAAGTTGTCGTTGCCCTACAGTCGGTTAAAGCCAGAATCTTGATCCAGCGTCAAGAAGGACCCCTCGCTATGACAGTCTCAGCGCGAAAAAAGCGTTGTCTGGCGCATCGTCCATCGTTACGCCGCCATCGGCAACAGCGATCCGCTCGACCAGCGCCGCCATCGGCGATCGCTCGCCGCCATGGATTGACTATCGTAACCTGTAATATTCAAAGTTTCTGCGCGTGCCCTCATCCGGACAATCATCGCCATACGCTTCCCCTTGAAGCAACAAGCAGGATAGCCTCGTTTCCATGAGGCAGTGCATGGCATTGCTTGACATGTTTCGATCCTTGCGCCTTGATTATGAGGCTCTTCTCGGCTTTAATGATTTTGTTTCAGACTTGTTGAGTCAATGAGGAAAAAATTGTGGATTTATTATCCTTCGATGCTGAGCCCCTCTATTTCGATAATCCGCCTTCCGAAGAGGTCGTGCAATTACTTCAACAAGCTGCCGAAGACTATAGCAATGGCACAGCAGAGGCGGATTTACAGCGCGCCTATCAATTGGCTCCGGAACATTTAATGGTGTTGGTTTCTTTGTTTCGATATTATTTTTATCGACACCAATTTGCCGAAGCATTGGATATCAGCGAAAAAGCACGCGAAGTCGTGCGACAAAAACTGGGATTGCCCGGTGATTGGCGCGCCATCAGCGAGGCACAGCTTTTCGATGGCCATGAACATGATATGGTGTTGGTGAGATTTTATCTGTTTTGTCTAAAAGGCGAAGCCTATTTATACGCCCGGCAGGGCAAAGCGGAAAAAAGCATTCCATTGCTCGAAAAAGTCGCAGCGCTGGATTCCAACGATCAACTGGGAACCACAGCATTGCTGGCGGTGGTCAATCGGAATCTGCAACAAGCGGAGATGACGACGAACGATTGAAATCTGCGGCGACCAAGAGGTGATGGTCGGGGATCGCCGCTGGACGCTGCCGAAGTCCGGCAACAAGAGGGAGCGCAAGCCTGGACCTTGGCCGAGTGTGCGTGGCGCTACATTCTGCCGTCATCGTGTTACCGACAGCGGCCCTCCAGCGTTTTATCGACTTGCTGGCCAATGGGCCGAGTGATAACGCGCCGGCTGCTCTCTATCTCCACGGCAAAATCCATTCAGTTGGCGTATAGCGCAATCCGGAATCGTTTTTCATGAACATCGCCATCTACATCTACGACCAAGCCGAAGTGCTCGACTTTTCCGGGCCGTTCGAAGTGTTCTCGACCGCTTGCCGCGTTTGCCGGGACGACAAGCCTTTCGACGTTTTCCTGGTCGGCGAAACAGGGCGTCCGGTTAGGGCCAGGGCTGGATATACAGTCATTCCCCATTTCAGCTTTCACGATCATCCCTCGATCGATGTGCTCATCGTGGTCGGCGGCGTGCATAGCGATGAAATGAACAAACCGCAGGTGATCGAGTGGTTGGCGCGTCAGGCGGGCAGTGCAACGCTCACAGCCTCCATCTGCACCGGCGCTTTTCTCCTGGCGCAAGCCCAGATCGTGACAACTCAGCCAGTCACGACACACTGGGAAGATATCGACGATCTCAGACGATCGTTTCCCAATCTGGAGGTCGTCGATGGTGTGCGCTGGGTCGATGCCGGAAACGTGGTCACATCCGGCGGCATCTCGGCCGGCATCGACATGAGCCTTCATCTGGTCGGTCGCCTGCATAGCCCGGCCCTGGCCGAACGCACGGCGCGGCAAATGGACTTCGCCTGGACCCGCAACCCCTGACCATCGTCCCGATGCTTTCCAGTCGGCATGCGGATCGACTTCGGCGTTTCACCCCAGCGTGGTGTCCAGCACCATCATCAACGCAAACCCCACCATCAAGCCCAGGGTCGCTGGCGTCTGGTGTCCATTGCGGTGGGTTTCCGGAATCACTTCGTGCGAGACCACGAAGATCATGGCTCCGGCCGCCAGTCCCAAGCCGATGGGGTATGCGACGGCCAGGCCGCTGGACAAACCAACCCCGAGCAAGGCGCCGATCGGTTCGAGCAGACCGCTGGCGGCGGACGTCAAGATAGCGGTCGCCAACGAGAACCCCGCCCCGCGCAGCGCCAGAGCCACAGCCAGTCCTTCTGGAATGTCCTGCAAGGCGATGGCGGAGGTCAGCGGCAAGCCGACGGTCAGATCGCCGCGCGCGAAACTGACGCCGATCGCCATTCCTTCCGGCAGATTGTGCAAAGCGATCGCAAACACGAACAGCCAAATCCGGCCACAGCGCTCATGACCGGGACCGCAGGGGCCGGTCTTGTCGTGCTCATGCGGGGTGAACTCGTCCAGACCCAGCATCAACAGCACGCCCAGCCCCATGCCCAGCACCACGACGACCGCCCCCAAGCTCTTGCTCTGCAGCAGATCGGCGCCAGCCGCCAAGCCTGGCAGCAACAGGGAAAAAGCGCTGGCAGCCAACATCATGCCGGCTGCCAAACCCAGCAGACTGTCTTCCAGCCGTTGTGGAATACCGCGCAGCACCAAGGTCGGGAGCGCGCCGAGCGCAGTGGCAGTGAATCCTGCTACGCCACCCAGCAGCGCGTAGCGCGGATTAGCGACTTCAGCACCGCCCGTCCAGATCCATACCAGGCTTTGCGCCAGCAACACCAAGGTCGCGACCGCAGCGATCCCCAGGCCCAGCGCGACGAGCGCATGATCCTTCATGTGTTGGCGCAAGGTTTGGGCAAACCCGCTCAACGCGGGCGAGTCAGCAACGAGAGTCGTCATCGAGCATCCCAAAATTCATTACGGTTTCAAGGGGATTCGAGAATAGCGCGATCATGCCGACTGCGCCACCCGACTCCACCGCTGCCACCGTTCCAGGCACGACGCCTCGTCCGCTCGATCGCTATTCCCACTCGGCCAGATCGGCCCGCATGACCCGTATGCGCCGCAGGATCGCTTCGCGTTGCAGATTGAACACCACCATGCCGGCAGTGATGGCCGCGCCTAACCCGATCAGGATCAGCGCCCGGCTCAGACCCTGTTCGGGATAGAACCGCACCAACTGGCCGATGACGTTCAGCACCAGGAACGCCACCCCGGTATAGAGAAAAGCACGGATGCGCAAGGCGATGCCCAGCACGATCCCGGTCAACGCCAGCGCCAGCGCCAGTACGAACACGCTCAGTTCCGGACGCAGGAAAACGTCCAGCCCCGCCCCGGCGTACAGGGCGCTCAAAGCCGCCAGACGCGCCCCATTCAGCACCTTCGGTCGCAGTTCCCGGCGATGCAGTTGCAACAGCGCCAGCACCGACACCGCCGCCGGGACGATATAGAACTGCCAGAGCCCGTAGCGCGCCGCCCACAGCGGTGCCCACAGATAAACCGCGCCGTTCAGGGCCAGCACCCCAAGATACAGCGGCCACGGGTTACCCAACGTGCTGGCCTGCGACAGATACAACACCGCCGCCGTCAGCAACGCACCGCCGGTCCAGGGCGAGGCTAGTTGCCACGGCGCGGTCGCCACGGCCAATGCCGGCAACAGCAGCGCTAGGCGGGCCAGCGCCGGCAACCCGCTCCACTGGTGCAGGCCGAGCGCAACACCGGCAGCAGCGAACAAGGCGATGGTGTCCCAGGGCGTGAATGCGGCCAGCCCCAGCGCTATCAGCCGGCCATACGCGCCCAGCAGACCCAACAACAGCGCTGCGGCATAGATCCAGCGCGACTCGTCCGGCTGCCGCCAAGCCCGGACCACTGTCAGCCCGGTTAAGGCCAGCAACGCCATTCCGGCTGCCAGGACATCGGCTGACGATCCGATCAGCCAGGGCGATGGCCCCCAGCCGGCCCGATACGCCAGCACCAGCCAGACGTGCCCGCCCAGTTCCAGCAGGCTCAGGCCCAGTAGCCAGGGGATCAGTTCGGTGATCGCCTGTTCGGCATCGCACAGCTGGGCAAAACGGTCCTCGTCCGTGTCCGGATCGGTTTTCCTCAGCGCGACCGCCAGCCAGCGCCGGATCGCCATCAACCCGAACGCCGCCAGCACGGTCTGCAACGCGTACCAGGCCAACAGGCCCGCCACCGCCGCCGATGCGAACGGAACCCGGCCCATCATCAGCCAGGCAGCGTATCCCCCCAGCAGCGCCAGCAACCATCCCGCCTTCAGCCAGAACAACTGCCGCTGCCACCAGCCCTGCGCCAGGGTGACCAGCGCCAGCGTCAGCAAGGTCAAGGCGCACACCGTCCACTGGGCATCGGCCACCAGCCACAACCAGCCGAGACTGACCAGCGGCAACAGCATCAGCCAGGGCTGCAATGCGGCCCGCCACAGCGCCACCTCGCGCGGCCCGTAGCGCCAGGCCAGCAACAGCGCGCCGTCCCACAGCGCCACCGCCAGCGGCAAACCAAACAGCGGCGTCGCGCTATCGAGTAGGATCGCCAGAACGACCGTTGCCAGGGCCGCCAACAACACGTGCACGGTCAAGCGCGTCCGCCGCAGCCAACCGGCATGGGCAGCAGTCGCCGCCAGCAGCAGCGCCAGACCGGTCAAGGCCCCGCTGGAATGGGTCAGGCGGAATGCGCCGTCCCACAGCAGGCCGCCCGCCTCCACCCACAGCAGACGCGCCAGCAGCCACCCCAGCAGTGTGAATGGAATCCAGAACAGCGGCGCATCCAGACCCGCCTGCCGCCAGGCCAGCCAGCGAACCACCCTGTGGCCATGGCGTTGCCACAGCGCTCCCAGCAGGAGCAGCAAATTCAACCAGATCAGCGTCGCCGCAAAACCCTGGCCCAGCAGCGCCCATTGATCGGCCCATCCCCAGCCGCGCCAGTCCAACGCTCCGCCAGCCAGCCACCCGCTGCCGGCCAAGGCCGCGACCGCCAGCCAGGCCATGCCCGGCCAGGCGGTATTGCGCAACGACAGGAACAGGTAGGGGGCGAGCATGGCTAGCGCCCCGGCCGGCGACCAAGCCCCGACCATGACGCCGAAAATCACCCCGCTCAGCACACCGACCAATCCCAGCAGCGGCCAGATCGCCGGTGCGACCGCCCAATTGGGCCAGCGGGCGTTCCAGCGCGGCAACACGGCATTGCCGCCAAACCACAGCGCATAGCTCCAGACGACGGTCAGCCCAGCACCCGCGCCGAAGCCGACGCCGGATGGCATCGCCACGCTCCAGACCCAGGCTCCGGACAGCACAGCCAGTCCCAGACCGCGCCATTCCGCCGCATTCGGCAGGAAGCGGGCCACTGGAAACAAGGCGACGCACAACAATCCCAGCAGAATGGGTAGACGCGGATCGCCCAGCAGTGCCCCCAACACCGCGCCGCCCAGCGCCAGCAGGTACAACAGACCGCTCATCGCGCGCAGCGGCATCCGCCACCAGCTCAGCCCCTCGGCTCGGTCGTGCTCCAAACCCACAGCCGCCACGGCCATGCCGAAACTCAGCAGCGTGTTGTACAGCGGCTGCCCCAAGGCGAACGGCGCGGCCGGAAACTGCCAGGCTCCCAACAGCCACACGCCCACCGTACCGGTCAACAACGCCGCCCAGGCATGCAATGCCGTGCGGTAATGCGCGCCCGTCCAGCTAAACAGCAGCAGGCTCGCCGTCAACACTGGCAACCACTGTGGCGCTGGCCATCCCAATGCGCCCAAGGCCGGACCGGCCGCCACCGGCACGGTCGCGATCAATAGAGCGCAGCCATGCAGGCTCTCCTCCGCCTGCCGACGACCGCCGGACCCGCCCGGCGTAGTGAAATCCAACGCTGTCGCCAGCCGCCCAGTCAGCGGCTGCGCCAACAGCACGATGCCCGCCCGCCACACCAGCAGGGCATACAGCACGGCCGTCAGGCCCAGTCCGGGCAGACGCCAACCCAACTGATCCAGTCCGACCAGCAGCCCCGCCAGCCCCAGCAGCATCGGTAAGGCCAGCCAGCGAAACTGGCGGAAATAGCCGATCAGCAAGACGCTGCTCCCGATCGCCAGCCCCATCGCCCCCAGCCACTTCACTCCCACCGCACCGGCTAGCCATTGCTGGGCCAGCTGGATCAGCCCGACCGCCCACAACAAAGCCATGGCCTGTTCCAGCGGCGCACGCAGCAGCGCGGTCAGCGTGGGCATTGCTGGCTGATTCTCGCCTGCCGCCAGTTGCAGGGCATGGCGGACTCGCTCACGCCAGTTCAGCCGCCACAGGATCAGCCACAGTCCCAACACCAGCGTCAGCGCGACCAGCCCCGTACTCGGGCCGGGGAAATAGCCTTGTTTGATCAACACGCCGCTGGCGGCGGCCAGCGCCAGCACGCCATAGAACAGGGCTTGTTGGCGCAGACCCAGGCTCAGCCACAACAGCAACGCACCGGCCAGCGTCAACAACAGGATCGGTTCCAACCGGCCCAGCCAATCCGGCCACAGCGCCAGTCCGCCCAGGATCAACGCCAGCGCCACATTGACCAACGCCCCAACGATGAAGATTCGCCGCCCGATCGGCAATTGCCGCCGGTCGTGCACGCCCAATCCCGTCCATAGCGCCGCCAGAATCAGCAAACCGAACGCGGTCCGCAACGACCAACCGAACGGCAACCCGTCCGGTAGATAGGCCATGGCCACCGTCGCCAACGCCACTACGAAGGCGTCGCCAACGGCCCAGGACGGCCGAGGCTCCGGCAAGCTCAGAGCCAGTCGCACCGCCACATATCCCAACAGCGCCGCCGTCGCCGCCGTAGCAAATCCGAGGATGCCTGGCCCCGCCCAGATCAAACTCCAGGCCGTCAGGCTGCCCAACAGCACACCGAACGTCAGCAGGCATTGCAACGCCAAGCTCCGCGACCGTGCACCGGCCCATCGCCCCAGCGCTAGCAGCGCCAACAGTCCCGGCAGGCTGGCCAGCTCGTATCCAGCTGCCGGCAACGGACGCAGAACGCCGAATCCATACAGGCCCGCCACGCAGCCGAACAGCAGATACAGGGGTGGCAGGGTGCGATAGCGCCAAGTGATCCAGCCATAGAGCAGCGCACCCAGCGCCAGGGTCACGATCGCCGTCGGCGCGGTCTGGATGGCCACCGCCACCGCCACGATCGACAGGGCATACAGCGCAAAACTGAAACGGGACAGGACAGCGTACTTGGCGACCCATTCCTTGAATGCGGCATCGACCGGGAACAGCAAGCCGCACAGGGCCATCAGGAAGGGACCGGCATAGCCAGCCGGCAGCGGCGTCGGCCAAACCCAGGTCAGATGGACGAACGACACGATAGCGGTGTAAACCAGTAGTCCAGCGGCGTAATAGCTGGTCAGCTGCCGATCGATGAACAACCGCCGCAGCCATTCGCCGGTGAAGCGCCACAAGCTGTAGCCGAGCAAGCCCAGCAATACCCCATGCAACGCCGCCAATCCCGGCCAACCCGGTGCGAGCGCGGCCAGTGGTACCGCCAGTTGCAGCGCCGCCAAGGCCGCCAACAGACGCGGATATGCGCCTTGCAATGCCCGATCCATCAGTGCACTGGCCAACGCGGCGGCCCAAGTCAATGCGCCGAGGGTCGCCGTCGCTAGCAATACGCTGATCAGCATCAATCCCGTATCGCCCTGGCTGGCCTCCATGAGGCGCACGGCGACCGCCAGATCCAACGGTGCCAACAGCATGGCTAGGGTCAGCAGCACCCCGCTGGCGACCGCCAGCTCCGGGCGCTGGCGGCGAAACTGATAGCCGGCCCACAGCAGAAAGGCGGTCGCGCCAAGCAGGCTGCCGAACACCACCAAGGCATTGACGAATCCGCTGGTGTTGGCGATCAGGAACAGCGCACCGGCCACGAAGCAGAAGCCGCCGATGAACCAGCCGACGTTCTGCGCCAAAAACGGCGCGATCAGCTTCGGCCAGCCCGACAGCGCCTGTAGCGCCTTTTCCAGTGGATTCGGTGCGGTAGGTTGCCACACAGGTGCGGGCTTGGCCGCCGTTCTAGCCGGACGGCGAACCGGAGGCGGCGACACGGGTTGAGGGGATGGTGAAACAGTAACCGGTTTCGGCTCTAGCGCCAGCGAACTGCTTTCGACCGGCAGCGGCTCCAACGCTGGCTGCTCCGCAACCGAAGCGGTGACGGTCGAAGCGGCAATGCCCTCCTCCTGGACTGGCGGACGGTCGGGAGCCAACGCGGCCGCTGGCCAGGGCGGCGCACCCAGCGGGGTGACGGCTCGCTGGGTCAACAGATTCCAAGCCGCCGCGCGCCGCCGTTGCCAGGCGGCATTTTCCGGCCATGCGCCGGTTTCACGCAGATGCTGGCTCCATGCCTCATCCAGCTCATCGATCAGCTGCCGATGGCGCTCGGCGGTGAGCACGCCAGCTTCCAATTGCCGTTGCAGCTCCAGCCGCAACAGCAGCAGATTTTCCAGATCGACCGGCGCCTGCTGGCGACCGCTGCCGAGCTGCGGCGGGGGTAAAGACGAGACGGGTGGCGATGACAGAGGCGCGGCGGCCAGCCGCTGGCGTAACTCCTGGAGCCGGTGGCGCGAGACGATGAGGGCAATCAACAGAATGATCGGCGAAATCAGCCACACCGCCGCCACACTAATCCAGAATATCCACTCCATCATCCACCTCCCACCGCGTCACCGCCGCTTCCTTCAGGGTCGAGCGCTACCCTTTCATTTCCTTGCGCAACGCCGCCAGTTCCGCCTCGACTTCGTGATCCACCTCCATTTTCATGAACTCCCGTTCGACCTGGCTGTACTGGCCATAGATCTCGTCGCGCGCCTCCATCCGCGCTTCCATCTCGCCGACCTTGTCGGCCATGCGGCCGAATGACTGGTTCAGATCGAGGCCGTCCTGGAAACGATCGCGAACCTGATCCATCTGCTCGCGGGCCTGGGCGGCCCGTTGCCGCGCTACCAGACTGCCCTTTTTCAGCTTGGCTTCTTCCAGCTTGGCTTCTAGCGCATGTAACTGGGTCTTGAGCCGCTCGCTGGTCCGCTTGGCGGACTGCCAGGAGGCGTCGAGATTGGCGACGATACCGTCGTGTTCCTTCTTGCGCAGCAGTGCCTCGCGGGCCAGCGCTTCGTTGCCCAGTTCCAACGCCTTGCGGGCGCGGCCATGCCATTCCTCGGCCTGGCGGCGCTGATTGTCGAGTTCCCGGGCCAGTTGCTTTTCGCTGGCCACCGCATCGATTACCCCTTCTCGGGCGCTGTTGACGTTCTCTTCCATCTCGCGGATCAGTTGCTTGATCATCCGCTCTGGGTCTTCGACTCGATCCACCAAGTCATTGAGATTGGCGGAAATCACATCACTGATGCGTTTGAACAGACTGGCCATGGGACACCTCCGAACGATCACGGACTGCTCAGGAATGATTCGAGTATAGTCAGGGATTTTTTAGTTGAACAGTGTTTAATTAAGGCTTGGAAAAATTTCGTCACGCGATCGCTGGCACTTCGCATGGTCTGATACCAATTCTCTTTCAAAGAGTAACTAAAAAGCTTAGACTTTTCCCAAGGAAAGGAGGAAGGCATGACGGTTTATCGCAAATCATTTCCGGAAGGGACAGTCTTGCTTGTCCATCGGCTTATTGAAGAGAGCAAAGATCCGCATGTGTTGAAACGCGCACAGGCGATTTACTGCCGTGCGGCTTTTGATCTGCCTGTGGAACAGATCGCGGGCGTAACGGGTCTTGCGGTTTCGACGATCCGGAGGCTCCATAGCGAGTTTTTACGTTTTGGGATGGAGATCTTCGATCTGTCCGGCCGTGGCGGTCGGCGCAGACAGATCATGACGCCCGAAGAAGAGGTGGCCTTTTTGCAACCCTTTATCGAAGTTGGAAATGCGGGAGGCCTTCTGGAAGTCGGGAAGATCCACGAAGCCCTGTGCGAACGTACCGGTCGGCTCATTCACCGTTCGGTGACCTATAAACTCCTTCACCGCCATGACTGGCGGAAAATCGTTCCCCGCCCCCGCCATCCCAGAGCCGATCCGGAGGCCCAGTCCTCCTTCAAAAAAACTGGCCGGACATCGTAGAACAGGCACATGAAAAGTCCTGTGCGGCGGGTCGGCCTTTACGGATCTTCTTTCAGGATGAAGCCCGATTCGGGCGGATCAACCATCCCCGCAGATGCTGGGCCAGAGCGGGTATCCGACCGGTCGTGGGTCAACAGATAGTCCGCGAATACACCTACGCGTATGGGGCATTCTGTCCGCAGGACGGCGCCTCTACACACTTCATTCTGCCCGCCATGGATGGAGAATGCATGACCTTCTTTCTGCGCCATGTCCGCGAATCATTCCCTGACGCTTTCATCCTCATGGTCTACGACGGCGCGCCCGGCCACAGCCCCGGCGTGCTCCATGTCCCCGATCACATGATGCTGGTGACCCTACCGCCTTATTCGCCGGAGTTAAACCCCTCCGAACACATCTGGGACGATATGCGGGAAAAATTCTTCGGCAATACCGTCTTCAACTCCATGAACGCCGTCAGAGACCAACTCTGCATCGCCATGAACCACTACGCCGATCATCCCGAAACCGTCCGTTCCATCACTGCCTTCCCTTGGATATAGTTACTCTTTGAAAGAGAATTGGTATCAGTTACGCCGCCAATCTGACTCCGGACAAGGAAACCGGCCTGGGCAGCTGGACCGATGCTGAGTTCGTACA
>RXIW01000058.1 GCA_003989065.1 Candidatus Competibacteraceae bacterium
CGTGCGTTCCTCGATGATCTCGATCGGGCTGACCAGCGCCCCGGCCCGCAACAGCAGCGCCAGGTCGCGGGCCTCGCGGGTGCTGTCCAGACCGGTGATCTGGAAGCGGCGGCCCAACCGGTCGCGGATGGTAGCGATGTTGATCACTTCCTCGACGGTGTAGGCGGTCTTCTTCAGCTCGCCGTCCACCCGCTTGGTTTCGGTCTTGTTCTCGATGAACACCACGGCCATGCGCTTGCCGATGTTGTCCTTGGTGGCGTCGTCCATCCGCTTGGCGCCCTTGCCGTCCAGGGTGATGAACACCGCCGGTCCGCCGCTTTGCGAATCGAGGCCGGACGAGGCATCCACGATGGCATCGCCGGTCAGCATCACCCGTTTTTGCAGCAGTACCGGCCGGCCATGGCGGTCTTTGTACAGGCGCGAGTTGATCGGCGGACGACCGGTGGAAGCGGCCTGGTTCCAGTCGTTTTCCTCGTCGGCCAGCCGGAATTCCAGCGTCGCGGTAGCGCCCAGGATTTCCTTGGCGCGGGCGGTGTCCTGCACACCGGGCAGTTGCACTACGATGCGGTCGCTGCCCTGCTGCTGGATGATCGGTTCGGCCACGCCCAGTTCGTTGACCCGGTTGCGCAGGGTGGTGATGTTCTGTTGCAGGGCGAAATCGCGTTTTTCCTTGATCTCGCGCTCGCTCAGGGTGAGTTTCAGGCTCGACGGCCCCGGTTCGGTCTGCTGCAGGTTCGGCAGATCCTTGTGTAGCAGATCCATCGCCTTGTCGCGCTCGGCGCTGTCTTTGAATTCCACCTGCACCCCGCCGCCAGCCGCACGGCCTACCGAGGTGTATTGGATCTTGTCGTTGCGCAGTCGGCCGCGGATTTCGTCGACATAGCCTTCCTCGATCTGCTTGATGGTGGCGTCCATGTCCACCTGCATCAGGAAGTGCACGCCGCCGCGTAGATCGAGGCCGAGGTACATCGGGCTCAGGCCCATGGCGCGCAGGAAGCCGGGCGTGGAGGAGGCCAGGTTGAGAGCGACGATGTAGTCGCGGCCCAGCCGATCCTTGAGGATGTCGGCGGCCTTGAGCTGGTCTTCCGGATCGGCGAAGCGGATCAGTAGCCGATCGCCTTCCAGCTCCAGCCGTTTATGGAGCAGCTTGTCGGTATCGAGCAGCGCGGCGACTTTTTCCTGAAACGCCGCATCGATGGCGATGTTGGCGCGCGCGCCGGAAATCTGCACCGCTGGATCTTCGCCGAACAGGTTCGGCAGGGCGAAGATCAGGCCCCAGAGCATGACGAGGCCGATCAGCAGATATTTCCACCAGGGATACTGGTTCAGAGTGTGTGGGGTGGACATGGGGCGGTTGGGCTCCCTCGGTCGCCGGATGGCGGGATCAGGCGTTGCCCTTGAAGGTGCCTTTGGGCATCAATGAGCTGACCGCCTGCTTTTGGACCTTGACTTGAACGCCTTCGGCGATTTCGACTTGCACGAAGTTTTCGCCGATTTCGGTGATGCGACCCAGCAGTCCCCCGCCGGTGACGATCTCGTCGCCTTTCTTGAGCGTCTCGATCATCTGCTTGTGTTCCTTGGCCCGCTTGGTTTGCGGCCGGATCAGCAGGAAGTAGAAAGCGCCGATCAGAATGATGGGAAACAACAGGTTCATCACGCCCATTTCGGCGCTGGGCGTACCGGCCGCCTGTTGGGCGACGGCGTCCTGGATCAAGAAGCTCAAAATGCTTTCCATGGAGTTTTCCTCGTGGATATCGGGTCTCGCTACGGGAAGGAACAAGGGCGAGACCGTACTTTTGAAATGCGGCATTATACACAGGCAGGGCGAAACGCCGAGTTTTTCGCAAAATTTCGCAACGGATGGTTGACGCCCGACTGCGCCGCGAGGAGTTCTCAACCCAGCAGCAATGCGTCGTCGGCCAGGGTTTCGCCAGCGCGATCCTCGAACAGCCGCAGTAGATCGGGCACATCCAGCCGGGTCCGCTCCGGACCGGCGATGTCGAAGGCGACCCGGCCCTGATGCAGCATCACGGTGCGTTCGCCTACATCCAGCGCCTGCCGCAGGCTGTGCGTCACCATCAGCGCGGTCAGTCGGCGCTCGGCCACCAGGGTCCGGGTCAGCGCCAGCACCCGATCGGCCATGCGGGGATCGAGCGCGGCGGTGTGTTCGTCCAGTAGCAGGATCCGCATCGGCCGCAGGGTGGCCATCAGCAGGCTGACGGCTTGGCGTTGCCCGCCGGACAACAGGCTCATGCGATCGGCCAGGCGGTTTTCCAGCCCCAGCCCCAATTGCGCCAGGCGCGCTTGAAATTCGGCGCGCAATCCACGGTGACATGCGCTGCGCAGACCGCGCCGTCGACCCCGTGCTGCCGCCAGCGCCAGGTTTTCCTCCACCGTCAATTCGCCGCAGGTGCCGGCCAGCGGGTCCTGAAACACCCGCGCTACCGCTGCCGCCCGTTGAGCCACGCCCCAGCGGGTGACGTCCTGACCGTCGAAAGCGATGGAGCCGCCGCTGATCGGGGCTTCGCCGGCCAATGCATTGAGCAGGGTGGATTTGCCAGCGCCGTTGCTGCCGATCACGGTCAGGAACTGGCCGCTGGGAATGTGCAGGTCGATGCCGCGCAAGGCCGGATTTTCCAGCGGGGTGCCGGGGTGGAAGGTGACCTGCAGGTGTCGGATGTCAATCATCGCTCGGGCCGTTCCGCCGCAGTGAACGTCCGGCCCGCCAGCGCGGCAATGCCAGCGCCGACGCCACCAGCACGGCGGTGATCAGATTCAGATCCTGGGCCTGCAGGCCGAACAGTTCGACGTTCAGCGCCAGCGCCACCAGCAGGCGGTACAGCAGGGAGCCGCCGATGCAGGCGGTGGTGGCCCAAGCCACGCTGCGCGGATTCAGCAGCGCTTCGCCGCCGATCACCGCCGCCAGCCCGACCACGATCACCCCGACCCCCAGAGTCACGTCAGCGCTGCCCTGCGATTGGGCGAACAGCGCACCGGCCAGCGCTACCAGAGCGTTGCTCAAGGCTAGGCCCAGCAGAATGGCTCGCTCGGTGCGGATGCCCTGGGCGCGGGCCATGCGGGGATTAGCCCCGGTGGCGCGCAGAGCCAAGCCGACTTCCGCGTTGAGGAAGCGATCCAGCAGCCATTTGAGCGCGAACACAGCCACGGCAAAGGCCAGTGGGGTCAGCACATAGCTGGGAATCGACCCATCCTGCAGCGGACTCAGCACCGTGGGTTCGCCCAGCAAAGCTATGTTGGGACGGCCCATGATCCGCAGGTTGATCGAGTACAGAGCGATCATGGTCAGGATGCTGGCCAACAGATGCAGGATACCGAGCCGCAGGTGCAGCCAGGCGGTGGTCAGCCCGGCCAGCGCGCCGGCGGCGGCGGCGGCCAGGGTCGCCAGCCAGGGGTTGACGCTGTGGACGATCAGGGTAGCGGCCACCGCCGCGCCCAGTGGAAAGCTGCCGTCCACGGTCAGATCGGGAAATTGCAGAACCCGGAATGACAGATAGACACCCAGGGCCACCAGGCCGAACAACAGGCCGATCTCCAAAGCGCCGAGGAGGGCGATACTGCTCATCGGGCGGCTATTGTCCTAACTGTTGCAGCTGGACTGCCCGCTGGCGCACGGCGTCGGGTACGGTGACGCCCATGGCAGCAGCGGCCGGCAGATTGAGAAACAGGCTGAGTTTCTTGACACCTTCGACCGGCATGTCGCCGGGTTTTTCCCCGTGCAGCACCCGCACCACCTGTTGGCCAGTCTGGCGACCCACGTCGTAATAATCGAAGCCCAGGGCTGCGACCGTGCCGCGTTTGACCGAGTCGGTATCGGCACTGTAGACCGGAATTCGCGCCTCGCGTCCGACCTTGATGACTGCTTCCAAGGCCGACACCACGGTATTGTCCAGCGGGATGTAGATGGCATCGGCCTTGCCGGTCAACTGGCGGGCGGCGCTCAGCACGTCGCCGGATTTCGGCGCGGCGGCTTCGACCAGCTGAAAACCCTTGGCGGCCGCCAAGGGCTTGAGCGCAGCGACCATGGACACGGAATTGGTTTCGCCGGGGTTGTAGATTACCCCCAGGGTCTTGGCGGTCGGGGACAGTTCCCGAATCAGGTCGAGCTGTTCGGCCAGCGGCGGAAAGTCGCGGGTGCCGGTGATGTTGCCGCCGGGATGGTCGAGATTTTTCACCAGCTTGGCCTCGGTGGGATCGGAAACCGCGCAGAACACGATGGGGATGGTACGGGTAGCCGCCGCCGCAGCCTGGGCCGAGGGCGTGGCGATAGCGACGATGACCGTGGGTTGCTCACCAGCGAATTTGCGGGCGATCTGGGCGGCGGTGACCGGGCTGCCTTGGGCGTTCTGGTAATCCACCGTCAGATTGTGGCCGGGGGTGAAGCCGGCGGCGGCCAGCTCGTCGAGGATGCCGCGCCGGGCGGCGTCGAGCGAGGGATGCTCGACGATCTGAGTCAGGGCCACGGTCGGGATTGGCTCGGCGGCGAAGCCGGATGATGGTAGGACCAGCATCAGAGTGGCGATCCAGCCCATGAGTGTGCGCATGGCGTGAGACTCCCGAGGCGGCGGCGGAAAGAGGCGGGGCCGGGGACGCTGCGGTGATTCCAGGCCAGCGCGGCCACGACGATCGTCGTCATTTTATACGCATCCACGGCGCGGATCGGGATGCTCCGGGGGCCATTCACCGACGATGCCGGGCAAAAAACGATTGCATCGTCAGGGCGGTTGGATTAGCTTGCACACATGACCTCATCGTGATCCAGCTTGACGATGATCCATCAGCGACCTTGCAAGACCCAGCATAGGCGCGAAATACCCGCTAGTACATGCTGTTGCAAGGCGTCTCTCTGATCCCCATATCTTCCCTGAATCTTAAGCAACCGGCGCTGGAAGCGTTCGAATCTCGTCGAATCTCGTCCAGTTGACTGGATGTCACGCGAATCGACCGACATCGCCGACACGGTTCCGCCCGTGTTCCGTCCGTTTCTCTTCATTAATTTAGTGAGTAATCCCTATGCGACCTCTCTCCCCCGCCGGCCAGCAGGCGATCGCCGACTTGGCCCAGCGTCACGGCTTCAGTCAGGATGCCATCTTGCATATGCTCGACGCCGTCATTCACGGCAACGGTAGCATGGCCCAGTTCAATCACCCCGAATTCGCCGGCTCCGGCCAGTGGATGCAGGGTGGCATGACCATGGTGTCCGACATGTTCAATAACGCGCTGAAAGGCCGGGTCGATGCCCTGTGCAGCGAACTGTCCAATCTGGTGGCCAGCCAGCCCGATCTGATTCGCAGCGGCAGCTTCCAGTCGCAGAGCCAGGGTGGTGGCTACGGCTACAGCCAGCAGCAGGACAACTACGGCTACAACAGCAACTACAACAGCGGCAGCCAGCAACAGCAGAACGGCAGCGGGCCGATTGGGCCGGTCAGCCTGTTTGTGCCGCCCCCGGCTGGTTCTTCCGGCGACTGGTGGGGTGCGGACTTGCGCTGGCCGACCAGCACCGGTGCACAGAACGGCGTGCGCTATGCCTATTTCGCTCAAGCCCGACGGTTGGCGATCGAGGTCGGTGGCCGGGTCACGATCTACGATACGCTCGATCATCAGATCGGTGGGTTTTCCCAGCAGCAGAGCGCCGGTGGGTCACTGAGCTTTAACAGTCAGTATGGGCTGGTGGATGTGGCTCAACTGCCGGTCATTTCCGTCGATGGCGTTTCGCCCGCAGCGCCGCCGCCGATTCAGTCGCCCGCGCCCGCGTTCGCGCCGCCGCCCCAACCGGTCGCCAGCACCCCAGCCGCTCCGCCCGGTGGCGGCGATGTGTTCGCGCTCATCGAGCAGTTGGCCAACTTGCACGCCAAGGGCATTCTCAGCGCCGAGGAATTCGCCGCCAAGAAGAACGAGTTGCTGAACCGGATTTGATGCCGTGCGGCAGGGATGCCAGCCGCCTTGATCAAGGCTGTCGTGGCTTTGAAGCAGGTATTGATCAAGGCGGCAAGGATGCCTGCTTACTTGGTCGTGTAGCCGCCGTTGGCCAGGATGGTCTGGCCGGTGATCCACCAGCCCTCGGTGACTAGATACTGGACCAGGGTGACGATGTCCTGGGGCTCGGTCAAACCGGTCTGGGTGAATGGGCTCAGAGCTGCGGCAGTTTGGTGATAGCGCACCGCATCGTCGGATTCTTGACCGTAGAAGAACGGCGTATCCATCGGTCCCGGTGCGACCGCTGTGACCGAGATGCCGCGCTCACCGAATTCCTTGGCCGCCGCACGGGTGAAATGTTCTACCGGAGCCTTGCTGCCAGCGTAGATCGCATAGTAGCCAGTGAAAGCGCCCAGGAGCGAGGTGACGATGGTGCATAGCTTGCCGCCATCGACCAGCTTCTTGCCCGCTTCCTGCATGAAGAAGAACGCAGTCTTGGCATTGATGGCGAACATCTTGTCGTAGTCGTTTTCGCTGATGGCGGCGAACGGCTTCTTCAGCACCATGCCGGTGGTGTTGATGGCGATGTCGATATGGTCGAACGCCTGAATCGCCCGGTCGAACAAGTCGGTCACGACACCGACGTGGGTCAAGTCGCCTTGCACCAGCAGCGCTTGCGCTCCAGCCGCTTCGACCGCCGCCGCTGTCTCTTCCGCCGCCGTCCGGGTCGCCTTGCCGTGGTAATGGATGACGATCGCCCGTGCACCGCCGGCTGCATAATGGCGAGCCATCGCACCGCCCAGATTCTTGGCGCCGCCGCCGATCACGATCACCTTGTCTTTGAGAGTCGTTGCGCCCATCCCGAATACTCCTGTGTGAATGCTGAAATCAGCCAGATCCATGCAGTCTAGAATTCGGGTTTGCCGCCATAAACAGCCGTCTATTGGATAGACTGTCCAAAATCAGCGAACAATTGGATCATCGTGGATCGGATCAAAGCCTTGGATGTCTTCGTGCGCATCGTCGAGAGCGGCAGTTTCAGCCGGGCGGCGGAGTCGACCGCCTTACCGCGCTCGACCGTTTCCGCAGTCATCGGCCAACTTGAACGTGAACTCGGGGTGCGCCTACTGCACCGCACGACTCGCCAGCTCAGCCTGACCCCGGATGGGATGGCCTTGCTGGATCGGGCGCGTCAGCTGTTAGCCGAGGTCGAGGAAATCGAAAACCTGTTTCACAGCCAAGGACATGCCATCAAGGGCCGCTTGAAAATCGATGTGCCCAGCCGGATCGCAACGCGCATCATCGTTCCTGCTTTGCCCGATTTTTTCAAGCGCTATCCGGATCTGGAATTGGCGCTCGGTGCAACCGACCGCACTATCGATCTGGTACAGGAAGGGGTCGATTGCGCGATCCGCGTGGGCGACAGTGCGGCCAGCAGCCTGATCGCGCGCCCGCTGGGCCAATTCGAGATCATCAATTGTGCCAGCCCGGCCTACCTGGCCCGATTTGGGGTGCCGCAAACTCCTGATGATCTGGCACACCATTGGGCGGTCAATTATGCGTCGACCACGCTGGCCACGCCGATGCCATGGGAATATCGGGTCGACGGGATACTCAGGACGGTGGCCATGCCCAGCCATGTGACGGTCAATCAGGCCGATATCTATATCGCCTGTGCGGTCGCCGGCATGGGGCTGATCCAGATCCCGGCCTACGATGTTCGTCACCATTTGCAGGCTGGCGAATTGCAGGAAGTCCTGCCCCAGTGGCGGGCCGATCCCATGCCGGTGACGGCCTTGTATCCGCATCGGCGTTATCTGTCGCCGCGGGTCAGGGTCTTCATCGAGTGGATGCATGGTTTGATGGCCACGCTGTACACCGAGTCGACTGCGCGGGTTCCAGTCTGGGATAGCCCAGACGCCGCTTCGTCTTGAGTGAGTGGATGCCGGCGACCGGTGGAACAGTCAATCCGGTCGTCGGCATGTTCGGCGCTTGCGATGACAGACGGTGATTTCAGCTCTGCAGGCAGGGCTCGAGGCCGGCGAGTGATTCGCTGTCCTTGCGGCTTTCCACCACCCTGAGCGCCAGCAACAACAGTGCACCGGCGGCCATCACCCCAGCGGCCAGATAGAGACCTGAGGCGTAACTGCCCCAATGGGCGGCCAGCCAACCGGTGACTGCAGGACCGATGATCTGCGCCGCGCCGTAGGCGAGGGTCATCTTGCCCATCATCTTGGCCGGGCGGGTCGGGTAATAACGGCCCGCCATGGTCAACACCAGACTTACCGTGCCGATGAAGGTGCCGCCGAACAACAGTGCACCGGCCAACGCGGCGGGCAGACCGCCGACCGTCACCGGCAATAGGATGCCGGCGATTTGCAGCACGGCTGCCAGGAGCAGGGCGTTGATTTCGCCGGTGCGGCGGGCGATGAAGTCCCAGGCGATACAAGCGGGTGCGGCAGCCGCACCGATGGCCAGGAACACCAGGGTGCCTTGTCCGGCCAAACCGGGCAGCCGGTCAACAATAGCCACGATGAAGGTGGCGCTCACCACATAGCCGATCCCGGCGCAAAAATACGCGGCCATCAACAGCCGTAGGAACAGCGGGCTCGGTGGCTTGTCCACCAGCATTTGTCCGGTTTTGGTCATTGCGCTGCGATCGGGGGCAGGCAGCCAGCCCAGCGCTGGGATCAGCAGCAACCCGCCGAAGCCCACGAAAGCAAACCATTGTTCCCGCCAATCCAGCCACTGACTCATCAGCGCCACAGCGGCGGCGCAACCGACGATGCCGAGCCCGAGACCGGAAAAATGAATGCCCAGCTCGCTGCGATGATCGTGGCGCATCAGCCAGTTGAGGATCAGGCCCGTGCCCAGCAGCATGCCAGCAGCGCTGCTGAGACCGGCGAAGAAGCGCGACACGGCCCACAGCGTCGGGTCGGTCGTCAGGCCCATCAGGGCGGTACTGGCGACGGCGACCACCATGCCGATGCGATAGAGCCGATCCTTGAGCACCAAGTCGTTGATCAGCGAGGCGATCAGAGCGCCGCTGAGATAGCCGGCGTAGTTGATGGCTGCCAGCCAGCCGGCGGCGGCGACGCCCAGCCCGGCCTGGTGTTGCATCAGCGGCAGCAGGGGCGTGTAGGCGAAGCGGGCGACGCCCAGCACCAGCATCAGGCTGCAGATGCCAGCGGCGAGCACTTTCAGGCGTTCGAGTTGGGTGGTCATGGTCGCGTGTCCTTCTTACGGTTGGCATGGACACGATAACCAGGCTAATCTATCTAAACAAATGAATTGTTAAGAATGAATTGTTCTTGATTGGAGATATGTGGATGGAGCTGATCGCTCTGCGTACCTTTCAGGCGGTGGTTGAAGAGGGTGGCGTTCTCGCTGCCGCCCGCAAGCTCAACACCGTGCAGTCCAACGTGACCAGCCGCGTCCGTCGTCTGGAGGAAGAGCTGGGCACCGAATTGTTTTTCCGCAAGGGACGTGGCTTGGAGCTGGCTCCATCCGGCCGGGTGTTGCTGGAGTACGCTCGACGGATGTTGCAATTGGAGCGTCAGACCAGCGCCGCAGTGCGACAGGTGGGGGAGAGCAGCGGCGAATTGCGGATCGGTGCGATGGAGACCTTCACCGCCTTGCATCTGCCGAAGGCGTTGAAGGTGGTGCGAGCCAGGCATCCACGGCTGGAATTGCGGGTGCAGACCGATACCAGCGCCATCTTGGCGGAGAAGGTGCTGGACCACCATCTCGATTGTGCATTCGTGGCTGGACCGGTGGTCCACCCCGCGTTGATCTTCGATGAGCTGGTGGTGGAAGAACTGGTGCAGGTCTATGCGGTCGATGCCGATCCGGTCCGACAACCACTCATTCTATTTCGGGAAGGTTGCGCTTACCGGACCCGCGCCCTGACCTGGCAGCGCACCATCGGTCACGCAGTGGCCGATGCCATGGAATTCGGTACGCTGGAAGGTATTTTGGGCTGTGTGGCCGTCGGCTTGGGATGGACTCTGATGCCACGGCGGGTGGTCGAGCAGTCATCGCTGGCCGCCGAACTGCTGATCGAAGCGGTGCCGGAAGAGATCGGGCGCTTGCCGACGGGGATGATTTACCTGCGCGAAGTGCCGCCCATGGCGGCGATGAAGACCCTGGCCCAGGCGGTACTGGCCGAGCAGAGCCCGTCATAGGGCTTTGTTTTCACTCCGGCTGCGGCAGGTAATCCTCACGCACCGGGGAAAAAACTTCGATCGCCACGGCATCCTCCAGCGTATGCGCGCCGTGCTCGACATTGGCGGGAATGCACCAGGCGTCACCGCTCTGGGCCTCGAATTCCTGCTCGCCGATGCGAAGCCGCAGCCGGCCCTGGATCAGATAGCCGGTCTGTTCGTAGGGATGGGCGTGCACTGGCAACACGCTGCCCTGGGTCAGCACGAATTCCGTCAGCAGGGTTTTGTCGCCGTAGACCCGGGTCTTTTGCCGGATGCCGGGCAAGGGTTCCCGATAGCCGTTTGCTTGCTGAGTATCGAACATGATGTTCCGCTCTGGTAGAGATGGCCAAAGGTGACGTTGTGTGTGCAAGGCGGAGCGGACAGTTACAGCGTCGACCGCCCACCCTAGCGGATGCGGTCTGCAGCGGTCAGGCATCAGTGGTATGGGTGATGATCTGACGCAGATGGTGCTGATACTCGAACAGCGCCATTCCCGCCAGCATGGCTAGAGTGAAGACGACCCCCTTAGCACTTCCCGCACCGAGCAGAACCAGGGCTGGGCCAGGACAGATGCCGGCCAGTCCCCAGCCGAGGCCGAACAAGAGACTGCCGATCACCAGTCGCCGATCGAGTTGATTGGAGGTCGGTAACTGCATCGGTAGGCCCAACAGCGATCGATCCCGCCGCTTGGCCAGAGTGAAGCCTACCAGGCCGATCGCAATCGCGCCAACCATGACTAACATCAGCGATGGATCCCAAGGTCCCGCCAGGTCGAGAAAACCGATGATCTTGGCCGGGTCGCTCATGCCCGACACGATCAACCCCAAACCAAACAGCATACCGAACACGAAAGCCAACGCGGTAGTCATCGAAAATCCTTAATTAAGCGAAAACATGATGAACGACATAAACGGTGATGAATCCGGCAGCCATGAAGGTCAAGGTAGCTACCAGCGAGCGGGGCGCCAGCCGCGACAGACCGCACACGCCGTGGCCGCTGGTGCAACCGGTGCCCAAGCGCGTGCCGTAACCCACCAACAGTCCAGCCACGACCAGAACTAGCCAACTGGCGTCGATCTGGCTGGCGGGCAGGACGGCGAACAATCCGTACAGCGTTGGCGCGAGGACCAAACCCAGCACGAAGGCGATGCGCCAGCTGGCTTCGCTGAGATTGGGCCGTTGCAACAGGCCGCCGATGATCCCGCTGATGCCAGCGATACGGCCGTTGCAGAGGATCAACAGGGTGGCGGACAAGCCGATCAGCAGGCCGCCGACCAAGGCGGCGATCGGCGTGAAATGAGTCCAGTCAATCATCATGGGGTAGGACACTCCTCTTGGGGACAATACAGCTCGCTGAGCGTATGCAGCAGGGCCAGCACCTTGGGGTCGGCCACGGTGTAATAGATCCGTTTACCGTCGCGACGGGTATTGACCAGCCCTTCGGCCCGCAGCACGCCGAGCTGTTGCGACAGGGTCGGCTGGTGGAGATCGAGCAGCTCTTCCAGTTCGCCGACGGACTTTTCCCCCTGGCTGAGCTGGCACAGCAGCAACAGGCGGTTTTCGTTGGCAAGGACCTGCAAGACCGCAATCGCCTCACCAGCGGCCTTGCGCATCCGGTCGACGTTCAAAGTGGGCGAATGGCTGTTCATCGGGCCTCCTGAATATTATGCTAACATAAATAATGTATTTATATATTATATTTTATGATATATTGTTTTCATAGTTTTCAACCAAGCTAGGTCCAGATCGTTATGGAACAGATGAATATCCTTGTGGTGGGTGGTGTGGCCGCTGGGGCGTCTTTTGCGGCTCGGGCGCGGCGACTGAGCGAAACGGCGCATATCACCATTCTCGAACGCGGCCCGGATGTATCGTTCGCCAATTGCGGCTTGCCTTATCACATCGGTGGCGAGATTGCGGCCCGCGACGCGCTGGCCGTCCAAACGCCCGAGTCCCTCAAGGGTTTGTTGAATCTTGAAGTGCGGACTCAGTGCGAAGCAACGAGTATCGATCGTGTCGGCAAGCGCTTGCAAATTCGCAACCTGAGAACCCAGCAAAGCGAATGGTTGAGCTACGACAAGCTGATGCTGGCACCCGGCGCGTCGCCGATCCGTCCGAACTGGCCGGGTATCGACGATCCACGCATCATGACCCTGCGCAATTTGCAGGACATGGATCATTTGACAGCAGCGACCGAGACGGGCATGCGCGCCGTCGTCATCGGGGCCGGCTTCATCGGGCTGGAGATGGCCGAACAGTTGCGGCATAAGGGGCTGATCGTCCACCTGGTGGAATTGCAATCCCAGGTGTTTCCGGCCCTGGATGCGCCGATGGCGGCTTTGCTGGACAGCGAGCTGCGGCAGCACGAGGTCGCCTTGCATTTGAGCGACGGGGTGACGCGCTTCGAGTCCCATGATGATTTCGTGCGTTGCCATCTGAGTTCCGGCCTGGCGCTGGAGGCGGATCTGGTGGTGCTGTCGATCGGAGTCAAACCCGACAGCGAACTGGCTCGCGCCGCCGGGCTGCAATTGGGGCCACGTGGACATATCGTGGTCGATGAGTTCCAGCGCACGTCCGATCTGGACATCTACGCGGCGGGCGATGCGGTGGAAACCGCCGATCGGGTGTTCGCCGACCAACGCACCGTGGTGCCGATGGGCGGCCCGGCTAACCGGCAGGGGCGGGTGGCCGCCGATCATGTGTTCATGCCCGATCGGGCCCGTCCCTACCCAGGCTCACTGGGCACGGCGATCGTGCGGGCGTTTACGGTCGCGGCCGGGCTGACCGGTTGGAGCGAGAAGCGCTTGCAGGCGGCTGGCCGTCCTTACCAGACCGTGACGGTGAACGACAGCCACCATGCTTCGTACTATCCAGGGGCCAAGCCGCTGACCTTGAAGATCCTCTGGGACCCGGACAGCGGTCGCTTGCTGGGCGCGCAGGCCAGCGGCTTCGAAGGCATCGACAAGCGGCTGGATGTGTTGGCCACGGCGATCCTGGCCGGCATGACGGTCGAAGACCTTTGTCATCTGGAGCTGGCCTATGCCCCGCCGTTCGGCGCCGCCAAGGACATCGTCAACCTGGCTGGATTCGCGGCCTGCAATCGCCGTGATGGTCTGGTGGTCCACACCAGCGAATTGCCCGACGATCCGCAGGTTCAGGTGGTCGATGTGCGGGGCAAGCCCTTGGCCGACGCCTTCCCGGTGCCGGGCCATCCGATCAATATCCCATTCCCGGCTCTGCGCGCCAGTCTGGACAAGCTCGATCGGACCCGGCCGGTGGTCACGGTCTGCGCCTTCGGCAAGATGAGCTATTTCGCCGCGCGGGTGCTGGCGCAGCACGGCTTCGACGTCACGAGCTTCAGCGGCGGATTGAAAGCCAACATCGATCCGCGCACGCCGGCCAAGCTACCGAGTGCGTGAGGAGTGGGGCCCGACATCGAACGATCGGGCCTGTTAATCTCCGTCGGGACGCATCAATCTCAACTGTCCGGAATCCACATTAAGCACAGCGAGGACGGCACAGGGATGCCGCTCTCGTTGTTCGGGAAATGGTCGTTTTAGTGCGGGGCCTGGGTTGGCAGGAAGGCCGACAGAGCCCGCTCGGTGGGCTGGTCGGACGATTTCTTCTTGCGGAGATCGTGCCCGCGCTGGGCTTCGTCCCAGCGCTCTTTCAAGAGATGATATTCGACGGGAATGTCACGCAGCGAGATGATGCCGACGACGCGCTGGCCATCGACCACCGGTAGATGGCGGAAACTGTGGGTCTGCATCAAGCGCAGGGCGTCGCAGAGCGTCTGTTCGAAGGTGATCACCTTGGGATTGGCGCTCATCACCTGCGAGACTGTTGTCAGTTCTGGATCGAGCCGCGGCGTCACCACCCGATTGACCAGGTCGCGTTCGGTAAAGATACCCACCAATCGATCATCGTGCACGACCGGCAATGCGCCGACCCCATGCGCCGTCATGAGGGTCGCTGCCTGGTGAACGCTGGCTTCCGGATGGATACTATGAACCGTCCGATCTTTGTATAGGTCGCGCAGCATGGTATTTCTCCTTGTAGATCAGTGTGGTGCGAGATGAGTGTCATCTATTTGCAATAGCATAGATGGCTGCAAGGAGAACTCAAGCAATTTAGTTGTAAAATTTTATTTACACTATGTTTTAAATTTGAAATGAAGTAATAGTTTGTTGGCGTGAACGTCTCGCATCCTGTTGATGATGGGGGCTGCTAACAGGGTATCCGAGTGGGAATTCGTCACTTTCACGACGGCGGAGCGGCCCGACCGCGGCGCGCGTAGAACTTCGCCATGAATCCCGCGAAGCGGTTCTCGGCGATCGCTGCCCGTAACTGGCGCATCAGGTCCTGGTAGTAATACAGGTTGTGGATGGTGTTGAGCCGCGCGCCGAGGATTTCCCGGCACTGATCCAGATGGCGCAGGTAGGCGCGGCTGTAATGCTGGCAGGTGTAGCAACCGCAGGTTTCGTCCACCGGTCGGGTATCGTCGCGATACTGGCTGTTGCGGATGCGGACGTCGCCGTAATGGGTGAACAGGTGGCCGTTGCGGGCGTTGCGGGTCGGCATCACGCAGTCGAACAGGTCGATGCCGCGCCGCACCGCTTCCACGATGTCTTCCGGTTTGCCGACTCCCATCAGGTAACGCGGCGCATTGGCCGGCAACAGCGGCACCGTGCAATCCAGCATTGCCAGTCGTTCCGCCAGCGGTTCGCCGACCGCCAGACCGCCGATGGCGTAACCATCGAAACCGATCTCGCACAAACCTTCGGCCGAGATGCGGCGCAACGGCGGGTACATGCCGCCCTGCACGATGCCGAACAGAGCCGCGGGATTGTCGCCATGGGCCGCCTTGCTGCGTCGCGCCCAGCGCAGCGACAATGCCATGGACGTACGCGCTTCCGTCTCGGTGGCGGGGTAGGGCGTACATTCGTCGAAGATCATGACGATGTCCGAGCCGAGCGCCCGTTGCACCGCCATCGATTCCTCCGGCCCCAGAAACACCAGGCCGCCATCCACCGGCGAGCGGAATTTGACCCCGGCTTCGGTGATCTTGCGAATCGCGGCCAGGCTGAAGACCTGGAAGCCGCCGGAATCGGTGAGAATGGGGCCATCCCAGTGCATGAAGCCGTGCAGATCACCATGCTGCTCGATGACGGTCGTGCCGGGGCGCAACATCAGATGAAAGGTGTTGCCGAGAATGATTTCGGCCCCGCTGGCGCGCAGTTCCTCCGGGGTCATGGCCTTGACCGTGCCGTAGGTGCCAACCGGCATGAACGCGGGGGTTTCCACCGTGCCGCGCGGGAAATGTAATTGGCCGCGGCGGGCGGCGCCATCAGTTTGGAACAGTTGAAAATGCATGGGATCGATCGGATGCGGCGTGATGTCGATTGAACGGAAAGGGCGCTATCTTGGCGACGCGAAACCGGTCTGACAAGGCGCGGTCGATGATGGTTCGGACCAGAAGAAGCAGGAGGAGACATTCATGACGTTCCGGCATGTTGCACGGGTGTATCTGTTGGTGAGCTTCGCGCTGGCGGCGGTTGCCGCGCTGGCGGCCGATTGGGTCCGGGTTACGGTGGGGCCGACGGCCTTTCAGGTCGAGCTGGCCCAGACGCCAGAGGAGCGCGAGCGCGGCCTGATGTTCCGGCGGGAGCTGCCCCGTGGCCAGGGCATGTTGTTCGTGCAAGCGCCGGGACCGGCGACGTTCTGGATGAAGAATACCTACATCCCCCTGGATATGCTGTATTTCAACGCCGAGGGGAAGCTGATCCAGATCCTGGCGGATGTGCCGCCCTGCACCACGCCGGAATGTCCGATCTATCCCAGCACCGCGACCACGGTGCGCTATATTTTGGAGATCAACGGCGGCGAAGCGGCCCGGCTTGGCGTCAAGGTCGGAGATCGCCTGCGGCTGGAATGACCGGGGCCGGCGAGCGCCGCGCTATCGAACGGAACCGTCAGGGCGCCAGCTGGTCCAGCCAAGCAGTCAGGCACTGTTGCCCCCGAACCATGGCGACAGCCGCGTAATCGGCGGTGGCCGCGCGCAAGGCCGGCACGTTCAAACCGGGCGTCCCGGCAATCTCGCACGCGTGGCCGATGAACCAGCGCTCCAGACCAGGGGCTGTGGTTTCGATGTGGAACTGCAGGGCCAGCGCGTGTCGCTCCCACGAGAACGCCTGATGTGGATACCGATCGCTAGAGGCCAACAGCGTTGCACCTGCCGGCAAGTCGAAGGTATCGCCATGCCAGTGCAGGACCGGGGTCTGATCGGCGAAGGCCGCCAGAGGGCCGGCGCGGCCGGCGTCGGTCAAGGTCAACGGCTTCCAGCCGATTTCCTTGGTCCCGCCTGGATAGACCCGACTTCCCAGCGCGTGCGCGATGAGTTGGCAACCGAGACAGATGCCGATGGTCGACCGACCGGCCTGCAACCGCGCCTGCAGCAGCTGCAGTTCATCGCCGAGGAAGGGGTAGGCGTCCTGTTCGTAGACGCCGATGGGTCCGCCGAGCATGACCAGCAGATCGTCGGCCAGCGGGTCCAGCGTGGCCAGATCGTCGTAACCGGCTTCCAGATAGCGGATGGCGTAGCCTCGTTCGGCCAGCACAGGGGCGAAACTGCCGAGGTCTTCGAATGCGACGTGGCGGATAGCGAGAACGGTTTTCATCGATGGGCTCGATCGGATACCAGGTTGATCGTGATCAGGTTCGCCTCATGATAGCCGGTCCATGGCGTCGAGCGTATCCGAATGGCGGATGTTCGCTGCTCACCGTCCGAACGGGACGTGTCGCATGTCAGGTAACGATCGATAGGGCTTCTACCGTATCTTACCGCCACGTCACGACGTCATCGAGCCGCCGCCGCGGCGTGGATTCCGGCAGCTCGGCTGGATAGCCCAGGCTGAGCAGAGCGACCGGAACCAGGCCGGGGTCGAGCTTCAACGCTTGGTGGACCTGATCTTCCTCGAAGTAGCCGACCCAGGTGCAGCCCATGCCGGCGGCGACGGTGGCCAGTTGGGCGTAGGCGGCGGCGATGGTGGCATCCTGCAGGGCGTACAGTCGGGCGCCGCGTTCACCGAAGGCGGTTTCCGAGCGGATCGGTTCGGCGCAGAACACCAGGCAGACCGGCGCTTCGGCGATGAAGATCTGTTGGTGAGCGGCGTGAACCAGGGCCTGCCGTTCGGCCGGATCGCGCACGACGATGATGCGGTAGGACTGCAGATCGCCCGCCGACGGCGCGGCGCACGCCATTTCCAGGATGGCGTGCAACTTGGCTGTCTCGACCGGCATGTCCGGCTGATATTTACGGATGGAATGGCGATGGCGGACAGTCGTGAAAAAATCCCACATGGCGCGGCCCTCGCAGTGATGAACCGGGGTTGGAAAGAGGAAAGGCGAGCCTCAACCCGCGCCCTTGACCAGCGCGTTCAGCTTCGGCAGATCCGGTGAGTCAGGATAGTTGTGTTGCAGGACGCGCAGGCTGTCGGCCGCCAATTGCGGCATGTTCATCTTGACGTAAGCCTGGGTCATGATGCTGAGCGCATCGGCGGCGGCAGGAGTGCGGGAGTAGTTTTCCAGCACGTACTTGGCGCGGTTGACCGCAGCGACATAAGCGCCCCGCTGCAGGTAATGATCGGCGACATGCACTTCATACGTGGCCAGGCTGTTGTGCAGGAACTGCATGCGCTGCTGGGCATCCTGGGCATACTTGCTATTGGGGAACTTCCGGGCCAACTCGGCAAAGTCATTGTAGGATTGCCGGGCGGTGGCGGTATCGGTCTTAGAGCGATCGGTGGGTACGAACCGGTCGATGATGGTGTCGCTGCGGCTGAAGTTGGCCATACCCTTCATGTAGTAGGCGTAGTCCACATAGGGGTGGCGGGGATTGGCCTTGATGAAGCGATCGGCGGCGGCGATGGCGGCGTCCGGCTCGCCGTCCTTGTATTGGAGATAGATGGTGTCAAGCTGCGCTTGCTGGGCGTAGCGCCCGAACGGATAGCGGGCCTGGATCTTGTCCAGATACTCCAGGGCGGTCTTGTAGTTGCCATCGTTCATGGAGCTTTTGGCCTCGCTGTAGAGGCGCTGGGCCGACCAGCCCTTGGTTTCGTCGATCTTGTCCGGGAGCAGGGAACAACCGGCCAGCAACGCGAGGGCAAGCAGACCGCTGAGGAACAGTTTGAATTGACGGCGCATGGGTGATGGCATGGAACGGCGGTTATCGGGAGTAGAATAAATCACACAAGCCAGTATAACGCCCGAACCGTCAAAAACCATCATGCCTTTGCGCGAACCGATCGAGTGTCAAATCCCCACCGCCTGCGCCGGGATGCGTCTGGATCAGGCGCTAGCGACGTTGTTGCCGGCCTATTCGCGTAGCCGCCTGCAGCAAGGACTCAAGGCCGGCCAGCTGCGGGTGGACGGTGTCGTTCGCCGGCCGCGCGATCCGGTGGCCGGTGGCGAGACCGTCAGCGGCGAGCTGACATTGGAGGGCGAAACCGTCGCCGTGGCCCAGGATATCCCCCTGACGCTGCTGCACCAAGATGCCGATCTGCTGGTCATCGACAAGCCCAGCGGGCTGGTGGCGCATCCCGCCGCCGGCCACCGCGATGGCACCCTGGTCAATGCGCTGCTGCATCGCTTTCCGGAGCTGGCCGATCTGCCGCGCGCCGGTCTGGTGCACCGGCTGGACAAGGATACCAGTGGCCTGCTGGTGGTTGCGCGCAGTTTGCGGGCGCATACCGCGCTGGTCGAACAGCTGCAGGCGCGGCGCATCGAACGGGAATATCTGGCGGTAGTCGATGGGTTGCCGGTGGCGGGCGGTACGGTGGACGCACCGGTCGGTCGCCATCCGGTGGATCGGCAGCGCATGGCGGTTACGCCGGGCGGCAAGCCAGCGGTGACCCATTACCGGGTGTTGCGCCGGTTTCGGGTGCACACCCTGTTGCGGGTCAAGCTGGAAACCGGCCGCACCCATCAGATTCGGGTCCACATGGCCCATATTCGTCTGCCCTTGCTGGGCGATCCAGTCTACGGCGGCCGCCCACGGGTGCCGCCGGCCGCGTCGCCGCGTTGCATCGCGACCATCCAGGGTTTTCGGCGCCAGGCCCTGCATGCTGCGCGTCTGGCCCTGACCCACCCTGCCAGCGGCGAACATTTGGAATGGCGGGCGGATCTTCCTGCCGATCTGGCGGAATTACTGGCGATCCTGGCCGAAGACTGTGGAGAATCGGCATGAGTGAGTGGCGTTCCGAATCCTTGATCGTTCCCGATTGGCCTGCCCCGGTTCGAGTGCGAGCGATCAGCACCACGCGTCGGGGCGGGATCAGTGCGCCGCCTTACCACGGCTTCAACCTGGCTGAGCATGTCGGCGACGATCCGGCCTGCGTGACCGAAAATCGTCGCCAGCTGGCTGTGCAGGCAAGGTTGCCGGCCGATCCGGCCTGGCTGGAGCAGGTGCACGGGACGGATGTGGTCGCCGCCGAGACGATGGATTGTCCAGTGGCCGCCGATGCCGCCTGGACCCGTGCGCCGGGCCGGCCTTGCGTGGTGATGACGGCCGATTGCCTGCCGGTCCTGCTCTGTGACCGGGCCGGGACGGTGGTTGCGGCAGCGCATGGCGGTTGGCGCGGGCTGGTGGGCGGGGTGATCGGCGCGACGGTGGCGCGGATGGCGACGCCGCCGACGGAATTGCTGGCCTGGCTGGGGCCGGCGATCGGCCCGACTGCTTTCGAGGTTGGAGAAGAGGTCCGCAGCGCTTTCCTGGCCCTGGACAGCGGCTGCGGCGATTGTTTTCAACCCTCACCGGCGGGTCGCTGGCTGGCGGATCTGTACCAGTTGGCGCGGCGGCAGCTGCAAAGCCTGGGCGTGCCGGCGGTGTATGGCGGCGGCTGGTGCACGTTCAGCGAGCCCGAACGGTTTTTTTCCTACCGCCGCGAGGGTCGAACCGGACGGATGGCGAGCTTGATTTGGTTGGTGTGAGCGCGCGGGGCGCTAATCGTCCTTGTCGCCGCCGAGCACGATGTGTTCCTCGACAATTGCAAGCTCCAGCCGTTTGGCCGCTTCTTGCAAGACTTCGCTGGTATCGGCGAACTGGGCGGCAATGGCTTGGAATTCGTCGGTGATCTCCAAAAAGGCGTCCACGATGTCTGGATCGAAGTGGTTGCCTCGGCCCTCGCGAATGATTCTCACCGCCTCCTCGTGCGACATGGCCGGTTTGTAGATCCGCCAGCTGATCAAGGCGTCGTATACGTCGGCTACGGCCATCAGGCGCGCCGAGATGGGGATGGCGTCGCCCGTCAAACCTTCGGGATAACCGGCGCCGTCCCAGCGTTCCTGGTGAGAATAGGCAATCTCCTGGGCCATCTGCAAAAAGGCGCTGGAAAACGACGTAGAGTTGCTCAAGTGTTTCTCGGCGGTCAGGATCGCATCGCGGCCCAGCGTGGTGTGGGTTTTCATGATCTCGAATTCTTCCGGGGTGAGACGCCCCGGCTTGAGCAGAATTCGATCGGGGATGGCGACCTTGCCGATGTCGTGCAGCGGAGCTGACTTGAACAGCTGGCGGATGGTCTCTTCGTTGAGAAAATGGTCGAACCGGGGATGATGCTTGAGCCGGTTGGCCAGCGCCCGAATGTAATGCTGGGTGCGGCGGATATGATTGCCGGTCTCGTTGTCGCGGGCTTCCGCCAGCGCCGCCATGGTCAGGATGATGGCGTCCTGAATGGCGACGATCTCCTCGGTGCGGCGTTGTACTTCCGCTTCCAAAAAGGCGTTGCGATCCTGGAGAAACTGCCGGGCGTTCTTGAGGGTCAGCTGGGTTTCGACCCGGGCCAGCACGATCGGCGGGTTGATCGGTTTGGTGATGTAGTCCACTCCGCCCAGCCGTAGCCCTTTTTCCTCGTCTTCTTCCTGGGTCTTGGCCGTGAGAAAGATCACCGGAATATCGGAGGTGTGGATATCGGCCTTGAGCCGCTGACAAACCTCGTAACCGTCCATGCCGGGCATCATGATGTCGAGCAGGATCAGATCCGGTGGCGGATCGGCGGCGGCGATCTTCAGGGCGCGTTCGCCGTTGGTGGCGACCTTGGTTCGGTAGTGGTCCTTGAGCAAGGAGCTCAGCATGACGATATTGTCCGGCGTGTCGTCAACGATCAGAATGGTTTGCCGGCAGATCGGATTGGGGGTGTCGCTCATGATCCTTTTACCTGTGGTTGCGCTCCCGGCTCCTTACTTGAGCCGAGTCGCCGTCAGCAGCTGTTGTAACGCCTCTTCGAAATTATAGTTGCCGACGGCCTTTTCCAACGCCATGAGGAGTTCGACAGGTAGAGCTCCAGCCAGCGCTGCGTGGTGGGTAGCCAGATAGTCCACCGCTTCGGCATCGTCGTCGTTGAGCAGTTGTTGCAGTCGGGCAAGGATCGCGGCCAGATCCTCCCGACTTGTCGCTATCGTCGCCGGAGCCATCGACTCGGCGCACGGCATCGCGGCCAGACCGGCGAGCAGCGCAGCGAGCGCCGCCTCGGTTTGCGCCAGCAACGGTTCGATGGCCGAGATGGCGGTGTCTTGGTGCAAGGCTTGTTCCAGATCGGCGGCCAGGCGCTGGACGCCGGTGGCGCCGATATTGCCCGATACGCCTTTCAGCGTGTGCGCCAGCCGTTCTGCGGTGGCGCGGTCGGCGGCAGCCAGGGCCTCCCGAATGCGGGTCGGCGCATCGGCTTGTTCGGTGGCGTACCGATTGAGCAGGTTGAGGTAGAGCCGGTGATTGCCGGCGACCCGACTCATGCCCCCTGCAGTGTCGAGGTCGGGGATACGCGGCAGTGCCGGGTTGTCGGCGTCTTGCTGCGGTGCGATGACGGGCGGTTCCTCCGGCGTCTGTGCGGCAGGCTTGAGCTTGGATTTGAGCCAGTACTGCAGGGTGTGGAACAAGGCGTCCGGCTCGATGGGTTTGGCGATATGGTCGTTCATGCCGGCGTCGAGACAGTTTTGCCGTTCTTCGACCATCGCGTGTGCGGTCATGGCGATGATCGGTATATCCCGGCAGCGGAGATTGGCGCGGATTTGCCGGGTGGCTTGATAGCCATCCATCTTCGGCATTTGCAAGTCCATTAAAACCAAATCGAAAGGGTCCTGGTCTAGGCCAGCCAAGAGGCGTTCCACCGCTTCCCAGCCGTTGTCGGCGACCGCTACCCGCGCGCCGGCGCTTTCCAGCAACTCGACGGCGATTTGCTGATTGATGTCGTTGTCCTCAGCTAGCAGGAGATAGGTGCCGTCCAGCCGCACGCGCTGTTCCGCGCCCTCGGTGCGATAGTGCTTGCGAACCTCGCCCCGCGCCAGCGGAAACAGGTCGACCAGGGTGTCCATCAACAGCGAATAGCTGATGGGCTTGACCAGAAAGCCATCGGCTCCGGCCGCTTCGGCCCGGAAACGCACTTCCTCGCGCCCGAAGGCGGTGACCATCACTATTCGCGGCGGGATTTGTAGGGTGGCGTCGCTCTTGATCGATCGGGTGGCGGCGATGCCGTCCATTTCCGGCATCTTCCAGTCGATGAAGACGATCTGGTAAGGATCGGCCGGATTGGCCGACTTGAGCTCGGCGATGGCTTCCCGGCCCGATGCCACTGCGTTGACCCGCAGGGTAGCCGATCCCAGTGCCTCGCTCAGGATATCGCGCGCTGCGGCATTGTCGTCGACCACCAGGACCCGCAGTCCCTTCAGCACCTCCGGCAGGGCCACGCGCCGCACCTGTCGTTCGTTGCTCAGGCCCAGCCAGACGGTGAAGCTGAAGACGCTGCCAGCGCCTGGCACCGATTCTACCTGGATGGCGCCGCCCATCAACTCCACCAGCCGTTTGCAGATGGTGAGCCCCAGACCGGTGCCGCCATATTTGCGGGTGGTGGAGCCGTCGGCCTGGGTGAATGCCTGGAACAGCCGCGCCCGTTGTTCCTCGGTCATGCCGATGCCGGTGTCGCGGACCGCAAAACGCAGCTTGACCTTGCCGGCGGTGCGCTCCAGGGGTAGTACGTCCAGGGTGATCTGCCCCTGTTCGGTGAACTTGATCGCGTTGTTGACCAGGTTGGTGAGGATCTGTCCCAGGCGAAGCGGATCGCCGATCAGGTTTTGCGGAATGTTGACAGGGGCATGGAACAACAGCTCCAAGCCTTTGTCGTGAGCTTTCTGGCCAACGACCGTGACGACACTGGTGAGCACATCGTCGAACAGGAAGTCGACATGCTCAATGTCCATACGGTCGGCCTCGATCTTGGAAAAGTCGAGGATGTCGTTGATGACGCCCAGCAGCGAAGTGCCGGCGTCATGGATCTTCTGCAGATAATCGCGTTGCTTGGCGGTCAGTTCGGTTTTCAGCGCCAGGTGGGCCATGCCGATGACGGCGTTCATCGGGGTGCGGATTTCATGCGACATGTTGGCCAGGAACATGCTCTTGGCGCGAGTGGCCTCCTCGGCCTTTTCCTTGGCTTTGCGCACTTCCCGCTCGGCTTCTTTCAGCGAGGTGATGTCCACGATGACGCCGACCAGTCCGCCTGGCGCGCCGTCGACGGTGCGAAAGCCGTTGATCGAATACAGGGTGTCGTGGATTTTCCCGTCGGCGAACGGGATTGCCATCTCGCGGCTGAGATTGCCGCCATGGACGATGGCGTCCTGCTCATCGCGCTGATAAGCCAGGCGGTCGGCGACGGGCAGATGATCCAGTTCGGGGCTCTGTTTGCCGATGAAATCCTGGCGGGAGATGGCGAATATCCGCTCGTAGGCTTGGTTGCAATCGAGCAGGAGAGTATCGATGTCCTTGTAGAAAATCGGGTTGGGGATGGCGTTCATCAACGCCTGTTGCAGCGCAAGCTGATTGGCCAGTGCCAGCGTGCGCTCGGCGATCTTGCGTTCCAGCTCGGCATTGGCTTGTTCCAATTCGAGACGGTTGGCCAACAGCATTTGGCGCATGTGTTCCTGTGCGGTCGCCAGGGTGTCCATCTCCTGCCAGGAGGGCGGCAGAACTACCGGCTGTTCCAGTTCCAGACGACCGATGCGTTCGCTCTGCGTAACCAGGGTTCCGAGCGGCTGCGCCACCCGTCGGGCGAAACGGGTCGCCACGAAGAAAGCCAACAGCAGCGTCCCGGCCAGCAGGGCGGTGAAAACCAGACTGGCGCGCAGGGTCAGGGGGACGAAATCGCTGCGTGGCGCGATGGCGACGACGAAGAGCTTCTGATTACGGAGGTCGACCGGCAGGAACAGGCTGACCCAGGATTGACCTTCGGCTCGGAAGGTCTGAATGTGGTCGGCCGGCATGCCGACATGCTGCCATTGTTTGATCCCGGCGGCGAGGGGTGCGAGACCCTGTTCCGCGGCGGTTTTCATGATGCCGTTTTTGAGGGCGGCATCGTCCGGGCTGTCGGGATCGCGCGGCAGACCGAGCAGGCGGCCGTCGGGCATGATGACCGCGACTTGGCTGTTGGGGCTGATCGACAACTCGCTGGTGACGCGGGACAGGTTGATCAGCCGCAAGCCGAGACCAGCGACATAGGTGTGTCGAGTTTCCGGATCGCGCCAGCGCACGGCGGCGGTGATGCCAGGTTCCTGGCTGAGGAAGAGTCGGAAAGGTTCGGTCCAGAATACGCCGTCTTCTTGTTCCTGCTGCATGGCGCCCTGGTACCAGGGGCGGGTGCGGGGATCGTAATCGGTGTCGGTCCAGCGTTCGGTGCGCAGGGTGTCGAGGTCCTGCCATTCCAGCCATTGTTGTCGCTTGCCCCACTGCGCAGGGTTGGTGATCCGATTCTGCCATTCGTTATCCGGCATTTTCAGCAACAGGGTCTCGCGGCCGCTGTCTTCGGCCAATACCAGAAATTTGATTTGGGGGCGCCGATCCAGGAACGCGGTGAACAAGTGATTGAGTTGCCAGACATCATCGATATTGTAGTGACGGTTTCGTCCCCAATCCCGGACATCGCGCGCAATCCGATCGACCTGCGAGAAAAATTTACTGGTGATTTGCGCGTGTAGCTCGTGAACGCCATGTTGCATGGTGCTGGCGGCCAGCCCATCGACCATAGGCGAAAAAACTATGAAATAAGAGGCTGTCTAAAAACTAACTAACTGATCTATATGACAGCGGAACCGGCTTCCAGGCGGTTGTTAGCCAGCCAAGCTGGTTGGAAGCAGGTCAAACAGAAAATATTTCTTGAAAATCAATGTTGAGTTTTTCGACAGTCTCTAAGCTGTAATCGCGAGGACGGTGAAGGTCAGGCTCACCAACGACCACATCTGCCAGATGAGACTTTGCTGCAGACT
>RXIW01000059.1 GCA_003989065.1 Candidatus Competibacteraceae bacterium
CGCGCTCAATGATAACTATCGGTTGAACCTCCTCTTGGGTACGCCAACCCCAGCGACTACATAGCGCGATTGCCCTGTTCCACGATCCGACAAGTGCTAGAGCGTCTACCCGATCGCCCCGAGGTTCCCGCATGAACGCCTCCGATTCTCTGGTTCCGCTGGCCATGCGTCTGGCGGAATGCGCCCATCGCCGGATCGATCATCGCCGCAAGGCGCCTCCTGGCGAAGATCGTCCTGCCTATTTCCTGCATTTGACCGAAGTCGCCTGGCTGTTGCTCGACAGCGGTCTGCATGACGACGAGTTGATCGCCGCAGCCTTTCTGCACGATATCATCGAAGATTGCGATTACGATCAAGCGACCTTGGCCACCGCCGTGGGCAATCCACGGGTGGTGGCGATGGTCATCGCGGTGTCGGAAACCGACAAGCGCCAGTCTTGGGAAGACCGCCAGCGGCAATATCGCGAGCGCTTGGCGACCCTGAACGATCCGCTGCTGCTGGCGCTGTCCTGCGCCGACAAGACCTCCAACCTCACCGACATGAATCGGCTGATGGCCAAAGGCTATCCGGTGAGCAGCTTCACCAGTCGCGGATTCGCAGCGCAACAGGCCAAGTTCGTAGCTCTGGACCGGCTATTTCGGGGGCGAGCGCCGGAACGATTGTATGGTCGTTTTCAGCAGGCGCTGGCGGAATTTCAGATCCGGGGTGGCGCGCTCGGCTGAATGCAATCGACTGGCCGTTCAGCCTTCCGGGTGGTCGGTGCCGATCTTGTCCTCGGTGCCCGATACCAGCTTTCGGATATTGGAGCGATGTCGCCAGATCAGCAGCGCCACCATGATCAGAAGGGCGATCTCGTAGGCAGGCGGCAGGCCGAAGCCCCAGCCGAACAGGGGTGCCAATGCCGCTGCGGTCAGGGCCGACAGCGAGGAAATACGGACGACGAAAGCCATCACCAGCCAAGTGGCCAGCGCCGCCAGGGCCACCGGCCAGGATAGACCCAGGATCACGCCGAACGCGGTTGCTACCCCCTTACCGCCTTCGAAGCCGAAGAAGACCGGGTACAGATGCCCCAGGAACGCCGCCAGCGCGGTCAGAGCCAACGTGGTTTCGTCTGCGCCGGCCAGCCGGGCCAGCAGCACCGGGAGCAGGCCCTTGAGGAAGTCGCCGGCCAGGGTGATGGCGGCCGCTTTCTTGCCACCGAAGCGCAGCACATTGGTGGCGCCGGGATTGCGCGAACCTTCGCTGCGCGGATCGGGTAGCCCCATCACCTGGCAGACGATGATGGCGGTGGAAATGGAACCGGCCAAATAGCCCAAGACGACAAACAGAATAGTGGTGAGCATGGATCGTCGCTGTCAAACGCTGCAGGGAATTTGCCGGCGTTACGGCCGGTGGATGCCGGAACGGGGCCGGCGTGGCGGTTTTAGGCTAAGATAGACGCCTCTTTGGAGCCTGTCATGGATATTATTTTCATCCACAAACTACATGTCGAGACCGTCATCGGCGTTCACCCCTGGGAGCGCCAGATTCGCCAGACCCTGATTCTCGATCTGGAGTTGGGCGTCGACATTTGCCCGGCGGCCGCGACCGACCAGCTGGATGATACGCTGGATTATCAGCAGGTGGCGCGACGGATCGGCGAATTCGCTGCCGCCAGCGATTTTCAATTGGTGGAGACGCTGGGCGAGCGGATCGCTGCGCTGTTGCGCCGAGAATTCGCCATACCCTGGCTGCGGCTGATCCTACGCAAGCCTGGCGCGCTGCACGAAGCGCGGGAGGTGGGTGTCGTGATCGAACGCGGTTGCCGCGGCTGAGCGCCATGGCTCAGGTCTACGTCGGCGTCGGCAGCAACATCGAGCCGGAGCGGCATATCCGCACCGGTCTCGCCGAGCTCCGCCAGCGCGTCGGTCCGCTGACGCTGTCCACGGTCTACGCCAACCCCGCAGTCGGTTTCGTGGGCGACGATTTTCTCAACCTGGTGGTGGGTTTCGCGACCGACTGGGAGGTGCGCGCCGTCAGCGCCTGTCTGCGCCAGATCGAAACCGCCCACCGGACGCCGCGCGATGGGCCAAGAGGCGCGGCGCGGGCTCTCGACCTGGATCTGCTGCTGTACGACGATCTGGTGCTGTGCGAAGACGGGCTGCATATCCCTCGCGCCGAAATCGTCCGCTACGCCTTCGTGTTGCGGCCGCTGGCCGAAGTGGCCGGCGATCGCCGCCATCCATTGCTCGGGGTGACCTTCGCCGAGCTGTGGGCCACCTTCGACCGGTCGCGGGAGACGCTGCAGCCGGTGAAGGTGCCGGGCGTGGAGGGCGGCTGAAGACGCGTTATCGGTCTATAGCCGACTCCATTGCGTGCGCCGTTGTTCGCGGACTCGCGGCATCAGCACCGCGATCAGCAGCCCCGCGCCCAGCAGCACGGCGCCCATGAGCAGGCGGATGCTGTCGTTGTCGTTGCGCAGCGCCTGATTTTCCTGCTGGACGATTTGTAGCTCCCGTTCCAGAGCTACGGTGCGTTCCTGCAGGGCCTTGTTACGTTCGTCGATCGCGACCGTATCGGAAGCCACCTTGCGGTATTGGGCAAGCTGCTGGCGCAGCCGCACGGCTTCCTCATAAAGACTGGGATAACTCATGGCATCCCCATCCGGGCGGCTGACCACATTATCCATGTGTTGCTTGAGATCGCTGTGCTGCGCTTTCAGCTGTTCCAGTTCCTGCTGGACGCGGGTCAGTTGCTCCCGCGCGCTCGGGACGTCGGTCAGCTGATCGCTGGGTAGCCAGCCTTTCACGCCTGCCGTGGCGCGGATTTGGGTATAACCCTTGGCGGTGTCCACTTTCAGTACTTCGACCGGCGAACCGTTGCGCACCGCGCCAATCACCTTATAGCGGTTGGAAGCGCCCGCGCGCAGTGGAATTTCCAGGGTATCGCTGACATAGACAGTCGCTTGCGCCTGGTTGGCCGGCGGAGACTGGGGTTGGGCCTGGGCCGGGAGGGCGGTTGCCAGGAATACGGTCGAAAGGCAGGCAATGATCGAGATCTTCATCAAAAGTTAACACGTCTATGAGTCGAGGGGAACGGTAATGAAACACTTTTAAATCTAGGCTTATTCTACTGATTTGCATCACCGGTTTGTATCGATTTAAATCTGCTGGATCCTCGCCAGAGCGAAACGTTCCGTCATGACCGCCATGTCCGTCACCCCCCTCAGCTTGCCCACGCCCGATCCTGTCGCAGCCGCCCATAGCGCCCGTCTGCTCGATCACATCCGCGCCGACATCGTCGCCCACGGCGGCGCGATTTCCTTCGCCCGATTCATGGAGTTGGCCTTGTACGCGCCCGGATTGGGCTACTATCAGGCGGGCGCGCGCAAGTTCGGGACCGAAGGGGATTTCGTCACCGCGCCGGAACTGTCCCCGTTGTTCGGGCGCTGCCTGGCGCGGCAGTGTCGGGATATCCTGGATGCGTTGGGCGGTGGGACGCTGCTCGAACTGGGGGCCGGAACAGGTGTCATGGCCGCCGACCTGTTGCGGGAGTTGCAGTCCCTGGGTGTTGCGCCGATGTGCTATGCCATCCTCGAACTGAGCGGCGAACTGCGTCAGCGCCAGCGCCAGACCCTGGCCGAGCGGGTTCCCGAGTTCCTGGATCGGGTCGTCTGGCTGGACCGCTTGCCGGAACCCGGCTTGCGCGGGGTCATCCTGGGTAACGAGGTGTTGGACGCCCTGCCGGTCGAGCGCTTTCGCATCACGCCTGCTGGACCGCGTCGCCTGGAAGTGGTCTGGGGCGAGACGGGGCTGGCTTGGCGCGAGGGGCCGGACGACCCGGCGGTGACGGCCGCCGTCGCCCGCATCGAAGCGGATTTGGCCGAGTCGCTGCCGGAAGGCTACACTTCCGAATATGTGCCGCATTTAGATGCGTGGTTGCAGGCTGTCACCGAGCCGCTGGCCGCCGGCGCGGTGTTACTGATCGACTATGGCTATCCGCGCCGCGCGTATTATCATCCCGAGCGCGTGACCGGCACCCTGCTGTGCCACTATCGCCATCGCGCCCATGACGATCCCTTGCGGTGGCCCAGTCTGCAGGATATTACCGCCAATGTCGATTTTACCGCTGTTGCGACCGCTGCCCTGGCCGCCGGATTGACGGTGGCCGGCTATAGTCATCAGAACCATTTCCTGTTCGGGTGCGGGCTGATGGAGCTGTTGGCCGAGGCGAATCCGGACGACCCGGTCAGCTATCTGGAACAGGTTCGCCAAGTCAAATTGTTGACGCTGCCGGGTGAGATGGGCGACCGCTTCCAGGCCATCGCTCTGACGCGCGCGCTCGATCTTCCGCTGCGCGGTTTTGCCTTCCGCGACGAGCGAGGCCGACTGTAGAGACCCCCCATGCCAGGAACACGCGCTTGCAAGTGCAGCCGGGAATCCTGGGCCATCGCATCGTTGGACTGTTTTCATCGCTAAGAGCAGTGCGCCATGGGCCAGGACATTTCCCAATCGACCTTCACCCGCCAGGATTTCCGACGCTTTCGCACCCGGCTGCGGCAGGAAACGGCGTGGTTGGCCGAAGCCCTGCGCGGTGCGCAATGTGAGACGGCGGGTTCGATTGGGGGATTCGAGATCGAAGCCTGGCTGGTGGATCGTCAGGGGCGACCGACCCCTTGCAACGAACCGGTGCTGGAGCGGCTGGCCGATCCGCTGGTGGTGCCGGAACTCAGCATGTTCAACATCGAACTCAATACCCCGCCATTGCCGTTGAACGGCGCGGCTCTGCGGCGGATGCACGCCAATCTGGCCGATCTGTGGCAGCGCTGCCAGCAGGTCGCCACCGAATTCGACGCCGCCATGGTGCTGATCGGCAGCCTGCCCAGCCTGCTCGATCGCGATTTGACCATAGAGCACATGTCCGGGCGGGAGCGTTACCGCGCCATCAACGAGCAGATTCTGTTGCGGCGGCGCGGTCAGCCGATGGAATTGTCCATTTACGGCCAGGAGACTCTGCGGCTCAGTCATCCCGATGTGATGTTGGAAGCGGCTACGACCTCGTTCCAGACCCATTTGCAGGTGGCTGGCCACCAGACGGCGGCCTTCTTCAACGCCGCGTTGGCGATTGCGGCCCCAATGGTGGCGATCACGGCCAATTCGCCCCTGTTGTTCGGTAAAGTACTGTGGGAGGAAACTCGCATTCCGCTGTTTGAGCAGGGCGTCGCGCTGGCCGGCGGTTGGCGTTCCAACGATCCAAGCTATCGGCGGGTCACGTTCGGCAGCGGTTACGCCCGGCATTCGCTGCTGGAGCTGTTCGATGAGAATCGAATCCACTATCCACCGCTATTGCCGGTGGATTTGAGCGCCGAGCCGGTGGAGCGTTTGCCGCACCTGCGTTTGCACAATGGTACGATCTGGCGCTGGAATCGGCCGCTGGTGGGTTTCGCCGCCGACGGGACGCCCCATCTGCGCATTGAGCATCGGGTGATGCCGGCTGGTCCCAGCATTGTCGATACCATCGCCAATGCAGCACTGTATTATGGCCTGGCGCACGAACTGGCCTTGGCCCAGCCGCCGATCGCTGCGCAGCTGGATTTTTCGCAATGTCGGGCGAATTTCTACGCGGCGGCGCGAGACGGCTTGCGGGCCGAGGTGATCTGGCTGAATGGCCAGCGGCGGCCCATGCGCCATCTGCTGCTGGAGGAATTGTTGCCGCTGGCTCAGTGTGGGCTGCAACGTCTGGAATTGGATGCGGGAGACGTGGCGGACTATCTGGGCATCATTGCTGCCCGCGCGGCCAGCGGCCGTACCGGCGCGCGTTGGCAACAGCGTTTTCTCGAACGCAACGGGCGGGATTTGAACGCGCTGACCCTGGCTTATATGGAATGGCAGCAAAGTGGCCGCCCGGTGCACGAGTGGGCGAGTTGATGCGCTGCTGAACCCGGATGACGACCATGCCTTCCACTACTCCCCAGCATTCCGCCCGGGATATCGTACGAATTATCCTCAGCGGGCGGATGTTGACCGCGTTGCTGATGGGTTTTTCTTCCGGCCTGCCGCTGTTGCTGGCGACCGGATCGGTGCTGCAAGCCTGGTTGAAGGAGGCCGGAGTCGATCTCGGCACCATCGGCCTGTTCGCCCTGGTCGGCTTGCCGTATACGCTGAAGTTTCTGTGGGCGCCGCTATTGGATCGTTTCGCCCCGATCGTCGGCATGGGGCGACGGCGCGGCTGGCTGCTGTTGGCGCAGGTTCTGTTGATCGCGGCTATCGCCGGACTGGGAACGACCGATCCGACCCACAGCCTGCCGATGGTGACGGTGGCGGCTTTCCTGGTGGCGTTCTTTTCCGCCTCGCAAGACATCGTGATCGACGCCTATCGCCGCGAATCGCTGGCCGACGACGAGCAGGGTCTGGGCGCGTCGCTCTACGTCAACGGCTATCGGCTGGGAATGTTGCTGTCGTCCGGCGGCGGGCTGATTCTGGCCGATTTCATCCCGTTCCAAGCCGTGTATCAGCTGATGGCGGTGGCGATGGTGCCTGGCCTGCTGACCACTTTGCTGTGCGTCGAGCCGTCCGTCCCAATCGGTACGCCGCGGACCTTGCGCGAGGCCGTGGTGCAGCCGTTCGTGGAGTATTTCTCCCGCCAGGATGCGGGCCTGATCCTGCTGTTCGTGCTGCTTTACAAGGTCGGCGAGATGATGGCCAGTCAGATGACCACGCCGTTTTATCTCGACTTGGCTTTCACCAAAACCGAAATCGGGGCCATCGTCAAGCTGTTCGGTTTTTGGGCTACGGTCATTGGTGGTCTGCTCGGCGGCGTGCTGATCCTGCGGCTGGGGTTGTATCGGGCGCTGTGGTTCTTCGGTCTATTGCAAGCCTTTGGCCTGCTTGGCTTCGTCCTGCTGGCTCGCCTTGGCCACAGTCTGCCCGGCCTGGCGCTGGCCATCACCAGTGAAAACCTGTTCAGTGGCATGGCCACGACGGCCTATGTCGCCTTCATGGCGACCTTGACCAATCGCAAATTCACCGCCACTCAATACGCCTTATTGAGCAGCCTGATGGGCATTCCCCGAGTGGTGGTGAATACCCCGACCGGCTATCTGGCCGAGTGGCTCGGCTGGGAGGGCTTTTTCCTGTTCTGCATGGTGGCCACGATCCCGGGCCTGTGGCTGCTGACCCGCTTCCAGTCCTGGATGGAATCCGGGCGGTCGCCATCGGAGCAAGAGGCGGCGGTCGCAAAGTCCGGCGGAGATTGACTGATGGTTCGGCTGCAGTCCAGCCATCGTCATGCCAGCGCCAATGAGGCCAGCATCACCCCGGCGTCTTCCGGACAGGCGGTGAGAGCGAAGCCCATGGCTCGGCACAGCGCCAGCATGGGTTCGTTTTCCCGCAGGATCTCGCCGTACAGCTCGCGGATGCCTTGTTGGCGGGCGTAGTGGATGATCCGGCGCAGCAACAGGCTGCTGAGGCCGATTCCGGTGGCGTCATGGTGCAGAAGGATGGCGAACTCAGCCCGTTCCCGATCCGGATCGCTGATGATCCGCGCCACCCCGCAGCCTTCCAGGGCTTGTCCGGCCCGTTGCCGCAACGCCACCAGCGCCATTTCCCGGTCGTAATCGATCTGGGTCAGACGGGCAGCTTCGGCATGGGTCAGCTCCTTGAATACATGCATGAAGCGCATGCGGATTTCTTCGACCGACAGGCGGGCGAAGCCAGCGATGAAGGCTGGCTCGTCTTCGGGCCGCACTGGGCGGATCAGTAGTCTGGAACCGTCCGGCAAGATCTGGGCTTCTTCCAGTTCGCGCGGATAGGGGCGGATCGCCAGACGGGTCTGAGCAGGCTCGGCGCATGGGGCGATGCGAATCCGAGCAGCCCCGATCATCGCCCCATCCATCGTGGCCAGCACCGGTTCCAATTCCAACTCGATCACCTCGCCGAGATCCACGATCAGCTGGGCGATTCTGACCAGTAGCCGGATGACGTCATCCAGCCGACCGGTCAAGGCGGCGTCGGCATTGCTCAGCAGCGGATAAAACCAGGCTTGAGCGATCATCTGACGGGCCAGCGCCGGGTTGAGCGGTGGCAGGGCAGCGACGAAAGCGTCGGGTAAGACGGCAGCCGCGCCGCCCGGTCCGAGCCGTAGCACCGGACCGAAGACCGGATCGACGCTGACCCAGATCGTCAATGCGAGCGAAGGGGATGCCAGGGTCTGGCCATCCGCCGCTAGGACCGCGATACCGTAAGCTTGCAACAACGCCGCGGTTTCGGCAGCGGTCAGCACGTCGTGCTTTTTCGCCAGCGCCTGTTGCAGGATACGCTGGGCGGCGGCGACATCGATGTCGGACAGTTCCGGAAGGTCGGGTGGCGTTTCCATCAGCGCGATCCGATTTTGTCGATGTCGCCAGCGTTGCATGAAGGCGCGCACCGCGTCGTTGGGGGTGTCGTAGGTTGGGATGCCCTGTTCCCGTAGGCGTTGCCGAGCGGTCCGGGCGCTATCGATGCCCAACCAGGAAGCCAGTACGCTGGGTTGTCGCCCACCGCGTGCGCGGCAGCGAGCGACGGTTTCGATGACCGCTGCGGCAGTATCGTCGGCCGACGCCAACGCATTCGGCGCATGCAGCGCCAGCACCCCGTCGATCTCGCGCTCTCCCAGCACCGCTTCCAAAGCGGCTGCGAACCGGGCAGGACCGGCATCGCTGCCCAGATCGAGCGGGTTGTCGAGCGCCGCGCCAGCCGGCAAAAACCGGCGCAGGGATTCCCGAGTCGTCGGACTGAATCGAGCCAGACATCCGCCTTCCGCCAGCAAAGCATCGGCAGTCAGCAGACCCAGTCCGTGGCTGTTGCCCAAGATAGCCAGGCGGTCACCGCTGACCGGCAGATCGAGCGCCAGGGTTTCGGCGGCCCAGAACAATTCCCGTAGTGACTGGACCCGCAGTATCCCGGCCCGGCGGAAAGCCGCATCGTAGATGGCATCGGCCTGATAGGAGGCCCGATCGCCTCCGCGACCGGCGCGCACCACCAGCACCGGTTTGATCCGCGCCACGGCTCGCGCCGCCGACAGGAAGAGACGCGCCCGCTGCAAGGTTTCCATATACAGCAGGATGGCGCGGGTATCGGGGTCCCGGGTCAGCCAGTCGAGCAGGTCGCTGAAGTCGATGTCGGCGCATTCGCCCAGGTCGATGATGTGAGAAAAACCGATCCCTTGCGCTGTGGCCCATTCCAGCATCGACGCCAATACCGCCCCAGATTGGGTGATCAGTGCCAGCTGCCCCGGTCGAGGCTGGATGTGGCTGAGTGAAGCGTTGAGACCCCGCCGCGGGACGATGACGCCAAAGCTGTCCGGGCCGAGCAGCCGCAACCCGGAAGGGCGGGCAGCCTCGCGCAGGGCGTGATGGAATCGGTGGGTTTCATCGGCGTCGGGCGCGTTGGAACGGGTGGCGATGACGGCGATCCGGGTTCCCATGCGCCCCAGTTCGGCCAGCAGGTCGGGCAAGGTTGGCGTAGGGGTAGCGATGATGGCCAATTCCGGGGGATGCGGCAGATCGGCCAGGCGGGCATAAGTCGGCATGTCCTGCACGCGCCGGTGGCGGCGGTTGAGCAGGAACAGCTCGCCCTTGAAGCTGTCGGCCAACATGTTACGAGTCAGCGCGGCGCCGAGCGAATCAGGGCGCTCGCTGGCGCCGATCAGCGCAACCGAGCTTGGGGCGAACAGTGACCGTAGAAAACGAGTCGGCATGGCTGTCACTCCCGATTTCGAAAGACGAAATTTCCCAGCCATTCTTCAGTATCCGATGATAATCCATGGCTTTGATATGTGAAATGTCGTCCTCTTCACTTGACACTGCAATGTTTGCAGTCTTGGTTGTCTAATTTCAAGAAGGTTGATGACTTATTGTCCAACTGGGTAAGTCGGAATTGGCGAGCCATCTTGGTAATTACAGTGGAAGAGTCTCAAATGACTTTGGTTGCCTAAAATAGTGACGATCCAATTCAGATAATGAATAGAGCATTATTGGGTCGATATGATCATAAATTTTACACAATTGCTTTTGTGTAGGTAGATATCTACAGATATGGAATGGAGAGGGCAATGCTACAAATCATTATCATGGCAATTCTAAAACGTGAATATCTTGAGTTCACTTATGATGGTTATAAACGCATCGTCCAGCCGGTTGCGGTAGGCGCTGCGCGTGCGGACTATTATGTGCTGCGAGGTTATCAGACGGAAGGCGATTATATTGAGCCAGGCCGTGAGTGGGAGCTTTTTGATCTGTCGAAGATATCTGACCTGCGCGCCACCAAGCAGTATTTTGCAGGAGAGCCTCCACAATACTGTCGCGGCGATAAGAGAATGATCGAAGTTTACGCTGAGCTTTGATCAAGAAAGGAAGCCGAGCTAAGTGTGTTTTTAGCGCTAGATCGGCGATTCAATAGGTGGTTGAAGATCTACCTTTGATCAAAGGTTCTACTCGACAAGCGTAGCAATAGCTCTGGGTAAGAAGCTGTCAGAGCTATTTATTGTAGATGGGTATCGTTTCAGTATAACCATCCTTGCACTTTATGACGTCAGGGTTGATTTCTCTGATCCCTTTTCCGTATTCCTGAATACACTCATCCCAAGTCTTACCCGGTATTTGCAATTCCCGGTAGCCAATGACCTTCCTGGATTGGTCGTCCTGGGGGGTCGATCTTGTATGGTTAGCCTGGCTGTCATTATGAGTATGTTTATTGTTAATTTGTTGTTTTTGCTCTTTAATTTTATTTTCTTGTTTCGTTTTTGTGTCTTTTTCTCTAGGTAGAGTGGTTGATTTTTCAAGTGGTTGTAGTTGCTGACTGCTAAGATCGACTGTCTCATCGATCAGGTTGGTCGTGACCAACAACAGTGCAGTCAATAACAATGCTGGCCATAGTATGGCTTTCGATAATTTGAATCTTTCTTCATGTTTCGCTCGCTGCTTGTTCAGCTCGAGATCGATGGGTTCATGTTGTTGCACAATTGTCTTTCTGATCGATTCCACATCCGGTATCTGGTGATTTTTCCAGCGAATCAGACGAATGTGAGCTGATTCGAGCGCTTTGTTCTTCTTCTCATCTCTCTGTTTCTGTATTGCCTGTTCGTGGGATTTCCCGTCAAGCTCGATGACGGCGACCGTGCTGAAATCCTGTCTACATATGACGAAATCGACGCTCATTCGATTGATACGGTTATGCCATTTGCCAAAGTTATAACCGCTTCGCAGTTTGATCAGTTGCGAAAGTTGTACTTGGGCCAGTATGACGTATTCCGGTAAAGCTTGTATCAATTGTCGATGAAGTTCCTGTTCCGCTTTTTCAAGTAACGGGTTTTTGGCATAGAACGGCCAAGGTTCTTTATCATCCTGTTGGTATTTCATCCTGATAAGCAGGATGACCACGGCGATGATAACTAAGCCTGCTGCTATGAGAATTGTCGAAATCGTCACGGTGCTCACGAATTTTACCTCTTCGTTTCCGATCTGGCGGTTTTTTTAATCGGAACGAGCTTCATATTGTCAATATGATGAGTAGTAACTATGTAATAAGTGGTAGGTATGTAATAAATAGATGCTGGATTATCGACAATAATAGTGCGAATTGATTGGCGCTCGGGACTAATACCTGTCCACGATAGGGTGTGAATGCTGCTTTAAGTTGACATATGACTTTGTCGTAGTGGCTATCATCGGCGCAGCTTAGTTGCAGCCGCGATGCTTCGCCTGAGGCTCTTTGGCGGGTATTTGAAATATCATCGTTTCCATCCCCAAACCACCGAGGTACATGCACACTTCGACGCCCTGAATATCATCATGATGCGGCTGAGTATGCCGGAAACGGTTCCAATCTGCTGAACCGTCATTTCGCGGCCGAAATTTCGAGGTACTGAGTGATCTCTGCTCGTTTTTGCCAAACCGGGAGGGGAAGAGGGATTGAGAGACAAAGGAGATGGGGAAGGCTTATAATAATATTATATATCAATGTGTTGTTCGCTACTTCTCAACGACGCAACGACAGAAAACGACGATCGGCGCCAGGGCTTGTCCGAGCATCGTCATAATCACGTTATAGGCCACCAAAGCCTTGGACAGAAGCCAAGCTTCTACTTGGGACAAGACCGATGGGTTGGTGACCCCGCGCCAACTCCGGGCTACGCGGCTTTCATGCGCGCTGGGGTCGCTTCGATTCCGGCGACTTCAATGGTGACGGTTCTCATTGCGTCCTCTTATGGGCGCGTCCGAATCCACTCGCGCATCACCTCGTTGACGCGGGTTTGCCAGCCCTTGCCGGTCGCTTTCAGGGCCGCCAGTACGTCGGCGTCGAACCGGATGGTGGTGGGCACTTTGAGCGGCGCTTTCTGCGGGCCACGCGGCCGGCGCCGCTCGGCCAGCTTCTCCCGCAGTTCCTCGTAAGAGTGGCTGACGATGGCACCGTTCCAGTCTTCCGGTTTCGTGCGTGGATTGTCTGCGTCTTCCACCGGGCATTCCGGCGCGGCAGCCATCGCCGCCGCGATTTGTTCGGGACTAAAGAACTGCTTGGAAATAGCGTTGGGTTTCATGACGGTCACCGTATCGGCAAGAAATCAAATGCGGTCCGGTTTCCCGATCCGTCCAGACCAGCGCCACGACGCGGCCGTTCAGCCAGCCCAGGCTTTTCAGCCGTTGTTCGCCGTAGGCTTCCCGGTCATCCTCATCCGTCACCAGCGGCGCATCAAAAATCGCCGCGCAATCCGCGAAGTCGATTTCATGTTTGCGCAGGTTGATTTGGCGCTTGGCGTCATCGAAGGTGATCACAAATAAATTGTATGAACGATAAGAGTGCGCGTCAAATAATTTGTTAGTACGATTTGACGCTATAATAGCGACATGTTCTATCCTTACAGCAATCGCTAACCAAGGAAGCGACAGGAGATTGTGGCATGTCGGGGGCACGTACCCAGATTTTCGTCAGCTACAGCCATGCGGACACCGAGTGGCTGAAACGCTTGCAAGTTCACTTAAAGCCGCTGGAGCAGGCTGGGACCATCGCGTGGTGGGACGATACTTGGCCAAAATCGTGCCTATTAGCTGTTAGAAAAAGGAAATTTCAGTGAACCTTGCAGAGGCGCTTATCGCGCGCCATCCAAGAGAAACCAGCGGAGCGAGAACATCTAGTCGCTATCACTTTCAACAGAATTGGGCGCTATGCAAACTTCTAGATCTCTATTCAAACGATTCCGAGTTTTTGATGCTCTTAGATTACCATGAAGACATCGTTATCCTCGACCATGAATCCTCTCCAGAAAAAGCTGATTTCTTCCAAATTAAAACAAAAGATTCAGGCGCATGGACTATTGCCCAATTAGCTAAAAAGAAGATAGGGAAAGACGGGGTTTTGCTTCAATCGATGCTTGAAAAGCTATATTCAGCGCATAGATTGTGTGGTGAAAACGCAAGAAAATTGTGCTTCGTTTCAAATCAAGCGGTGAAATTGCAGCTCAATAATGGCAAGGCAACAAAAGAAGAGGTTAATGAATGTTCATTTCTTGCTATGGCATTATCGGAAAAAGAATGCATTCACAAGTGTATTGAGGGCAATAATTCATCAGTGAGTGACTTTGTAGGATTAAATAAGATTACAACTTATAGAACGTCACTATCTTTAGATGATCACGAAACACATACAAAAGGTCATCTTGTAAAATTCTTTGAAAATCTTTATCCTAATAAACCTATACAGACTACTGCTATCTATAGGGCGTTACTAGATGAGATTCGACAAAAAACAAATGATGATAAAGTTTATTTAGATTTTAGTTCTCTCACCAAATATAAAGGAATTAGCCGCTCATTTTTTCATAAGATTATTTCATTAGCGGGCGAGCCAAGTGCCAAAGCCCTGTGGGACACTGCTGAGAAGTACCTAGTAAATGAGGAAACACCAGTTCTTGCACTAAATCAACTGAAGACAAAATTCTTTGAATACGCATTATCTCGAATGGATCCGCTCAATGAAGATATTCAGAAACTATCTTCAAGTATTAGAGATCGAATAAATGTATGCTATGAGATATGGAAGTGCCAAGGACTATTAACTATAATAGGCAAGATACACGCCTTAATAAGTTCACAAAGTATAGCAAGAAACTACGATTCAAATTTTATCAAGGCAGCCGCAATCTATGAGGTGTTAGGTGAGGCAGTTCAGGAAACTCATCCGGAACCTTCGGAAACGCCAATATGAAAAACTTTCTGTTAGAAAGCATGCTACTCGTATCGCACCGCGAAAGGAAAGCGAAGAAAATCGAGTTCCACCCCAGGATAACCATCATAAAGGGAGCGAATGACACAGGCAAGTCGTCATTAATTAAGAGTATTTATCGAGGATTCGGTGCTGAGCCACCGAAGATTCATCAAAAATGGAAGGATGCGAATGTCGCGTCTCTTATATATTTTCGAGTTAAAAACGAGCGCTTTGCCATCCTCCGCTCTGCGGGGGAATACTCTATTTTCGACGCAAATAAAAAACTTCTAAACTCGTATTCAAGCGTTACGAATGAGTTGGCTCCTGCATTGGCAAATTTACTTGGGTTTCAACTCCGCATTCTAAACCGAGAACATACTCCTAGTATCCCACCGCCTGCATATTTCTTTTTACCTTTTTACATTGATCAAGATGAAGGTTGGATCAAACCTTGGCAATCTTTTAACAAACTTTCTCAATTTGCAAATTGGAAACAACCTGTAGCGAGTTATCATTTTGGTCTAAGACCAGATCAATGGTACAAATTGGATGCAAAAAAACATGCCGTAGCTGAAAAAAAAGAAATTCCAGAAAAAGAGATAGCTGCTCTGGAAAAATTAGAAAGAAAAACCAGAAATCAACTGACTCGAGTAGATTTTGATATTGATATTAGTGCGTTTAAAGCTGAAATAATGCGGCTATTAAACATCTGTAATGATCTGTGCCGTAAAGAAGAAGAGTATCGCCAACGAGTTGTCGAGCTACGGACCGAAAAAATTCGGCTTGAGGCTCAGATAGAAATAGTTACTCGAACGCGCGATGAATTGAGTGCAGACTATACCTATGCTGTTGAGCAGCAGGGTTTATTCGTCAGTTGTCCGATGTGTGGACAGGAATATGAAAACTCGTTTGCAGAGAGATTCGAAATAGCAAAAGATGAGGAAACCTGCTCCGACTTGCTGCAATTGCTTCAGGCAGATTTGCGGAAAGTAAATGCCGAAATTCAAAAAACACATAGTAGTCTATCTGTAAATTCTAAAGAGAAAGAGGAGATAAATACAATACTTTCGGCTAAGCAGGGAGCAGTAATTCTTTCTGATCTTGTCAAGATTGCAGGTAAGAAGGAGTTGCTAAGTCACTTGGAAACTGAAATCGCAACACAAAAAGATATTTTGGAAGGGATAGACAAGGAGCTAGGTTCAATTAAGCGCGAAATGGATAAATATGATAATAAAGATCATAGGAGCAGTATACTAAAACAATACGAGCAGGTATTCCGCCAAAATGCTTCTGTGCTTAACGTACACGGTTTATCTGAAAATGTATTCACCCGTATTGATGCCAAAATCGAAGAAACTGGAAGTGACCAACCACGTGCGGTGTTGGCATATCAATTTTCAGTCTTGGACGCAATTGCAAGAAAAAGCGATGCAACATTTTGTCCAATCGTAATAGATGCACCCAATCAACAAGAACAAGATCAGGAGAATCTCAAACGTATTCTGCAGTTCATTCCACAGTGCTGTCCAGAAGGTAGCCAACTAGTGCTTGGCCTTGTAGACGATGCAGGATTTCAGTTCGATGGAAAAACGATCGAACTGAAGGATAAATTCTCCTTACTTGACCAAGAAGCCTATTTGGAAGCTGCTGAAGAAATTCGCCACCATGAAAACTTACAAATCAAAGCGAAATTTGATTGAGCTAATGCCCCATCAACTCGGGTACCTGACGGTGACTGACTGGAGCGGTAACGTAAGGAAGACGCTGTCAAGCGCCGTTGGCTTTCTGTTGGCTGGCATTCTGGATCAACAAACGGGCACAAATTGAACCTCTGCCACTAATTGCGTTGCTGCAAAAAACAGCAGTCGGGATTGGAACCCCGAAACCTGCGGCGCACCAGCGCCCATCGTGCGATAACAGGTGCTGTTTTTGTGCCCGCTCGTTCTATGGTGGGCTGTGCGGGGCATCCGAAAGGGTGGCCGATTCCGTGTGTCTGGTAGTCCAACCTCGTACAGTCAGCCACCATCCGGTTGGCCTCAGATGTGGCGGTTTCCGTGCAGTTCACACAGGAAAACCGTTATGCCTACCGATTTGATTCCGTTCACCTTCAAATCCAATGAATCTGCGCCACTCAAGATGAACATGGTAACCCTTGGTTCGTCGCCAAAGATGTTTGCGCATCACTGAATGGAATGGTTGGTACAGGGCAGAACGCTGATTCCGGAAAGGGTGCGGCTTACTGGGCGTGCCGACATCCAGACCACATTGGATGTCTATTCCCACTTGATGCCAGATCAGTTGCGCGGGACGGTGGAAACGCTGGATCGTCATAATCTGGTCATAGGCCAAGATCAGGACGAAAGAAAAACGGCTATAAGGCGTTGATTATTTGGTCGGGGTGACAGGATTTGAACCTGCGACTCCTGCCTCCCGAAGGCAGGCAGAGATTTTAACATGTTGAATTAACAATAGTTGCGTGGCTCCCACTAGACAAAGCCCGCCATGTGATGGCGACAGCATCAATGCAATACCGCAGCGTAGCCAGCGGTTGGCTACGTTGTGGCTACGCGGCAAGCATCGGTACCGGCCGTTGCGCGGCCACCGTTCCGGTCTCTATCCAGGGGTTTTGCCGCCAAGGACATGCTGTACAAGCTGCTGTCGCCCGTTTGTGTTAAAGCACTTTGGAGGGTTGCAGAGCATGAAAGCGCCTCTATCCAGCTTGTGGCGCACAGATCGCCCTGTGACGCACCACAAGCCAATTAGCATCGCATTCATGCGCTTCAAGTTGTAACCGGTTACCTTTCGCCAGGATACGGCGCTTGGTGAGCGGCGTGATCCTGATAGCTGAGATAATCAAAATCGGTCCAGCGGCGCCAGATCCTGGCATCGTGCAGGCTGAATTCCAACTCCGAAAGCAATTCCGGTTCTTCTTCCAGCGTTATGCCAGAGCATTGCTCAAGCGCTACGGTCAATCGGACCTTGAGTTGTTCGACAGCTTGGCGTCGGTCGGGTTGATCGTAATACTTCTTGGGCATCACCAGCTTGACCCGCAACCGATAAACTTCATTGGCGCTGAATTCCTGGTCGCTGCATTCCAGAAACAAGGCGCTGACCTCTTTGAGAGGCTTGACCGATTTTTTGAGCCGATCTCTGATCGAGGATAGGCGGCGCTGCAATTCATCAGGCAGTGCAGTGCGCTCGTAACGCGCCGCGAGCCAGCTCACCAATACGTCTTGCTCGTCTTGGCCCAACAGACCCCGCGTATCATCAGGCGGCCACTGCGCGAAGAATTTACGCGGTAGCCGATAGCGGTCCCAGATCCACGCCATATAAGCACGCCGTTGTCCATTTATCTGCAAATGGAAATGCAGGCGGCGGGGATTGCGCAGGTACATATAGTTACCATCGGCTGACCCTGGCAACGGATGGGCCAGCAGGATTTCCGCGAACGGTTCCTCGCTCAAATCGCCATTAACCAGATCGCACGACTGGCTAATCACGATCACCGCATCGTTATCCGCCAAGGGCGCGAGGCTCAAATGCTGCGACACCTCCGCATGACACGCTACCGGCAATAACTGGCCCTGTCGCCAGCGATGATCATGAATGCGCTGGGCGACCTCTTCACTGGTCATCATGGGTCAACGAAACCGAGCCTCCATAACCCGCTAACACGCTCCGTAACGACTGCCCGTGTGGCTGCAAACCTCGCCGCCGGGCCTGTTCGCCGAGCGAGCGTTCTTCCCGCTGTTGCCACTCCGCTTTCACCTGTTCGCTCAGGCCGCGCAGGACGACGGTTAATCGCGCCTCGTCGAGCACGTCTGCCAACAACAAGTCCAGCAAAGTCACTCCCTCCACCGTATAGGTCGTGATGCCTTTTCCAGCGGGCCATGGGCAAAGCGCATTCCATTGGGCCGCCCAGTGTCCAATCGCTGCCAGCCGTTCTCGCTTTTGCTCTTGGAGTTGCGGCGGGTGGTCTTCATCCATCCAGTCATAGATGGTTTGCCGTTCGACCCGCAGCACTTTTGCCAACTGGCTGATCGTCAGCCCGAACGCCGCCTTGATGGCGCTGACCCGTTCGGCCAGGGATTGTACGGCGGGCGTCGGCGCAGTGTCCGAGACCGTTGCGCGAAAAAAACCCGCATCGGTTGTGGTTGGGTCTTGAGCCGGGTATTGCCGTACCGCGCGAGCGTCTAAGTTGCTACCTGTCCCTGGCCTCAGGAAGGTCAACCTCACACCAAAAAGGATTGGCGTGTCATGAAAGCCAAAGCCGCTTCCCATAGATGAGCAGCACAACACGGTCATAGGGGCGGCTCCTCTTGCCACACGGCGCGGGCATGATCCGTGGTCATTGCCTTGAAGGCCACTTGAATATCCCCATGCAGCTGCGCAAACAGGTTGCCCAACACATCAGCGTCATACGCCACACTCAACGGCATATACCGGTCAATATCCAGCACCGCCGTCGGTTGGTCCGCACTGACAGCGCGTTGCATGATCGCCGAGGGTTCAAGCGCCAGCGACCCTGGAGACTCCAAGTCGGGCGGCAACACAGGTTGGCCCGCAAGTCTGGAATAACGCACCGCCAGCAATCCCTGCTCCAGATGATACTCGGCGGCGGTCAACCCACGATGTGCCTGATACGGCAGGCCCGGTTCCGGATCGCAGCGCAGCCGTTCCGCCATATAGGCTTCCGGGGTTTCGCCGGGGTTCGGCAGGATAAAATCGATATAGCGCAACCCGATCCGGTTGGTGAACAGGCTCGGAATATGCTCGCCCACCCGGTGCATCACATCCCGCCATTGCTGGCCAAACGACGCATAAGTTTCATACTCCGTCGCCTGCAGGACCAAGGAGTCTTGTTGGACGATGACGCTGGCATGGTTGGAAGCCGAACCGAACTCCCAGCCTAACAGGCCGACCGGTTGTATGCGCGATAGTTGCGACCCCGCTTGAGGTAGTACTTGAAAAACAACACGTTCGGTGCGCAGATAGCGTGGATACTGATCCCGCAAGCTCGATTGCAACGCCGGAATATGCTTTTCAATCTCCAGAAACGGCTCGAAACGCACCTGGGCCAACACATAGGCCAACGGGGCATTGGGCCACTGGCCGAGCGCGGCGGACATGGATCAACTCCTTGGAGAGATTTAGACAAGGTTTTAGACAGTCTAGCCACAACCCCAGTTCAATACTAGCTAGCCAGCAAATCTTTCCGGTGCGCCCATGCCGTACCCTGTTCAACAAGCGTCGCGAACCAGTGCCACCAACGTATCGCCGTCGTGGACGCCTACAACCTTACCCATGAGCGTTTCCGCTGAAGCGGAAATTCCAGCAACGGTCAGCACCAGCGCCAGCAGGCTACCCGCAATCCGTCTGGTTGCCATCTTCATTCACTCCCTTCGATTGAGCAAGCGAATCAACAAGCGTCTGCAACGCGGCCCGATCCTTTGGGGATAGCGCATCCAGCGCCAGCAGCAGCCGCATGGACTCAGAGCTTACCCGCACGATTTGATCATTGGCTGCCACCTCTACATATGCTGATGGTAAAGGCGCATCGCCACGCAACTGGGAGATGCTGATCCGGAAATATTCCGCCAACGGACGCAACGTGCTGTCACGCGGATCGCGCGACTCGCCAGACTTGATCCGTGAAATGGTCGGTTGCGGTACACCCGTCCGCGCGGCCAGATCGTTATCGCTTAACTGCTCGCGTGCCATCAGTTCGGTCAGTATCAGCGCGATGCTCATTCCCACCAAACCCCGCAAAGCCATCATCACTGAAAGGCATTATGCAAAAACGCATAATGCCACGCTAAAACATAATCGCATTGAAAGTAATGCGAATACGTATTAGTCTATCGGTATGAACGCCACTCAAGTTACCCAAATCCTCAAGCACGCTGGTTGGTCCGACGCTGCCATTGCACGCGCCTGTGGGTGCAGCCAGCCCACAATCACCCGCATCCGTAACGGGCGCTCCAATCCGCGGGAGTCCACCGTCATTGCGTTGGGAAAACTTCTGAAAGATCTACCCGCCAGCGAGGAAACCATCACCCCATAAGTCGTTTCCTGGCCGTGGCATTCGCCACACCACCGCCGCGTCACGGCCAGGCTTTTTCAGGAGCCCAACATGCCGCCCAACTGCCCATTGAAATGCCTGGAGTCGATCAAGCTGCACCTCAACGAAGAGCTGAAGCGCGACCTTCAGGACCTGGCGATGCAGGACGACCGACCGGTTTCGGAATACATCCGCGTCGTGCTGCAACTCCACGTCTACGGCGCGAAGACGAAGCTACCCACACCCAGCGCCGAAGGCCAGGCGCGTTAAGCCCCGGAGCGACCCGCATGAACGAAATCTGCATCAGCGGTAAACAGTGTTACCCCACCGCCCAAGTCGCTTGGCGCGTCATCCAACATCGGGACAAGAATTCCAGCAAAACGGGATTCGCCTACCGTTGCCGACAGTGCCACCAATGGCACACCACCCACCAAAACCATCACCGTGCCGCCGATGGGTTCCAGCGGCGCGCGGCGCTCTACGAGCGGGAGGCGCTGCAATGAGCCGGATACGTACCGTTAAGCCAGAGCTGTTCAAACACGAAGACTTGTTCGACGCTGAGCAGAAAAGCGGGCTTCCACTGCGGTTGGCATTCATTGGGCTGTTCACGGTGGCCGACTGCGAAGGACGCTTCAAGTGGCGGCCGCGCACATTGAAGCTGGATGTACTGCCACACGATTTCATCGACTTCGCCACCGTTCTGAATGCGCTGGAAAATGCCGGTTTCATCGAACGTTACGAAGTGGACGGCGAAATCTATGGCTGGATTCCATCGTTCACGAAACACCAACGCCTGCAGACCAAGGAGATCACCGCGGGGAGTTCGCTTCCTGCACCTTGCCTGCAGGATCAACAGGGGACGCATCAGGAACGCTCCCAGGTGCGTACCGGTACGCATCCAGAATCCCAGGAAGGGAAGGGAAAGGAAGGGAAAGGAAGGGAAGAGGAAGGGAGTATACCGTCGTCGCCTTCGGCGCCGTCGCCGCCTTCGGCGCGATCCACACGCACTCCGAAAACCCCGTTGCCTGCTGACCTGGCGATCACGCCCGAACTCCAGGCTTGGGCCGAGCAGCACGGGTATGGCGATCTGGAAGCGCACCTTGAGCACTTCCGCGACAAGGCCACGGCGAACGGCTATCGGTACGCCGATTGGAGGGCAGCCCTACGCAATGCGATCCGCGACGACTGGGCCGGTTTGCGCAAGCTCCCGGCCACCGCCACGACCCGGACCACCGCCACCGGCCTGCACGATCCACCCGCCGGTTCGCTCTCGAAAGTCGGTGAACAGCAGCGCCAGAATCTGGCGCTCTGGCTGCAACAAAGCCACCCGGAGCCGGTTCATGAACTCCACTGATCGGATTGGATTTGCCACGCACATCCTGGCGATTGCCGAGATCTACGGCAAGGCGCTGTCGCCCGCCGCCATCGACGTGTACTGGAGCGCCCTGCAGGGCTATCCGCTGGCCGAGGTGCAACGCGCCGTCGAACAGCATGTCCAGGATGCCGAGGCGGGACGGTTCTTTCCCAAGCCCGCCGATCTGATCGGCCAGATCCAGCGCAACGCCGGCGACGATGGCCACCCGGAGCCGAACGAAGCCTGGGGGATTCTGTTGCGGCTGATCGGCGACGAACGCGAAACCGGCGTGCTCACCGACGAGATGCGCGCCGGATGGGCCGCCTGTCAGCCGGTCTTGGACCTGGGCGATGAGGTGGGGGCACGGATGGCGTTCCTGGAGGTGTACAGCCGCCGAGTGCACGAGGCCCGCCAGCGTGGCCAGCCCGCACGGTGGACGGTGACGCTGGGCACGGACCCTGCCTTGCGCGATGCACGCCTCACCGAAGCCGTGGAAGCCCGCCGGATTGGCGTAGATCAGGCCCAGGCGCTGTTACCCGGCCCGGCACCGGCCAGCCTCGATCAGGTCGCCGGTCTGCTCGAAGGCCCTACCGCGAGCGAACAGGACAGGGGAACCGCCGAGCGGCTGCGGGCACTGGCCCAAATGCTGCGCGCCAGTTCCGCCGCCGAGGAAGAACGCCGTATCGAGGTGCGTCAGCACCAACGGGACGCGGAACAGGCCCGCCGCGAGGATCTGTTGCAGCAGCTGGACGACCACGAGCAGAGGAACGCGGCATGATCACCCAAGCCCGGCTGGCTGCCACGCTGGATTTTCAGCGCCCGACGTCTCCACGCGCCAAACCCCGCGATGTGTGCTGCCACTGCAAGCGCCCGGTTACCCTGCACGAATTCACCACCCCGGATGGCCAGCGCATCCAAACCGCCCATTGCCGGGAACACGGCGATGTGGTGGCCGTGCGCTCAGCCATCGTCAACGAGGTTTGATCCCGATGCCCACCTCCCAGACTGGAAACGAGGCGACCTACGATCAGCGGCAACGGTGCGCGCGGGAAGCGTTCGCCGCCTGGCGGGAAGCGCATCCGAACTTCACCAGCCGGGAGCTGCTAGACGAATGGGCGCGTATTCGCCGCGCTTGGCATCTGAACCCACCCGACAAGTCGAGGAAACTGCGATGAATCGCTACAGCATCACGAAGCGTCGCAACGCTACAACCCGCGCCGCCATCCGCGCGGCAATCAACGCCGCCATCCTTGGAAACGCCGGCCTAATATCAAAAAACTCCGCCGCACGCATGACTTGTGGCCTGATCAACATCGCGATCAGTACAGAAAGCGATCCTTGCGATCAGCCCGCATCCTATGCCGTCGACCACGCGAATGGGAAAGCCTCTTGATCGCCACTGTCATGCTGCGGCCAAAATTTCGGGGCGCAGGGCGGTCCCTGCTCGTTTTGGCCACATCGGGAGGGGAAGGGGGATAAGGGGGATGGGGAGGCGGGTGGTGGGGGGGGGGGGGCGCGATAAACGGGCCTACAGGTGCGTAGGAGCGCGTGATCGGTCGCGGGAATGCCCAGGTAGCGGGTCACCCGTGTGAGCGCCCAGGAACGCGCTCTAAGCGGTTTGGGCGGTACTCGCGGGGTCGGGTCTCCACCGGACCTCCGGGTCCAGGCCGAAACCCTGCTCCAAGCCCTGTTGCAGACCGAGGCTATCGAGGCGCGGGCGGTCTATCGACCTGGCGAGGTGTGCCGGCTGCTACGGATCAGCCCGACCACGCTGCGGCAATTCTGCGAGCGGGCCGAGCATCCGGCGGTGAAAAATCCCGATCCCCGTGCACTGGAATCCTTTCTCGTCGGTTGCCATCACCGGATTACGCATGCCGCGTTGGTGGATTGGCTGGTGCGCAACCAAACATTTCAGCGGGAGAGGTGAATATTCATAGGGATGGTGTCTACGGTCCCCTCTTTAAGGTGAGGAGTTTTTTGATGTGCTCGCGTAGCGGAGATTCCGACTCTGCCAGCGCCGCCTCGATATCCGACAGTGTCTGAACGTGTGCCAGGTTGGGAGCGGAAGTGACGTGGGAGTAATCGACAGAAATGGGCGTGGCCGAAGTGGTCGCATCAAGGAAGTAGCCGTCGTGCAAATAGAGTTTTCGGTGGTGCGTGCGTAACTTGATAATCCCATAGCCCTGACCGAACGCAAATGGTTTATCTTTATGATGTCCTGAGTACAAGTAATACAGGAATCCTGGCCGGTAATCGATCGTGCAGTTCATTGAGGACCACCTGCTGTTAAAGTGGAACTTTTCGTCGTACACTTCGCCGTCGAGCCGATACTCTCTGCCAATGACCGAATAATGAACCTCCAGAAAGCAAATATGGTTTAGGTTTTGGGAATCAGTGTGGCGAATCTGTACCCAGACGCCACGTAGGTGACGGATCGCCCATTTCCGGTAGATGATAGGACCGGCGACAACGAGTATCGACGCCACAAGACTCGAGGTGAAGCCGATAATAAAGCTGGTGAAGTTGATAATAAGGTTGGTGATTTGTTCCATACGAGTTTTCTGTTACCTAGATTGTTGTGGGCGCAGAGCATCTGGTTTATGGTCTTGTTATGTCATTTTTGCAATAAACAGAACTGGATTGCCGCCAATATTAAAAGCCTCGTTTGCTTGAATAAGTACGTTTGATGCCCTTGTGGTCTCTTCTAGCTTAAAATTATCTGGCAACCCCAATGCTTGCCGCGCAATATTTTGGACGGTGGATATTGAGCCAATATTAGAGTTGAAGGTCTTTTTGTCGTGTTTTGTTCCATCATCATTCCACGACGCCTGCATATTCTTATTTGATATATGCTTGGTTTTTGCAATGTGGACATGCCTTTTCTGGTTTATTGATGAATTCTCAGCATCAACGCGTTGCATATAGTTATTCTTTCCCGAATCAACCCACCTGCCTTCGCTGATAAGTGCAATTTTTTGAACATATTCTTTTGGAATTTCAATGATAAAGTAATCAATTCCATCTTCAGCCAGGAATTCGTTAAATAACATCACTAAACTATCTCCTTAATTTGGCATAATGTCAGCTGGAGTGATTTGTTAGACCTCATTTCGTTACCGTTTTGGCTAACAGCGTTCGAATACCAGAGTCGTCGATCAGGTACCCGGAGGAATTGCCATCCCGATTCCTTGCCAAGACGAACTGAACAGGTTTACCTGATGTTGAGGTGCCAGAAATAAAGGGCACAGATCGGAATTTGCCAGATGCAAAACGCACAGGGGATACGGAGTTGAGTACCTTCAAACCCAGGGCTGTTCAACGCTAGAGTCCTTGGTAGGCCAGCAGTTGGTCGAAGTTAAGGGCATTATCGTAGAGGCCCAGAC
>RXIW01000060.1 GCA_003989065.1 Candidatus Competibacteraceae bacterium
GAACGTGACGACTTCCACGGTGAATGGAACTACCGACTGAAGCCACGCCGTCTCCAATCATGACCCGAAATGTCCATGTTATTTATGCTAGATCACTAAGGCCTCGATCTTTCCGACCAGCCCGAGTTCATCGACCATGCCCGCCACCAAGCCAAGGTGGTCGAGGTTGGTGCTGGCATAGGAAGGGGCAATCGCTACGTCAGGTCGGTTAGGGTTCAATGGGCGTCGTCAGATCCGGTGGAAATGCGGATATTTTAACGGGAGGGGTGCGGAATCACGGGTCATGACGCTGTGCCTGATGGTCTACGCCGCCCTCGAACACCGCATCCGGCAAGGCCTGGCGGAACACCGGCAGACGTTCCCCGACCAGCAAGGCAATCCGGCGGAATGCCCCACCGCGCGCTGGGTGTTCCAGTTCTTCACCGGCATCCATGTACTTCTGGTCGGGCAGATCACCGAGGTGGTGCTGAACCTCAATACCCACCACCAAACCTTGCTCGCCATCCTCGGCGAACACTATGTCGATTTATATGCCAATTCGGGATAGGGGGTGCGGAATGTCGGCTACAGGGCCCATTATCCAATTCACCATCCAATCGACCGCCCACGGTAATCTTGTGACCGGCCTTTGAACGCCAAAAACGAAAAAGCCTTGCATCGCTGCAAGGCTTTGATTTTCTGGTGCCGGAAAGAGGATTCGAACCTCCGACCTACTAATTACGAATCAGTTGCTCTACCGACTGAGCTATTCCGGCCTTTCTGGAAAGAGGAATTCTAGCCTACTCAATTCGGAACATTCAAGATTCAAATTCCGATCAAGGGCCGTCGCTGAATCGCTCAATTCTCTTTGAGGAACTGGCGGATCGTCGGAAGATGGCGGCGGCTGACCTCCAACCGATCGGCAACCGCCTGAAAAACCAGGTTGACGGTCCCATCGGCCAGCTTTTCCAGCCCTGCGATGTGCACAGCGACCGCCAGCGCATTGCGATGGACCCGTACCACCCGCGATCCCAACTCGGTCTCCAGGGTCTTCAGCGATTCTTCGATCAATGCCTGGCCCTGACGATGGCGGACCATGACGTATTTTTGATCAGCCTGGAAATAGAACACATCCGTAAGCGGAATCGATTCCAGCCGCTGACCCAGCCGGGCGCGGATGTGAGTACGGCCCGACCCGGTTCGTTCCGCGGTGAGATTGGCCAGTTGGGCGCGGTTGAGGCGGCTGGCGTTGACCAGTGCCTGTTCGAGTCGTTCCAGCCGAACCGGTTTGAGCAGATAGGCGACGGCCTGGGCATCGAAAGCATCCAGGGCATACTCGCCGTAGGCCGTGGTGAAGATGATGGCGGGTGGTTGCGGCAATGCCGCCAGCCGATGGGCGGTTTCCAGGCCGTCCAGCCCCGGCATCTGGATGTCCAGCAAGATGATGTCGGGTTGCAGGCCAGCCGCCAGCTGCAACGCCTCGGCGCCGTTATCCGCTTCTCCGCACGCTTCGTAGTTGGGCAGATGGCCGAGCAGAGTGCGCAGCCGATCCCGCGCCGGTGGTTCGTCGTCGACGATCAGGACCTTCATCGCAATTCTTTCGGCAGGGCAAACACCACGTTTTCTTCCCGTCCGGCGCTTTCAGTGACCATGGTCGCTCCCAGGGCGCGCAAGCGGGTCACCACCTGTTGCACCAGGACTTCCGGGGCCGAAGCGCCGGCGGTGACGCCTACGGTGGTTCTTTCCGCCAGCCACGCCGGATCGATGTCGGCCGGACCGTCGATCAGATAGGCCGGGGTGCCTTGCTTCTCGGCCAGTTCCCGCAGGCGATTGGAATTGGAGCTGCTGCGCGAGCCGACCACCAGCAACAGTTCACAGCGGTTCGACAATTCCTTGACCGCATCCTGACGGTTCTGGGTGGCGTAGCAGATATCGTCCTTGCGCGGTCCCTGGATGGCCGGAAAGCGCGCGCGCAGGATGGTGACGATCCGTGCGGTGTCGTCCACCGACAGCGTGGTTTGGGTCACGTAGGCCAGCTCGGCGGGATTACGCACCGCCAGCACTTTGGCATCCTCAACCGTTTCCACCAGATACAGACACCCGCCCTGGCTGTCGTCGTACTGGCCCATGGTGCCCTCGACTTCGGGATGACCGGCGTGGCCGATCAGGATCACCTCGCGGCCGGCCCGGCTGTGCCGGCTGACTTCCAGATGTACCTTGGTCACCAGCGGGCAGGTGGCGTCGAACACCTTGAGGCCGCGGTGCGCCGCTTGATCCCGCACCACCCGTGGAACCCCATGAGCGCTGAAGATCACCGTCGCGCCATCCGGGACTTCGTCCATCTCTTCGACGAAGATCGCCCCGCGCCCGCGCAGGTTATCGACCACGAAGCGGTTGTGGACCACCTCGTGGCGCACGTAGATCGGCGCTCCGAACAGGTCCAGCGCCCGCTCGACGATGCCGATGGCCCGATCCACCCCCGCGCAGAAACCACGGGGATTGGCCAGATGGATGTGCGCGTTCATGCAAGTCTCCGCAGGATAGTCGTTCAGGGAAAAAGGACAGCGGCAGGACGCGGCCGTCCGTGGCGATGCCCACTTGGACAACGGCTGGCGGATTTCAGTCGCCGGTCTTGCGAGATCGCAGGCTATCGATGACCAGTAAGACCGCGCCGACGCTGATGGCCGAATCGGCGATATTGAAGGCCGGCCAGTACCAGCGATCGTAATAGAGCTGAATGAAGTCGACCACTTGGCCCAGCCAAGCCCGGTCGATCAGGTTGCCGACCGCCCCGCCCAGAATCAGGGCCAGGGCTGTCGCCAGCCAGCGTTCTTCCGGCTTGATGCGTCGCAGCCAAACGATCAAGCCGATGCTGACGGCCAGACTCAATCCCAGAAAGAACCAGCGTTGCCAGCCGCTCGCTCGGGCCAGGAAGCTGAAGGCCGCGCCGGTGTTGTAGGTCAGCAGGAGGTTGAACGACGGCCATATCGCCACCGGCTGATGCAGCGGCAGCACGGTGGCGGCCAGGTATTTGGCAGCCTGATCCAGGATCACCACCGATCCGCTCAGCCACCAACACCACTTGGGCGCAGCCATCAGGCGTAGCGCCGCGCTTCGCCGCCGCCGGCGACGTTTTCCACACACCGACCGCACAGATCCGGGTGTTCGGGGTCGTGGCCGACATCTTCGCGGTGATGCCAGCAGCGCACGCATTTGGGATGGGCGCTGGGTGTGACCCGAATGGCCAGAGTTTGGCCCTCGCTCTGGGTTTCCACCGCCTCCGCCGGTTGGTCTGCCAGCGGATGCACCCGGGCATAGGAGGTGATCAGGAAGAAGCGCAATTCATCGCCGATCCGGCTCAAGTCGGCTGCCAGCGCGCCGTCGCAGTACAGGTCGACTTCGGCATCCAGCCCGGAGCCGATCCCGCCGGCGATCCGCAGTTTTTCCAGTTCCTTGCTGACTGCTTCGCGCACCCCGATCAGGCGCTCCCAGTAGGCCGCGTCGAAGGCATCGGCGGCGCTGGCCGCCGGTAGGCCGGTGTACCAGGTGGTCAGGAACACCGACGGGCTGCGCGCGCCGGGCAGATGCCGCCAGATTTCCTCGGCGGTGAAACTGAGGATCGGGGCCAGCCAGCGGGTCATCGCTTCCAGGATATGGAACAGCGCGGTCTGGGCCGAACGGCGGGCGATGCTGTCGCGCTGGGTGGTGTATTGGCGATCCTTGATGATGTCGAGATACAGGCTGCCCATGTCCACCGAGCAGAAGTTGTGGATCTTCTGATAGATCAGATGGAACTGGTATTGGTCGTAGGCTTCCAGGATCTCATCCTGCAGGCGATGGGTGCGGTCGACGGCCCAGCGGTCCAGGGCCAGCAGCGATTCCGGCGGCAACAGATGCTGGGTAGGATCGAAGCCGTTGAGATTGGCCAGCAGGAACCGGGCGGTATTACGCATCCGACGGTAAGAATCGGCCATGCGTTTGAGAATTTCGTCGGAAACCCCCATTTCGCCACGGTAATCGGTGGCCGCCACCCACAGGCGCAGCACGTCCGCACCGAGCGAGTTGACCACCTTCTGCGGGGAGATTACGTTGCCCAGCGATTTCGACATCTTGCGGCCCTTGGCATCCACGGTGAAGCCGTGGGTCAGCAGCCCCTTGTAGGGCGCCACGCCACGCATCGCCACCGAGGCCAGCAGCGAGGACTGGAACCAGCCGCGATGCTGGTCGGAGCCTTCCAGATACAGGTCTGCCGGGAAATGCAGTTCGGGCCGGCGTTCCAGCACCGACAGATGGGTGGTGCCGGAGTCGAACCAGACGTCCAGCGTGTCCTTGACCTTGTCGTAATCGGCAGCGTCGGCACCCAGCAGTTCGGCCGGGTCGAGTTCGAACCAGGCATCGATGCCGCCCTGTTCGATGCGCTGGGCGACCTGCTCCATCAATTCCAGGGTGTTGGGATGCAGTTCGCCGGTCTGCTTGTGGGTGAACAGCGCGATCGGCACGCCCCAGTAGCGCTGGCGGGAGACGCACCAGTCGGGGCGGTTGGCCACCATGCCCTGGATCCGCGCTTCGCCCCAGTCCGGGGTGAACCGTAGCTTCTTGATTTCGGCCAGAGCCTGCGCGCGCAGGTTATGTGGATGGTCCATGCCGATGAACCATTGCGGCGTGGCGCGGAAGATGATCGGGGTCTTGTGCCGCCAGCAGTGCGGATAGCTGTGTTGCAGGCGGGCGGCTCGCAACAGTTTGCCGTGGGCCTTGAGCACGTCGAGGACCGGCTCGTTGGCGGCGAACACGTGCAGACCGGCGAACAACGGGGTATCGGCCAGGAACTTGCCGTCCGGTCCGACCGGGTTGTCGACCGGTAAACCGTAGCGCGAGCCGACCACATAGTCCTCCTGACCGTGGGCCGGAGCGGTGTGCACCAGACCGGTGCCAGCTTCCGCCGTGACGTGATCGCCGAGGATGATCGGCACTTCACGCTGGTAGAATGGATGCTGCAACGCCAATCCTTCCAGATCGGCCCCTGTGCCGTAGGCGATCACCTGATAGCGGTCGATGTCCCAGCGCGCCAAGGCGTCTTGGAGCAGCGGTTCGGCCACGATCAGGCGCTCCTGGCCGAGGTCGCTTTCCACTTGGACCACGACGTATTCGAAACCGGGGTTGGCCGCCACCGCCCGATTGGCCGGCAGGGTCCAGGGCGTGGTGGTCCAGATGACGACCGAGAGCGGTCCCTGTCCGGGGTGTCCTTCGACATGGCGGAACCGGGCCAGTAGCGCTTCGGGATCGGCCACTGAGAAACGGACATCGATGGCCAGCGACGCATGGTCCTCGTATTCGACTTCGGCTTCCGCCAGGGCCGAGCCGCAATCGATGCACCAGTACACCGGCTTGTAGCCCCGGTACAAATGGCCATTAGCAATAATCCGCGCCAGTGACCGCACGATGTCGGCTTCGGCGTGGAAATCCATGGTCAGATAGGGATTTTCCCAATCGCCCAGCACGCCCAGTCGTTGGAAATCGACGCTTTGGTTGGCCACCTGTTCGGCGGCGAAGGCGCGGCAGGCGGTGCGGAATTCGCGCGCGCTGACCTTGACGCCGGCCTTGCCCAGCTTCTTTTCCACCATCTGCTCGATCGGTAAACCGTGGCAATCCCAACCCGGCACGTACGGCGCGTCGAAACCGCTCAGGCTGCTGGCCTTGACGATGATGTCCTTGATCACCTTGTTGACGGCGTGGCCGATATGAATGGCGCCATTGGCGTAGGGCGGGCCGTCGTGCAGCACGAATTTGGGCCGCCCGGCGAATTCCGCGCGCTGACGCCGGTACAGATCCAGCTCCTGCCAGGAATGCAACAAACCCGGCTCGCGCTTGGCAAGATCGGCCTTCATCGGAAAAGCGGTTTGAGGAAGATTGAGAGTGTCTTTGTAATCAGCCACGATAAACCTCTTGGTGCAGCGAGCGCGGTGCCACGAGCGAACGATTCAGAGCAGGCCCCGCGCGGAAAAATAGGTCCGGGCGGCGCGCTCGTCCTGCTGGATTTGCGCTTGCAGGGCGGCCAGGGATTCGAACCGCTGTTCCGGACGCAGATAGTGCAGAAAATCCACCTTGACGTGCCGCCCATAGAGATCGCCCTGGAAATCGAGCAGATGCACCTCCAGGCGTTCGCGATTGCCCTGCACGGTCGGGCGACGACCGACGTTGGCGATGCCCGGCCAGGGCCGTAGTCCGGGACCGCTCATCATCACGGCGTAAACTCCGTAGACCGGAGTGACGCGGCGGTGCAGATGGATATTGGCGGTGGGAAAGCCAATGGTGCGGCCAACCTGGTCGCCGTACGCCACTCGCCCGCACATGTCGTAGGGGCGACCCAGCAAGCGAGTCGCCAGCTCCAAATCGCCCAGGCTCAGGGTCTGGCGGATTCGGGTGCTGCTGATCCGCTCGCCGTCCAGAATGCAGCTGCGGGTGTCGGCGACCTCGAAACCGTGGCATTGCCCGGCGGCCACCAGCATGGCGAAATCGCCGGCCCGGCGATGACCGAAGCGGAAATCGTCGCCGACCACCAGATAGCGAATGCCCAGGTGTTGGACCAGCAGATCCTCGATGAAGCGCTCCGCCGGCAATGCCGCCAGCGCACGGTCGAAAGTCAGGCAGAGCGTCCGTTCGATGCCCAGACCGTCCAGCGCCAGCAGTTTTTCCCGCAGGCGCATCAACCGGGCCGGCGGTGCGGTGGGGCCGGCGAAAAATTCCTGTGGCTGTGGCTCGAAGGTGATCACTACGCGCGGCAGGTGCAGGCGCACTGCCTGTTCGGTCAACTGGGCGATGATCGCCTGATGGCCGAGATGCACCCCATCGAAATTACCGATGGTGGCGACGCAGCCCCGATGGCGGGGGCGCAAGTGGCGTTGGCCGCGAATCAGTTCCATGCTGGTCTCGGAAAATACAGGGATGAAGGACGCACAAAGGGACCATTATAGGGGCAATCGCTGGATTCCTAATACTTTCCGCAAGTCGGTGATGGATGCAACAACGCCGATTAAAGATGGCAAAGCATCCCTCTATCATGTTCATGGCTCGTCGGGTTGCCGATACGCGTCAGCTCTGCCTGCAGGCGATTGCCAAGCAGCCGTGATCAGAAATACCCAGCCACTGATACCGTAAAAAGCGTATTGCCAGTTGAAATGTACCGATTTAAGAGTAGCAAGCATTGTAAAGAACAGGACTGGAAAAAGCAAAATTACCCCCACAGCCATTTCAAAGCTGCAATAGTCTTTGACGATGCCATATCCGAATAACCCCAGAGAAATAAATAAACCGCTATAGAGCCAGAAATTGGCGTAAGGCAAGGTATCATTAAAGCTTAATGCTAGGCTACCAGCATGCAGTGGCGAAAATCTAGGCGGGTTCCAGATCCAGAATGGGACAACAACCCCTGTTACAACGACAGCTACCCATAGCATACGACGACTTGCAGAAACAATCCCAGAATTCAACATGGCTGCGAATAGAAGCGGCAATATGATGAAAAAATGAGGGCGAGTAGCAATAGCAAGACCACATAAAATTCCAGCAAGTATTCTTGATACTGGATGTTCTGCACGCCTTATCCAAATGCAGGAAATGAGTAAAATCAAGGTGATCGTTAGCAGGTCGCCACCAGCGATAATTTCGCCAATAGTGATGGTCGGAGAGGAAAGCAAGAGCACCAAAACCCCACTCGCTGGAGCGGGTTGAAAGACTGTCTTGGTGCCAAAATACCACGCCAGTGTTATCCAAAACACACTGAGCCAGAAAGGATTTTGCCAAGCGCCTTCTCCTATCAAGGCGATAAAGGGTGCAGCGAGTATTAATTCACCTGGCAAGGGGCTGATAGGATTTCCATCCGGCCCTACTGAACTATGACTTGCTGGGACAGCACCAGTGGCGGTATACGGATATTGTCCATTAAGCAGGGCTTGTGTCGCGACATTAAGCGCTTCATCCCGGTCGCTCCCACCAGAAATTATTTCCCCGCGATTGAGAGGTGGAAAAATTAGGCTGAATAGCATTGTCACTATCAATAATGCTACCACACCGATTATGAATCCTGTCCTACGCTGGAAGCGGCTAATCGAGATGGCTAACCATAACCCGACTGACACCTGAATAAAAGCACAGAGCCATGGAAATAAAGTACGGTCCAGTTTAATATAAAAAGCGATGCGATCCCAAGAATGTAAAGATACCAACATGCCCGATAGAAAAAGCACAAAAAGCCAGCCAAACCGGCCAGTCATGGAAATCATTAAACTTGTCCCAAGAGTTATCTGTCGGATTCCGCAAGATGGTGTTGACATTCAGAGCCGCTGTTTGCTGGAACTGCGACGGTTCTGCCACAATTTGATCCTTACGCTATAGAAACCTTGGCGGAAATTCGCCTACACACCATAGAGCCGGTGGATGATGTCGGCGCCGGGCGGCTCAGCTCCGAAACGGCATCAGCCCGGTGGCCAGCCCAGCTCCCGCCCAGCCAGCAGGTGCATATGGATGTGGAACACGATCTGACCGGCGTCGCGGTTGCAGTTGATCACTGTCCGGTAGCCGCTCTCGGCCACGCCCAGCTCGGTCGCGACCTGTTGGCCGGCCAGATACAGGCGGCCGATCAGCGCTGCATCGACCTCGCTCAAGTCGTTGAGGGTGGCGATATGGCGGCGGGGAATGACTAGCAAGTGCACGGGAGCTTCGGGATTGATGTCCCGGAAGATCAGCACCTCGCCATCGTCGTAGAGTGTGTCAGCGGGAATCTCGCCGGCGGCAATCTTGCAGAAAATGCAGTCGCTCATGAATACAGGCTCCAACAGGCGTCACAGATCCCGGCGGCCGGCGAAGGCATGGGCCAAAGTGCCGCCGTCCACGTATTCCAGTTCTCCGCCCAGCGGCACGCCGTGGGCGATGCGGGTGGCCCGGATATCGCGCTCGCGGGCCAGTTCGGCGATGTAGTAGGCTGTGGCCTCGCCTTCCACGGTCGGGTTGGTAGCCAGGATGATCTCGTGGATCTCGCCACCGTCCAACCGCGCCTCCAGGGTCTCCAGGCCCAATTCCGCTGGGCCGATGCCGTCCAGCGGCGACAGATGGCCCATCAACACGAAATAGAGCCCCCTGAAGCCAGTCGCCTGCTCCACGGCCCAGACGTCGGCCGGGGTTTCAATAACGCACAGCAGGGAACGGTCGCGGTTCGGGTCGGCGCACAGGCTGCAGACCGCGGTTTCGCTCAGATCGCGGCACTGCTGGCAACGGTCGATGCCGTCCAGCGCTGCCTGCAGATCTTCAGCTAGGCGGCGGGCGCCTTCGCGGTCCCGCTCCAGCAGGTGCAGGGCCATCCGCTGCGCGGATTTCGGCCCCACCCCCGGCAGGCAACGTAGCGCCGCCATCAGACGATTCAGCAGCGGCGAGCTAGCCATGTCATCCCGGTCAGAACGGCAACTTGAAGTCGCCCATCATGCCCGGCGGCAGGCCCATGCCGGCGGTCAGCCCGGACATCTTCTCCTGCACGGTCCGCTCGACCTTGTGGACGGCGTCGTTGAAGGCAGCGGCGACCAGATCTTCCAACATGTCCTTATCGTCGCCCACCAGGCTGTCGTCGATGTGGATCCGCCGTACTTCGTAGCGCCCGGTGATCACCACGCTGACCAGCCCACCGCCCGATTCGCCGCCGATTTCCATCGCGGCGATTTCCGCCTGCGCCTTCTGCAGGTTCTCCTGCATCTTTTGCGCTTGCTTCATGATATTGCCCAAACCACCTTTCATCAGGGTCTCTCCTCTCGATCAAAGCCGAATATGTTGACCGCTAGTGGAACCGCTAGCCATCGGTTTCGTCAAGCGGACGAATCGTGGTGATTTTCGCATCGAACATCTCTTGCAGGGCGCGAACCTGCGGATCGTGCGCAGCCCACTCGGCAGCAGCCTGCTGGCGCTCCGTCCGCTGCTGCTGTTGCCGGTCGGCCGGAGTGGCGGCCAGGGTGTCGCCGATCTGGATCTTCAGCTGGATCGGGCGGCCGAAGTGTTGCTCCAGGGCGGCCTTGATGCGGTCTTCGACCACTTTGTTGGCCATCTGCGCCCGACCGGGGTCGAGAACCAGCCGGAAGGAATCGCCGTCCCGTTCCGCCAGCGCGCAGTGCATCGCCACCTGTCGGGCGATCGCGGTCAAGCCCAATTGCCCGACCAGCGCATTCCAGTCCGATGGCGGCGGCGTGGCGGTCGGAGCGGTGGTCGCGGGTGCGGCGGCCGGGGTCGGTGAGGGGAGGACCGGACGTGGTGTGCCGGACGTGGCTGGCGCTGGAGTCGGCGGCAATCCGGCCATGGAGGGTGCGGCGTCCAACACCGCCGGGCGGAAGCACAACATCCGCAACAAGACCATTTCGAAGCCGCCGCGTGGGTCGGGAGCCAGTGGCAGATCGCGCCGACCCAACAGGGCGATTTGATAGAACAGCTGTACATCCTCCGGCGACAACAGTTGGGCCAGCCGCCGCAGTTGTTCGGGATCGGTCGCGCCGTCGTCCGGTATCGCTTCCGGCACCACCTGCGCCAGCGCGACGTTTTGCAGCAGGGACAGCAGTTCGGCCAACACCGCAGCGTAGTCGGGGGCGATCTCATCCAGCTCCGCCACCCGTCGCAACACGGTTGGCGCGTCGTTGGCCGCCAGCGCCTCCAGCAGGCCCACGACCTGCCGTCGGTCGATATCGCCCAGCATGGCGCCGACCGCTACTGCTTCCACCTGGCCGCTGCCGAAGGCGATCGCCTGATCCAGCAGACTCAGGGCATCGCGCATGCTGCCATCGCCGGCGCGGGCGATCAGCCGCAGCGCCGCGTCTTCGCAGGGGATGCCCTCGCGCTCCAGGATCTGGCGCAGGTGGTCGGCGATCCGGCCGGTCGGCAGACGCTTCAGGCTGAACTGCAGACAGCGCGACAGGATGGTGACCGGTAGTTTTTGCGGATCGGTGGTGGCCAGCAGGAACTTGATGTGCGGCGGGGGCTCCTCCAGCGTCTTCAGCAGGGCGTTGAAGCTGTGGCTGGACAGCATGTGCACTTCGTCGATCAGATAGACTTTGAAGCGGCCCCGACTGGGCGCGTACTGCACGTTTTCCAGCAGCTCGCGGGTGTCCTCGACCTTGGTGCGCGAAGCGGCGTCCACTTCGATCAGGTCGACGAAGCGGCCGGCGTCGATTTCCCGGCAGGCGCTGCAGACTCCGCACGGGTTCGAGCCGACGCCGGTTTCGCAATTCAGCGACTTGGCGAAGATGCGGGCGATGGTGGTCTTGCCCACGCCGCGGGTGCCGGTGAACAGCAGGGCATGATGCAGGCGTTGCTGGTCGAGGGCGTGGGTCAGAGCGCGGACCACATGCTCCTGGCCGACCAGTTCATGGAAGGTACGCGGACGCCATTTGCGGGCCAGAACTTGATAGCTCACTCCGACGCCTCGCGCTGCCGTAGGAAGGAGGAGATCCAGCGAGCGTTCACTTGACGAGCGGGTTCCTGAGAGGGGTGGCGGCCCCTATCCGCCACACCCCGGCGCCCGAGGCCACTGCTGCCGCTGCTCCCTTCCGGGCCTGACGGGGTTCACAGCTTGTCGTCGCGAGGGGACCGATACGGGCCGCCATTGAAACCGATGAGTGGGAGGGCGTTGCCGCCAGACGCGCCGCCTGGTCTGTACGACCGAGGAGACCAGCGCGATACTCATATTTTCATTGCAATCCATCATAATCCATCGCTGCTTGGATTGTCATCCTCAACCCCGGGTTCTCGATGGAGAGTCCGTTCAACCCCGGTCGCGCAGACCCGAATACCACAAGTACCACATCATGTCCTACCAGCAAGAATTGAACGATTATCTCGGTCGTCATGTTCCCCTGTTTCGCGCTATGCAAGCCCGGCTGGAACGCTGCGACGCCAGCGGGCTGGCTCTGACTGCGCCTTTGGAACCCAACGTCAACGACAAAGGCACCGCGTTCGGCGGCGCGATGGCGGCCATTGCCGCTCTCACCGGTTGGGCGATGACCACGATCACCTTGCGTGAACACGGCGAAAACGCTGAGATCGTGATCACCGATAGCACCTTGAAGTTCCTGCGCCCAGTGCGGGAGAGCATCGTGGCCGAGTGCGTGCTGCCGGAGACGGCGGTGGTCGAACACTTCATTCAGCGCTACCGCCATCGCGGCAAGGCCCGCTGGACGGTCGAGGTCGTCATTCGCGCCGGGGGCGAGCCGGCCATGACCTTCAGCGGTCAGTACGGCGTGTTCCGGCCGGAAGCGGCCTGATCGGGCTACCGGCGTCGACGGGTTTCTACCAGCCCGTCGGCGACCAACGCGGTAAAATGAATGCCGAGGCGGTTTGTCGCCCACTCGGAGATCTCCCATGGCTTCGCTTGCCTTGTCCAGCTTCGTCACGACCTTTCTCGCCGTCATGGCGGCGCTGTTCGTGTTCGCCGTCGGCATCGGCGTTCTGTTGCTGGTCGTGCTCTACGTCATCGACGTCACCCAGACCCAGCACGCCATTCGGCGTAATTTCCCGGTCATCGGGCGCTTGCGCTATCGGTTCGAGCATCTGGGCGTGTTTTTCCGCCAATATTTCTTCGCCATGGATCGGGAGGAAATGCCGTTCGATCGGGCGCAGCGCTCCTGGGTCTATCGGGCGGCCAAGAATCTGGACAACACCCAGCCGTTCGGCTCCACCCGCGATCTGCGCCCAGCCGGCACCATCCTGTTCGCCAACGCCACCTTTCCGGCTCTCGACAGCGCACCGATGAACGCCGAACCGCTGGTGATCGGCCCGGCTTGTCCACAGCCGTATAGCGCGTCCAGTTTTTTCAACATTTCCGCCATGAGTTATGGCGCGATCTCCAGGCCGGCGGTGTTGGCCCTGGCCAAGGGCGCACGGTTGGCCGGCTGCTGGCTGAACACTGGCGAGGGTGGCCTGTCGCCCTATCATCTGGAAAGCGGCGCCGACCTGATCTTTCAGATCGGCACGGCCAAATACGGGGTATGCGATGCCCAGGGCGGTCTGGACGAAGCCAAATTGCGGGAAGTAGCCGCCTATCCGCAGGTGCGGCTGTTCGAAATCAAGCTGAGCCAGGGCGCGAAGCCGGGCAAGGGCGGCATTCTGCCGGGCGTCAAGGTCACCCCGGAGATCGCTGCCATTCGCGGTATTCCGGTCGGCCAGGATTCCCGCAGCCCCAACCGGCATCCGGAGATCGGCGACGTGACCGAGTTGCTGGATTTCGTCGCGCGAGTGCGCGCCGTTACCGGCAAGCCTACCGGGTTCAAGCAGGTGATCGGCGATCCGGGCTGGCTCGACCAGCTGTGTCGGGAGATCCAGCGCCGTGGTCTGGCCAGTGCCCCTGATTTCATCACGGTGGATAGCGCCGATGGCGGCACCGGCGCGGCGCCGATGACCCTGCTGGATTACGTCGGTCTGCCGCTGCAGGAAAGTCTGCCGCTGGTGGTGGACAAGCTGCAGGAATATGGCTTGCGCCCGCGCGTCCGGGTGATCGCCTCCGGCAAGTTGATCACCGCCGGCGAAGTGGCCTGGGCGCTGTGCGTGGGGGCTGATTTCATCAACTCGGCGCGCGGTTTCTTGTTCGCGCTCGGCTGCATTCAGTCCTTGCAGTGCGACAAGAATACCTGCCCAGCCGGGATCACCACCCACAATCCGCGTTTGCAGAAGGGTCTGGATCCGACCGACAAGGCCGAGCGAGTGCGGCACTACGTGGAAAACATGCGCCGCGAGGTGGCGATCATCGCCCATGCCTGCGGTGTAGCCGATCCCCGCCAGTTGCGACGTGAACATTGCCGCATCGTGGTCGGGCCTGGCCACTCGGCGTCGTTGGACGAGCTGTATCGACGGGCTCCGGCTCCGGTGCGTTCATTGGAAACGGCTTAAGGAGAGGTAACCGTCATGCGTCATGCTCGGATCATCGCAACCGGTAGTTATGTCCCGGAACGGGTGGTGAGCAACGCCGATTTTGACCAGTTGCTGGGGGAGGCGGTCGGTGACTGGCTGGTGAAAAACGTCGGGATTCGCCAGCGCCATTTCATGGCTGATGATCAGGTGACCTCGGATTTGGCCGTTGCGGCCGGACGCGCAGCGCTGGCGCGGGCCGGGTTGGCGCCGGACGCGCTCGACCGGATCATCGTGGCCACCGATACCCCGGATTACCTGAGTCCGGCCACGGCCGCCGTGGTGCAGGCCAAGCTGGGTGCGTCTCGGGCCGGCGTGTGCGATCTGAATGCGGCCTGCGCCGGTTGGGTAACGGCTTTGGACGCAGCGGCCAGGACGGTTGCGACCGAACCCGAAGACCAGCGGGTGCTGGTGATCGGCGCTTACGGGATGAGCCGGTTTCTGGACTGGAACGACAAGCGAACCGTGACCCTGTTCGCCGATGGCGCTGGCGCGGCACTCATAGGCACCGGTTTGCGGCCAGGCTGGCTGGCAACCGTTACCGCTGCGGCCGGCGAGTATCACGACGCGTTGGGTATCTACACCGGGGGCAGTTATCGTCCCGCCACCATCTCCAACGTTACCCATTACGGTCCGCCTCACGTCCAGTTCGTGCGCAAGTTCCCGACCACATTCAATGTCGAGCAGTGGCCCCGGTTGATCGAGCGGCTGTTGGCCAAGGCCAGTGCCGTGACCGGAACCCGCTTGGGGCCGGACGATGTCGATCATTACTACTTCACCCAGGTCAACCTGCGGGCCATCGAAGCCACCATGGCCGTGTTGGGGCAGCCGCTGACCAAAACCCACTGGATCATGGACAAGTGGGGCTACACCGGTTCGGCCTGCATCCCGATGGTTCTGGACGACGCCATTGCGCAGGGCAAAGGCCCGAAATCGGACGCTTTGGTGTTGTTCTGCGCCAGCGGCGGCGGCATTGCTCTGGCAGCGTCGTTATGGCGCTGGTGCTAACAGGGAATCGGGAAAGCCACAGATCAGCAAGGAAAAATAGAAGGCTGGAAGGTACAAGCCAATCCACCGGTGAACTGCATACTCTTTGGTGAGCGTTGCCCCTTTTCCCGCTGCCAGAGTGCGTTGCCATGACCGAACCGTCCGTTTCTGCTGCTCCTGCCGTCGTATTGCCTCGCCGGATCGATCCTGCTGAAGCGTTTTTCTGGTTCATGGACCATGTGTCCTCGATGAATTTCATGGTGATCGCCGAGGGGGTCGGTGAGTTGGACGATGCGGCGGTGCGGGCGGCGCTGGCCCGTGCCCAGCAGGAACACGTGTTGTTGCGGGCGGCGATCACTACCAACGCCGAGCATCGGTTGATCTGGACCCCTGCTCCCGATGCGCCGCTGGATTACCAGGTGGTGGCGGTCGAATCGGACTGGCGTACGCCGCTGGCCGAAGCGCTGGTGCGGCCGTTCCCGCTGGGTAGCGCCCCACTGGTTCGGGCCATGCGTCTCAATCAGGCCGATGGCCGGTGGACGTTGGCGCTGATCTTTCATCACAGCGCCGGCGACGGGCGTTCCGGTTGCCAGTTGCTGGCCGACATCCTGGTCAACGCTGCCCAGCCGGATCGGCCGTTGACGCCGCATCCCGGCTATCGGCCATTGCATGACTGCTATCCGCCAAGCTATGTCGGTGATGCCGGCCTGGAAGCCATTCAGAACTTCAAGGTCCAGCGCAAGAGCGAGTTGGTGCGCTACGGCAAGTTCGACGATTTTCCCGGCTTCGATCGCCATGCGCCCACCACCCAACCGCGGTTTCAGACCCTGCGGGTCGAGCCGGAGCGGCTGGAACGCTTAGTCGAGCGCTGTCGGGCTGCTGGGGCGACCGTGCATGGTGCGGTCAGCGCCGCGCAATTGATCGCAGTGCAGCGGGCGTTCGGCGATGCCGCGCCACGCACCTTGGGCATGACCACGCCCGCCGATCTGCGGGGCTATCTGCGTGAGCCGCTGGGCAGCGATTCGCCACTGATGTGCGCAACCCTGCTCAGTACCGTTTATCGCCTGGATGCAGACAGCGATTTCTGGATCCTGGCCCGAACCGTGTCCGACGATCTCAAGCGGTTGTTGCAGCGCGGCGATGGCCATTTGTTCTACGGGCTGTTTCCGTCACCGGCCGATTTTCCGGCCACGCCGGAGGGGATCGCCGCGTTCAAGAAGATGGTGGAGATCGCGCCGCAGGTGACCCTGGTCAGCAACGTAGGGCGCTTGGCGCCGCTGTCGGCTGCGACGCCGTTCCAGGTCGAGGCGCTGTCCTTCGCCCTGTGCCCGATGTTCAATCACCTGCTGTTCAATGCCGCCAGCACCTTCGAGGGTCGGATGACGCTGAACGTCAACTACGACGCCGCCCGCCTACCATCGGAACGGGCGCTGCCGCTGATTGCCGAGCTGGGGGCGATTCTGGCGCGCGCCATCGATTGAGTGCCGGCCGACCGGCGGCAGCGCTAGCCGTGGCCGGTGAATTGGCCGGCTGGGTCGTAAGGCCAGGGTAGGCCGGCTTGGATATAGTACCGCGCGCACTGGGTCGGATCGGCCAGATGGGTTGCCTGTCCCAGCCGAAACGCGGCGAAATGGTCGCTGGATTTGACACCAGGATTCTTGGGCGACTCGAAATCGTCCTGACAACCGTGCTGGATGCGGGAGACCAGGCGTCCGTTCAATTCCACCGCCAGCTGCTGCGCCTCGGCGCTCCAGCGACCGCGCGGCGCGCCGCCGGCCGCCGACATGAACAGCTTGTCGAAGCCTTGCGCGCTCTTGCGCCAGACGCTCATCAAATCGTAATCGGAGACCCGGATGTCGCCGTCATCGCTCACGGCCAGACCCGATGTGCCGGTTTTCTGCTTCATGGCCCAGGGCTTGGGTGGGACTAGGCCATGCCAGGCGCGCGCCGTTACCTTGGGGCAGCGCACGACGATGAGCAGACTGCGCTGCAGGCTGATTTCGCGAAAGGTCCGGACATCGCGCCCATCCATGCCCGACTGGCGGGAGAAGACGATATCCATTTCCGGTACGCCGGCGCGTCGCCATTCGTTTTCGCGCCGATATTCCATGCGTTCTTGCGTGCTTGCCGTCAAATCGGCCATGGCGGGTCTCCTCTCGCGGTCGGGTGGGTCAGCGGATTGGGTCGCTTCAGGCGGCTCCGGTCAGGCGGGTTAGCGCCTCGTGATATTTGGCGACGGTGCGTTCGACGATTTCCGGCGGCAATTCCGGTCCCGGCGGCTGTTTGTTCCAGTCCAGCGTTTCCAGGTAGTCGCGCACGAACTGCTTGTCGAAGCTCGGCGGATTGACGCCGGGTCGATAGTGATCGGCGGGCCAGAACCGCGAGGAATCGGGGGTCAGCGCCTCGTCCATCAACACCAGGCGACCGTGTTCGTCCAGCCCGAACTCGAACTTGGTGTCGGCGATGATGATGCCGCGGGCCAGCGCGTAGTCGGCCGCTTCCCGGTACAGGCGCAGACTGGTGTCCCGGACCTGCTCGGCCAGCTCTTGGCCAATCGTCGCCGCGATCTGCTCGAAGCTGACGTTCTCGTCGTGCGTGCCCAGCGCGGCCTTGGTCGATGGGGTGAAGATCGGCTCCGGTAAGCGACCGGCCAACGCCAGCCCCGACGGTAGCGCAATGCCGCAGATCCGACCGGTCCGCTGGTAATCCTTCCAGCCCGAACCGATCAGATAGCCGCGCACGATGGCTTCGACCGGCAGACCCTTGAGCTGCCGCGCCACCACCGCGCGATCCGCCACTCGGGCGCGCTCGTCGGGGTCGGGCAGGACCTGTTCCAGGGTCTTCTCGGCCAATTGTAGATGATTGGGGATGATGTGGCGGCTGCGGTCGAACCAGAAATTGGAGACGGCCGTCAGCACCGCGCCCTTGCCGGGCAGGGCGGTCGGCAGGATCACGTCGAAGGCGGACAGCCGGTTGCTGGCGACCATCAGCAGATGCCGCTCATCCACGGCGTACAGATCGCGGACCTTGCCGCGATAGATCAGCGGCAGGCTGGTGATTTCGGGGGCGGAGACAGGGGACGCGGACATGGGCGAGACCTTCCTGTTAAGGGTTGGGACGAACCGAACAGCGTGCATTCTAATCCGCTTTGCCAGCGCGTTCGGCGGCGACGCGCGGATTTTTCGCAATGCCGCCATTGCTGGTCTGCGGTATGCTTTGTCACATGAACCTCACCGATTCCTTGCTCCCCAGCGACCTGTTGTATTTCGCCAATCTGATCTGGTTCGCGGTCGGGCTCTACGCCCTGCGCTCAGCTCCGTGGCGGCTGTTCCTGGCCAATTCCAGGATCCAGCACGTATTTCTCGGCGCTACGGTGGTGTTGTTTCTCATGTGGAATTTTGAGATGGGCGTGCACCCGGCGCTTGGGTTCCACTTCCTCGGGTTGACCACATTTACCCTGATGTTCGGGTGGTCGCTAGGCGTCATCGGCGCCAGTCTGGTGACCGTCGCCGTGACCTGTGTGCATGGCCACTGGGCGGCGCTGGCCATGAACGCCCTGGTGCTGGGCGTGTTACCGGTTTCGGTCAGTTACGGCGTTTATCATCTGGTCCATCGCCATCTGCCCCATCATCTGTTCGTCTATATTTTCCTGTGCGCGTTCTTCAATGCCATGCTGGCGGCTGGCGTAGCGGTCATGACGCTGGTCGTATTGCTGGTCGCGACCGACACCTACACCTTTGCCCGTATCAGCTACGAACATTTGCCCTATCTGCCGCTCTATCTGTTTCCGGAAGGGATGCTCAACGGCATGGTGATCACCGCCTTGATCGGGGTGCGGCCCGACTGGCTGAAAACTTACGACGACGAGACTTATCTGAAGAAATACTAGATTCGAAGATGCGCCTGGCCGGCCCGGCGGGGAAACAACCGGGCAGCCGGGTTTTGGATTTGCGTTTTTATCGAGCGAAGGCGTGGGATTCATCGTGTTAGGGAAACTGTTCGGCGGAGCATTCGGTTTCATGGTAGGCGGACCCTTGGGCGCTTTGCTGGGCGCGGCGGTCGGCCACGGCCTGGATCAGGGTGAATGGGGCAAGACGACTCAACCGGACCCGGTCAGCGACCGCGATCAGGTGCGGAATACCTTCATCGCCACCGCATTCCAGTTGATGGGCTATCTGGCCAAGGTCGATGGCCGTGTGTCCGAACGGGAAATCGCCATGGCCCGCGCCGCGATGGATCTGTTACGGTTGAACGCCACCCAGCGCCAGGCCGCCATCGACTGTTTCACCGAAGGCAAGCAACCGGGTTTTTCCGTAGATGCTGTTCTGGACGCCTATCGGACCGTCTGCAGCGGTCAACCCGCTCTGCTGCAGCGGCTGCTGGAGCTGTTGCTGAACCTGCTCTATGCCGACGGTAACAGCGCGCACCCGCAAACCTACGCCCGGCTGGTTCACATCGCCGAGCGGCTAGGCATCGCCCGTTTGCAATTTGAAGCGCTGCACACGCTGTTTCGCGCGCAACGCTGGACGCAGGAGCACGGCCAGGACTATGCCGGATCCGGTGGCCAGGGCGAGCGAGCGAGTGGATACGGCGGATACAACAACCGACGACCGACCGGCGCCGTCAATTCGCTCAGCCAAGCCTACGCCGTACTTGGTTTGGCCAGTACCGCCAGCGCCGACGAGATCAAACTGGCCTACCGCCGCCTGATCGGGCGGCACCACCCCGACAAGCTGGCGGCCAAGGGCGTTTCAGCGGCCGAGCTGGCGCAGGCCACCGAAAAGACCCGGCAACTGACCGCCGCCTACGAACGCATCCGGGAAGCGCGCGGACTTTAGGCGGTCGCCTCGACGCTACAGCACGCCCCGTTCCGCCAGCGACACCATGTGTCCGTCGCCGACCACGATATGGTCGAGCAGGCGGACATCGATCAAGGCCAACGCATCCTTCAGACGTAGAGTGATCGCCTCATCGGCCTTGCTGGGCTCGGCGACGCCGGAAGGGTGGTTGTGGGCGGCGATCAGCGCGGCAGCGTTGTGATGCAGCGCCCGTTTCACCACCTGACGCGGATGTACGGCGGAGCTGTCGATGGTGCCGAAGAACAGCTCCTCGTACTGGATGACGCGGTGTTTGTTGTCCAGAAACAAACAGGCGAACACCTCGTGCGGATGATGGCGCATCTGTGCCAGCAGATAGCGGCGGGTGTCGGCTGCGCTCTGGATCGCGTCGCTGCGTTGCAAGGTCTCTTCCAGATGGCGGCGGGCCAGTTCCAGCACGGCCTGCAGTTGGACGTATTTGGCCGGACCCAAGCCCGGCGTGGCGCAGAATGTCGCCTGATCCAACTCCAGCAGGACGCGCAGCCCGCCGTGTTGCTTGAGCATATCGCGAGCCAGATCCACGGCGCTGCGTCCTGGTATCCCGACCCGCAGGAAGATCGCCAGCAATTCGGCGTCGGACAGGGCCGCCGCGCCGCGTCGTAACAGTTTTTCCCGCGGACGCTCGTCGTCAGGCCAGTCGCGGATGGACATCGTAGTCTCCTTATCGTCGATCATGCTGCAGTATGGACGCGATGCGAGCCGACGCATGAACCGCCCGTCGCAGCCATCCAAATCGTTTGCAAGAGACGCTCCATGCGCACTGTTATGACGCAGTCCTGTTGCTTCGGGCACCACGACAAAGCGACGATCATTGCCTGGAGCGCGGACCATGGCGACTGCGAAAGCTATGATTTTATAAAAAACATTGGCTTGGAAATGTTGGCAAACGAATTGCTCTTGTCGATACTAAGGACTCGCGCTCACCAATCCTCAGGGACTGGGTCGCAGCGCGGATCCGGGCGGCTAACGGGGGCCGCCGTCGCGGACTATGGCGTCCGATCTCGTGTCAGCACAGTGCGAGTTCGGACGCCCTTTTTATTCCTGCGCGCCATCCTTCCCGACTCCGCTTTTGCCCCGCGACAAGCTGCGCTAAGCTTGCCAGGAATCTTATCTCCGAGCGGAGTCCGTCATGTTGCAAGCGCTGGCCAAAAAACGCATTTTGCTGGGTGTCACCGGCGGTATCGCAGCCTACAAGAGTGCCGACCTGGTTCGCCGGCTGCGCGAGGCGGGGGCCGAAGTGCGGGTCGTCATGACCCCGGCGGCGACCGCTTTTGTCGGGCCGCTGACCTTTCAGGCGGTTTCCGGCCAAGCAGTGCATACCGAGATGCTCGACGTCAATGCCGAGGCCGGCATGGGCCATATCGAACTGGCGCGCTGGGCCGACCTGGTGCTGACAGCGCCGGCCACAGCCGATTTTCTCGCCCGACTGGCCCATGGTTTGGCCAACGACCTGCTCAGCGCCTTGTGCCTGGCCACCGATCGACCGATTGCGGTCGCTCCCGCCATGAACCGCCAGATGTGGCAGAACGCTGCTACCCAGGACAATTGCCGCCTGTTGGCGCGGCGGGGTGTGAAGATCTGGGGACCGGGAGTCGGCGAGCAAGCCTGCGGCGAGATCGGCGCAGGCCGGATGCTGGAGCCGGTGGAATTGTGCGCCGCCGTCATCGATTTCCTGGCAGGGCGCAGCGTGACGTTGGAATCCGCCGCCAACGAGCAATTTGCCAGTCCGCTGGCCCCCCATGATCTGCAGGGGCTGACGGTCTTGCTGACCGCCGGCCCGACCCGCGAGGCGCTGGACCCGGTGCGGTTCATCAGCAATCGCAGCACCGGGCGGATGGGCTTCGCCGTGGCCGAGGCGGCTGCGCTGGCGGGCGCGCGGGTGACGCTGGTCAGCGGGCCGGTGAGCCTGAAGACGCCGTCGGGGGTGGAGCGGATCGATGTGGAAAGCGCGATCGACATGCACACGGTGGTCATAGAGCGCGCCCGGCAGGCCGATATTTTCATCGCCACCGCCGCCGTCGCCGATTATCGCGCCGCCCAGCTGGCCGATCGGAAGATCAAGAAATCCAGCGAGTCGCTGACGCTGGAACTGGTGCGCAATCCCGATATTCTGGCGGAAGTCGCCGCGCTGCGCTCGCATCGGCCATTCGTGGTTGGTTTTGCCGCTGAAACCCACGATGTTGTGCCGTATGCCGAGGACAAACGCCGTCGCAAGAATCTGGATCTGATCGCCGCCAATCAGGTGGGCATGGCCGGTAGCGGCTTCGAAAGCGAGCAGAACGCCCTGCACGTGCTATGGGAAGGCGGGGAACACGTGTTGCCACTGGCCGACAAGACCGTGCTTGGGCAGCAATTGGTCGCGCTGATCACCCGGCGCTATCGGCTGTGGAAAGGGGAGCAGTGAGGTCGATTCTCCCAACTCGTTATGCTGCATCGCCGCATGAATTTTGGTAAGGTGATCGCCTACTCCGCGTTGTCCACTGTCCGTGATAGGCAACGCAGCTGCAGCCTCATCGAACGCATGGAATCGGATCCGGCATGAGCCGCCAAACCATCGAATTGAAAATCCTCGACCCGCGTCTGGGTCACGACATCCCCTTGCCCGAATACGCCACTGCTGGATCGGCGGGCCTGGATCTGCGCGCCTGTCTGGCCGAACCGCTGACGGTGCAGCCGGGCGAAACCCACCTAATTCCCACCGGGCTGGCCATTCACATCGCCGACCCCGGCCTGGCGGCGCTGGTGTTGCCGCGCTCCGGCCTCGGCCACAAGCACGGCATCGTGCTGGGCAATCTGGTCGGGCTGATCGACAGCGATTACCAGGGTGAATTGCTGATCTCGTGCTGGAATCGGGGGCAGACCCCGTTCACCATCGCTGTCGGCGAGCGCATCGCGCAGCTGATCATCGTGCCGGTGGTGCAGGCTCAATTCGCCATCGTGCCCGAATTCGATCCCAGCGCCCGCGGCGGTGGCGGTTTCGGCCATTCCGGACGGCATTGACGCCAGCAGCATGAAAAAATCGATCTTTCGGGAATATGACATCCGTGGCGTGGTGGACCGCGATCTGACGCCGGATGTCGTGCACGACATCGGTCAGGCGGTGGGCAGTCTGGCGGCCGAGCGCGGCGAAAATCAGGTGATCGTGGCCCGCGACGGCCGCCTGTCCAGTCCCCGGCTGTGTGACGCCCTCAAGAGCGGCATTCGCGACACGGGTTTGGCGGTGCTGGATATCGGCGCGGTGGCAACGCCGCTGCTGTACTACGCCACCCATACCCTCGGTTCCAGCCACGCCGGGGTGATGGTCACCGGCAGCCACAATCCGCCCCAGTACAATGGCCTGAAGATCGTCATCGACAAGATTGCCCTGCATGGCGCGGTCATCGACGATCTGCGCCGCCGGATCGAGACCGGCGATCTGTGTCACGGCCAGGGTAGCGAACGGTCGGCCGACATCCATGTCGACTATATCCAGCGCATCGTTAGCGAATTGCGCCTGCCCAAGCCGTTGAAGGTGGTGGTCGATTGCGGCAACGCCATCGCCGCCGATACCGCGCCGTCCCTGCTGCGGGCCTTGGGTTGCGAGGTGGTGGAGCTGTATTGCGAGGTGGACGGGCGCTTTCCGAACCATCATCCCGATCCCAGCGTGCCGGACAATCTGGCCGATCTGCAGGCGGCGGTGGTCGAGCAGGGCGCCGACATCGGCTTGGCTTTCGATGGCGACGCCGACCGGCTGGGGGTGGTGACCGCCGCCGGTGAAATCATCTGGCCGGACCGCATCCTGATGCCGCTGGCCGAAGAGGTGTTGCGCGAGCATCCCGGTGCGGCGATCGTCTACGACATCAAGTGTTCGCGCCATCTGACCGAGCTGATCGAGCGTCTCGGCGGCCGGCCGATCCTGTGGAAGACCGGCCATTCGCTGATCAAGGCCAAGATGCGCGAAACCGGCGCACTGCTGGGTGGGGAGATGACCGGCCACATCGTCCACGCCGACCGCTGGTTCGGTTTCGACGACGCCTTCTACGCCGCTGCCCGGCTGCTCAGGCTGCTGGCCCGACACGGCGGTTCCAGCACCGAATTCTTCGCCGCCTATCCGACCGGCTTGAACACGCCGGAATTGCGGGTGGATCTGGCCGAAGGCGAACCGTTCGCCTTCATGCAACGGTTGGCGGCTCAGGCCGATTTCGGAGCGGACGCCCGGCTCATCACCTTGGATGGGCTGCGGGTGGAATGGCCGCACGGCTGGGGGCTGGTGCGCGCCTCCAACACCACACCTAGCCTGGTGCTGCGCTTCGAGGCTGACGATCCCGCCGCCATGGCCGATATCCAGGACCGGTTCCGTTCACGGCTGCTGGCGCTGCGCCCGGATTTGGCCCTCCCTTTCTAAATTCTCCAAAATTCTCTAAATTCTCTGCCTTTCTCCTTCATGACAGAGGTTGATCGACGCATGGCTCTCGACGCCCAGGCCGCCACCCATGTGGCGCACGTTCTGACCGAATCGCTGCCCTACATCCGTCGTTTCTCCGGCAAGACCATCGTGATCAAATACGGCGGCCATGCCATGGAGAATGAGGAGCTGAAGAGCAGCTTTGCTCGCGACATCGTGCTGATGAAGCTGGTCGGCTTCAATCCGGTCGTGGTGCACGGCGGCGGACCGCAAATCAGCAACCTGCTCAAGCGCATCGGCAAGGAAAGCCGCTTCGTCGATGGCATGCGCGTCACCGACAGCGAGACCATGGACATCGTCGAGATGGTGTTGGGCGGGTTGGTCAACAAGGAAATCGTCAACAACATCAACCGGCAGGGCGGTTGCGCGGTGGGTCTAACCGGCAAGGACGGCGATCTGATCCATGCCCGCAAGCTGACCATCACCCGCAAGAGCCCGGACATGGAAGAGCCGGAAATCGTCGATATCGGCCATGTCGGCGAAGTCGCCAGTATCGACAAGAGCGTGGTGGAAAACCTGACCCGCGGCCATTTCGTGCCGGTCATCGCCCCGATCGGGGTGGGTCCGGATGGCCAGTCCTACAACATCAACGCCGATCTGGTGGCGGGCAAGGTGGCCGAAGTGCTGCGGGCCGAGAAGCTGATGCTGCTGACCGACACCACCGGGGTGTTGGATAAGGACGGCAAGCTGTT
>RXIW01000061.1 GCA_003989065.1 Candidatus Competibacteraceae bacterium
ATGATCGGATGGACGCGGTGGATATTCTGGATGGGTATCGTCGCGCGACCATGCGGCGTATCGCGGGAGAGCCGATGGTACTCAATAACTTTTATCTGCTGGTCGTGCGTTGGAACCGCACACGGCTCATCAAATAAAATAAGAGGCCAAGAGAATGCTGACCCCTTTTCTCGTTGGCGATAAAAAGGCCGACGTCATGCGCCGGCCTTGGGGTGTTTCAGGATATCGGCAGTACTGCTATCAGCCGACGATGCCCGTGATCGTCAGGTAGCCCACGGCGGCGCTGTACTTATCCCGGTAATTAGCCTCTTCGTAGGGTTCCAGGATACCCTTGACGACATCGTGGAGCGGGCTTTCCCAGTCGCCAGGATGCTGGAAGTTGCTCATGATGTAGCTGAAGCCGTTGACGTTGTCCACGGCATGCAAACCAGTGGATTCAGCGCCCGACGGGCAGGACAGAATGCGACTCAATTCCTTGGTATCGACGTTGTAGGCCCAGAGGAAGTTGTTCACATGATTGCCGCTGTCTTCGCCGATGAATAGCGTGCGCATCGCCTCGGAATACTTGAGGTTGTCGGGATTGCCGATCTTGTCGGGATGGGCGCTGTTGCCGAGCGCATCTCGTGTGGCCAGATCCTCGCCGACCAGGGCTTCCGGCGCGTGCATGTAGGTGGACACCCATTCGCTGTCGATGCGATCGCCGTCGGAATCGTATTGGCCGCCTTCCAACACATGTTCGTATACCGCGCCGGCCACCGGACCTTGGACGTGAATGTCGGTGGTCCCATCGGTCATGGACTTGTAGATGTACGACATGGCCGAATAGGCGCGCTTGTCCGCCACGTTGACCGTCGTCCCTTCCATCTTGGTGAAGCCCATGGACGCGCCGATCAGCGCGGCGTAGCGATGGGTTTCCAAAAAGGCGGCGGCCTTCTCCATGCCCGGGACCAACTTGACCCAGTTGTTGGCGCCGCTGAAGCGGATCTTGGTATAGCTTGAATCGTTCGGATCGCTGGTCTTGACCGACATGATGTCGGTTGACTTGACGCCGCTGTCGATGATGGCTTTGATCTCGGCGCTGGTGGCGTGGCCGATCTTGATCCAAGAGATCTTGCCGGCTCCTGGGCCAGTCCCAGACGTCTGGGTCCACTTGGCGACGTACAGGGTGCCGGCGGACAGATCTTGCGCCTGGTCAGCCACGAACATGAACAGGCCGCCGTTGGTGGCGTCGTCGCCCATCAAGACGGTGCGCTGGTCCGGCATGACCTGCACCAGCTCATGGGAGATGCGGCCCATGCAATAGTGCTTCTGGACGGTGCCGGTGCCGTTGGCCTTGATCGTCACTTCCGGCAGATGGCCATAGTCGTAGGGATTGGCGACGCTGCTGTCGCCGAACAGGTTCTGGCTGAAGCCTTCCAGCTGGGCGTTGCTGGCCAGAGTAGCGTCCGGCTCGTATTCCTCGCTGGACAGATGCGTGTTCCAGGGCGACTTGCTCGCCGCGCAGGTGATCCACAAGCCTTTCACGGCTGAGGTATCGACATTGTAATAGCTCACCAGATCGAGCTTGCCGGTGAGGGTGTTCTGCTTCAGGGTCAGCACGGCGATCGGCGAGGGCAGCAGGCCGTACATGCTGGTGCCAGCGGCATTCTTGGTGGTGTATTCGAACTGCACTACCGCGAACAGCTTGTCGTCCACACCGTCGAGCTGGATCAGCGAAAGGCCGTCTGGGCAATCGGAGAAGAACTGACGCTGGGTGGCGTCCGTGATATCGACGATTGGGTTGTTGTCGATGTCATAGTAGCCGCCAGCCACGAGCGTACCGCCACCAGTGGCGGGCACTTCGTCGCCAGTGAGGAAGAAGGTCTCGTAACCCAGCGAGTAGGTGGTGGAGCCCTTGGTCAGGGTCGAGGCGACATAGGTCGTTGCCATTTGCGCCGGATCGGCCAAAGACGGCGCGGCCATCGAGCCGAAGGTGTATTTGACGCGCTTCAGAGCGGGAAGCGAAGGAACTGCCGCCTCCGCCAGGAAAGGCAGACTGGCGACCAGCGAGGAAGCCAGCGGCAGCATGGGCGCGCCCGCCAGAAATTGCAGCACGCGGCGACGGGAAAGGGAGACGGAATCGGACATGATGGACCTCGATCATTGAATGAAATGGTATGAATGGCAGGGCGGAAAGCGCGAAAGGTTATAAATATTTTTTTACACTACCAAGCGGTCATGACTATTCGATGACATGCCCTTGGCGCGCTTCGGTCGCTCCATCGTTCTGAAGCCGGGTCCACCGTTGATAAAGGTCATGCTGGGATTTCAGCGAGCGCGTGTTCTATCATTTCGCGTTCAGTATCAGCACCGCTGGGTCCACTGATCCGCAACCGAATCCGCTCCGAGAGGGAAGGACATGGATATTACTTTTGCAATCAAGTTTTTCGGCGCATTGTTCGCGATCATGAATCCGCTCGCTGGTTTGCCGATCTTTCTGGGCATGACCGAGGATGTCGGTTCGGCGGTTCAACGCAAGATCGCGCTGAAGATGACCTTCTATATTGTCGTCATCGGGGTCGTCGCCGCGTTGGCGGGTACGCAGGTGCTGAAGTTCTTCGGCATCAGCATTCATGATTTGCAGGTGGCCGGCGGATTGGTGGTGCTGGGGCTGGCCTTTAGCATGTTGCATGGCAGTCCCAGCAGCATGCATCACGGTACCGAGCAGGAGCAGTCGGATTTCTCCGATTCGGACTCGCTGGCTTTCTATCCGTTGGCCTTTCCGGTGATGATGGGGCCCGGCTCGCTGACCACCATGATCCTGTTCGCTGGCCAGACGAAAGGACTGGAGAATTGGATTGGCTATTTCGTGGCTTTTGGCGTGGTGGTGTTGATGGTGGCGGTGCTCTTTGCGCTCGGTAGCCGGCTCAGCAAATATTTGACGAGTAGCGCCCGGGTGATCATGAGCCGCGTGATGGGCCTGATCCTGGCCGCGATCGCCATCGAGATGATCTTCGACGGGGCCAAGGCGCTATTGCCGGGGCTGGCCGGTTCCGCCTGACGCGATCACTTGCCGTTGTTACTACCTTTGGATGCTCATGTCTGCTGTCACCCCACTGTTTTCCTATCGTAAATTCTGGGCGGTCCGCTTCGGCCCTGCGCCCTTCCTGCCGATGTCGCGCGCCGAGATGGAGCAACTCGGTTGGGATTCCTGCGACATCATCATCGTCACCGGCGACGCCTATGTCGATCATCCCAGCTTCGGCATGGCGATCATCGGCCGGTTGCTGGAGGCGCAGGGTTTTCGGGTCGGCATCATCGCCCAGCCTGATTGGACCTCAGCGGCGCCGTTCCAGGCGCTGGGCCGGCCCAACCTGTTTTTCGGGGTCACGGCCGGCAACATGGATTCGATGGTCAACCGCTATACCTCGGATCGGCGCTTGCGCCACAACGACGCCTATACGCCTGACGATGTGGGTGGCAAGCGTCCCGACCGCGCGGTGATCGTCTACAGCCAGCGCTGCCGCGAAGCCTACCCCGATGCGGCCGTGATCATCGGCGGCATCGAAGCCAGCCTGCGCCGTATCGCCCATTACGACTACTGGTCGGACCAGGTCCGCCGCTCGGTGCTGTGCGACGCCAAGGCCGATCTGCTGCTGTATGGCAATGCCGAGCGCGCCCTCGTCGAGGTGGCGCATCGGGTCGCAGCTGGCGCGCAGCCCAAGACCCTGCACGATATTCGCGGCACCGTCTTCATCCAGAAAGATCTGCCGGAGGGCTGGCTGGAAATCGACTCGACCGAGCTGGACCGGCCGGGACCGGTGGACGCGCATCCCGATCCCTATGCCCAGCAGCCGGCCACGCCGCGCCCGGTCGGATCGGTAGACGCGGGAAGCGCGACGCCAGTGCTGCGATTTTCACCGCGCGCCCAGCGCCACGACCGTGCCACTACCGTCATTCGTCTGCCCGGTTACGAACAGGTCAAGAGCGATCCGGTGCTGTACGCGCACGCCTCGCGTCTGCTGCATCTGGAGACCAATCCCGGCAATGCCCGCGCCTTGGTCCAGCGCCATGGCGATCGTGACGTATGGCTCAACCCGCCGCCGATTCCATTGACCACGGCGGAATTCGACGCCGTGTTCGATCTACCCTACGCCCGCGCGCCGCATCCCAGTTACGGCAATGCCCGCATTCCGGCCTGGGAGATGATCCGCTTCTCGGTCAACATCATGCGCGGCTGTTTCGGTGGCTGTACCTTCTGCTCGATCACCGAGCACGAGGGCCGCATTATCCAGTCGCGCTCGGAAGGCTCGATCCTGCGCGAGATCGAAGAGATCCGCGATCGAACGCCGGGGTTCACCGGGGTGATTTCCGACCTTGGCGGGCCGACCGCCAACATGTACCGCCTAGCCTGCAAGTCGCGGGAAATCGAACGCAGCTGCCGCAAGCTGTCCTGCGTCTACCCGGACATCTGCTCGAATCTCAACACCGATCATTCCCCTCTGATCCAGTTGTACCGCAAGGCGCGGGAAATCCCAGGGGTGAAGAAGATCCTGATCGGCTCCGGGGTGCGTTACGATCTGGCGGTGCGCGATCCGGCCTATGTTCGCGAACTGGTTACCCATCATGTCGGCGGCTATCTCAAGATTGCCCCCGAACACACCGAAGCCGGGCCGCTGGCGCGGATGATGAAACCGGGCATCGGTGCCTATGACCAGTTCAAAGTCCTATTTGACCGGTTCTCGCAGGAGGCAGGCAAAGAGCAGTATCTGATTCCCTATTTCATCGCCGCCCATCCGGGCACGACCGACGAGGACATGCTCCATCTTGCCTTGTGGTTGAAGCGCAATGGCTTCCGCGCCGATCAGGTCCAGGCTTTCCTGCCGAGTCCGATGGCGCTGGCTACCACCATGTATCACAGCGGCCGCAATCCGTTGAAGGGCATCCACCGCGACCGGGGCGACCTCGTGACGTCGCCCAAGGGCCTGAAGCAGCGCCGTCTGCACAAGGCGTTCCTGCGTTACCACGACCCGGAAAATTGGCCGCTGTTGCGCGATGCGCTGCGGCAGATGGGCCATGCCGAGCTGATCGGCAACGGCAAGCGCCATCTGATTCCGACTTGGCAACCGCAGGGCACCGGTCACAGTGGCGGCGAAGGGCTGCGGCAGGGGCGTAAGCACGGAGCGCAGACTTTTCTGACCCGACACACTGGCCTGCCGCCGCGTGGTGCTGACGTCAAATCGCCCAGCCCGCCGCCGCAACCGGAGAGCAAGCGGGGGACTTTCACCGATAAGCCCGCATCCACAAACCGTCCGGCGCGCGCCTTTACCCAGGGCAGCCCCTGTGGCAGCGGCAAGCGGCGCGGTGGGCGGTGAGGAACCAGGCCATGCACGAGATGACCGCATTATTGGAATTGATGGCGCGGCTGCGCGATCCAGAACGGGGGTGTCCCTGGGATCGGGCGCAGAGCTACGCCACCCTCGTTCCGCATACCATTGAGGAAGCCTACGAAGTCGCCGACGCCATCGCCCGCACCCACTGGGCGGACTTGCGCGATGAATTGGGCGATCTCTTGTTCCAGATCGTGTTCTATGCCCAGCTGGCCCGGGAAGAAGGCCGCTTCGATTTCGCCGATGTGGCGCATGGCATCGTCGAGAAGATGACCCGCCGACATCCACATGTGTTCGGCGACGATCGCTATGCCACTGCCGCCGAGCAGAGCGCCGCCTGGGAACGGATCAAGGCTGCTGAAACAGCCGATCGGACCCATGGTGTGCTGGATGGGATACCGCTGGCCTTGCCGGCGCTGACTCGCGCGGTCAAGCTGCAACGGAAAGCCAGTCGGGTCGGGTTCGATTGGGGGGCGGTGGAACCGATCCTGGCCAAGATCGAAGAGGAAATCGCCGAGTTACGCCACGAGGTTGCAGTGCAGGCTGCGCCGGAACGGCTGGCCGATGAATTGGGCGATGTGTTGTTCGCAGTTACCAACTTGGCTCGCCATCTCAAGCTCGACCCGGAAGCGGCCTTGCGCGGGACCAACGCCAAGTTCGAACGGCGCTTTCAGCGTATCGAAGCTTGGCTGGCAGAGCAGGGTCGCACGCCAGCGGAATCGACGCTGGCCGAGATGGACGCCCTGTGGGAATGTGCCAAGCGGGAGGAAAGACAGCTGGCGGCGGGGCAGGGCGAACCGAGCCAGCCAGACGAATAGGGTCACCGGTTGACGGATTCGGGAACGTTTTTGCGACGAGTCGATCTGTCCTGATTTCAAAATCTGGATTGCTGAAGGGGAGAGAGAATGGCCAGTTTTCCGTTGCTTGCGATTATCGTTGCCGCGTACACGCTGTTCGCTTTGGCCGCGCCGGGCTGGCTGGAGACGGCGTTGTTCGGTCTGCCGCTGTTGTCCGGAGTGATAGTGCCGTTTCGGGGTGGGGATATCTTGCTGGTCATCGGGCTGATTCTGTTGTGCGTCGAGGTGTACCGCGCCACCAGCAGCTCCGCCAGCGCCATCCTCAATCATGTCCTGTCGCTGATCGTGTTCATCATCGCTTTGATCGAGTTGCTGGTGATGCCGCGCATGGCCAACATGACCTTTTTCCTGATCGTGTTGATGACCTTGAGCGATGTCATCGCCGGCTTCACCGTGACCATTTCCACCGCGCGGCGCGATATACAACGCCCCTGAATGCCACTCTGCCTCCTACGTCATCCAGAATGCCCGCCGCCGAATTTTCTCTGATCGATCGTTTTTTCGCCGCTCATGGCGGATCTCGTGCTGATGTGGTGTTGGGCATCGGCGATGATTGCGCATTGTTGACGCCGCCACCCGGCCAGCAGTTGGCGGTGACGATCGATACCCTGGTCGCCGATGTGCATTTCTTCGCCGATGTCGATCCGGAAGCGCTCGGTCACAAGGCGTTGGCGGTCAATCTCAGCGATCTGGCCGCGATGGGGGCGACGCCAGCCTGGGCGACCCTGGCGCTGACTTTGCCCAAAGCAGACGAGGATTGGCTGGCGCGGTTTTGCCGTGGGCTGTTCGCGTTGGCCGATCGTTGTCAGGTGCAATTGATCGGTGGCGACACCACCCATGGTCCGACCACGGTGATCACTATTCAGGCCCACGGTTTCGTGCCGCCGGGACAGGCGCTGCGGCGCGACGGTGCGCAACCGGGTGATGGGATTTACCTGACCGGTACGCCCGGCGACGCTGGTTTGGCGCTGGCGGCGGCGTATGGCAAGGTGGATCTCGATCCGGCTTGGCGCGCAGCGGTCCAGACACGGCTGGAGCGCCCACAACCACGCATCGCCCAAGGCGTGGCTTTGCGCGGAATCGCCAGTGCCGCCATCGATATTTCCGATGGCCTGGCCCAGGATTTGGGCCATATCCTCGAACGCAGTCGGGTCGGAGCGCGCGTGGAGTTGGCGCAATTGCCGCTGTCACCGGCGCTGGCAGCCAGTCTCGACGCGGACGCGGCCATCGAGACCGCGTTGACCGGTGGCGATGATTATGAGCTGTGTTTTACCGTGCCGCCGGCGTGTGCGGCGCAGCTGGAGGCTGTGGCCGTGGATTGGGATTGTCGCTGCACCCGCATCGGGGTCATCACGGCGGAGTCGGGTTTGCAGCTGCGCCGTGCGGACGGTTCCGCCTTGCGGCTGACTCGGCAGGGCTATGACCACTTTGCTTGATGGGACCGCTTCGATACGAACTGGGCGGCGATCGTTCATATCTTTAGGATGCGCCCGGTCGATTGGAGCGTGTGGCATACTTGGTTTATATCGCTGAGTGTTTTCTTTAAGATACAATCGCTTGATGGTTTTGACGGTATGGGTTTGCGGTAGTACAGTGGGTCGCGTTTTAACAGCGTATTTGCCTGCAAGCAGGCGTATGTGTTTTCCCTGTCCTGTGCCGCCATGACAAGCCATGCCAACGCTTTCCTGTCAAGCTATTGTGATTCAAGCTGCGCATTGCCATTGCCAAACCCTGGTTGAGCCGCGCCGATGGGTCGTGTTGCTATGGGTTTGTGTGCTGGCGCTATGGCAAGTATTGCCGGCACATGCCCAGACCTATACCTGGAGCGATACGGGCAGCATGGCAATGGCGCGCTTCGACCATACCGCTACGCTGCTGCCCAATGGCCAGGTGCTGGTCGTCGGGGGATACAACAATTCCAAGGGTTCTCTCGCCAGCGCGGAGCTGTATGATCCGACCACCGGCAACTGGAGCGCCACCGGTAGCCTGGCGAATACGCACGCTGGACACACGGCTACGTTATTGCCCAATGGTCAGGTGCTGGTGACGGGTTGTTGCGGCGATAGGGCGGAGTTGTACGACCCGGCCACGGGTGTTTGGAGCGTCACCGGCGAACAAACGCAGGGGGATGAAGACCAAACCGCTACACTGCTGCCCAATGGCCAGGTGTTGGTCGTTGGGGGACATTACACTTCCATCTACGGTAGCTTTCCTCTGAGCGCGGAGCTGTACGATCCGGCCACTGGTAGCTGGAGTGCCACCGGCAGCCCGGCAATATTGCGTTACCACCATACCGCTACGCTGCTGCCCAATGGCCAAGTGCTGGTCGTGGGGGGAGACGGTGAGAATGGCAACGGCTTGGCGAGTGCGGAGCTGTACGATCCGGCCACCGGCAGTTGGAGCGCTACCGGCAGTATGATCACCGCGCGCACTGAACACACGGCGACACTGCTACCGAATGGTCAGGTGCTGGTCGTGGGTGGATTGGGAAACGTGCCCTTGGCGAGCGCGGAGCTGTACGATCCGGCCACCGGCAGTTGGAGTGCTACCGGTAGCCCGATCACGCCGCATGCTAACCACACGGCGACGCTGTTACCGAATGGTCATGTCTTGGTCGTGGGGGGATGGGGCAAAACCGCCATCCAGTCGAGTGCGGAATTGTACGATCCGGCCACTGGCAGTTGGAGCGCTGCAGAGAGCTTGGTGGGGTTGCCTCGGATCCGCCACACGGCGACGCTGCTGGCTGATGGCAGGGTGCTGGTGGCCGGTGGATACTACATTGTCGGCAATGGGTTCAGTGTCTATAGCACCAGTTTTACGGACGCAGAGTTGTACGACTCCGCCATCATCAGCGCCGTTGCGGTGCCCACGCTCGCGGAGTGGGCGTTGGCCCTGTTGGCTTTGGCCCTGGGGATGCTGATCACTGCCACGGCGCGACGCGGGTTACGCTGGCGGTTGTAACCGTGCGGCGGTTGCAATGAAAAAGCCCGCCAGGAACATGTCCTAAGCGGGCTTTATTCGATCAATTGGTCGGGGCGAGAGGATTTGAACCTCCGACCACCTGCACCCCATGCAGGTGCGCTACCAGGCTGCGCTACGCCCCGGCTGCAACCGACCGGTTGCAGAAGGAAGTATTTTAATTAAATAGCCTGGTCTTGCCAAGCATTTCGACACCGGGCGGCTACTGGGCCTCACCCTTGAACTCATCTACCCGAGCCTTGAGCTTCTGCCCTGGGCGGAAGGTTACCACCCGCCGCGCGGTGATCGGGATCTCTTCTCCGGTCTTGGGATTGCGACCTGGCCGCTGATTCTTATCGCGCAGGTCGAAGTTGCCGAACCCGGATAGTTTGACCTGCCGTCCCTGTTCCAGGGCACTGCGGATCTCCTCGAAAAAGATCTCTACCAGATCTTTCGCTTCGCGTTTATTGATCCCGAGTTCCTCGAATAAGCGTTCAGCCATGTCAGCTTTTGTAAGTGCCATGCTCCTAGACCCTAAGCGTTGCGCCAAACCGTTCCGCTAGTCCGGTGATGATGCCGGATACGACCTCATCAACCACACTATCAGTAAGATTGTGCGATAAATCCTGTAAAATCAATCCCAAAGCCAAACTTTTCCGGCCTTCTGGGACCCCCTTGCCACGATAAACGTCGAACAGCCGAACCTCGCGCAGTAATTCGCCACCATGCTGACGAATACAGGACTGAATCGCCCCAGAGGTCACGGTTTCATCCACGATGATGGCAAGATCGCGCCGGCTGGCCGGGAAGCGAGACAGCTCCCTGAACGCCGGCGTCCGCGCCAATTGCAGGTTCGCTAGCCGCAATTCGAAAACAAAGCTGTCACCCTCCACATCCAATGCCCGTGCCACGCGCGGATGCAGAGCACCCAACCAGCCGACCGGTTCGCCAGCGCGTTCGATTCGAGCGCTCTGTCCTGGATGCAGGGCTGGATGCGCAGCGGCGACGAAGGCGAATGCCTCAGGCTCCCCGCTCAGGGCCAGCAAGGCTTCGACATCGGCCTTGAGGTCGAAGAAATCGGCCGTTCGCGCCGGCGCGCCCCACTGTTCCGGCAGCGCTGCGCCGACGATGACACCGCCGATCCAGGCTTCCTGCAACAAGCCGGCCTCGGCAGGAACGAAAATCAGGCCATGCTCGAACAGCCGCACCCGCGCCTGTTGACGCTTCTGATTGTGGACCAGCGCCTTGAGCAAGCCGGGCCACAGGCTGGTGCGCATGACCGCCAGGTCAGCGGAAATCGGATTGGCCAGCGCCAGCGGTTCCCGGTTGGGATCGAGCAGCCGTTGAACGGCTGGATCGACGAAGCTGTAGGTAATAGCTTCCTGAAAGCCGCGCTGTACCAGGACGGTCCGAAACCGGTCCAGAGCCACGCGCCCTTCCGGCTGCGGCGTCATGGCCAACCGAGTCAGCGGCCGGTTGCTAGGCACCTGACCATAACCATAGATCCGGGCAATCTCTTCGATCAGATCCTCTTCCAGCGTCAGATCGAAGCGGCTGCTGGGCGGCATGATCAACCAGTGGTTACCCTCGCTAGAGATCGCCATGCCCAGCCGCCGCAGGATTTCCTCGACCTCGGCGCCGTCGACCGTCATGCCCAGCAGCTTGTGGATGCGCTCCGGCCGCAGACGGATGATGGGTTTGACCGGCACGTGTTCGGTGGACACCGCTTCGATCAGTGGGCCGGGCTGACCACCGGCCATCGCGATCAGCAATTGGGTGGCGCGTTCGGCCGCCCGGCGCTGCAGCTGTGGATCAACACCGCGCTCGAAGCGATAGGAGGAATCGGTTTGCAGACCGTAGCGGCGAGCGCGGCCGGCGATGCTGGCCGGGGCGAAGAAGGCGCTTTCCAAAAACACATCGCGAGTCGCTTCAGTGCAGGAACTGATCTCGCCGCCCATGATTCCGGCCAGGGCCAGCGGACCCTGGTGATCGGCGATCAGCAAGGTTTCGCTGTCCGGTTCCACCACGACGCCATTCAGCAGTTCCAACTTCTCGCCAGGTCGGGCGCGGCGCACTTCGATGCCGCCGTTCAGGCGATTCAAGTCGAAGGCGTGCATCGGCTGCCCGAGTTCCAGCATCACGTAATTGGTTACGTCCACCAGCGGCCCCAGACTCCGAACGCCCGCGCGCCGCAGCCGCTCCTTCATCCACAGCGGGGTCTCGGCGGTGGGATCGACCCCACGAATCACCCGGCCGATATAACGCGGGCAGTCGGCGGGATCGAGCAGGGCCACTGGGAAGACATCGCTCAATGCAGCGGGTATCTCGGCCACCGGCAACGGCGTGAAGTCGCGGCGATACTGGGTGGCTGCTTCGCGTGCGATACCTTCCATGCTCAGGCAATCGCCGCGGTTGGGCGTCAATTCGATCTCGATGAGCGAATCGTCCAGATCCAGTAGTTGGCGTACGCTCTGGCCAGGGGTGCTGTCGGCGGGGAGGGGCAGCAGACCGTCGGAGATCTCCGCCAGCCCCAGTTCCTTGGCCGAGCACAACATGCCGAGCGATTCGACGCCGCGCAGCTTGGATTTCTTGATGGTGAAGTCGCCCGGCAATACCGCGCCGATCAGCGCGGTGGGGGCGTACATGCCCACGGCGACATTGGGAGCGCCGCAGACGATCTGCAGTGGCTCCGCCTGCCCGACATCGACGGTCGCCACCCGCAACCGGTCGGCGTTGGGATGGGGGATCAGGTCGACGACCCGGCCCACCACGATGCGATCGAAGGCCGGCGCTGCCGGTTCGACGCTGTCCACTTCCAGACCCGCCATGGTCAGTTGCGCCGCCAGATCGGCGCTGGATACCGCGAGATCGACCCAATCCCGCAGCCACCGTTGACTTACTTTCATGCCGGGTGCCTCACTGAAATTGCCGCAGGAAGCGCAAATCGTTATCGAAGAACAGCCGCAGATCGTTGACGCCGTAGCGCAGCATGGTCAGTCGCTCGACCCCCATGCCGAAGGCGTAGCCGGTGTAACGCTCGCTGTCGATGCCGACTTTTTGGAACACCGCTGGATGGACCATGCCGCAGCCCAGTACTTCCAGCCAGCCGCTTTGTTTGCAGACCCGGCAGCCACTGCCGCCGCAGATCACGCATTGAATGTCCACTTCGGCGGAAGGTTCGGTGAACGGGAAGTAGGACGGTCGGAAACGCACCGCCAGATCGCGCTCGAAGAAGTTGCGCAGGAAATCGTCCAGCACACCTTTCAGATCGGCGAAGCTGACGCCTTCGTCCACCAGCAAACCCTCGACCTGATGGAACATCGGCGAGTGGGTCAAATCCGAATCACAGCGGTAGACCCGACCCGGCGCGATCACCCGCACCGGCGGCGCCTGGGTTTCCATCACCCGAATCTGCACCGGCGAGGTATGGGTGCGCAGCAGGGTATGGGCATCGAAATAAAAGGTGTCGTGCATCGCCCGCGCCGGATGGTGCGGCGGGATGTTGAGGGCCTCGAAGTTGCGGAAATCGTCCTCGACCTCGGGACCTTCGGCGACCGTGAACCCGATCCGGGCGAACAACGCCTCGATCCGGGCCAGGGTGCGGCTCAGCGGATGATGACCACCGGGCTGTTGGCCACGACCGGGCAGGGTCACATCGATGGCCTCGCTGGCCAGTCGAGCATCCAGCGCTACTGTTTCCAGCGCGGCCTTGCGGTCGGTGAGGGCCGATTCCAGGATCTGCTTGGCCTCGTTGATGGCCTGGCCGGCCTGACGCCGTTCTTCGGCCGGCAGGCGACCCAGCTCTTTGAGACGATCGGTGAGAACGCCTTTCTTGCCCAGATAGAACACGCGCACCTGATCCAGGGCCGCGAGATCGCTGGCCCCGGCAATGGCGGTCCGGGCGGACTGGATGAGTTCGGGCAATGCGTCCACGTTGGCGGGCCTCTCAAACCAAACAAAAAGGGAAAGGACTCAAGCCTTTCCCCGTCGAAATCCTGGGTGTCGCCGAACCGGGTTTGGCGGTCCGGCAACGGTTCAGGCAACGCCGAGCGCGGCCTTGGCGCGGTTGGCCAGTTCGGCGAACGCCAGCTTGTCGAACACCGCCAGGTCGGCCAGCACCTTGCGGTCGATCTCGATGGCGGCTAGCTTCAGACCATTGATCAGGCGGCTGTAGGACAGACCGTTTTCGCGGGCGCCGGCGTTGATGCGGGCGATCCACAAGGCGCGAAATTCGCGCTTTTTCTGCCGACGGTCGCGGTAGGCATACTGGCCGGCTTTGATGACGGCCTGCTTGGCGACTCGAAAGACCTTGCTGCGAGCGCCATAGTAGCCTTTGGCTTGGTCCAGAATCTTTTTGTGGCGGGCGTGGGCGGTAACACCGCGTTTCACTCGGGGCATGACATCCTCTCTCCGTTCCGGCGAATCAACTGTACGGCAACATCCGGCGCACGGCCGGGGTGTCCACCGCCGCCAGAGTGGTCGTCCCACGCAAATGGCGTTTCCGCTTGGCCGTCTTCTTGGTCAGGATGTGCCGGAGGTGCGAATGACCGCACTTGAACTTACCGGACCCGGTAGGGGTGAAGCGTTTCGCCGCCCCACGATTGCTTTTCATCTTGGGCATTGCATAACTCCGCGATTAAAAAAGTAAAATATTGGGCCAACCCCGGCATGCGCCAGAGACGGAAAACGCCAATCGCCTAAGGGGAACTATTTCTTTTTGACCGGCGCGATGGTCATGACCATCTGCCGCCCTTCCATCTTGGGCCGCTGTTCCACCGCGCCATAAGGGGCGAGATCGTCTTCAACGCGCTTGAGTAGGGTAGTGCCCAAATCCTGGTGCGCCATCTCGCGGCCCCGAAACCGCAGCGTCACCTTGGCTTTATCGCCATCACTCAGGAAACGGATCAGGTTGCGCAGTTTGACCTGATAGTCCCCTTCGTCCGTGCCCGGACGAAACTTGACTTCCTTGACTTGGATCTGCTTTTGCTTCTTCTTCGCTTCCTGCTGTTTCTTGGCCTGTTCAAACCGGAATTTGCCGAAGTCCATGATGCGGCAAACCGGAGGTTTGGCATTCGGGGAAATCTCCACCAGATCCAGTTCGGCTTCTTCGGCCATCCGCTTGGCTTGCAGTACGGAAACGATACCGGCCTGTTCGCCGTTCTGATCGATCAGGCGTACTTCACGCCCGGTGATCTCATCGTTGATCCGAAGTTCATTGGCTGTAGCGATGTTATGATCCTCCCATTCATGGTTCGCTTCGCCCGCGCCGGGCGATATCGGCCTGCAGCAGGTCGACGAAAGCGGCTAACTTCATCGTGCCCAGATCCTGGCCGGTCCGGGTGCGCACGGCGACGGTTTCGGTTGCCATCTCCCGGTCGCCGACGACCAGAAGGTAGGGAACCCGCTGCAAGGTATGTTCTCGAATTTTAAAGCCGATCTTCTCGTTTCTCAAGTCGGCGGCAACCCGGAAACCTTGTTGCATAAGGGTTTTTTCAAGCTGAGCGGCGTATTCGGCCTGATGGTCAGTGATGTCGAGCACCACCGCCTGCACCGGCGACAGCCAAACTGGCAGCGCACCGGCGTATTGCTCGATCAGAATGCCGATGAAACGCTCCAGCGAGCCTAGAATTGCTCGATGCAGCATGACTGGCGTCCGCCGACTACCATCTTCGGCGATGTAGTGGGCATCCAGCCGGCCCGGCATGGAAAAATCGACCTGAATGGTGCCACATTGCCACAGCCGGTCCAGACAGTCGCGCAGTACGAATTCGATTTTCGGTCCGTAGAAAGCGCCTTCGCCCGGCTTGAGCGTCCATGGTAGGCCGCTGTGGTTGAGGGCGATTTCCAATGCCTGCTCGGCTTTGTCCCATACCGCGTCGCTGCCGACCCGCTGGGGCGGTCGGGTGGACAGCGCCAGCTGCACTTCGCTGAAGCCGAAGTCGGCGTAGACGTGGAACAGCAGCTCCATGAACGCCGAGACTTCGCTCTGGATCTGGTCTTCGGTGCAAAAGATGTGGGCGTCGTCCTGGACGAAGTTGCGCACCCGCATCAGCCCGTGCAAGGTGCCGGACGGCTCGTTGCGGTGGCAGGAGCCGAACTCGGCCATGCGTAGCGGCAGATCGCGGTAGCTTCGCAGACCCTGGTTGAAGATCTGGATATGGCAGGGGCAGTTCATCGGCTTGACCGCGTAGTCGCGGTTTTCCGATGACGTGGTGAACATGTCGTTGCGGAATTTTTCCCAGTGACCGGAGCGTTCCCACAGGACGCGATCCACGATCTGCGGGGTGTGGACTTCCTGATAGTCGTGTTCGCGCAGCAACTGGCGGATGTAGTTTTGCACTTCGACGTAGATGCGCCAGCCGCGATCGTGCCAGAACACCATGCCCGGCGCTTCTTCCTGGACGTGGAACAGATCCAGGGCCTTGCCGACCTTGCGATGATCGCGCTTTTCGGCTTCTTCCAGCCGGTGCAGGTAGGCTTTCAGGGCCTTCTGGTCCAGCCAGGCGGTGCCGTAGATGCGCTGCAACATCTCGTTGCGCGAATCGCCGCGCCAGTAGGCGCCGGCTACCTTCATCAGCTTGAAGGCTTTGAGTTTGCCGGTGGAGGGGACGTGCGGCCCGCGGCACAGATCAATGAAATCGGCCTGCCGATACAGCGAAATGTCTTCGTTGGTCGGAATGTCGGCGATGATCTGCGCCTTGTATTCCTCGCCCATGTTGCGGAAGAAGGCCGCCGCTTCGTCGCGGGGCATCACCGAGCGTTCCAGTGGAATATCCTGGGCCGCCAGCTCTTCCATCCGCGCCTGGATTTGCGCCAGATCGTCGGGCGTGAAGGGGCGCTCGAAGGCAAAGTCGTAATAGAAGCCGTTCTCGATCACCGGGCCGATGGTGACCTGGGCGGACGGATGGAGCTGCTTGACGGCGTGTGCCAGCAGATGGGCGCTGGAGTGGCGGATGATATCCAGCCCTTCCGGATCGCGCTCGGTGATGATGGCCACTTCGGCATCTTCGGTGAGGGTGCGCGAAGTATCGACCAGCCGGCCATTGACCTTACCGGCCAGGGCGACCCTGGCCAAGCCGGGGCCGATGGCCGCGGCGATGTCGTGGACGCTGACGGGCGCATCGAACACCCGCTGGCTGCCGTCTGGGAGCGTGATAACCGGCATCGTGAGCAACTCTCTAAACTATTCGCTGAACTATATGTGATGATTCGCTGGCTGTATTTTCAGGCGCACAAACGATAAAGGGCACGCCTAGATCCCCTCTTTTGGAGGGAAGGCGCGCCCTTTGAAACTGCTCGCTCTGGAACCCAGAAAATCTGGTAGGCGCGATTGGACTCGAACCAACGACCCCCACCATGTCAAGGTGGTGCTCTAACCAACTGAGCTACGCGCCTGAGCGATTAGGCGCGGAAGATTAACCAAAAGAAGCCGAGTTGGCAAGGTAGATGGCGAAAAAATTTCGTGCGCCCGGCAGCCGATTCGTCGCCGCGAATCTGGTCCAGCCTCGGGTCAACGGCGCAGGGCGATGTGGGCCGCGATCATGTCGGGCACTTGTTGACGCCAGTCCACTTCGGGACAACCGGCCAGCAGGTGGTGGAATAGTCCGCAGGCGAAGGCCCAGGTATCCAGCGCGATAGCATGCGGTTCCAGGCCAGCCCGCAGCACGCCGCGTTCCTGGGCGCGACGATAGGCAATCTCCACCTTGTCGAGGAAATCCATGGCTGGCTTGTTCACTTCAACCTGTACTGGGGCGAATTCATCGACGTATTCGCAGCGCGACGCCATGGTTTCGAAGGTCTGCCGGATCTCGGGGTGTTCGTCCAGAGTCCGAAAGAATTCTTTCAGCGCCTGCTCGATGCCCTGCAGAGGATCGGTGGATCCTTCGACCAGCAGCAGATCGTCGAGCCGCGCCATCAAGGGAGTCGAAGCCTGTTCCTGCATGGCAAAGAACAATTCGGCCTTGTTGGCGAAGTGCCAGTACACTGCGCCGCGCGTCACCCCGGCTGCCTTGGCGATATGCTCGAGGGAGGTGCGGCTGACCCCGCATTCGTGGAATACCTGGCGGGCGGCATGAATGATCTGTTGGCGGGTGCGCTCCGCTTCTTCCTTCGTCTTTCGGGCCATGCGATGTCGTTCCAGTCAAACCGTCCTTTTATATACATACATGATTGTATATAATCACGCAACTCTCACCGACACCGATGTGGGGATATCCGTGTTCCGTACTCTAATTCCCTCAGCTCGTTTCCGCAGGCAGCGCTCCTGGCTTCATGGTTTGATCATCCTGGTCGCGTTGCTGTCCGGCTGCTCGAAATTCGGCGGTGAAGCGCCCAAGAGCGCCGCCCCGCCGCCACCCCTGCCGGTGACGGTCGCCACGATGCAGCCGACCCAGGTCCCGATCAGCGTCGAGGTCATGGCCCAGACCGAAGGCGCCAAGGAGACCGAGGTGCGCGCTCAGGTCGGCGGTATCCTGGTCAAGCGGCTTTATCAGGAAGGTGCGCCGGTCAAGGCGGGCCAGCCGATGTTCCAGATCGACCGCAAGCCCTATGAAATCGCCTTGGCACAGTCCCGCGCCAATCTGGCCGAGGCCAAGGCCAAGGTCGAACAGGCGGTTCGGGAGGAGGACCGTCTGCGTGGCCTGTTGGGCAAGGGCTACATCAGCCGCAAGGATTACGACGACGCCGTCTCGACCAATGCCATGTCCCAGGCGGCCCGCCAGGTGGCCGAAGCCGCGGTGCGCCAGGCGGAGCTGAATTTGTCCTACACCACCGTGGTCGCGCCGGTGAGCGGTATTTCGGGCCGGGCCGTCAAGTCGGAAGGTAGCCTGATCGCGACCGGCAGCGGCGATGAAAGCCTGTTGACCACGATCCAGCAATCCAACCCGATCTGGGTGCGCTTCAGCCTGTCCGAAAGCGACATGGCTCGCCTGCCGGGAGGGCGGTTGACTCAGCAGAACGTGACCGGGGTCGAGCTGAAATTGCCGGATGGCTCCGCCTATCCGCGCAAGGGCCGGCTCAATTTCCTGGCCAGCAGCATCGATCCGACTCTGGGCACCCAGCAGTTCCGCGCCGAATTCGACAATCCGGACGGCGTGCTGTTGCCGGGCCAGTTCGTCCGTACCCGAATCCTGGTGGGAGAGCGGGATGGGGTGTTCCTGGTGCCGCAGGCGGCAGTGACCCAGACCGAACAGGGTTACCTGGTGTTCCTGGCGGTCGATGGCAAGGTGGCGCCGCGTCCGGTGCAGGTGGGTCCCTGGCAGGGGAAGGACTGGGTAATTCTCAGCGGACTCCAGACCGGTGATCAGGTGATCGTCGACAATCTAATGAAATTGCGACCCGGCGCCCCAGTCGCTCCGCATCCGCCTCAGCCGGCTGCTGGCGTCGCCGCAGATGGCAAGCCCGCGCCGGCCGCGCCGCCGGCGGAACGCAAAGGCTGAGCGGAGCGCGCCATGTCCCGATTCTTCATCCACCGTCCGATCTTCGCCTCGGTCATCTCCATCATCATCGTCATCGCTGGTTTGATGGCGGCGCGGGTGCTGCCCATCGCCCAGTATCCGGACATCACCCCGCCCACCGTCATCATTTCCGCCAGCTATCCGGGCGCTTCCGCCGAAACCCTGACCCGCACCGTCGCCGCACCCATCGAGGAGCAGCTGTCCGGAGTAGAGGGCTTGGCCTACTTTAGTTCTACCTCGACCTCCAATGGCCAGGTTTCGATCACCGCCACCTTCGAGGTGGGGACCGACGTCAACATGGCCACGGTCAACGTCAACAACCGGGTCAAGATCGCCGAGCCGCGTCTGCCGGATGTGGTGCGCCAGTATGGCGTGAGCGTGCAGAAGCGCTCCAACGACATTCTGCTGGTGACCGCGATCATCTCGCCGGATGGCACGCGCAGCCCGCTCTATTTGTCCAACTACGCTTTGGCGAACATCCTCGACGAGTTGCGGCGGCTACCGGGCGTCGGCGACGCTCAGATCTTCGGTGCGTTGGACTATTCCATGCGGGTGTGGCTCAAGCCCGACCGCATGGCCCAGCTGGGCGTCACCGCCACCGACGTCTATCAGGCCATCTCCGCCCAGAACCAGCAGAACGCCGCCGGCAAGATCGGCCAGGAGCCGGCTCCCGATGGTCAGCAGCTGGTCTATACCGTCACTGCCAAGGGCCGACTGATCTCGCCCGAACAGTTCGGCGACATCATCGTGCGGGCCGAAGGCCCCAACGGCATCTTGCGCATCCGAGACATCGCCCGGGTCGAGCTGGGCGCGCAGAACTACGACGCCTCCACTCGCCTGCTGGGTCAGCCGGCGGTCGGCATTGGTATCTTCCTGCAATCCGGCGCCAATGCCCTGCAGGTGGCCGAACTGGTTCGTGCCAAGCTGGAGGATCTGAAGCAGCGCTTCCCTTCGGGCATGGACTACGTCATTCCCTTTGATACCACCAAATTCGTGGACGCCTCGATCCGGGAGGTCCTCCATACCCTGGTCGAAGCTCTGCTGCTGGTGGTGGCGGTGGTTTATCTGTTCCTGCAGAGCTGGCGCGCTACCCTGATTCCGATGGTCGCGGTGCCGGTGTCGTTGATCGGCACCTTCGCCGGATTGTGGGTGTTCGGCTTCTCCATCAATACCCTGACCCTGTTCGCCATGGTGCTGGCGATCGGCATCGTGGTGGACGACGCCATCGTGGTGCTGGAGAACGTCGAGCGACTGATGTCCGAGCAGCGACTGTCACCGCTGGACGCCGCCATCGAAGCCATGCGCGAGGTGTCCGGGGCCGTGGTCGCCATCGTGCTGGTGCTGTGCTCGGTGTTCATCCCGGTGTCGTTCCTTGGCGGCATCGCCGGCAAGCTCTACCAGCAGTTCGCCGTGACGGTGGCGATGTCGGTGGTGTTGTCCGGCATCGTCGCCCTGACCCTGACTCCAGCTTTGTGTGCGCTGCTGCTCAAGGTCCAGCATGAAGAGTCGCGGCTGTTCCGGCCCTTCAACCGTCTGTTCGAGTGGTTCACCGCCTCCTATACCCGCACGGTGAATCTGACTCTGCACCATCGCATCATCGGCGCGGTGGTCTTCACCCTGATCATCGGTGGGTGCGTCTATATGTTCCGCGCCGTGCCGGGCGGTTTCGTCCCGGCCGAAGACCAGGGCTATCTGATCAGCGCCCTGATGTTGCCGGACGGGGCCAGCCTGCAGCGCACCCGAGCGGCGGGCCAGCAATTCCAACAGATGCTGGTGCAGGATCCGGGGATCGACAAGGTGTTCGTGATCGCCGGCAACGACATCATCGGCGGCGGGCAGAAAACCAATGCCGGCACCGTATTCCTTCCTCTGAAGGACTGGAGCGTGCGAACCGAGGGTGCCGACGATCTGGCCAAGAAATTCATGGGCATGGGCATGCGGCTGCCGGAGGGGCTGGGGCTGGTGTTCAATCCGCCGGCGATCCGGGGACTCGGCGCGGCGGGTGGTTTCGAGGCGTATATCCAGGCCCGCAGCGACGCCGATCCGCGCAAGCTGGCCGGTGTGGTCCAGCAGTTCATGGACGAGCTGAAGAAACGCCCGGAGTTGACCGGCATCAACACCTTTTTCCGGCCCTCTTCGCCACAGCTGTATGTCGAGGTCGACGAAGCCAAGGCGATTTCCCTGGGGGTGCCGGTGGCCGATGTCTACCTGGCGCTGCAAGCCACCATGGGCGCGCTGTACGTGAACGACTTCAACTTCACCAATGGCCGTACTTATCGGGTCCAGCTTCAGGCCGATGCGCCGTTCCGGGCCGATCCGAAGGATCTGGGGCAGGTCTACGTGCGTTCCTCCAAGAACGCGATGATCCCAGTGTCGGCCCTGATCACGGTGCAGTCCGTGGTTGGACCGGAGCAGTTGGACCGCTTCAATGGCTTCCTGGCGGCCAAGGTGATGGGCAATTCGGTGCCGGGGGTCAGCACCGGCACGGCGATCCTGATCGTGGAAGACGTCGCCAAGGCGATATTGCCGGCTGGCTATGACCTGGCCTGGGCCGGTCAGGCGTTTCAGGAAAAACGCACCGGCTCGACCTCGGCGATCGCCTTTAGCTTCGGCATCGTGATGGTGTTCCTGATTCTGGCAGCCCAGTACGAGAAGTGGTCCTTGCCGCTGGCGGTGATCCTGGCGGTGCCGTTTGCCCTGTTCGGCGCGTTGGCGGCGGTGATGATCCGGGGCATGCCGAACGACATCTACTTCCAGATTGGCCTGGTGGTGCTGATCGGCCTAGCGTCCAAGAACGCCATTCTGATCGTGGAATTCGCCGCGCAGAAGCAGGCGGAAGGGATGAGCGTGCTGGATGCGGCGCTGGAAGGCGCTCGCTTGCGGCTACGCCCGATCGTGATGACGTCGATGGCCTTCATCCTGGGCGTGTTCCCGCTGGTGGTGTCGACCGGTGCTGGGGCCGCCGCCCGGCGCTCGATGGGCACGGGGGTGTTCGGCGGCATGTTGGCGGCGACTTTCATCGCCACCATCTTCATCCCGATGTTCTTCAGCTGGTTGTCCGGGCGCAAGTCCAGTCGGCTAGCGGCGGAGCAGCCCCATGCGATTGCGGGTGCGGAGACCGAAGTGGCGCACGAAGCTGGCGGGCGATAGAGGTGGGGTAGGGGCCTGCGCCCTTACCCGCCGTCCGCCGCCCGTCGTCCGCCAACCGGATCGCCCAGCCCGAACTGGCGGATGCGCTGAATCTCGTCGCGCAGCTTGGCGGCTTCCTCGAATTCCAGATCGCGGGCGTAGCGGTACATCGCCTGTTCCAGCTGCTTGATTTTCTTTGCCAATAGAGCCGGTGGTTCATGGGCATAGGCCGCCGCCTCTTCGGCCACCTTGGCATAATCCTTCGCCGGCAGCGGCGCACCGGGATGGGCATAGGCCCCTTCCATGATGTCGGTCACGGCCTTCTCGATGCCGCGCGGGGTGATGCCGTGCAGCCGGTTATGGTCCTGCTGCTTGGCGCGGCGGCGTTCGGTTTCGTCCAGCGCCCGCCGCATCGAACCGGTGATCTGGTCGGCGTAGAGAATCGCCTTGCCGTGCAGATGGCGGGCCGCCCGGCCGATGGTCTGGATCAGCGAGCGGTCGGAGCGCAGGAAGCCTTCCTTATCGGCGTCGAGGATCGCCACCAGCGACACTTCCGGCAGGTCCAGACCTTCCCGCAGCAGATTGATGCCGACCAGCACGTCGAACTGGCCCAGGCGCAGGTCGCGGATAATCTCGACCCGTTCCACGGTTTCGATGTCGGCGTGCAGATAGCGCACCTTGACCCCGTTCTCGGCCAGATATTCGGTCAGATCCTCGGCCATGCGCTTGGTCAGAGTGGTCACCAAGACCCGCTCGCGGATCTGGACCCGCTCGCGAATTTCGCCCAACAGATCGTCGACCTGATACTGGGCCGGGCGCACTTCGACCTCGGGATCGACCAGTCCAGTGGGCCGCACCACCTGTTCCACCACCGCCGCGCCGGAATGCTCCAGCTCGAAGGGACCGGGCGTGGCGGAGATGAAGATGGTCTGGCCGCTCAGCCGCTCGAATTCGTCGAAGCGCAACGGTCGGTTGTCCAGCGCCGAGGGCAGGCGGAAGCCGTATTCCACCAGCGTTTCCTTGCGCGAGCGGTCGCCGCGGTACATCCCCCCCAGTTGCGGCACCGTCACGTGGCTTTCGTCGATGAAGATGATCGCTTCCGGCGGTAGATAATCGAGCAGGGTCGGCGGTGGCTCGCCCGCTTCCCGCCCCGACAGATGGCGGGAATAGTTCTCGATGCCGCTGCAATAGCCCAACTCCTGCATCATTTCGAGATCGAAGCGGGTGCGTTGCTCCAGGCGCTGCGCTTCCAGCAGCTTGTTGGTGGCGTGCAATTCGGCCAGCCGCTCCCGCAGTTCGTCCTTGATCTGATCGACCGCCCGCAGCAGTTGCTCGCGCGGGGTGACGTAGTGCGTCTTGGGATAAACGGTGTAGCGCGGCGTCTTGCGCAGGAGCTTGCCGGTGAGCGGGTCGAACAGGCTGAGCGATTCGATTTGGTCATCGAACAGCTCCACCCGCACCGCTTCGGCATCGGATTCGGCTGGGTGGATATCGATGATCTCGCCCCGTACCCGGAAAGTACCGCGCGCCAGTTCCAGGTCGTTGCGGGTGTACTGCAGGTCCGCCAACCGCCGCAGGATGGCGCGCTGGTCCACCCGTTCGCCGCGCACCAGGTGCAGCAGCATCTTCATGTACGACTCGGGATCGCCCAAGCCGTAGATGGCCGAGACGGTGGCAACGATGAGGGTGTCGGGCCGCTCCAGGATGGCCTTGGTCGCCGACAGCCGCATCTGTTCGATGTGTTCGTTGATCGAGGCGTCTTTCTCGATGTAGGTATCGGAGGAGGGGACGTAGGCTTCCGGTTGGTAGTAGTCGTAGTAGGAGACGAAGTATTCCACCGCATTGTCAGGGAAGAATTCCTTCATTTCGCCGTAGAGCTGCGCCGCCAGGGTCTTGTTGGGAGCCAGCAGCAGGGCCGGCCGCTGCACGGCGGCGATGACGTTGGCGACACTGTAGGTCTTGCCGCTGCCGGTGACCCCCAACAGGGTTTGATGGGCCAACCCGTCGTGCAGGCCAGCGGCGAGCGCGCGAATGGCTTCCGGTTGATCGCCAGCCGGTTGAAACCGGGCGTGGAGGGTGAAAAGCTGATCGGTGGACATGGCGTTCTGACCGGGTGGGTTTTTCCGCATGATTCGACACTCCACCAGGGTGAGCTGTTCAATCCTCTAGAAAGGTGAGCCAGGCTGGTGTGGTGTTGATGCAGAGGTATACTTGTAACGATAGTTGAGATGATGGTGCGAAACCGTTGCCAAAGCGGAGGTTCTGGCGTGGCGGGTCTTGGCGGAGCAACTTACCGGGGAAAGTTCAGCCTTCGTCGATGCCTGTACGCTCTTAGTACTACAGTTGCAGATAAATAGGCTATACTTTATTGGATATTAGCCAAATAAGAGATGGTGATGGTTGGAGCAGGGTTCGAAAGCTGGGAAGGAGACGACGGGGATTGGGAAACGGCTTGGGCGGAGTGGGTTGCGGAGCTGGGTGGCTACGCGAAACGGCTCGAGACGCGCGGATGGCTGGCGGCGTATCTCCAAGGGTTGCTGGGTGGAGTGGA